>CAJUAO010000069.1 GCA_910584685.1 uncultured Lachnospiraceae bacterium | reverse complement strand
AATTATAACGAGGTGATGAATCAATGAGTTTTCGAGGTGAACAGGTTATTAAAGGGACGACATATGTCTTTGAAGCCATTGCACAATGGGATGCCGAAAAGCAACAGTCCCGTCAGAAACGTATTTATATTGGAAAAAAAGATCCTGTGACTGGAGCTTTTCTGCCAAATAAAAAATACTATGAACTTTATGGGGAAGATGCAGATACCACAAATTTTCAGACCAGTTCCGTTATGAAGTCTGTGGATTTCGGAAATATCTATCTTATGGATCATGCTTCTTCCGCCTGTGGCCTGAAGCAGGTGCTGATGGAAACTTTCCCGGACTGCTGGGAAGATATCCTTGTCTGTGCGATGCACTCCTGTTCTGAAAATGAAGCCCTTTATTTATGTGAAGACTGGGCGCACAATTCCTGGGTTCCGTCAGCTCCTTCCTCCCAGGACATCAGCAGGCTGCTGAAAGAACTGGATGAAGACAGACGGATGCTGTTTTATAAAAAATGGGCACAGCTGCGTGGCGAGAAAGAATATCTGGCACTTGACATTTCTTCTGTCTCTTCATGGTCCGAACTGATCAATTATGTCGAATACGGATATAACCGTGACCATGAAGATCTCCCGCAGGTCAATCTGGCAATGCTTTTTGGGGAGGATTCGCGGCTTCCTGTATTTGCCCGTATTTATCCAGGGAGTATAAAAGATGTGAGCACCCTTGCAGGCATGGTTGCCTTTCTGGATCAGCTGCAGCTTAAGCAGATGCATTTCGTAATGGATAAGGGCTTTTACTCTGCAAAAGGGGTAGGCGTCCTTCTTGAAAAATATATCAAGTTTGCCATAGGACTCCCGTTTTCCACAGGAATGGCTAAAGAAGCTGTCAGGGAAAATACCGAAGCAATAGCCAGCCCGGCAAATGCCATCGAGGTGGACGGACATATTTATTATGCTGCGGTAAAGAAACTGACAATAAACAGGAGACGGACATATCTTCATATATACTATGACAGGG
>CAJUAO010000068.1 GCA_910584685.1 uncultured Lachnospiraceae bacterium | reverse complement strand
AATATTGTCGCAGAGTGGGTTCCAACCTTGGAACGCAACCATTTTGAATATGATTTTGATATTCCTGAAGATGAATATTTTTTACGTATTGACCCTCATTCCTATACCCGCATTCTTAATAATCTGTTTCAAAATGTGCTTATGCACAGTGGCGGCAATAAATTGACTTTGAAATTATTGGAGAATGAACAGCAAGTAGAAATTATCATTTCAGATAATGGAAAAGGTATTTCCTCCTCTGATATTCCGCATATTTTTGAGAGAATGTATCAATGTGACAGTTCACGTTCTGCCAGGGGCAATGGCTTGGGGCTATCTATTACGACAGAACTTGTAAATGCTCACAATGGGAAAATTAAAGCAGACAGCAATCCCGGAATGGGTGCAACATTTACGATACTATTTCCAAAAGCTCTGTAACAGCACAGGGCTTTTTGTATATTTATTGGAGGAAAACATGAAAAAAGCAAGGTTACGGCAAGGTTTTGGCAAGGTTAATGCTATATAATTAGGGATTGGAAAGGAGGAAAAGGCAATGACAATTATCTTTACTGAGATACTGAAATGGAAACGGAATAAGACAGTTTGGGGTATTTTTATTCTTACTGCTATTTTGGGAGTATTTGCGGTTGAGCGTGCCTGCAGCATATCAAGAAGCAGTCCTCTCATGGATAGCTTTGGTGACTTATACACTTTGGCATTTAAGAACCTTACAAGCCTGTTTCTGCCTATTGTGTTGGGGATGTTTGCCACCACATTGTTCTTTGATGAACAGAAAAACGATACATTAAAAGGACTTTTGATTATTCCGGTTTCCAAAGCACAGCTTTATTTTTCAAAGATAGCGGTTGTAATCCTTATGTCATTGGGGCTATGCCTGTTTACCTTTGTTATCTGTATCGTTGGCGGCTTAATTGCTGGCGGCTTTACTGATTTGAATACGGAAACAATACTACAGGCGGGGCTATTGTTTTTGGCTGGCGGTGCGCTGATCCCGGTTGCCATGCTCCCAATCATATTTTTAGCAACGCTATCAAAAGGGTACATTTTACCGATTGGGGCTGTATTACTTTATCTTGTGCCTGTTGTGCTTGC
>CAJUAO010000067.1 GCA_910584685.1 uncultured Lachnospiraceae bacterium | reverse complement strand
CCATATGCACTAACTTTGTTGCTGCAAATTCATAAAATTCATGGTATAATCAAAAAGGGTGATTTTATGGATACAAATGATTTAGTAAAGCTGCTGCCGTCAGGTTATGAACAGGCATGCTTTGATAAAAAAGCGATTACCAGAAAGCGGACAATTAAAAATCCTCTTGACCTGCTGCGGCTCATCTTATTTTATTTATCTGGCAATAAATCTTTCATTGATGTAAGCCAGTTCGCTTTGATCAGCGGCATTGGCAAAATCAGTGATGTCGGCTTTATGAAAAGGTTTATTAAATGTAAGGAATGGATTATCTGGCTTACACAGCATATCCTGCCAAATCCAGTGATTCAGTATCAAAAGCCTGGATGGCTGGAGCCTTTCCAGGTTCTTGCCATTGATGCATCCGATATTGTAGAAAAAGGCGCGGTAAAAAGACTATGGCATCTGCATTACGCGGTGGACCTGTTTTCCTTAACCTGCAGCCAGTTTAAAATAACCAGACAGTCCACGGGAGAGAGCCTTAAGAATTTTACGCTTGCAAAAGGGTGCCTTGTCATAGCCGACCGTGCATATGGGACGATCAAAAGTATGGAACACTGTCTGGCAGCGGGAGGGGACTTTATCATCCGGATCAAAAATAAAGCTTTCAACATCTATGACGCTGACGGTGGGAAGCTGGTTTTTACTGACTGGCTGCGTACAGTCAGCGAAACTGCTGAAGAATTAAATGTATATATCAGGAACAGTGAAAAAAAGCTAGTTCCGTTAAGGATTTGCGCCTGCAAAAAAACGAAAGCGGAAATCGCCGCTGAAAAGGTACGCATTAAAAAGATGGAAAGCAAAAAGCAGAAGAAGCTGAGTGATGAAACGGTATTCACACATAACTATATGTTTGTAATTACATCCCTTCCAGCAGAAATATCCGCAGCGGAAATTCTTTCCTGCTACCGCCTGCGCTGGCAGGTAGAGCTAGTATTTAAAAGGCTTAAGTCCCTGCTCCAATTAGGAAGCATCCCAACAAAGACAGAAGAAGCAGGTGAAGCCTGGATAAATGGGAAAATCCTGCTGTCGCTTCTGACTGAAAAATATCTTGGGGATGTTGATTTTTCCCCCTCTTGGAACATCCGCAGCCAATCGGAGTGTATGGAGGGAGACGAAGCTGGTATCCTTTATAATTTTTATGATGATACTGCCAAATATCCAGACGGTAACCTTTGATATTTTGGAATTAATTGAAATGTCATTTATTGAAAAACGAAAAACCGTCCGACAGCAACTTCTATGTTTTTCGTAAAGTTAGTGCATATGG
>CAJUAO010000066.1 GCA_910584685.1 uncultured Lachnospiraceae bacterium | reverse complement strand
CACGTAACGTGATACTGTATTCTTTTCTCATAGGAGCAGAATAGAAATAAGCCGGCAATCTCTGTCTTGCTTCTTCACAAATTTAAGGAGCTGATAAGAATGCGAACCATAAGCCAAGTTGCAGAATTAACAGGCATAAGCACCCGAACACTACAATATTATGACGAAATTGGATTGTTAAAGCCAAGCGAATTGACCGAATCCGGCTATCGCCTATATGATGATGAAGCCTTGCAAAAGCTACAACAAATCCTGTTTTTTAAGGAATTGGGATTTAAGCTGAAAGAGATTAAAGAAATTCTGCAAAAACCCGACTTTGATAGAATCAAGGCTTTCAAAAGGCAAAAAGAGTTGCTTTTGCTGAAGCGCAATCGGACAGACAAACTTATACAGCTTCTTAGCCGCTTAGAGAAAGGAGAGCAATGTATGAGTTTTAAAGAATTTGACCTGTCTGATTACATTACCGCATTAGAGGATTTTAAAAATAACAGCACTGATGATGTTATCAAGCACTGGGGAAGTATTGAAAATTTTGATATGTTTATTCAAAAAATTAAAGATGATGAAGCAGAGGTAGCTAAACTTGCTAAGTCACCAACCACCAGTTCAACTGGTGGTTTGATGACGGCCCTATAAGGGTCACTTACTGTTCCGCCTAAAGGCGGGGTGTTACGAACCTTATTGCTGGCTGCCGCTAAAAAGCGGCTCCCGATGTATCTTCTTTTCGGGATTCTTCTGACTGCTCCTGAATGTATTTTTTAATTGCATCTTCTGTCAGATTGCCCACTGTCGCAACATAGTATCCTCTAGCCCAAAATGATTTATTAAATTTACTTCCCAGTTCCGGATGCTTATCGTATATCATCAGTGCGCTTTTTCCTTTCAAATACCCCACAAATTGAGATACACTCAGTTTCGGCGGGATACAAACACACAAATGTACGTGAGCGGCGCATACTGCTCCTTCTACGATTTCAACACTTTTATATTTACAAAGCACCTTTATAATATCTCTTACATCCTCTTTTAGACGGCCATATAACTGTTTTTTCCTATATTTCGGTATAAAAACTATATGGTACTGGCATTTCCATCTACTATGTGATAAACTTTTACTGTCCATTTGGACCGCCTCCTGTTCTCTGAGATTGGCTCGCAACACCTTTCTCATTGTATCACAGGAGGCTTTTTCATAATATCCTCTACGCTACTGCCTACTCAATTCTCCCCAGCATAGCTGGGGGATTGGGGTTTTCATTCACCAATTCGGCAGTATTGAAAAATACACCGAAGCCATGAAACATAATTTAG
>CAJUAO010000065.1 GCA_910584685.1 uncultured Lachnospiraceae bacterium | reverse complement strand
ATATCTGTTCCTATCATACCAAACATTTCGACAAATCGGGCTTTGATAAGGTTGTTATAACATTCTATTTGCCTCTTCTTCATCTCTATGAGCTGCTCAATTTTATCTAAAATTCTTGTAATCTTTTCTTGTTTAGGAACTTCCACAATTTCAAAAGAGTACTTTTTTATATCAGGTACAGTCAATTGAGGAATTGATGTTCCTCTATATTTTGGTCTACAATTACGCAAAGCATAGTATAGATAATCGAGTGTGATTTTTTCTTTATTGGGTATAACTGTAATTAATCTTACAACAGGCAAAAACGGCTCCATTCTTTTTACGGTAAAACCAATCGTACCCCTAGCTGCTATTGTAACGCAAGGAACTGATACCCTTGCCACATCTGTATATCCATGTAAACCATTATCTTTTTCCGCATTTGCAAATATTGGAATTTTATATTTATCAGTTGCTATTTCTGAAAATCTATCTTTTGGAACATCTCCGCCAGCAAAAATATCCTTTGCAACATCCATCAACTTTACTTTCACATTTCCGCCCCCACAATCCTCAATCCAACAGTTCCCTTTCCGTTTCAAGCAATATTTGAACTAACACCTTATAATCCAAATACTGTATTCCATTTTTCCCAAGATAAATCTTATCTGACAATTTACTGCTATAATATACATCCATTGCCTTTTCAAAAGAAAAATCACACACTTCTGCCAAATATGCTATTATCCGTTCTTCAAGATTTTCCTGATATACACTTTCTAACATTTCATCATTCATACCATTGTCACCTCATAAAATGATTTGTATTGCAATAACTGATTTATAGCTTTTTGGCTTACAAAAGCAATCTGGTCATAATTGGGATATACTTTTATTTCTTTTATAGCTCTTTCCTTATCCCAAATACCGGAATGATACATATCTACAACTCTAAACACCTTATCATTCGCCACTTTTCCCTTAATCAAATCATATTGTAAATAGTCTTCTTCTCCATCACGGCATCTGCATATAAAATCAATCCACTCCGCTAAATCTTCTTCAAAACATTTTTTAATCAATCCACCTAAATCTTCCGACATATCGTAAACAGCAACAAATGCATTATCTGCCCCGTAAATATCAGCCTTCCTTCTTGCCCATTTTTCAGCCTGCTCCTTTACTGTTGTTACATAAAAGCCTTTTCCAAAATCCAATGACCGGAAAGAATGTTTTATATCCGGATGATTTACAATCACATTTGAGCCATGATAAACAATCATATTGATATCCCCCTGACATTAAAGTATTCCTTAATATCTTCAATAACATACTTTGTACTTTGCGTATGAAGAATTTCATAATTAGGCACTAAAAATCCCATAATACAATTTGTGCTTTTCATGTTTCTGTATACTTCGGAAGGATTCTTCTTCCAATGGCTTGCACATGCACGAATCATATATATTACAAATGAAAACTTCTCCTTATTCATTATTCTGTCTCCTTTTAATTTATAATCATTTCTATCATGCTTACATCCCTTTTGACAACTTCATTCCACCCCTACAAATCTCAATTTGC
>CAJUAO010000064.1 GCA_910584685.1 uncultured Lachnospiraceae bacterium | reverse complement strand
TTGGAGCGATAAAAAATGTGGGGCGTGGCGGTTGCTATGCTCCACATTTTTATGGCAAATGGAGAATGAACGTGGTATAATCTAACTTATCAATTTGAGCTGTGGAGGTGATTTTAATGGATTTTATTAGAACAGACGGCAGGAATAAAGATTTTATAGAAAACTGCCGACTTCTTGATATTGATTTGGACAGGCGTGTGGGAAAAAAGATAAAGAGAGATAAATACAAGAAATATAACCAGCTAGATGAAATAAAAGAAGCAATCGTTGTTTATGAAAATGATAAGGTGGTTGGCGGTGGTGCTATAAGAAAGTATGATGAAGAAAATATAGAACTAAAGAGAGTGTTTGTGCATACTGAATATCAAGGACGGGGGATAGGGAGTAAACTTGTTGCCTTGTTGATAGAGTGGGCTATGGAATTGGGATATAAAAGGATGATTCTTGAAACAGGAGAGTTATTAGCTGAATCTTGTGCTGTATATAAAAAATTGGGATTTGATATTATTCCCAATTATGCTCCATATGTGAATATGCCAGAATCATTGTGTATGGCAAAGGATTTGAGAGGCAGATAAATTCCTATATTGCGAGAAAGATAGAATAAATTTTTTAGTAATGATTTTAACATGATGGTATTATGTAATATAGGTGGTTAGAGAAAAATTTGTATTTAGATATTTTGGGAGGAAAGTATGGAATATGTAACGGCGACTTCTGACATGGCGAGTGCGATTTATAATGTTTTACATACAACGATTAAAGCGGTATATGCAAAGTATTATCCCAAAGAGGTAGTGGATTTCTTTTGCCAACATCATAGTAAAGAACATATTTTAGATGGTATAGCGTCTGGAAATATGGGCGTATTATTTGAGAATGGTGCGATTGTTGGAACGGGCTGCTTTGATAATAATCATATTACGGGATTATATGTGCTGCCTACTTATCAGAAGCAAGGCTTCGGATCGTATATTATGGATTGTTTGGAAATGGAAATTTCAAAAAAATTTGATGTTGCTGTTTTAGACGCTTCACTTCCAGCAGTGTTTTTATATGAGCATAGAGGTTATAAAACTGTAGGGCATGGAATTTATGAGTTAGAAAATGATGTGAAGCTGGTCTATGAAGTTATGGAAAAAAACTTAAAAATTAGTTGGTGTCAACGTACATAAAAGGCGGTATAAAATGAAATGCAATATAAGAAAATGGAAATTGTCAGATGCAAAAGATTTAGCAGTGGCTCTTTCCAATAGAAAGATACAAGATAATCTTCGGGACGGATTACCATATCCTTATACAGAACAAGATGGAGCAGACTATATTTCTTCTATGCTCTCTGCAAATGAAAATGATACTTTTGCATTTGCAATTACAGTAGATAACAAAGTGGTTGGAAGTATCGGAGTTTTCCGGCAGGAAAACATACATAGGCAGACTGCTGAATTAGGATATTATGTTGCGGAAGAATATTGGGGCAGGGGTATTATGACCGAAGCAGTAAAGCAGATTTGTGAATATGTTTTTTGCAAAAGCGATATTCTCCGTATTTATGCAGAACCGTTTGCGTATAATGCTGCTTCTTGCCGGGTGCTTGA
>CAJUAO010000063.1 GCA_910584685.1 uncultured Lachnospiraceae bacterium | reverse complement strand
TGATACCAAAGGACGCTGAAAAGCCAGTAGATAAAAGGAAACGGGAGGAAAACAGAAAGTGAAAATATTTGTTGTTGAAGATGAAACAGAGATTTGTAAAGAGTTGTCCGTTCTGTTACAGAAATATGGATATGCTTATGAAAGCAGCACTGATTTCGCACATATTACAGACCATATTTTGAAAGCGGAAGCAGACCTTGTACTGCTGGATATAAACTTGCCATATCAAGACGGTTATACGATATGCCGTGAGATTCGGAAACAGTCGGATATTCCGATTATCGTTCTGACAAGCAGAAATACAGACTTTGACGAATTGATGAGCCTAAATATCGGCGCAGACGATTTTATATCAAAGCCTTATAACGCACAGGTATTGATAGCGCGTATTCAAAAAATATTAAAAAGGACTTATGAAGCACAGGTTCATTCTGTCCTTATCCATAAAGGGCTGACAATCAATCTGCTAAAGGCTACTGCTTCTTATGGGGATAAAGAGGTAGATTTAACAAAAAATGAGCTTGGCATACTGCGTTTGCTGGTTGTAAACAAAGGCAATGTGATACCGCGTGACGCGATCATAGATGAATTATGGCAGAGCGACGAATTTATAGACGAAAACACACTCAATGTTAATATTGTGCGATTGCGTAAGAAGTTATCGGAGATCGGTGCGCCCGATTATTTGGAAACAAAACGTGGATTGGGGTACAAAGTATGAAACTGACCGATTATATAATTGACCGCCTTTTTTCTGTTGTAATGTTTTTGGTAGCTGTTATTTTTTCTATGGGGCTTCTTTGGTTAATGGGATTGCGTTATGAATTTATTATTTATATCGAAATAATATTTGGCTTTTCTTTTCTTGCAGCCTTGTTATGGGACTATACAAGAAAAAAGAAATATTACTGCGGATTTATGGCTTTATTTGATGGACTTGACGACAAGACTTTATTAGCAGAGCTTATAGAAAAGCCGGGATTTCTTGACGGGAAACTGTTATATCAAATTCTACGCCTGTCTAATAAGTACATGAATGATAAGTTGGCAGAAGCGGGGGCTACTAATCAAGAATACCGGGAATATATCGAAATGTGGGTACATGAAATAAAAACGCCGATAACCTCTGCCCATTTAATCATTGAGAATGACAAGAATATTTCTACAATCCGCATAGATGATGAATTGAATAAAATAGACCATTTTGTAGAACAAGCCCTTTTCTATGCGAGAAGCACAACATTGGAAAAAGATTTTAAGATAGAAAAGACAACCTTGAAAACATTGGTACAGGAAGCGTTGAAAAGCTATTCCAAACAGATCATTGAAGCCCACGGCAGACCTGTATTTGAGAATTTGGATATTCCAGTATTTGCCGATCGGAAATGGTGTGTATTTATTATAGGGCAGATCATAGCTAATTCTGTTAAATATGCAAAAGAAAATCTGATCCTCACTTTTGAGGGGAGTTCTTTTGATAACGGGTGCAGCCTTTCTATCTCTGATAATGGAATTGGTATAACCGAAGCAGATATTCCGAGGATTTTTGATAAAGGGTTTACCGGGGAAAATGGGCGTAAATTTGGAAAATCAACAGGTATTGGGTTATATTTATGCTGGAAATTATGCCGTAAAATGAATATGGAAATATCTGTGGCAAGCAGCCTTGAAAATGGGACAACCGTAAAGATCATGTTCCCCAAAGAAAATCTTTATT
>CAJUAO010000062.1 GCA_910584685.1 uncultured Lachnospiraceae bacterium | reverse complement strand
AAAGGCTTGGACTTGCAAGCTGACGATTATATCACAAAGCCGTTTTCTATGCCTGTACTGTTACGGAAAATCGCCGCTGTCCTACGCCGTTCATCAAAGCAGAATGATATTCCGCAGACCATGAGCTATAAGGATTTAACACTGGATTTAGAGGGGTACAAGGTTTATACAAAGGAAGAAAGCATTGATTTAACGCCCCGCGAGTTTGAAATACTGCGGGAACTGCTGATACACAAAGGCAGAATTTTAACGCGGCAAAACCTGTTACAGACACTTTGGAAGTATGAGTTTTTCGGGGAAGAACGGATTGTTGACACACACATAAAGAACTTACGGAAAAAACTTGGTGCTGCTGACTACATAGAAACGATTAGAGGGGTGGGATATAGAATTGATAAGGAAGATTAAAAGTAAATTGTCGGTAAAAGTTTTTTTGATTACATCAATGCTTATGGTGGCTTGCTGCTCTGTAACATATTTGTGTATAGCCCACTTTGCCCCATATATTTATTCCCATGATTTAGCGGAAGTGGAAGAATTGGCTGATATGCTATCAGAGGAATTATCTCATATTCCTAAAGAGGAAGTGCAATATTTCATTCAAGGGTATAATGATATTCTTACAAAGCAGTATGATGATGAGTTTGCTTTTCACCTGTTTCAAAACTCTGGCAATGAAATAGCCTTATCAGACTTAAATGAATTTACTGGCAATAAAGTTGATGATTATAAAAGCACAGATACGACAAGAGAATATGAAATATCATTTGCGGACAGCACAGAAGCATATATTTTATTGCTTGCCAAAAACACCAATAAAGAAAGTCAAGTTGTTTTAGCACTTCAAAAGACGCTTCCTATTTTGAGTGTTGCTATTTTATTGGTATCTGTAATTGCAGCTTTTTTCTATACTTGGTATATGACAAAGCCAATTAAAAAAATAAGCAAATTATCAAAGCAAATGGCTGATATGGATTTTAGCGGTTTATGCCCTACTAACCGTACAGACGAAATAGGGGTGCTTTCTCATAGCTTAAATGACCTATCAAAGAAACTGGCGGCTGCTCTTTCAGAGTTACAGGAAGCCAACCAAAAGTTACAAGCTGATATTGACATGGAAAGGCGGCTTGAAAAACAACGGGTAGAATTTTTTGCAGCAGCTTCCCATGAATTAAAAACGCCTATCACCATTATCAAAGGGCAGCTTCAAGGTATGCTCTATCAAGTGGGACGCTATAAAGACCGGGAAACATATCTTGCACAGTCTTTGGAAATTACGGACACTTTGGGAAAAATGGTACAAGAGCTTTTAACAATATCCCGATTAGATACTCCGGGTTATACTTGCAAAAAAAGCAATCTTAATCTTAGCAATTTCATAATTGACCGCGTTACAGCGTTTGAAGATTTATTCATGCAAAAGGATTTGACGGTTGAACAATCCATATCCCCGGAGATTTATATTTTAGGCGATATGCAGCTACTTCAAAAAGCATTGGATAATCTTTTAGGAAATGCGGCGGCGTATTCGGGAGCCGGAAATCAAGTATTGATAAAGTTATGGAAAGAAACTGAAACGACCACCCTTACGATTGAGAATACAGGCGCACATATCCCCGACGAAGCTATTTCCAAACTGTTTGAACCATTTTATAGGGTAGACCAGTCAAGAAATAGGCAAACAGGCGGCACAGGATTAGGATTATATATTGTAAAAACGATTCTTGATTTGCATGGTGCGAAAATTGAAATTACTAATACTATTCAGGGTGTTATCGTTTCCGTACAGTTTTAGCACTTATATCTCAAAGGCGGCGAGCTTTTTCAGCTTGCCGCCTTTTCTATCTCCACATAAAAAAC
>CAJUAO010000061.1 GCA_910584685.1 uncultured Lachnospiraceae bacterium | reverse complement strand
AGAAACGGTATATCCGTGGAAACGACCTTATATATGCCGACAAAGGTGCAGAAAATGCCTCTGGGGAGGCGTCCGGAAAACAGTACTATGTGACCGACCCGCATGGGAATGTGGTACAGCTGACCGACGAAAGCGGCAGAGTTACTAAGGCCTACGAGTACGATTCCTTTGGCAATGAAATCAAACCGGACAGCAAAGACGACAATCCGTTCCGCTACTGTGGGGAGTACTACGATAAGGAGATAGAGGAAGTTTATTTAAGGGCGAGGTACTACCAGCCAGAAATGAGGAGATTTCTGACAAAGGATACCTATACCGGAGAGGAGGATGAGCCGGCGAGCCTGCATTTGTATGCGTATTGTGAGAATGATGGGGTGAATAGTGTTGATCCTAGCGGGCATGATGCTGTGTTTTTGCACTATGGATATGCAGTGGGGTCATCTGATACTGGTGGCAGAAAGAGGGGATTTTCTTTTGGGCATTCAGGGCTTTTGGTAGAAAATAAATATGGTGGCTGGTACTACTTTTATTGGGGAAAAGCAGGTGGAAAATATGTGAGGATAAGTATTAATTCCGATATTTTAGATAAACCAAATGATGAAACTATTAATAAAGTGGAGGAGGCAACGAAAAAAATTTATAGTGAAATGATTACTGGTTATATTTATATTAAGGGGAATTTTCAGAAAACACATAAGAATTTATTAGTGTACAAAGACAAAGATAATTATAATCTTATCACTAGAAATTGCGTTCAAGCTTCTGTTAGGAATCTTTTATTAGGAAAATTTAAAAGACCATCTAAAAAACTAGGGAAAGAACTTCGGAAATTAAAAAACGGAGTAGTTCCTAGAAATACATTTGATACATTGCGGTTTTTTATTATAAATAAAGCAAGTAAAAAACAAAAAAAATATTTTTATGAGCGAAAATAAATTGTAAAATATGGAGGTAGATGTGATTCAAACGATTAAAACATTGTTTAAAAGTAATAGAAAAAAAATACTTATTGCCATTGTTTTGTTGGTGCTTGTAGGTTTTCTGTTATTAAAGGTAAAGACTAATTACAAGATGAGAGCAGATGTAAATGAAATTATTGATTTAGCGAGCGTAAGTCAAATAAATGATACTACAATGCAACATATCAGTAATATGAGTGAAAGTTATCAGATTTTGCCGAATAAAATACTTTATTTAAGTGGTGAACAAAAAAAAGGAGCAAATTTATGTCAAACAGACCGGAAAGGAAATGGTTTAAAAAAAATTGCAGGGAATGTGACATCTTTTTTGGAATATGAAGGTAAAGTTTATTATAGGCTTCTTTCGAAACATGCATTATATAGGTATGATCCAGACAATGACAGGAAAGAGTGTTTGTTGGAAGAAGGCGTAGAGTGGTTTACTGTATATGAAGGAAATATACTGATTATGGGAGAAGAAAGCATAAAATTTTATAATTTGCAAAAAGAAAAAACGGAAACTGTTGTAGACTATTATCCATTTGGTTATCCATTTTATGCCGAACGAATAGGTGATTATATTATTTTGTGTGATAATAATGTTCATTTGTTTTCCATAAAGGAGAAAGAGGATACGCTACTGTTAGAGAGGTGGGCATTATCTTTTGACGATATTACGGTATATGAAAATAAGGCTTATATAAGGATGCAGAAATATTTTATTAAAAATTATGATGATATAATTTTTGATGATGAAAGCTGGAATGGAATCTGGTGCTTGGATATAGAGTTATATGAAAAAGATAAAGACAATACAGGATTTGAAAAATTATCAGAGAAGCAAATAGAGGATTTGCTGAATTCTGGTGAAATTCCCCAGAGTTCAAGTTTATATGAAAAATAAATTCACAAGAGGAGTTAAATAGTGTCTGCTGATTAGGTTGCAAACACTTGATTTTACTGACTTTTGCCCC
>CAJUAO010000060.1 GCA_910584685.1 uncultured Lachnospiraceae bacterium | reverse complement strand
TATCGTACAGACAAGCCCAAAGTATGTTTCATGTATTATTCAAATCAATATGGAAGATAGCTGGGTATCAGATTCCCCCTATCTTCATGCATTTGACGGACTGGAACAGGTGCATCATCAAATGGAAGAACAGTCATTGCAGAAAGCAATGTTCAAAATTGATTACCATACAATCAAAACTTTAGAACGTATGCTGCCTAATGGCAAAAAACTGGTACAAATAGATTTTGAAAAAAATCTCTCTATTTAATATTTTCATTCCAGCGGTCACGCTTCGCAGCATGACCGCTTTCCTATATAGGGAAAGTACAGAACCGTGTCAATGCCCGGCCGTTGGTGTGTCAATTTGTTCTTTTCTTTATATTTATCCAAATGGGTTAGATTTGTTATAGCATAATTAAAACAACTATAAAGTAGATTGATTTGACAATAACACATTATTTTTACTAAATTTAATGTGCTTATGTATCATAAAACTTGACAATGACACATTATTTATATACAATATAATGTGTATAATAAGGAGTGACTGTCATGAGAACTGAGAACACAATAAAAACCCTTTTGGAAAATTCGCCGGATGGTACTATTACGGCCAGACAGATAACAGAATCCGGAATGCACCGAAGCATATTGCAGAAGCTTGTAAAGGATGGAGAATTATATCGTTATGGACGAGGGCTTTATATACGGAGTGATATATGGGAAGATGACATCCATCTGTTGCAGTGCAGGTATGGACGAGGTATCTATTCTCATGATACAGCGTTGTACCTTTTAGGATATTCCGACAGGACACCGGCAAAATATACAATGACTTTTCCAAAAGGGTATAATGCGCCTTCTCTTAAACAGGAAAATATTATTGTGAAACGAGTTGTGCCAGATAATTATGCACTTGGAATCATTGAAATAAAGTCGCCCTGCGGGAATCCCATCAAAATATACAATCTCGAAAGAACATTATGTGACATTGTGCGTGGCAGCGGCAGTGATATTCAGATTGTAAATGGAGCAATGAAACGGTATGCGGCTTCTAAGGAAAAAGATATACACAAGTTGATGAAATATGCGGAGCAGCTTAGAGTAAAACCAAAGATATTACATTACATGGAGGTGCTGTTATGATAACCAGAAATCCAATGCAGCTGAAAGCATTCATTAAGAAAAAGGCAGCAGAGAAAAATATTTCTGCCCAGCTTGTCATGCAGAACTACATGTTGGAACGGTTGCTGGAAAGAATTTCGCTATCAACATATAAAAACAATTTTATATTAAAAGGCGGATTCTTAATATCGGTAATTGTTGGGCTGGATACCAGGACAACGATGGATCTGGATACAACAATAAAAGGCTTTACATTAACCCATGAATCAATCCGAAAGGTTTTTAAGGAAATATGCGCTGTTGAAATAGAGGATGATGTGAGCTTTACTTTAGAAGATATTTATGATATTCGTGAAACGGATGATTATCCCGGCATACGTGTTTCTTTAAAAGCGAATTATCCTCCCATCAGTGTACCTCTGACGGTAGATGTTACGACTGGGGATATAATCACACCGAAAGAAATAGAATATACATTTAAACTTCTCTTTGATGACAGGACATTAAGTATATTGGCTTATAATCTGGAAACAGTCCTGGCAGAAAAAATAGAAACTGTATTATCACGCAGCATTGCCAATACCCGCCCAAGAGATTTTTATGATATACATATCATCTTTGCTTTGCGTGGAAATGAATGCGATAAAAATATTTTGAAACGAGCATTGGAGCAGACAAGTGCAAAGAGGGGCAGTAGCCAGGTGATGCAAAATTATGTGGAAATCATTAAGGAGATCAGGGATAATCCACAGATGCAGAACCTTTGGAAAAAGTATCAGAAAAATTTTGATTATGCAAAAGATATTACTTTTGAAGATACTTGTAATTCTGTTAAATATATCATGGATTACGTTATGACAAGGTGAAGAATACATTAGGAAGATGTTGAAGCTAATTTGTGCAAAGAAAGAGATGTCATAAATCAATATTTGGCCTTTACAAAGATATATAATGAACAGGTGAAACTGCATGGAAGTA
>CAJUAO010000059.1 GCA_910584685.1 uncultured Lachnospiraceae bacterium | reverse complement strand
CTACTTTACAATGATAATGGTAATCGCCTTTTGTATACATTTGTGGTCCCCGATAAGGAAATTTTTCCGTAACCTGCAACAAAACTTCTTTCAAAAAGCCATTGTTAAAATTATCCCCTATAACCCGACCAGTATAATTCATGCACCAAATAGGATTATCATAGTACCATACCGCTTCTTCACCAGTAAATTTTTCTCCACCTAAATATGTATCATAATATTGATACTCATTTTCCGCATAACAAAAATCACTGGATTTCATTCTGGAAGATTGTACTTTATTTTCATTGACTGGATAAGTATTCTTTTTTGCCGAAACCAAAAAGGAAACAACTTTATTGAGGTCAATGTCCGCACTCTTACATAATAAAATGTTGCACTCATCATCATCTTTCACTATTCTGTCAATGGTTACGCCATATAATTCGCTTAATAATATCAAGCCATTCAATTCTGGGATTGCCTGTCCGTTTTCCCATTTGCTTACAGTCTGCCTTGCTATCCCAATCTTATCTGCCAGTTGCTCTTGGGAATAACCATTCTTCTTCCTTAGCATTTGTAATTTTTCTTCTAAATTCATATATATCACCTCTAAAATAACATTATATATGTTTTTCTATGGAAAGCCACCACGGGAAGTAGGCAATTATGCCACCCTTAATATGCAAGAGTAAATTTTCTTCTGAATGTTGCCTTTCATTTAACCTACTTAACGTTGTTTTCTTAACATCATCTTACTAATATAAT
The DNA here is from genome assembly GCA_910584685.1 of uncultured Lachnospiraceae bacterium. Classification (GTDB taxonomy): domain Bacteria; phylum Bacillota; class Clostridia; order Lachnospirales; family Lachnospiraceae; genus CAG-303. The sequence goes on along the minus strand of CAJUAO010000059.1, from coordinate 1,343 downwards.
CAACGAATCTATCTGGTAGGATGTAAGACGACATAACAAGTATCTTATTGTAAATTCCTGCCACGACTATCGTTTTTCTTTTCATAACAGCTTTATAAGCTATATCAGCAACCCGTTCTGGCGACATAACAAACAATTTAAATAATAAAGTATCTTCCATGCCTGCTTTAGCGGCAAATTCTGTTTTTGTAGAACCTGGGCATAGAGTTGTGATTGTTACGCCAGTGCCTTTGAGTTCTGAACTAATTCCTTTTGACACAGATAAAATATATGATTTCGTTGCTGCATATACGGCATCATAGGGACATGATATATAAGAACCTGTTGAACCAATATTTAAAATCTTTCCCTGCTTGTTATCTACCATTGAGGGCAGGAACAATTTCATCATATCTGTTACAAAAAACATATGTAAGTACATCATATCATGCTCTTTTTCCCTGCTTGTTTTAATAAAACTTCCAAACTCATTAAAACCCGCATTATTAACAAGCACATCAATTTTCAAATCCAATTCCTGCACTCTACGGAATACATATTCAGCGGCTTCTGGCTTTTCTAGTCCATAAACAATGAAAACTGATTTTATGCGGAAAGTCTGCGACAGATGATTTGATAATTCTTTCAATTTATCCTTATTTTTTGCTACCAAAATCAAGTTGTAACCTTGCTGTGCAAATTTGACAGACAGAGCCTTTCCTATTCCGCTTGTACAGCCTGTTATCAAAGCTATTTTATTATTTTTCATATGCAATCCCTCCGAGAAGTTCTTTGAAATGTTCCCATTCCATGAGATAATCCATACACTTTTGAGATTCAGTATTTTTATCATTTAAAACTTCGTCATAAAATTCAATCTTCTTTTTTATCAGCAATAATAAATCTTGGTATGCCTTTATCTTCCCTATAATAAAAGCTTCATGCTCAACTAAAATATTTTTTCGCTCTGGTATAGAGTTTTCCCCACCATGTTTAAGTAGAGAAATATATTGTTTTATTTTGCACATCGGCATATCTGTATCCCGTAAACAACGGATTAAAAATATCCATTCAATATCCGATTCAGAATAAATCCGTCTGTTCATTTCATCCCGTTCAATTTGGGGTAACAGACCTTCCCTCTCATAATAAAATAATGTGTCTTTCGTAATCCCTAGTTTTTGCGCTACCTCATTTGTTGTATAGTTCATATGGACACCTCCTCAAATAAAAATAAACTATGGTGTACGCTCCATGTCAATATATAAGTACAAATTTATCTGTTGGAAATTTAGAAAGGCGGCATTTCAGCCGCCAACCTATTATGTATAAATGATTTCCTCGTTTACAATCTCCCTCGCACA
>CAJUAO010000058.1 GCA_910584685.1 uncultured Lachnospiraceae bacterium | reverse complement strand
ATGGGGGGTAGGATATATTGTTGAGTAACAAATTTTCAAAGAAATATAGAAAGCTATTATTGCTTAGGCATTTTATAGGTGCATTTATTGTGTTCTTTGTCCTTTTGGCTGTTTGTTTAGTAATTGAAAGTGTAGGCAACAACAATTTTTATGTTTTCGTAGAAAAAGTAGCAGGATACGATTTTGCGTGTTTTGTACATGATTATGAGCCTTCAATTATTGTATTTGGTTTTCTCATATTAGAGTTACTTATGTGGATTGCAATAGAAAGAAGTTCATCAAGGAAGATATTAAAAGTATTGGATTCCTTGGGGTATGTTGTTGACAATTCAGCGGATAACATAGAACTCCCTTTAGAATTTTCCGATTTGCAAAATTGGCTTAATCTTATAAAAATGCAGAACCGTGAGCAACAGCATTTACTGGAAATTGAAGCACAGAAAAAATCAGATACGCTTACTTACCTTGCGCATGACATTAGAACCCCGCTTGCTTCCGTGGTAGGCTATTTGAGCCTATTGTGTGAAGCGCCGGATATGCCAGCCATACAACGGGAAAAATATACAAAAGTTGCTTTCCGCAAGGCTATACAGTTTGAAAAACTGATAGATGATTTTTTTGATATAACAAGATATAGTTTATCAGACAAAACTTTGGTGAAACGGGAAATAGACATATGTTTTTTAATAGAACAGTTAGCAGATGAATTTTACCCGTTGCTTAAACCCAAAGAGCTGCATATTGATTTAAAGCTGGGGGAAGGACTGTTTATAACAGGGGATTCAGAAAAGATTGCAAGAGTATTCAATAATCTTCTGAAAAATGCTATAAATTACAGTTATCCGAAAAGTTCGATTGAAATTTATGCCAGCCAAACTTTATCTTATATAACTGTTTCCATTAAGAATCATGGCAAAACAATACCTGCTGATGAATTAGGGCATATTTTTGATAAGTTTTACCGTTCAAAAGAATATGGGGAATCAGAAGAAAGTGGAACAGGGCTTGGCTTGGCAATCGCAAAGGAAATTGTAAGAATACACAATGGAAGCATATATGCCATGAGTGATGATGAAATAACAGTGTTTGAAGTCAAGCTGCCTGTTGCGGAAAAGCAGCGATAAGAAAAAAATAAGAAATCAAAAAGAAATAAAGAATCAAAAACTCACTTCAACAGGGTATAATAATCCCCCAGTAGAGTGAGTTTTATTTTTGGAGGAATTGCTATGGACAATCAAAATAAGAACCATGAAAAAATTTTGCGTGGCTGTCAGTGGATATTTTTTATTATATATGTTATCTTTCTGCTTCGCATAACCTTTTTCAAACAGGTAACATTAAACAACTTATTTTCTGCTATAGGTGCAAGTGAAAGGACAATCAGTATCATTCCCTTTAAATCAATTTATGATATGGCTGTTTCAAACACCTCTATAGGACGAATCATTGAAAATGTAGTAGGAAATATCGTTTTATTTATTCCATTTGGAATACTTTTTCCAATTATCTCTAACAAAAAACGTAAAGGGGTTTTATGTGCCGCTATTATATTCAGCCTGTTAATTGAAATTACGCAACTCCTTTTTGCGCTTGGGAGTACAGATGTTGATGACTTGATATTTAATGTATTAGGTGCATATATTGGATATTTTGTATCAGATAAAATAAGAAAACTATTCAAGTCATATACGCATTTTCTTATTGCTATGACGCTTATAACGGCTATTTTAGGAGCAAGTGTATTTGGATATTTGCTTGTTTACCAAACAGATTTATTTATACTTTACAAATATGATATCAATATTGAGAACTCAGAACTTGTAGAAATATTTATTGACACGCCAGCTACCACCACAGGTAGATATGTCGAGTTAGATAATTGCGTATTAGAAGTGGAAAAAAGTGTTAAAAGCGCAAATGATATAAGGGAAATAGAGGCGTTCAAGATTACAGAAGATTGCGAAATATTTATTTGCTACGATAGAATGGAATATTTTTTCAGTGCAATTATAGGTGAATATCAAAAATATGAAAAGATTGATTATAATGATTTTATTTCACAAACAAAGTACAAATTTGATAGAAATAATAATGTGAGAATTTGGAGTGATGATGAAAAAAATAT
>CAJUAO010000057.1 GCA_910584685.1 uncultured Lachnospiraceae bacterium | reverse complement strand
GCTAACTTATTGAATATCTCATTTTAGTTTGTACTAAATCTTGACATAGGAGCAACTGAAAGATAGTAATTGTGTTGAACTGTTTACGCTTGATGAAAAGATATCATGGACATATGCAGAAGAAATTTATGTAAAATTGAAGAAAACGCAATGGCTTAATAAACCTGAAATTAATGATGATAAAAATTCGTTAAAAAGGTATGCATGTGAAACAAATGATTTAATAGATTTTTTGTATAATTTGTCGCATGGACATGGTTTTGAAACGCATTATACAGATATGTTTTCAATGATTGAAAAAGATGTAAGTTATCGTTATTTACAAGCATTGACGATATTGGAAGTTTTGGGATTAAACAGTATTCCGGTTAGAATTTTCTCCACGTTATTAAAAAATGAACGTACTAAATTTAATTTTCGTGATTTTTCTAATATGTTTGAAGAAATATTAGTAATAGAACAAAATAGGATAAAAGTAAGATGTTTACGATTGATACAAAATACTGTCATTAATGGGACAAACGAAGAAAACATTAAGGATATACTTGCAGAAGTAGCCAGACAGACTTCGGGACAATTTAATGAAGGTGATATAAATGAATGGACTGAGATATTTCAGAGAGCCTTAACTGTTAAACGAATTTTACGGGAAAAACTGTTGTCTGTTTCCAATATTAGAGAATTGCTAAATGAGGTCGAAAAGTATGGGAAAAAATATAGTTTTTATTGGATTCAAAGAGGAATTGTGGCACAAAAGGAAAAAGACTTTGATTTAGCAGATCACTATTTTCGGGAGGGAGTACGAATTAGACCTAATTCTTATCAGGCACGACATGCAATGGCTAAAAATTTGATGGAAAGAGCCATTGAACAAATTGAAAAAGGATATGATTCATATGCTTCGCATTATATGGATGAGGGTTTAAAAGATATAAAAAACATTATTGACAATCCTGCATATAGCAGAGGATATAAATATTCTTTACATGCCTTAATCGATATGAGCATTAAATATTATGATGCAATTGGTAAAAAAATAGATGTAAACGATGTTGAATATATCAAAGACAGAATATTAGAGCTTCCCAAAGGTGAATTGGATTCATATATTATAAATGCCATTGAACAGTATATCATATATTGTCAAAAGCATAATTATAAAAGATTCAGAGAAGCGATTATGAAAAAGCATTATGATAAAATGACAAATATTCTATCAATGGTCGAAGATGATTATTTAATAGAAAATTTGGACTGGGAGTATTGAGGCTGTGGCTCTATTTTGGCTCTAAAAATTTTGACTGGCACAAAAACGAGAGCAATTTTTAAATAATACGGATAATAAATGCTTGAAAAATGAGGAAAAAACAGTCAGTTCAAGCTATCCGCCGAGGAGTTCGAATAGTAAACCGAACCCCACAAATGGCGTAAACACGCTGCTTGTGGGGTTTCTTTATGCTCTGTGATACCTTTTTGATACCTATATCAGAGGTATCTACAGAATAACAAGATTTCTTAAATGTATTTTCTATTATTCTTATGCATTGCCATGTTTTATGGCATGGCTCAAGTGGCAGAGCAGCTTGCCATACAACTGCGTCAGCAGTTGTTGTATTCAGGATTCCGTTTCGGAATCAGATTTTTTCCATTGATATTTTGGCTCGCATGGTTCATGGGCGGGTCCACGCTCGCAGCAGGTATCGGGCCAGTTGAGCTTCCATTCCAGATATTCAGCTTGTGTGATTTTTTCCTCTTCCAGTTCCTGCTTATGTACCATCCATTCGTGCATGAAGTCATTTACGGAACTGTAATGAAACCACATGCCGACAGGCGGGATGGAGGGCATATCATCGTTATTGTCATACTGTGCTTTGATTGCATTTCCTGTTCCGTATTTTTTTTTACTCGGAACCATTGGAAAGAAGTGCAGTGCCTCCGGATTGTCCTCGTCCAGCCAGAAGAATGTCTGCATGATGTCCTCGGCAGAGCCGGACACTGGGGAGATAAAGTTGATTAGATTAACATCCAGTGCCTCTGCGATATCTTCCAGCATATCTTTCTTCGGGACACGATAGTTTGTCTCATACTGTGCCATGCGGTTGTCTGCCCCTTTGGCAGACAGACCAATGGCAATGCCTAACTGCTGCTGTGTCATGCCCCGGAATGTACGGATATATTTTATCTTTTCGCCAACGG
>CAJUAO010000056.1 GCA_910584685.1 uncultured Lachnospiraceae bacterium | reverse complement strand
CCCCTACAAATCTCAATTTGCATCAAGCTATATATTTCTGATGAGATGTTTTAACATTAGTCTGATTTACAATCGCATACTTCATCGTCGTATCTATCTGAGAATGTCCTAATATCTTTTGCACCTGTTCTATGGGCATTCCCTTATCTATAGCTCTTGTTGCCATTGTCCTTCTAAACTTATGGGGATGAATTTTTGAGTACCCAAGCTCTCTTCCTAACTCTCGAAGCCGAATTTCCACCCCGCTTATTTTCAATCTGCTGTGAGGTGCATCTAATGTTACAAATAATGCAGGATTATCGTCATTTCTGCTTTGTATGTAATCTTCCAAATGTATTTTTGCCTTTGCGTCAAAATATACCTTTCGTTCCTTATCACCCTTGCCGTATACTACACATTCTCTTTGCTCAAGGTCTAAATCCTCTATATTTAAATTTACTAATTCTCCGACCCTTATTCCGGTAGAGTACAGTAAATCAATTATAGCAATATCTCTTTTCTCCTTACAATAGTCACGCATTTTTTCTATGCTTTCATCTGAAATAACCTCCTTTACAACCGTTTTTGTTTTTATCTTATGTATTCTTCGCATAGGACTTTTCAAAATATAGTCCTCCTCTTCCAACCACGTAAAAAAGCTTGATATATTTCTGCGTACATTATCAACAGTCACCTTGCTACAGTTGTTAATCTTTTGATAATCTGCAAGGTACTCCCGAATTTCTTCTGTAGTAATTTTTCTTATTGGTGTAATAATATTTCTAAGCATATGTTCTACAGTTACACGATAATACTGGATAGTTCTATCTGAACAGCCCTCAATACGTTTTGCATTCAAAAACATTTTTAGATAGTCCTCGTTTGAGATTGTTTCCCTTTGAGGTTTGTCATCTGACAACTGTTTAAGTAAAACCTCCTGTAATTTTTTTAACTGTGCAATACTCAAATATTCTGCCATTTCATTTAAAATATTTACAAGCTTTTCTTCCATCATTAGTATACCTCTTTTCCTTTTCTAATGTATACCAACCTCCTTCACCAACTTATTAATGTTTAAGTTATTAAACATTATAGTCCATTATTCTTTTTTCTTTAGTAAATTATTATTATCTCCTAAGTCTTAATAAAAACCATCATTATTATACGCCCGTGTTATAAAATATGACGGCTCATAATATGCGCCGCAATTATAGTTATCTAATGTTTCACACAAATCACTATTATAAACTCTTATCATTCCGTCAATAAAATTTTCACCCTGCTGCATAGTTGCAATAATAAGCCGTTTATATACCTTTCCCATTTGCGTTGCCGTCGGAATGTGCTGTACCAGCTCCCTATTTACTTCTAAAACATTAAAATCACCCTGTTTAAGCTCATAGCCTTCTATCCATTCCTCCTCAAGCTTCTCAGGATTTTCACAATGCAAAACATCTGCAAGACTAATTAATCTGAGCCATTCTTCCTTTGAAATTTTATTAACTACATATTTATTTCTCTGATGAAGTCTTCTGGCAATTCTCTCAATCATATAACACAAAAAATACAAGTCATTCTCTGTAACTTCCTCATTTTCAAAGAAAATACTTTTCATAATGAATAGCTCCTTTCATACTGTAGCGTTTTTATTGCCCTCTCTGTACAGAAAACAATCTGATGTGTTGGATACTTAAACTTTACTAATACCCAAAATGCTTCTTTAGATATATTTCCTGCAACATAATCCTCTATATAGTCCCATATGGTATCATCCGCCATTGGACCTTCCACTATATCATAATTATGCTCTTTTCCACTGCGGCAATTCACTACAAAATCCAACCATTCATCTGTCATCTTTGAAAAGCTGCAGATATTTAAGCTTTTATCTTCGGTATAACTGTATATATTAACAATGTGTTCCTTTTTTCTTGTCAATGCCCACTTCTGAGCCTGATGTTCAAAACTTGTGCAGTAAAACCCATATCCAAAATCCTTATAATGTCCATTTGTTAATATTTTCGGTTTATCCACACAAATGTTGCTTCCATGATATATTTCCATGCATATCCTCCTCTCTTAATTTTTTCTTATCCAAAATATTTCTGCATTAGGCTGTCAAATAATATTTGTGTTTCATCTAATGCCTTTTGAATTGCAACTTTTGATTTGTCGGTCTGGCGAACGAAGGCGGCGAACTGCTCCTGCAACTCTAAA
>CAJUAO010000055.1 GCA_910584685.1 uncultured Lachnospiraceae bacterium | reverse complement strand
TGTCAAAAGGATTTGACATAGGGATTTTGGCTAAAGTCAAATTCTTTTGGTAGAAGCCGAGGTTGTTGAATGATAAGATTCTGGTGGTTCAAGGATACTAATCAATCGACAAACGCAAAAAGGAGGAAGAAAGTTGGAAGTTGGCGCACAAATAAAAAAATATCGCAGTAATATGGGGATTTCTCAAGAAGAACTGGCAGAAAAGGTCTATGTGAGCAGACAGACAGTTTCTAATTGGGAAACGGGGAAAAACTATCCCGATATTCATAGTGTATTACTGCTAAGTTCTGTATTCAACGTATCTCTTGACCAACTAATTAAAGGGGATGTTGAAATTATGAAAAAAGAAATCAAGGAAACAGAAATTAAAAAGTTAAAGAAATATGCAGGTATATATGCTGTATTTTTGATACTAACGGTCATTTCAGTAGTTCCGTTTATGGCTTTCATGGGCTGGTATGGAATGATGCCCTGGAGTGTGGTGTATGCAGTTGCAGTATGTTTTTCGTTTAAGGCACATAAAGTCAAAAAAGAAAACAATCTTTCAACCTATAAAGAAATTGTTGCCTTTATGGAAGGAAAAAGATTAGATGAGATAGAGAAACAACAAGAAATCGGAAAACGTCCATATCAAACTGTACTATATGTGTTTGGAAGTGCAGCAATAGCTTTTATTGTTACTTACTTGATGGCAAAGATTTTTTCTCTGTGAGCAAAAAATGCCCGACCTGAAAAAATACGTTTGTCAATAAGTCAACTTTAGGATAGTTCCTGCAATACGAGACCTACTCACTCTGCAAGCTCGCAAGCCTTTTTCCTCCCGTGACCGCTGATAAGCTCATACCGACCGTCCTCTTTTTGGCGGACAGTGGCAGGGGGCATCACGCCGCTCCGCTTTACGCTGTCCATAAGCTGCTCCATTCCCATTACAGAAACGTCTTCACTACGAATCCTTGGTCCGACGTATAGAAATCACATTTGAGGCTCAGAAATACAAATAAGTGTGCTAAAAGAGATGAAATTCAAAAGTTGCTGAAAGTATGAGTATATGTGGCGGATAGATGCGGAGATAGAGTGCGCCCATGGTGCGCAAACCCAAAAAGAAAATTGCTGTATTTCAAGCAATCCTCTTTTTGTTTATTATTCTATTTCCTTTTCAATTTCATCAATTTCTGTACTTTTTAATGCGGTCCAAGTATTAGTCGGTTCAAACCATCCGGCCAAACCGAATATTTCCACTTTAGCAGTTGATTTATACCCCGTTAGTTGTTCACTGCCATCTTCAACAAAATATGTTTTTCCTTTATCATCAACTAGATATAGCGCAACGCCTTCTTCTTTACCATCATAATTATTAGTATATTTATAAACTACATAAACACGATACACATAATCAATAGTTGTATCCGTACTTTGTTCCTCTGATGTATATATTTCTTGTAGCGAAAGAGAATTGGGATTAGATAAACTTTTCCGTATTTCTTTGCAAGCATCAATAATGTGAGAATTATTATTTTTACTCATCATACTTATGATAATTCCTATAATTGCAATAAGCACTATCACTATACCAATAATAATTCCTATTTTTTTGTTCCTACTTTTACGAGATAATATGTAACCACAATTGGAACACACTTTCATACCTTTTTCGATTTTTTCTCCACATTCCGGACACAATAAAGTTAAATCCACCGCTTCTTTTGTAATTTCCCCACACTTAGGACATGCTTTCGCCTTATCACTTATTTCTGCTCCGCAATTTTCACAATTAACTAATGCCATATCTACCTCCAACTATTTCAACCAATTATGAAAAGAATTTATTCTAATCCAATACATACCATCTTCTTCGCTTTCGTGAATATCAAAGCAAATTCTTCTATTAGGTTCAAAATCCCAACTATATTCAAAAGATTTTCTACCACCATATTCATTTTCCTTATAATCATAATCTTTACCATACTGAGCAATAAAATCTTTTTCTAAAATATCCGTTTCATCAGCTGATATATCTGATATATTAAGCAAAACTTTTTCATACTCATCATAATTATATACAATTTCAACCGAAGAACACGGCAATCCGTCTACTTCAATATCACTATAATCCTCCCACGAACTACCTTCATCATATGTTTTATATTCGTAATTATCTCCCAATACTTTCTTAATACTTGCTCCTATGTCAAGATTTAGTACAAACTAAAATGAGATATTCAATAAGTTAGC
>CAJUAO010000054.1 GCA_910584685.1 uncultured Lachnospiraceae bacterium | reverse complement strand
GTCGATTTTATCAGTATTTACAGTAGTTTTAACGTTTCTTTTTGTACTGATAAATCGTGTTTTTTGTACTGATTTTTCAGCACTTATTTTCCAATAAAATCAGTACAAAACCAAACAAATGTTATTGACATCTTAGAAAAATTGTTCTAAATTTATCAGTACAAAAAAGACAAAAAAAGGAGGCAAGAATATGCCAAAATATCAAAAAGAAACCAAGACTATCTATCAAGGAAAAGAAATGTGGGTTCAAGTAGACCCTCAAGCACTTCAAGAAACTGGAGAAATAAAACTTGTTGGTGAACCTATTGTTGCAGATGCCAGCATAACTAAATGTGACAGAAATGGATTTGAAATAACATATCTTGCTTATTTGTTTGATGTATTTGACCAACTAGGCGGTCAGAAATATAAAGTGTTTAAATACATAGTTGAACATAAAAGTTCCGATAACACCTTAATTATTACAAATCGAGAACTAGCTAAAAATTGTGGAGTGACTATTGATACTGTATCAAGAACCCTCAAATTACTTAAAGAAAAAGGATTAATAGCTACCAGAACTGGTGCTATTATGGTTTTACCAAAAATCGCCCATCGTGGCAAAGTAGGTCGAGAACAATTCCTAATGCACAAATTTGAAGAATTTGAAAACAATATAGATTAAATATCATTTAAATTTATTAAATACCTTTATAGGCGTTTTACGAACTTACAAGAGAATAAATTTTTCGGGTTGTTGTCAAGGACGCAAAGCGGTACCGCAGCCCTTTAGGGCGAGGATAAGGAGCGGAGCGGCGAAGCGAATCCTTGACAACTTCATAAACCCAAAATACTTAAACAAGAGGGGGCAGACAAATTTGGCTGCTCCCTCTGCCCAGCGGCGAGCGTTTTAGGTTTAGGGGGAAGGCGTCCGCCCGCACCCTTTTTCTAAAGGGGGCGTTGAGGACTCTCCGAAGGACACTCGGCTTTTGATTTTGTCAAAAGTCATAGAGTGTTATATATTTTATCATGTATCTTGCTTTTGTTCACTCTCGGGGACATCTGTCCCCGCCGTTTAGGCAACCCCTCGACAAGGGTTTCACCCTTGACCCTCCAACACTCGCCGCTAGGCAAGGGAACAAGCCTTTGTCTTGTCCCCTTTTTTTATTATTTGATATGATGGAATGTCAAGGGACGTTCCTTATGCTCCCTCACTTCGTTCAGTCCGCTACCACTTAAACCCTTGACATCAAGTTTATTTTTCTTTTTTTTATCTGTTTTGGGTGGTTGGCAAGATACGCATTTGTATTACAAACGCATCTTATTAGGGGATACCCCTAAAACCCCAGAAAACACAAGTATTAAGTTCACAAAAAACGCTCACTTAATACTTGAGATAAGAGTGAATTTAATAAAAAAAACTAATAAAGCTAGTATTTATAAGGGTTTAAAGTGTTTTTGCTTGATATGATTTTTGATAAATTCTGATATGATTTTTGATAAATTTTGATATGATGAGAACATATCAAAATATGTTGACTGATAAAATTAGATATGATACAATCATATCAAAATTTATCTAAGGAGTGATTATTTAATGGCTACAACACGCAAAAAAGTAAAGGTTATAGGCACTGAAACATATATCAATCAAAACACAGGCGAGCTGGAAGAAATGCAAGTTATGAGAATTGAGGAACGTGATGCCAACTTTCACAAGTTATGGATTGAACATATACTTCACACTATAGACTTAATAGGCAACCAAAAGACAAAGCTTGCATTTTGGCTTTTGGATAACTTAGACCGAGAAAACAAAATAACAATGACATATCGACAAATAGCCGACAAAAGCGGTATGTCATATCAGACTGTTTATCGAACAATGAACGCATTGATTGAAAGTGATTTCCTAGTCAAGATAAATGGCGGTGCGTATAGAGTTAATCCTGATGTGTTATTTAAAGGTGGTAAATCCGACCGCTTAAATGTACTTTTACAGTACAGAGATGAAACACGTTGAATAGTTGTCCTAAAATGCCCCTATGAGCCTTATACGAGCTTGTAGAGGTATTTATATTTATAAATCTTTCGAGTTGTTGTCAAGGGCGTGAAGCGGTACCGCAGCCCTTTAGGGCGAGGATAAGGAGCGAAACGGCGTAGCGAACCCTTGACAACATCATAAAACCCAAAAACTTAAACAAGAGGGGGCAGACAATTTGGCTGCTCCCTCTGCCCAGCGGCGAGCGTTTTAGGTTTAGGGGGAAGGCG
>CAJUAO010000053.1 GCA_910584685.1 uncultured Lachnospiraceae bacterium | reverse complement strand
GTATAAAAACAGTTGTTTTGCCACTACGTTTCTGATTTTTTTCTTTCCCATTCCCAGTTTGTTCAAAATCTGATAGCGGAATTTGTATTTATTGGAATCGCTTAACTGCTGGACGGAAAGGACAGTAAACGCTACGCATAAAAATACCAGTCCTATATAAAATAGCGGAAATGACAAGGTACTCATTAAAAACTTTAGTTCCAGGACTTCCCGGCTCTTAACCTGTATTGTGGCGGGCATTAAAAAAAGTTCCTCACTTCCGATTTTTATATAATCAGCCAATTCATCATACCCTCTTATTTTTCCGGCTGATTCATACAGACTTTCTGATAAATTTTCCGGCACATTTCCGCTTGCCATAACTGCCATAAGTGAAAAATATTTTTTCATTCCTGCAAGTTTTTTATCCGGCACAACCAGTAAAAAATCCGTTCCATTATGCCCGTTCTGTGCAAAACCCTCAGTCTTAAATCCTGCAAAATCCAGCCCTATATGTAAACTGTTCTGGGGCTTTTCGTTCCTGTCTTTAATCTCTTGATATACACGGTTTGGCATATGGATTAAATATTGGTTATCCTGCAAGGCAACTGGCGTTAGCCCAAGCATTTTCCGTAAACTGTTATAATCAGTGATTCCCATATATACATCATAATCGTAATAAGCAGCGGCTTTTCTTCCCTCTGCCATAGCCGGATCGCTGTCCTTATCGGAAAATAACCTTAAATTCTGATACAGATAATCAACCATTTCACTTGTTCCGTTTTGATAGACACAATATTTCAGTGTCGCCCGTGGAACGGTATTTTCATTTATCAGTGTTTCTTCTTTGGCAAAATCGTTTTCTGTGTTGTCACTGATTAAAATAATATCAAAGGGATATTCCACATTTAATTGCTTGTTTTGATAATCACTTAGCATAAATGCAAGTGAACTTCCTACTAAAGCAAACATAAATAACAGGCTTAGTGTTCCCAATACAAAACACGTATTCCGCATTTTAGAGGAAAACTGGCGCATTAAAAACAAACAGTCCTTTTTATAAATCAAGCTCCCTTTGCTTTTTATATATTTCATCAGAAATGCCGAAAGCCCTAAATAGAAAAAGTAAAATGTAAAAGCAAGCCCAATCATTTCAAATACTGCCGCCCACTTTGTTATCCTGCCGGTAAAAATGAGAAAATACAAAAACAATACATTTCCTATGGAAAGATAGAATAACCACTTCCATATAGCGTTTCTTTTCTCGTTTACTGTTTCATTCTGCCTGTCCATGTTAAGTAGACTTATGATTTCCATATTGGAGAATTTCTTCTTATTCCGAAAAAGGGCAATCATAAAACACGCCCCATACAGGATAATTGTCAATAAGATGCTTCCTGCTGATATTTCTATATTTACCCTGTAATTTTTCCCGATACTTTTATAAAAAACATAAAATAATATCTGCTGTAACCCGCTCCCCAAAAGCAATCCGGCAAAAAGAGCGGATATTCCAAGATAGAAATTTTCTTTCATGTAAAGGGCTGCAATCTGCTTTTTCTTCATTCCCGATAATAAGTAAATCGCAAATTCCCGGCTTCTTTTTTCTAAAATAAAACGTGTCATATAGTTTATCAGCCACGCAACAATCATAAGGATTGCCACTGTGGAAACTGCCATAAATGTAACTAACATTGTTCCTGCCGTAGAAAGCTCCCCATTGTTTCCAAAATGAATCATTTCGTAAATATCCTTTGAAAACAGCAAAGAATGAAAGGAAAAAGTGAGGGCTGTTATCATACACAAGGTTAGAAAGTAATTCAGATAATCTTTCCATAGCCTGCGGGCATTTCGTAATGCAAGTTTATTCAGCATAAATATCATCACCCCCGATTTTGGACTGCATATCAAGAATACGGTTTAAATACTCTTTTTTACCCATATTTCCCCGCTCCAATTCAGAGCATATCTTACCGTCACTTAAAAACAAAATCTTTTCACAATAACAGGCTGAAAACACATCATGCGTTACCATTAAAATCGTTGCGCCTAATTCCCTGTTCATAATCTGTAAAGTATGAAGAAGCATAGCAGATGAGTTTGAATCCAGTGCCCCCGTTGGTTCATCAGCAAGAATTAGTTTGGGATTATTGACAAGTGCCCTTGCACAAGCCGCCCGCTGTTTTTGACCGCCAGACACTTCATATGGGAATTTGCTTAAAATGTCGCAGATATGTAAAGTTTCTGATATACTCTTTACTCTGCTTTCAATTTCTTCTTTC
>CAJUAO010000052.1 GCA_910584685.1 uncultured Lachnospiraceae bacterium | reverse complement strand
ATTGCAAAATCTAAGAAAGGAGCAGTTATATTAGTTGGGGGTGGTGACGGTCATATAGACAAAGCATACAGTACGGCATGTACGCTTTTACATCATATGAACTGCAGTAACATTCATGAAGTTGTATATAGCCATAACACTAATACAAGACCTGCAATAAATGACAAAAACACACTTATGGGATTAAATAGTATATATGATTTTTTTAAGAATAACGAATAAGCCAAGTTGTTTTTTACAGAGTGGATTCAAGAAGGATAAACTTATGAAAGTAGAAGATTATAAAATGCGTATTTTATTTGAAATGGACAAAAAAGATTATGTTCCTGACGGAAGCGTTTATAGCAGACCTTCTGCAAGGGCTGTCATCATTAAGGATGGAAAAATAGCAATGGTATATAGTAAGAAATATAATTATTATAAATTTCCGGGTGGAGGCATAGAAGCTGATGAATGTATGGAAGATGCATTGATAAGAGAAGTATTAGAGGAAACGGGGTTATGTGTTATCAGGGATTCCATTCAGGAATATGGGCAGGTTCATCGTATTCAGAAAGGTACAAAAGAGGATATTTTTATACAGGATAATTATTATTTCCTGTGTAGCGTGAAAAAGGATATAGAACAACAAAATTTGGACAAGTATGAAGCGGACGAAGGCTTTACGCTTGAATTCCTGAAGCCGCAGCTTGCGATAGATGTAAACAGGAAAACGATACTGGATGATTTCACTCAGGTAATGTTGGAACGAGAGGCGCTTGTATTGGAATTACTGATACAAGAAGGATATTTTGAATATGGAGGTAAATTACATGAAAATACCTAAAATGGTATTGTTTGATTATGGCCAGACACTTATTGCAGAAAAATTTGACGGCTTAAAGGGAACAGAGGCTGTCTTACAGTATGCTAAAAGAAATAAGTATCATTTGTCGGCAGAGCAGGTGCAGGCTAAAGCAAATGAAATCAATCAGGAATTCGGGAGATTTGATCCTGAAAAAAGACACTTATTTCAAATAGAAATACCCAATACCATGTTTACGCCTTACCTTTATGAATCGCAGGGAATAGAGATTGCATTAAGCAACTCTGAAATTGATACCGTATTCTGGAATGCCGCTGCTCCGGGAATGCCGACAGAGGGTATCAAAGAATTTTTGGGATATTTGAAAAACAAAGGTATCCGCACAGGCGTAATCAGCAATATTTGTTATGATTTTTCTGTGCTTGCAGAACGTATCAACAGGCTGCTTCCGGAAAATGCTTTTGAATTTATCATTACCTCAAGCAATTATATCTTCCGCAAGCCAAACAAAAGGATATTCGATCTGGCTTTGGAAAAAGCCGGATTAGAGCCGGATGAAGTTTGGTATATCGGGGATCAGTATGAATGCGATGTAAAAGGCGCCTTGAATGCCGGCCTGTTTCCGGTATGGTATATAGGGGCGATCGATCTGCCCTACACAGAAGATACAAATATCTTGACGGTAAAGACTTGGAATGAAATAGAGCGGTACATGGAGGGATAGCGTGTGCAGAGAACAGAAAATGTCGAATTAACGGTTTTATGCCTGATTCATCAAAATGATAAATACCTTCTGCAGAACAGATTAAAAGAGGATTGGAAAGGTTTGACTCTGCCCGGAGGACATATTGAGAAAAATGAATCTATCATAGATGCTGTTATTCGGGAAATGAAAGAGGAAACGGGACTTGATATTCAGAATCCAAGATTATGTGGAATCAAGCAATTTCCCATTGAGAATGGGCGGTACATTGTATTTTTATTTCATACAGACGAATTTCTCGGAGAAGTAACATCATCAGAGGAGGGAGAAATGATTTGGGTAAAAAAGGCAGACCTGTCAAAGATGAATACTGTAAATGACCTACCGCCACTTCTTCAAGTGATGGAAGATGATAATTTAACGGAATTTCAATATGTAATTGAAAACGGTAAATGGAATATGATTATTAAATGAAAGGAATCTTCTTATGGGAAAACTAAATGTTGACGGAACAGAGATACAAGTCTTACAGATTGAAGAAGACGATTATATTTCTTTAACGGATATGGTAAGGAAAATTGACAACGGACCTGCTCTGATAGAAAAATGGCTGCGCAACAAGAATACAATAGAATTTCTTGGCATATGGGAAGAAATGTATAATGCAGACTTCAATGCTGCCACCTATGAAGAAATCATGCTGGAGGCAGGATTAAACCGTTTTATTATGTCGGTTAAGCAATGGGTATCCCGCACAAATTCAAAGGG
>CAJUAO010000051.1 GCA_910584685.1 uncultured Lachnospiraceae bacterium | reverse complement strand
CCGGGCCTTTGCCCTATTGGAATCAAGATTTTGAACTTGTTTCGCAATTGCCTATAACCAGTGTCTGTTTTCCTGTTTCACAAATATGAAATTGTCAACCTAAATGTTTTCCCATCATAACCAGATTATTTGCTTTATAATAACCGAGTTTTTCGTAAAAGTGCATATGATGCAGATCATTAACGCTAATCAATTCAATATGTTCTGCTCCATTAGCAGTGACTTCATTTTGAATTGTTGTCATGAGTTCACTTCCATATCCTTTATTATGACAGTCTGCAAATATCACAATTTCCTCAATGAAAAAAGCCATTAAATCGTCAAACTCCTTATAATAGCCCATCAAAAACCCTACCAAACTCTGATTATCATATTGAAGATAACATAAGGAACCTTCCATTGTCATTACTTGATGAATTCGCTTATATGCCTTTTCGTAAGACCAACAGCCATTTTCAACATTGTTATAATATTCAATATATTTTTTTATCACGCTGTCCATGTTATCATCATTCATTTTTACATATTCTATCATAATCCGATTCCTCCACAAATACGATTTTACACTTCAAAAAACGGGCATTCGTTTATATCCACCACTTAGGAGTAAGTTCACCAAGAGCAACTACTTCCTCTGCTTCAAAATCCATCAGTATTTCAATTTTCTGATAACTATTGGGCATAAGCTGAACCATCAATTCCCGACAAGCACCGCATGGAACACCGGTTTTCCCATTTGGCATGATTGCAAGCACTTTTTTTATTTCCTGTTCTCCATTTGTTATCATATTAAAAATCGCATTTCTTTCAGCACATATTCCCAATGTAGCGCAGGTATCCACACAAACACCCACGTATATTTTTTCTGATGATGATAGTATTGCAGCAGCAACCCCTCCCGCATCCACATAATCAGATATTTGCCGTCCGTTCTGTACTGCTTTTGCCGCCTGAAACATTTCTTTCCATATCTGTTCCATATAATTTCCTCCATCTTTTCAAAAAATCCCGATTTTACACTTTCGGAAACTGGAAATTTGTTTTATCATTCAAGTGTTTTTCCATAATATTCCACATTAATCACCGTCCCATCCGGGTAATATTCCTTACCGGTTTTAATAAATTCAGTAAATCCATAGTGGGTGTATATATCTTTGTTTTTCTCTTCGACAGGCTCTACGCCAAGGGTAGCTTTTGTAAATCCCTTGTGCCGCAAATCGTCAATCATAAAATGAAATAATTTTGAAAAATATCCTTTTCCCTGAAACCTGTCAATCGTTCGGAATGCAGACAAGTATACTGTATGACCGTCAACTAAACCAGCACTGTTTTGCACGACCTTGGGATGAAGCATCGCAGTAGCTTCACAAATAATGTTTCCCTCAAGTATCCCATAGTAAGGAATGATATAACCCTGTTTATATTTTTCTATGTTCTGTTTTTTCCAAATAATCCAATTCTCTTTGTCTTTCCCACTTTGGGCAATTTCATACTCCCATTTTATGTTCATTTCTTGGAGAGAAGCTATCTTACATATAAGAAATTCTGCCATTTATTTTTACTCCATTTCAAATCCCGATTGTGACTTGATGATTTTTAAGGGAAACATTAGCTGTTATATTTTATTATTAAAATCCCCGCGAACCCTTGAAAACACTAAGTTTATCGTAGGTGAACTTTCCCTTAAAGTTTCCCTTGTGTTATATCTTCCCACAGGGCATTACAAACCCTGATAAGGGAAAAAATGAGGGAAACAAAATCACATAAAACATTATAACACAAAATATACGGGAATTGGTAAACTGATTGAAATGCTTTCAAAAAATCTACGAAAAGAGGACAGATAAAATGAATATGATTTATGCAATATACAATATTCACCATAACAGCATTGACATATACACTTATGCAGGCTACTTTTTACGGATAGACTGCAATAAAGCAGAAGATGGATTGAAAACTACCCCCTGCTCTGAATGTGCCTTAAATGCTCTGGCAATAGAAGAGCCACTCGAATACGTAAGGCTGTATCTTGAGGGAAATATGCAGATGTGGGTGGATGCGGAGGATTCGTTGGAATTATGGTAATCCTTATAAAGAGAGGTTTATTTTGTGCCTCTCTTTTTTGTTAAATTATATTTTTTACATTCCGATTCTAATTTTGGAAAATTCAGACAACGGTTTCTGCCTGCAAATGGCTCGTTAGATATGTATTTTTTATACAATACATTGGCTTTATTGCAAATCACTTCACTATTTGCCTGACACCACCCTAGCTCTTGAGTGCATAATTTCTTGTAATACTTGATGTTTTCTCGATCCCTCTTGAATATAGTTGTATCAACATGCTGTAGTTGTTCTTCTTCTATGGGTATCATCAGATTAAAATTTAAAACACCTAATAATTTTCCATTTACCTCAATTTTAGAAAAATCTATAGAATTTTTCATATTCTTATGCTTTTCTTTCGGCGATGAAAGCGGTATGCAGTATTTGTGACGCCCACAAACAATAACAATTCCTATGAAAACTCTGTTATCCTTTCCTGCCTGTGGCGAAACAGAAAGCACTTTATCATCTATATTATGTAGATTTCG
>CAJUAO010000050.1 GCA_910584685.1 uncultured Lachnospiraceae bacterium | reverse complement strand
GTGCAGTTATAGGAATGTAGGAACGACACCATAAGGTGCGGTTATAAATAAATTACCGATAAAACAGAAAATATACAGTCATGAATAAAACTCCTTTTAAAGATTTTGACTTTTCCAGTTTTTGGGATAATAATGAATATGCCCAAAAATATTATATAGGGACAACACCTACTGATGAACAAGTTAAAGATATTGAAAATGAATTGGGATATAAATTGCCCCAATCTTATATTGCGCTGATAAAACAATGTAATGGTGGAGAACCTGTCAATACATGTTTTCCAACTCAAATCCCGACTTCTTGGGCAAATAACCATATAACAATAAGTGGAATTATGGGAATAGATAAAGATAAACCTTATTCTCTTTGCGGAGAAATGGGAAATCGTTTTTGGATTGAAGAATGGGGCTATCCAACCATTGGAATAGCGATATGCACCACTCCTTCTGCCGGACATGATATGATATTCTTGGATTATCGCAAATGTGGTTTAGCAGGAGAACCAAGTGTTGTCCATATTGATGAAGAAAACGATTATAAGATTACTACGCTTGCAGCATGTTTTGAGGAGTTTATTCGTGGGCTTGTTAATTCAAAAGACTTTGAAAGTTAAACCATCGGTAACAAAGCGTGCTAACGCTTGACAGCGTTCCCCGCTTAGCCATTATCAATAAAAAGAGAATACAATGACAGAAGATATGGTAAAATTCAGAATGCTATTAACCCCTTGGCATGGTACGCCAATAGCACCACCATATATTGACTCTACTTTTACAGAGGAAATAAAATCTAAAAATCCTTATAACAATCCTGTTTATAGCAACGATTGGTTTAACTATTCACCCATGAGAGCCGGAAAGCCTGTCCCCTTAACGGACAATTATAAATTGCCTACCCACTTTTATTGGATATGCTCGAATGTGAAAAGGCTGGAAACCGATTATTATTCACATTCCAAAGGGGTTATATTATCTTCCTGTCTTTTCGAGTTTCTGAAACAGTTTAAGTGTTATGATGAATATGATATATGCGAAGTAACACCGCTATCCAGAAAATTAGCTCATATAAGCGATAAAAAGTATTACTTTATAAGATTCAAGCATTTAGCATATAACCTATTCATTGATTTGGAGAACTCGAACAGGATTAAGAGAATGAATAAAGTTATAACTTCATACTTGTATCTTGATTTCCAACTTAAAGAACAAACGGCATATCCTGATATTTTTTGGATGAAAAATATATTGGTTGCAAAAGATTCGGTTGCCGACTTAATCAATGGGAATGGTTTCAGTGGCTTTAGAATGGTTGAATTAAAGGATTTTGTAGATGAATATACATTTAGAGATACGCATCCATATCCTACTTTAGAGGAGATGAAAGATAGAGATAGGAAGTGGTTTTAATATATTGATAACAAGGTCGAGCTAACAGCTAAACGCTGTCCCTCACCAAGCCATTAATGGTAATAAGGTATATGATAGACTATTTATATTATAGGTTTTATAGATTATGGCTTCATTCTTCTGTATCGGAAGGAGCCACATTTTTGGCAATGCTTTTGTTTTCGGTCATGTTAAGTACAAATGTATTAACCGCATGGGGTATATTAACCCAATACGGAATCATTGATTATCCGTCCGATACTCAATACTATATCATTGAAGGCAGTTTAATAGCATTGCTGTGTGGCAGATTTTTCTTCAAGAAAAGGTACAGAAGAATTATAACCAAGTATGAGGATGAAAACTCTGTGCAACGTAAAGTTGGAGTGTGGGCACTTACTGTATATATAGTGGCAACCTTTATTTGCTTTTTCATAGAGGCATTGCACAGACAAGGAAAAATATAATTTACCATTAACGAAGCAGGATAACGGACAAGCCGTTCCCTGCTGAACCATTATCAACCATAAAGCACATAAATATGTACGAAGAATTTTTAGAAAAGAGCCTCAATAATAAGAGGCAGGCAGTAGATGATACTTTTATTGCCAAATATGCTGATTTGTCTTATCCCGAACTGAATATTTTATGGCAGGAGGTCGGGCTGGGCAGTTATTGTAATGGGCTGTTTAAGCTTATCAATCCGTCCGATTACCAAGATGTGATAAACTCCTGTTATGAGAAGGAGGATGACAAATCGTTTCTGCCATTCATGTGTACGGCTTTCGGCGATGTCTTTGCCTATGTAAAGAACCCAAGACTGAATAATTACGTTGTTTATCTGAATGTCAGATACGGAACATATTTAATACTTCCTGCCAATCTTCGTGCAATTTTTAATAAGGTAATGGTAAATCAAAGTTTCTTGAAAGGTTGGTTTGACTTAGAAAATTATCCTGTAATACAAGAGAAACTCGGAACTCCCGACTATGACGAATGTTTCGGGTATTCCCTGCTGTTGGCTATGGGAGGAAGTGAGGACATTGAAAACATCAAGATAGTCAAGACTATTCCGTACATTGACATCTGTACACAAACAATCGGTGAATTTGAAGTTGCAGATAAATATTAGAACAGGTTGATAACAACGCAGGATAACGGACGAGCCATTCCCTGCTATCCATTAGCATTAACGTGCGACTTAAAAAGTAAATATGAAGATAGTAAATAGGACA
>CAJUAO010000049.1 GCA_910584685.1 uncultured Lachnospiraceae bacterium | reverse complement strand
CGGGGCAAAAGTCAGTAAAATCAAGTGTTTGCAACCTAATCAGCAGACACTAAATTAGAAAAGTATTCTTTTAGTGAATGGAGCTTGAGAAAAGAAAAAAACCAATCATATGCCCAGTCATATAACCATATCCCCTCATCCCCCGTCGGGTCTGTCATATTCACCGCGTCATTTTTACAGGAAGTATAGACTTTCTCTTGTCCCTCTCATCCGCTTTCCGCACAACTAAACATCCTCTAATCCATCCTTATAAACTGCATAAGCAACATTCCACTCCGTGTCATTTTCATTTATTTCTTTCACAAGACCCGTTTCCGTATTATAACAATAGAAATCATTTCCCTGTAAAAACCAGAATCCGTCAACATTCATTACAAACCTGATTTTTTCATCATCGGCTTTTTTCTTTTCCTCTTTTTTATACCTTTTTTCTGCGCATTTTCTGAGTATGGAATTCAGAAACTTGTCATACACAAAGAAATCATTTTCTCCCTGCTTCTGACTCAAAATCACATATTTTTCTTCCGTAGTGTTTCTTTTTTCTATTTTAATTTTAAGCTGCATACAAAATTTATCTTCTTTAACCATAAGATTATCTATACAGCAGGAATGAAGTTCCGTTTCCGGTATGTTCATACCGCTGCAAATGGCTTTTCTGATTTGTTTTTCTTCCATGAATATTTTTTTGCTATTGTCTTTTACGTCATACAGATAACATGACTTCTTATTTGTCGAATAAATAACACAGTCATTTCTTTTTGCCGTGAACATCGTATGCTTCTTTTTTTCTACTGTATACAACTCACCTGTTGGTATCTTTTGTAACATAACACCATGATCTCTTTCCCATAAAATCCAGTCTTTCCCCTGCTCCAAAACACACCAATACTTATCCTCCGGCTCCACATCTTTCGTATACGATAAATCTTTTGGAATTTTACATCTTATGATTTCTCTTGTATTCATATTATACAGGAGTGCAACTGTACCATAACTAATCCCCGCATAATAATTGCCAGTCACAGTAAAACCATGTTCATATTGCGTGTCGCGTACGTTCTCTGCTTTTTTTAAATCTACAACGTCTCTTTTATCCGCCCCTTTCTGCAGGGGAATTCTTTTCAAATTTCCTGTTCCTTCCTCGTCACCGGAATAGTAATACAGCCACTTATCATCTACCGGCAAAATAGAACAATCAAGCCCGTCTGTTCCAATAAGATTTAACCCTTTCCGCTTTGAACCATCCAATGCATATCGAGCTGTTGAAGTATATATATCTGTAGAATTAGCATACGGAAAAGTTTCCATAATACTTGGGGAAATATTTTGTGATATTTTTTCAACGCTGTCTCTCCCGCACCCTGCCAACAATACTATTATTATGATGGCAACTACCTTCCTTTTCATAAACTGTCTCCTCTAATAACCTTTGATATGTTATTAATACTATATTCTCAAATTTGTAACAAACATCATCTTTTCATCTTTTTCGTTATTTAAGGTACTATTTAAAATCCATATTTTTTTCATGTATTCACTTGTATCAATACTATTTTCTGATTTTGAACTTTGAGGATTACATCCTATGAATATTCCTATCAATATTACACCAATGCTAATTAAACAATATTTCCCCATTTACTTAAACCGCCTTAACTTTGTCGTTTCATTTACATCCGGATCTTCCACGTCATCATCATAGTAGCAATCTTCTCCTGTATAGCCGGATAGCATTGCTTCTTTATATTCTTTCACATAAACATAATTTTCCGTACAATCTACACTCATATACTTTGCCTTTTCGTACCCTTTTATCTTTCCCGTCTTTTTGTTGTATCTTTTTAAATGATATTGTTTATCCAAAAAATAAATATATTTGGAATTCGTAGAAAAAGCCCTGCTGCCATTATAATACACCAATGCCGCATCTAAAATCCTTTCCGGTCTTCCTCCACTTACCGGAATAGCATATTCCTTACAGTATATATAGTCCCCGTCTACATAAACCATCAAGTTCCCCTTGCTTTTTTGTTCCGGCTTTATTTCTGCCATTTTGTTCTGTTTTCTACTTTGCATATCATAATTGAAAATATTTATTTTCCCATCTTTTTCAATTGCATACACAAAAACATTTCCAATCAGATTTACATATGGCAACGCTTGTTGTAATTCTTTCGTAGTAACAAGCGGTATAACACTCTTCCCCTTTGTATCACATAAACTGAACTGCCCTGTTTTATACTCTCCTGAATTTGCCTCAAAAAGCGAATATTGCTCCCTGTTATCAAAGAAAATTTTTCCGTCCTGTACCTGCATATAATTAAAACGTGAATCACCAAAAACCCACCCTAACTTAAAATCTAACTCTAATTTCTCCACATACCGTTTCTTATAATCTATCCGCACCAGATATCCCATACCCGCAGCACTACTTTGATGTACAATGGCATATGCATTGTCTGCGTCAATTACAAAAGAAGCGATGATACCGTCCTTAATTGAAAAGCGCCCTACTTCTTTTTCATCCCTCATTACAGTATAATTTGATTTGCCATCTGACAATAAATAATAATAGGCATCTCCATAAACTTGAGAATATGCCCACACAGGCATACAGGAACGAAAATATGAACTCCCCGTTTTATCTGATAAATTTCCGACTGGTTTCTCACACGGCGTCTGCTCACTTTTTGCAGTTGCGTACGGGGAAGCCTGCTTGTCTTTATTATCCCCCTGTGTTATTTTTCCACATGAACAAAGTATAATTGCCATGAATAATATATATATTATATTTGTTGCAAATAATTTCATATCTTCTCCCTATGCTTTCTTACGGTAGTGTCAAATTTACTACCCTTTTTTATTGTTTTTTCCTTTATTTCCGGGAGTTTGCAAAAAAAGTAGCAATAACCTCCCTATTTAGTCAAGTCTTTTTTCCTTATTTTTCAAGGATTTTTTAGTTATA
>CAJUAO010000048.1 GCA_910584685.1 uncultured Lachnospiraceae bacterium | reverse complement strand
GTCGTGAGACAGTTCGGTCCCTATCCGGCGCGGGCGCAGGATATTTGAGAGGAGCTGCCCTTAGTACGAGAGGACCGGGGTGGACTGACCTCTGGTGTACCGGTTGTACCACCAGGTGCATGGCCGGGTAGCCAAGTCGGGCCGGGATAAACGCTGAAGGCATCTAAGCGTGAAGCCCCCCTCAAGATAAGATATCCCTGGCGTAAGCCAATAAGACCCCTTGAAGACGACGAGGTAGATAGGTTTGAGGTGGAAGTGCAGTAATGTATGAAGCTGACAAATACTAATAGGTCGAAGGCTTGACCTTGTTGGTTCGTGGAGATGGAGATACAGTGTGTAGTTTTGAAGGTACTTAGAAAAGCTAAGTGCTGGAAAAAGGCGAAGAGCGTAAGTTCTTTGACTTTTTTGAATATAAAAATAAATAATCCTCGATAGCTCAATGGTAGAGCCCACGGCTGTTAACCGTGTTGTTGTAGGTTCGAGTCCTACTCGGGGAGTTCACGAATTAAAGTTCCTAAGGAGAATCCGTAGATAAAAATATTTACGGATTTTTTTATTACATAAAGTATATGGCTTTTATATCGGGATGTTTTTTGTGGAAAAGGAAGGAATCCTTGTGTTTTATCGGGAGTTATGCTAGAGTTTAATTAAAATATAAAAAAATAAGGTTTGAAATGAACAAATTACACTTAAAAATGGATGTGGATTTTGTTATAACCATTTCCTACATAACTTAATAGGAGGTACTATGGCGAGTAAATTTTATGCGGTAAAAAAAGGAAAAACAACAGGGGTTTTTCGTTCTTGGGACGAATGCAAAAATCAGGTAGATGGTTTTTCAGG
Source organism: uncultured Lachnospiraceae bacterium (assembly GCA_910584685.1). Taxonomy (GTDB): domain Bacteria; phylum Bacillota; class Clostridia; order Lachnospirales; family Lachnospiraceae; genus CAG-303. The sequence goes on along the minus strand of CAJUAO010000048.1, from coordinate 2,232 downwards.
AGCGCAATATAAAAGTTTCAAAACAGAAGCTGAAGCATTAGAATATTTGGGAGATACAGTTGATATCAATGAAGAGAAGAATAATCTGTCAGAGACGGGGAATACTTATGATGCGGAAATTTATGTTGATGGCAGTTATAACGATTTGACACACGAATTTTCATATGGAATGGTGGTTCTTGAAAACGGCAAAGAACTTAAATTTGCCAAGAAGTTTTCGGATAACGAACTTGCACAGATGCATAATGTTGCAGGAGAGATAAAAGGAGCAGAAGCTGCAATGCGTTATGCGATTGAGAATTCGCTTTGTAATATAGCTATTTATCACGATTATGAGGGAATTGCTAAGTGGTGTCTCGGGGAATGGAAAGCAAACAGAACAGGAACTAAGGATTACAAATTATATTATGACAGTATTAAGGAAAAAGTGACGATACGATTTATTAAAGTAGTCGGGCATTCTAATAATAAGTATAACGACATTGCAGATGAATTAGCAAAGCAAGTTTTGGGTATAGGGAAAGAAAAATCTAACGAGACAATAATAAGTAAAGGTTTGTATATTGTACGTGATATAGTAAAGTTAGAAGAACTTCTTGATGAAACAGCTAAGAGTATTTGGACGACTGTTTGTGGTAGAGGAATTGAAACTGTCGGTAACCAAAAAAGATATACATTTGAAGTGGATGGCTCGGAAGCATATCTTGATATTTATCAAAGAGGTGATGGTCAAACAACACTTCGCCCAGTGGGAAATAATACGGAGTATTCTGTAAAATTAAAAGAAAAAGTAGAAATGCGAGGTTACAAGGCAACGTCTGAACAAAAAGCATTTTCGATTTTTATAGGTGAAGAGTGGACTAAAAAAACAGTTGATTTTTTGACAGAGTTATGTGGTGGGAATGTTGAGAAATATGAGGAGGCTGGACAGAAAAGAGTTGTATTTATCAGTGATATAGGGGATAAATTGACATTAACTATATATGCCAATCATAGAATGATGGTGCAGGGAAAGCCATTATATTTGTATAATGAATTTCTCTCCTTTGTTTCATATTCACCTAAAATGGAAATGAACGATATTATTCAAGTTACAAATGAATTTGTTGATACGAATACGGATATAAATGAAACGCGTAAACAACTTGCTGAAATGATGCCGACTGCTTATGCTGGAAATGTTAATGATGTCATTTGGAAATTGTTTTCACCGTCAATATCATTGAAAGATATTAATAAAGATATTGAAGATTATTCCTGTTTTGCTTTTCCTGCGTTGCGAGCGTTGGAGGGATATTTGAAATGTCTTCTTGATGAAAAAGGAATTGTGATGGATAAAAAGCACAATTTTGGAAATGTTTTCAGTAAAGATCACAACGGAGGTACAGAAAGTATTGTAATCTCTAAAATGGCTAATAAAATTAATGATAGGGATTTTGTTGAAGCCTTAGAGGACATATACAACTATTTTAAGAAAAATCGCCATGTGCTTTTTCATGTGGACCAAATATTAATAAATACGAAAGTGATTGAGGACAGACAAGAAGCTATTACAATTATTAACGATGTTGCAAGGATAATTGAAGAAACATATAAAAAGATTAGAAAATAGAAAGAAAGGAAAGTGGTAGTTTGAAGAATTTTGAAATTATCAAATTGAAAAATAGTGAGTACGATTATTTGGTGATTGCTACCACTTATGTTAGTCCGATTTCTACGTTGGATGATGTGCAGGGAGAATTTAAGCATTTTACAGGAAAACTTATATTTGACCTGACACTCATTAACGGAACAAATAGTAATCGTTACATTTCCGCGGTAATTGAGGATGGAGGTGTCAATCGAAAATCCTTTGTGGTAGTAAAGGAAGTAGACGCGGATGTTCAGCATAGTAGTATGGATTTTTTTACAAAGCATACTGAAGTAATTAAAAATGGTACGATCCCTGAAGCATTAAAAGTATTATTGGCGGAAGGTGAGTTTGTTTAAACGGAAAAAAAGAATATACGAACATTCCCAAACATCACTCCCATCCGTCGTGTTCTGCGCGGTATCGCCCCGGAGAAATCCCTGTTTTTTTCGTAAAGCTGCGTATAAAATTGGCATAATCATTAAATCCGGCGGTTGTGCAGGCGTTGGATACACTCATTCCCTCCTGCAGCGCCGATTTGGCAGCTTCTATTTAGTACCATAAAAGTGTAGTTGTTGGAGAGTAATTAACTCTGACATCTG
>CAJUAO010000047.1 GCA_910584685.1 uncultured Lachnospiraceae bacterium | reverse complement strand
AAATAGGCTTTGCTTGCACAACGGTTTCTTCCTTGAAATCGATCGTCCAAATATCAGTATCTTTTGATAAACCGTATGCTTTAAGTCCGCAAAATTTATTTAAGAAAATTAAAAAGAAAATATATGCTGTCAATCCTATTCCACCACAAAAAAGCGCTTCATTTATTGCAGCAATACCTTTATTCATAACAGGAATAAGCATACCAAATCCTGCCGACATAACACCACATATCAAGCCTGTTCCCTCGCTAAAAAAATTCTTTAATGCGAGTATGATTTTATTAGGTACACTTCTATATCGTTCATCTTCCATAATTATTGGAAAACAAACTTCCTGTGCCGCAAGCTTGCAATCGGAATCCGTCTTTAATTCAATTTGCGTCGGTAAATCCTCATCTGTGCGGTAACTGCCTATAATATATTTTTCAAAATTGCTTTCATCAAGAGCAAGCGGGTATAGCTCGCCGTCATCACCTTTTACCCATTCTGTACTCATTTTTCCGCACCTCCGTTTTTATTTAATGTTTCCTGCGCTTCTTCCCGTGTCAAGAAATAATCGTTTGGATAAGAACAGGCAATGTACCAATCATTATTGTCAGTACAAATATCGGCAAGCGGTACGCCTAAACCGCCGATTATAAAGCGGTCGATTTTGCCCGATATAACCGTTTTCTCCCATTGTCTGCCCGACTGAACGCTGCCGATCAGATACACGGTACTGCCGACTTGACAAGGTAACTGTACAATTAAATTATGTTCTCTCATTCGGCTTATGCGTTCAACGGTTACTCCGAAAAAAGAAGTTGTAAGGTTTTCATTTTTTCCAACGTTTTCAAAATTAATAATACAGGTATTGCGTATTGATGACAGGGTAACACTTCTATCAATATCAAGCTTTTCCCTTATAAGGTCATAATCAATATTTATACGGTTGTTTTCTCCGCAGTATTTTGTAACAAATAAAATATCACTTTTTATAAGCCGTTCGCTCATAAATTGCTCTCGAATCATTAAAAAGCTTTTTGCTGTTTTATTGTTTAAACTGTATATGTCATCAACACGAAGTTTTTTCAATTCTGATACTTTAAATCCCATTGTAATAATCAAATAGCATTCAAGCTTTGCTCGTGCAAGGACATACCCGTCAGCTTCAAATATATCCTTGCAAAAACTGTACAGCTTTTTAATATCTGATTCGGAGGCATACTTCGGCTCTGTTTCTTCAATACTTACCGATAAGTTTGTATCGCCGCCGTTAATAAAGCCGTTATCCTCACACCAATGAATCAATTTTCTGAGGGTACAAATTCTTCGTCTTGCCGTATTGGGAGATGAATTCTCCAAAAGATAATCAGCATATTTCTGTACAGCCGTATTGTCAGAAAAAAATGTAAACGACGTTTGTTTCATATTCAGATATTCGTTAATATTTTTACAATCTGCCAAAACAGATTTATACGAATTATACGGAAGCTCCGAACACTCATTGAGAAAGCTTTGAATAAGTTTTTCCACTTTAATCCTCCTGTTCTGCAATATATTGACCTTGTTTTTGCTTAAAATAGACATATATAAAATAATTGTACACCAACGTCCAAGCTCGTATTTATTTTTCATTTAAGTGCCGCCATTTTCATTCCCCGTTGGGGAATTGACTTTTATAGCGGTTAATATATTTTCTTTCTGTTCTTTGCCCAACTTGCGGTATTCGCTCAGCAACAGCATTTCGTCACAGTTTAAACAATACCTATCATTGCAAAGCAGATAATCAACGGAAACATCAAGGTATTCAGACAGCTTCAACAGCACCTCGCCGCTTGGAATGTTATTTCTGTGTTTCCAGTTAAACATGGTGTTCTTACCTAATCCGAAATCAATTATCATTCTTCTTTGCGATATATTTTTCTGTCTTAACAAGCTGTCTACTCTTTCATAAAATGACATAATCTTTTTCCTTTCTGCTTGACTTTCTTTAATTTTAAAGATATAATATTATTAACTGATAAAATTATAAAAGTTCCAATGAGTTGATTTTATCCAACCAAAGAGCAGCACAACCAAAATCACCTTCTTTTGCGGCGTAACGTTTATCTTGCGAAATGAATATTAATGCGTGTGGACGTTTATCATCATCGCAAAGCTGTACTGCGGTTTTATATATTGTGCCTGTATACACTGAATCGTCATAATAAACTGCCTTTACCAATGTACCATTTTCAATAAACATAATTATTACAAGGAGAAAACATATATGAGATGTATTGCATTTGAACCTCTTACAAATGATATGAAAGCAAATAATATTGAAAAAGAACATTATTGCTTTGATTATAATGGATTTAGATTTGATGTTATTTTATCTATTATTTCAAAAGGTTATGAAATACTCGTTGCCATTCATACACGTAATTGGGGATGTGTTTTGCAAATGAATAATAATTTCTTTATTGAGATGAATAACGAAGATTACTATTCTCTTTGCAACATTTTACATCTCAATTGGAGTGAAAATCACTTCAATTCTTCTGCTTTTCTCCGACTCCTTTCTGAACAAGCTCCTCGTTTTTCTAATGGTCGAGGTGTAGAATATAGAGAACTTCGAAGATATCTTCATTATCGACAAGTTGACGAAGCACAAAAAATATATTTTTGTGGTTGGAATGATCATAAAAGAGATCATAGAAATGCACATAATTTTGATAAAACTGAATTTTATTTTGGGAAAAAGATTGCGGACTATTGCAGGAGAAATAATATAAGTTCTATGTGGTCTGATATTCCAAGAGAAGAAAAAACGTTTACCAATCCGTGGGATTAAGTTAATTTTTATTGACGAGGCAAATCGAAATTATACTTTTTAGCAATTTTATAATAGAAGTCTTTTAAAACCGATATTATTTTATAATCTGAAAATTCTTTCAGTATATTAATTTTTGTTTTTTCTTTGTCATCAAGCAGATTATAGTCTGAATTGCTAATTTTCAAAACAAGGCATTTACGCCCTTTTCCTTGACATTTACTCCAAATATACATATTTGCTTTCCTTTCCGCTCCCCACTGGGGAATTATTTATAAGATAGTCAACTGTCACGCCGAAATAATCAGCGATAATTACGATTTTTGCAAGCTGAGGCTCATAGCCCTTTTTCAGATTGCCGATAACGCTTTTGCTTAAACCGCATTCTTTCAGCATACGGTTGACCGATACATTTTCCTTTTCGCATAATTCAATAATATTCTGCGTTAGGACTTCAATATTGAAAATACTATCCATAGTTCTTGTCCTTTC
>CAJUAO010000046.1 GCA_910584685.1 uncultured Lachnospiraceae bacterium | reverse complement strand
TCGCAATTATGTGCTAAAAAATTTTATGTGCTGTTAATAAAAATATGGTATAATGGTTATTCCAAAAATATTAAGGAGGAATAACCATGAACTTAAACCAAAAACAGGAACTTATGGAATTTATGAGGCGCAAACACTATTCAGAACGAACTATCGTCATTTACATTCGATGTTTTAATTCAATTACTGACGAGTGGGATACTGATGAACCAAAGCTTCTGTATGAGCACATAAAAAAAGCCTTATGCTCCTTTGATAAAACATCGCTGCGCAGTACGGCAATAAATTTTAGAGCGGCTGCGCATATTTGGTTTTTAATGAAAACAGGAATGACAGTAAAGGAATTTAAAATTAAAAATCAAAAATGTGACTTGTTTGGAAACTTGCTTGAAGATTTCTATGATTATTCAACAAAATTCAAAAAAGTAATTCCTGCAACTGCTCGTGCAGAAATCAGTCACGTTAAAGTATTTCTTACATATTGCAATGCTTTCTCAATAGATAATATCTCTAAAATTGACGCATACAAAATCAGAGATTATGTTTGTACAGAATTATCTTTATTACAACCTTCAAGTATTGGAAGATATATTACATCTATCAGGAATTTTTTTAGATTTCTTGAATATAAGAATATAAATATAAATTCTGAGATTTTTCACATACCGTTATCATCTGCCGACTGGAATAAAAGAAAGATGCCTGTAACTCTTAACAAAGATGAGGAAAAGCGTTTAAGAACTCATTATTGTATGGATACAGCAAGAGATAAACGTAATAACGCCATTGTGCTTCTTATGCTTGACGGGGGATTAAGATGTTCTGAAATACCTGAAATAAGAATATCCGATATAAAATGGAGTAACGGAACGCTCTGCATAAATCATACAAAAACAAAACAAATACGAGAAATTCCAATTACTAAAGAATTGGGACTTGCACTTGAAGATTACATTTTACATTTCAGATTCAATTTTGGTGATGACCATTTGTTTTTAAATATAGGCAACTTAAACAAAAACACTCCAATGAATTGTGAGGGAGTACGCAGGATCATACGTCAAGCATTTAAAAAAGAAAACATTACGGGAGATTGGAAAGGAACTCATGCACTTCGCCGCACAGCCGCATCTCGTATATATAATTCGGGAGCCGGATTAAAAGTTACTGCTGATATTCTTGGACACGCCTCCTTGGAAGCAACCGTACAATATGTAAAAGTTGATATTAACTCACTTCGCATGGCTGTTTCAACATGGGCGGGAGGTGATACCAATGAGAACTAATAAAATATCACGTCAGGTTAAAGATTATCTTGAATATAAACGTAGTCTTGGATTTAAACTGAAAGCAGATGAGATTGTTTTAAAAGGTTTTGTACAGTACACGCTTGAAAAAAATTACAACGGTTCTTTGTGTAAAGATATTGTTCTTGATTGGATTGCTTCAGGAGTCAATTCAGACAAAACAATGGGAAGAAAACTTGAAATTATTATGCCGTTTTCCAAATATGCAGCAGCTTTTGACGAAAATGCTATAATTATCAACAAACAAATTTTCCAAAATGTAAGAGTAAGACCAACACCGTATATTTATACCGAAGATGAAACAATAAAGCTTATGAATCAATGCTCTAAGCTTTATTCACCGGATGGAATACGTGCTTTATCTGTTGCAACCGTTATCGGATTACTTTGGTCGTGCGGACTTAGACCTTCCGAACCTATAAATCTGACAGTTGGCGATGTAAACACAGATGAATGTTTTTTACATATCAGGAAAACGAAGTTTTTAAAAGAAAGAGTTATTCCAATCGACAAGTCTGTAGCCCAAAAGTTACATGAATACCAGTGTAAAATAACTGAAAAACTTGGTTTAAGATTTCCGGATATGCCGTTCTTTTATACAACATATGGCAAACCTCTGACAGAACGCGCTTTGGAATATGCATTTAGTCTAATCAGACCGTGTATTAATGCAAACCCCGTGGGCTATCCGCACGTAAGGCTATATGATTTCAGACACACAATGGCTTGTCGTACCATTCAAAGGTGGGCGGAGCAAGGTGTGGACATTAATAAAAATCTTTACATTTTATCAACATATCTTGGACACGTTAAACCGCAGGACACATATTGGTATATATCGTCCACTCCCGAAATAATGAAACTTTCATGTTTAAAGTATGAGGAAATGTTTGGGGGTGATTTTGATGAAGAATAGCACTCAGTTATCATTTCAAGTGTTGATTCAAAACTTTTTCCTGAAAAGGCTGATGCAGCAAAGCAATGTTTCAGCCAAAACGATTTCTTCCTATCGTGATACATTTCGGATTTATCTAATGTTTCTATCGAAATATTACAATATCGCGGCTTCAAATGTTGAAATAAATCACCTGAATCGAGAATATATTCAGAAATTTATTGAATACCTTGAAGATAATAGGGGTAATAAAGCAGCAACAATAAATAATCGTTTAGCAGCAATAAAAGCTTTCATGAAATATGTATCGGAAGAAGCTCCGGAATATAGTAACACCGTGCACCAAACACTTATGATACCGTTTCAGAAACAAGAAAAACCCATGATGTGTTTTATTACCAAAGATGAATTTAAATCAATGACAGACTGCTGCGATACTTCAACCGCTATAGGATCAAGGGATAAATTAATGCTGTTGCTTCTTTACAATACAGGAGCAAGAGTTTCTGAACTTTTAGGAGTAAGACGTTCTGACATAATTGAACTTGATAATGTATCTCATACATATGTCAAATTTTACGGCAAAGGAAGAAAAGAGCGGGCTGTTCCCATATGGAGATCAACAGCATCATATCTAAAAAAATATGTTAATACACAAAAAATTCGAGAAGATGAGCACATTTTTTCCAACAAAAACGGAGATAATCTTACTCGTTCGGGTGTAAGATTCAGAATAACTCATATAGCTCAAAAGGCTTCCGTATTTAGCCCAACTTTAGCAGAGAAAAATATTACTCCTCACACATTCCGTCATTCATCGGCTATGAATCTTCTTCAATCAGGTGTTGACATATCCACAATTGCGATATGGCTTGGACATTCAAGCATAGAAACTACTCATAAATACATGACTGCCGATATTGAAATGAAAAGAAAAGTTATGGAAACGGTTGGTGATATGGGTAATACTTCATATAAATACAAGCCATCAAATGATATACTTGCCTTTTTAAAATCGTTATAATATATTTATGTGCTGTTTGGACTTGTACAATGGTTTATTTATTGGACAAATTTGTTGCTCAACAGCACATAAAATTTTTTAGCACATAATTGCGA
>CAJUAO010000045.1 GCA_910584685.1 uncultured Lachnospiraceae bacterium | reverse complement strand
AGCATTTAAGGCACATTCAGAGCAGGGAGTGGTTTTCAATCCTTCTTCTGCTTTATTGCAGTCTATCCGCAAGAAATAACCTGCATAGGTGTATACGTCAATGCTGTTATGGTGGATATTGTATGTTGCGTAAATCACATTCATATTATCTGTCCTCTTTTCATTGTTTTTTTGAAAGCATTTCAATCAGTTCACAATTCCCATATGTTTTGTGTTATAATGTTTTATGTGATTTTGTTTCCCTCATTTTTTCCCTTATCAGGGTTTGTAATGCCCTGTGGGAAGATATAACACAAGGGAAACAATAAGGGAAAGCTCACCTGCGATAAACTTAGCGTTTTCAAGGGTTCGCGGAGATTTTAATAAACAAATATAACAGCTAATATTTCCCTTAAAAATCATCAAAGCACAATCAGGATTTCTGTATATCCTTAAAAATTATACCATTTTACGTTTTCATATTCTTTAGGAATATTCCCCCCTAAATTTTTAATAAGTTTTATTTTTTCATTTCCTCATTTCTGTTGTAGAAATTCTACAAATAGTTGTTCATCATAACAACTTGTTTTCTTCCATTCATAAAATTCTTCTATTAAATTATCAAAATCATTTAAAATTTGCCTAGCAACTTCATATAGTATAACATCTCCATCTGCACTTAACATCAATTTTTCCACATTATCATCTCCTCAATAAATTCCGATTTTTCGTTCTCTACAACTTCCCGCCAAACTGGAATTTATGTGTCTATTCTAACTATTTCTATAAGAGCTTTATTACGATATATTAAATCATTGCGAACAGTAAAACCCATTTTCTCCCAAAAGCCATTTCCGATTTCATTTCTATCGAAGACAACCAATGCTACCTTATTTATTCCAGTTTTCTGTAAAGCAGTCATTGCTGTATCAACAAGACTTTTTGCGATGCCTTGTTTTCTATATTGCGGATTTACGGCTGTATGATATATATATCCTCTCCTACCATCGTTTCCAACTATAATTACGCCAACAATAACATTTTCTACTTCAGCAACAAAACAAGTGTCAGGATTTCTCTGGAGAAATTTATCGATACCCTCTTTTGAATCATCTAGATTATTTAATCCCATACCTATGCAGGACATCCATAATTCATATACTTTTTCATAATCATCAATCGTCATTAAACGGATACTCATATACACCTCCACAAATTGAGAATTTATTTATTTTCCATAATCAATTCTCTGCACTTCCATTCTTCACCTAGAACACAATATGTTTCTGTCTTATCAAGAACAGTATCATTAAAACCGACTGTTTTATAACAATAATAAGCCGGAAGATTATTCTCAAAAACACCCAATGATACTTTTTTTGCTCCATATATTTCAAATGCAAATTTCAGACCTAGCTGGAGCATAGCTTTGCCATAGCCCTTTCCTCTCTTGTGAGGATTTACAATAACAAATCCAAAGCGTAATTCATCCAATGATTCATCTGGGTTCCTTAGTGTAAAAAAGCCAACCATTCCTGTTTCATCAAATGCGGTAAACGGCATTAGAGATTCAACAAAGCAAAATTCCCTTTGTGTTATCGGATAATTACCGAGTATGCCTGCCGTCCATTGATAAAATGATTTTTCATTTTGACACCACGATAATATTGTATCTACATCCGAATCTTTATATGGTCTTATTCTAATCATACATTTTTCCTCGCAAATCCCGATTGTAATTTGATGATTTTTAAGGGAAATATTAGCTGTTATATTTTGTTATTAAAATCTCCGCTAACCCTTGAAAACACTAAGTTTATCGCAGGTGAGCTTTCCCTTATTGTTTCCCTTGTGTTATATCTTCCCACAGGGCATTACAAACCCTGATAAGGGAAAAAATGAGGGAAACAAAATCATATAAAACAGTATAACACAAAATATACGGGAATTGGCAAACTGATTGAAATGCTTTCAAAAAATCTACGAAAAGAGGATAAACAAAATAAATATAATTTACGCAACATACAATATCCACCATAACAGCAGTGACGTATACACCTATGCAGGCTACTTTTTACGAATAGACTGTAACAAAGCGGAAGAAGAATTGAAAACTACCCCCTGTTCGGAATGTGCCTTAAATGCTTTGGCAATAGATGAACCACTTAAATATGCAAGATTGTATCTTGAGGGAAATATGCAGATGTGGGTGAATGCAGAAGATTCTTTAGAACTGTTGTAAACAATTGTAAGGGCCGGAAAATCAGCCCTTACTCTGTTCATAACTGTATTTTCAATCCATCATACGCAAAATGTATTAAGTTCAATTCCCTCTCCAATTCTTTATAATCATCATATGACTTTCCCCAGTCTTCCTCTAAATGTGTAATAATAACTCTTTTGATTCCATACTGTTTTCGTATTGTATCAATTTCATCTAAAGTAAACAGTTCTTTTCGCAGTGGGTTATTTTCATTTAATACAAAGCCATCTTTTAATATATCCCCGACAATTGTATTGCCAATGATTAAAACATCTGCATCTTGAAATTTCTCTGACTTTGGAAATGGCTTTACATCACATGGAGCATAAATTATCTTTTTGCTGTTAGAAGAAACAATAAATATTGCCACGTGTTCCTGTTCATCTACAGGAACTAACTCAATCAAAATATTGTCTTTTTTGAAAGCACGAATTTCTTTTGTATATATAAGACCGCTTGCCTCATAGTATTCAATGGCTGAGCCATACTTTGTGCCTTGCTTTTTAATATCTGCAAGAATGGCAGGCAAAGAAGCAACTTCTATCGGATTGTCGGGTTTCTTTCCCAGTGAATAGGCAAGCCAGTCCATTTTCAATTGCTCAACTACACGCATTCCCATTGTGTGATCGGGATCGCAATGGCTGTATAAAATATGCTCGACTTTTTGTATGCCGGAATTGTTCAAAGAAGCATTGATATCTTCCGGCGTATCAATCAATAGATTCACATCTTCAACAAACAGACTGCACCCCGTTCTTGCATAAGGAAATCCTTTCTGCCGCGCTTCTGTACATACACGACAGTTACAACACGCCCTTGGCGTGCTGACACAGCCTCCGGAACCAAGTATGATTACATTCATGTTATGTCTGCCCCTTTCTTTTCATAAAATGTTAATGACAGTTTTTAGACTCCTGCAAAATTGTGTCCAGCTCCCAATTTTCATTTCGCTTGAATACGCAAGACTTTATCTAATTCTTTATACCGCGATTTAAGGCATTTCCTTTATTTCACTTTCAAAATATAAAAAATAATAGTATAAAGTCAAAAAGACAAACTGGAATTTATCTTATCAAAATATAAACAGCAATAAATCCCACCAAAAATGCAGGAAAACAGCTGTCCAGATACTTTT
>CAJUAO010000044.1 GCA_910584685.1 uncultured Lachnospiraceae bacterium | reverse complement strand
TGTCAAGGGGCAAGGGCGTAGCCCGATACGCCGTAGGGCAACCCTTGACATATTCGTAAGCCTAAAACACTTTATTAAGAGGGACAGCTTTAGCTGTTCCCCTTGCCTAACGGCGAGTGTCCGCGTAGCGGTTAGGGGTCAAGGGTGAAACCCTTGCAGGGGGTTGCTAAGGGGGGGGGCAGCGCCACCCTTATACGTACAATTAAAAAAAACACGAATATACAATATAGAGAACTTTTTGGAGGTAAAAATGGGGTTTTTATTAGATTTTTCAAGGGTTTGATAGCATTTAGAGTATTACTTGAATGCGGTAATGCCATTACTTGAATGCAGTAATTCCATTACTTGAATAAAGTAATAGTATTACTTAAATCTTATGTATTACCTAAATATTTATGTTTTAATATATTACTTTATTTTATGTAATAATATTACTTGATATACATGTAAAATCATTGTATAATATATGTAAATTTAAAAATGGAGGTAAATTAAATTGCCCAAAATTAAGCAATCTATTGAAACAGAAGTAATTAATGAAAATGGCGAAATAATAAATAAACGAGCGAATAAGACACTTTCATGGGGTTCAGAACCTGCCTTTGTAAAACTTTATTTACAAGATGTTTTGTACCTTTCTGATATGCCAACAAAACATTCAGCAATTCTCTATGAATTGTTAAAAAGAGCTTCTTATGCTGGAGATAAAGATGGAATGCAAGTTATTGTAAATGCAAGTTTTAAACGTAGAATACAAGAAACCTTAAATTTTAAAAATATTAGTAGTGTGAACAATGCTATTACAGACCTTGTAAAAGGAAAAATACTTTATAGGGTAGATGTTGGAATGTATAATTTTAATTCTTATTTATTTGGCAAAGGAGATTGGCAAGACATTGCTCGTCTTCGTCTTGACATTAACTATGATGAGATTAAAGGTAAAACATTTAAAACAAATGTTGAATATAAAAATTTTAATGAATTTGGAACATTAACATTCTCGAACAATATTAATACACAACAAAAAGCAACCTGAAATAATATTATTGTATGAAAATAAAAAGGGGGAATAATTATGTATGCAATAGCATTTGACTTAAAAATTGATACACTCAAAAAAGAATATGGCGACCCTTATAATAGGGCTTACGACGAAATAAGACAAGAATTAGAAACATTGGGATTTGAGTGGACACAAGGTAGTGTTTATATCAATAACAGTGAAAAAGACAGCTTAACAACTGTTTATAAGGCAATTAATAAACTTTCAAGGATTGAGTGGTTTAAACAAAGTGTAAGAGATATTAGAGCTTTTAAAGTTGAGGATTGGTCTGACTTTACCGAAATTGTAAAAGGCGAATAGTAACCATTGGGAGCAAGGAAAAAGAACCCTTTTATAAGGCAACGCCCTTGCTCCGCTAATAAGATTCTATATTTTATTTATTGTATTCTTGTATTTTAATGCAATTTCATCAACTTCTATTTGTTGTTCAATAAAGTTTTTCAATTTTGAAGATACCACAGTATTATTACATTTCTGAATAAACTCTCTTAACAGACTTTTAGGTACCTTTATATGTTCTTCTTCCATCATTACACCAACTCTACAAAGTCCTTTTTCTTTATCAGCTAATGTTTTATTATCCCATCCACCTTTTTCATTTGAACCAACTTGACGAATTGTTCCATCTTCGTATAAAGCTATTAATTCTCCACGTTTTCTATAATCATCATAATGTTCAGGAAATAAAGAGGCTGACCATTCCTTAAATTTTGCCTTTGTAAACTCATAATCAAGCTTATTAGACATTATTTGTTTTGCCCTTGTTAATTCCTCTAATTCTTGTTTTAATGGCTCTAATTGCTTTCTGGAGGCTTCTAAGCGGTCTATTTCATCCTTGAGCCTTTTATGCTTGTCTATAAGGTCATTAAACTTATGTGCAAGGTTATTATATTTGTCTACGAGGTCTTTATAATTGCTTTTTTGATTTTCTACCCAATCTTTAGCTTTTTCTATAATATTATTCTTTTGTTTTATTATTTCTTGAGCCTTTGCAACTGTATTATTTTTTTGCGCAGTCGCTTCAGAACGAATGATTTTAGCATCTTTTTCTGCCTTTTGAATAATATCATTATAGACCTTTTGCAATCCATCATCAGCTTTTACACGTTGCATAAGTATCTTGACCTGTTCTTTATTCATTCCTTCAATAAATGTTCCTTGCCTTTCAGGGGCTTCTATTTTGCCAAATAAAGTCTTTTTTTCTGGAATTGTATAATTTTCAAGTATAGAGTCTTTATCTTCTGTATGGGCTAATAACTGTGTGACAGAATCAACTCTTTTGATTTCCTCCGTTTGTTGCTCTAATGATTCACTATTAACAACAAGTTTATTTTCTTGGTTGCTGATTTTTTCTTTTAACTGTCTGCTTTTATCTTCCAACTTAAAGACTTCGTCTCTGTTCTGAATAGCTTTATCCATATACTTGTCCATCTGCTCTTGCCAGAACTCAACTTCCTCTTTGCTGCTCTGGATATTTTGTTGTAATGTATAATATTCATCAAGTAAGTGCTTCGGAATATCTTTATTTCGCCCTTTTTCCTTTTCTTTCAGTTCCACATTAGTAAATAGTTCAGTATTTAATTTTATGCCGATTTCGGCACGTTCACGCATTTTACTTTGTAGAAATGACAGGCTCTCTTTCGTGAACACCTTTGTTTTCGCACATTGTACTTCCATCCCTTTTTCATAGCCTTTAGCTATTGGCACTCCCACAATGTGCATGTGCGGTGAACTCTCATCATAATGAACAACAGCAGATGCAATCTTGAAGTTAGAACAATATTGCTCTAATGCCTTTAGCTGGTCTTTAAATATATATGACATTGCCTTTTTGTCTGACAATGGTATATCTTTCCAGAAGTCCTTATCCCCAATTTGTATAATAATCTCAACTGCCACATCACTTCTTGAATTTGATACATGAGTAAGATAATTATTAATTTTTCGGTCTGCTCGTTTCTGCTTCTGGTTATATTGTTCCAAAGCCTCATTAAATTCTTGATGATATACTTTCTTGATGTCATTCAGTAGATTATCATGTGAACCAACTAATACATCAATCAAATTTTTATCATAATTGGCAGATTTGTATTCTCTTAAATTATGTTTACTAACTTGTCCAACTTTTCCAATATTATTTACTGCATGTGATTTTGATGAGATATGAAATGAATATGATATTGTCATTATATTGCTCCTTTTCGCCGTAGGCGGCTTATACTCTTTGTAAAAGAGTATAACACCCTAGATAGATTGACACAAGTATCAAACTATCGGGTGTTCTCAATGGGGAGTAACTCCCCAAGCGAAGCCTTCCCCTTATTAACCATTTTATATATTTGTTAAAAACTAAGTAGAGAGGAGGGGGGGGGTAAAACCCCTCCCCTTAACCCCCCCCCTACCGCCATCAGGATACAACCGCTGCGCGGCTGCATCCTTCAGTTGGTCATGTTCCTTAATCCTTTATTTATACATTTCATACAAACCACAACCTGTAGCATATGTCAAGGGGCAAGG
>CAJUAO010000043.1 GCA_910584685.1 uncultured Lachnospiraceae bacterium | reverse complement strand
GTTGTTGTATGCCATTCTTTTTTCCTCCAATCTGAAATTTTTGAAAATGCTAAAAACCAGATTGGATAGGAGGCGAACGGCAGCCAACAGCAGAAACAGCCCTGCGGCACATTCCGATAAAAAACGACAAAAGAAAAACCGCAAAGGCTCGGTGACCTCTACGGTTATAGGAGATACATATTCTGTTAAGTGGAGATTATACTTCTGGTTGCATGGCAAGAAGCAGCGTTGCATGGGCAGGGATTTTTTTAACTGGCTTCCTGCTATTCCCCGATATGCTATGTACGGATAAATTCTGTGTTGCATGAGCAGATAGATTACCGCCCGAAAAAAGAACATAAAAAACCCTCCAAACTTCAAAAACAGGTCTGGAGAGTGTCTGTTAAGTTTTTTAGGGCATAGCAATACCGCCCACCACACGCCGTTTTTTATATGGTGAACATCCATGCTATGAATGAAATGCAGGCAATAAGCAATAGCTATCCATCTTCTTTTTATCCTCAACACAAATTTGTTTTTTTGCAGATAGCTGTTGCTTAAATTGCCACATTAATTTTTTATCCATTGATTCAAGTTTGGTAAAATTCTTTATGTATATTTTTATTGTTTTTCTTTTTTGCTGACATGATAAAAATAAATTGCGCGGATTAATAGCCCTCCAAACCAGCCGATTGGAGCGGCTATCCAAATTCCATTATAACCAAGCTTTGTGCCAGACAAAATAATAGCGACAGGCACTTGAAGACAGCACAGGGAACATATGGAAGCAATCATCGGCACAAATGATTTTCCATACCCCAAAAGCAATCCGTTTAATACCTGCATGGCTGCAAAGATAATATAAAAAGCAGGCACAATCTTCAGATAGCTGTTGCCAATATCTAAAACAGACGTATCCCTATTGAATATTGATATAAATACAGACGGAAACAATACAATGACAACAGAAATACACGCTGATACTGCAATCCCCATAACCAATGCGTATTTCCCGCCTTTCAATACCCTGTCTTTCCTTTTTGCCCCTAAATTCTGGGCAGTAAAATTAGTCATAGCCTGCCCTAAGTTCAAGGCGGGCATTTCTGCAAAAGCATCTACCTTAGATGCGGCAGTATATGCCGCCATGCAATCCGTGCCAAACCCATTAATCAGAAACTGCAATGACATAAATCCCACACTCACAAATACTTGCTGTATCATGGCGGGCGTACCTATCTTCAAGCTCTTTTTTAATTCTGCCTTGTCAAACTGTAAATGCAATACATTAATAAACAAGCTGCGATAATGTATTTTCATATATACCATACAAACGATAAATGACAAAAGCTGCGATAACACAGTCGCAAATGCCGCCCCTGCCACACCCATTCCGAATGCCTTAATGAACAATATATCAAGCACAATATTCAGAAGCGCTGCCACTATCAGAATATATGTAGGTGTTTTTGAATCCCCCATCCCGCGAAGAATATTTGTAAGCGCGTTATATGCAAACGTGGGGATAACGCCGATAAACATAATTTTAAGATATATGTCAGCCGCTTCAAGCAAAGCGGACGGCACTCGGAAGACAAGCAGAATCTGATAGGAAAAACATATGCCCAAAGCAGCAATTATCAAACTGAGGCAAAAGCAGAAAGCAAATCCCGTATCCATAACTTTTTTCGCAGATTCCATGTCCTTACTGCCAAAATAACGTGAAACCAATATGCTTGCCCCCATTGAAATGCCCATAGAAAGGGCAATCAGCAGATAGTGTATCTGAAAACTGAACCCTACCGCCGCCAGACATTCTTTCCCCAAAAAATTACCTACAATAACCGTATCCGCAAGATTATATAGTTGCTGGAATAGATTGCCGACCAAAATTGGCAGTGAAAATAAAAATATTGTCTTTAACTCATGTTCTCTCGTTAAATCCTTCATTTCGTAACCTCTTTCCTACTAAAATAAAATTTATTCCTTTTTGTTGCATGGTATTGTTTGCACACAATACATACAATATAGATTATATTCTTGACTTTGTATGTTTTCAATGCTAATATTGTATGTAAGACAATTTTGAGCAGGGAGGGAAAAAGCTTGCCAGTTAATTCTTTTGAAAATTACCCAATGCCATGGATACCCGATAAAGAAAAATTAAAATCACCAATTTATATATCTATTGCGGAACTTTTGGAACAGGATATCCAAAGCGGCAAACTGGCTGGAAATACAAAACTGCCGCCCCAAAGGGAATTAGCAGACTTTCTTGATTTGAACCTAAGCACAATAACCCGTGCATTCAAGATTTGTGAAAATAAGGGGCTAATCTATGCCAATATAGGGCAAGGCACATTTGTATCCCCAAATGCCGCCATCCCTTTTTTACATGAGGCAAATAACGGGTGCGTAGAACTGGGCATAATCAGACCTTTTTACCAGTATAATAAGATTGTCGCTGATATTGCGCAAAAAACCATACAACGCAATACTTCCCAGTATCTTTTTGAATTTGACAGCATATCGGAATCTTACAAGCACAAACAGACCGCCATAAAATGGCTGAAATCTTTCCATATAGAAACAGAGCCTGAAAACATCATGCTGACGGCAGGAACTCAAAATGCCCTGACGATTGTATTTTTGGCTCTTTTCCACTCTGGAGATAAAATCCTAACTGATTCTTACACTTATTCCAATTTTATCGGCTTAGCCAGACAGTTAAATGTCCAGTTGATATCAGTAGCCGCAGATGAGGATGGAATGATACCCGACCTAGTGGAAAAGCAGTGCAGGATAATGGATATAAAAGGAATCTTCCTAATGCCGTCCTGCAATAATCCGACAGGAACTGTCATGTCAATGGAACGAAAAAGGAAAATTGCCAGCCTCATACAGCAATACCATCTGATTTTAATGGAAGATGACGCTTATGGATTTATTGCAAATGATACAGGAGAACCGATTCAGACATTGATACCAGATAATACCATTTACCTGCACAGCCTGTCAAAATCACTTTCAGCAGGCTTAAGATGCGCATATATGGTTATCCCTGATTGCTTAAGACAAACCTTTCTTGAAACGGCTAATAATGTAAATTTGAAAATACCGCTGCTTAACGCAGAAATTATAAGCGAATTAATTGCAAGCGGCAATGCAGGCAGAATCATAGGGCAGAAAAAAAGACAGGCAAAAGAACGGAACAGGATATATAAAAAATACTTTCCAGACAGCATCTGCCCGAATGAATACAGCTTCTTCCAATGGCTGCCCCTGCCTGCCCATTATAACGGTTATCAGTTGGAAATGCAGGCAACAGACAATGGCATTCATATCTTCTGTTCTGACCGTTTTACCGTTGGCAAAGCTGAATCCACAGCTATAAGAATTGCAACCTGTTCCCCTGATTCCTTACAACAATTGGAAACAGGACTGAAAACCCTAAAACATTTGCTGGATAAGAATCAGCAATATATTTCACAAGCTAATTTCATAATATAGTTACTCCATTTGAAAGGCGGCAAAGAATTATATTCCCTGCCGCCAATTCTGATTATATAAAAATAATTTCTCCGTTCACAATTTCCCTCGCACAAGCCCTTATATTATTTATTTTGCCTGTCCACTCTATGGCATTTTCTTCCTTTAGCCGTTCCGTTATGTCCTGTGCCTGTTTCATGCTCTCTATAAGCCTTTCAAAGCGTTCCTGCGCCTGCCTGTCAATGACGGCTAGATAGGAGTTCAGTCTGCCACTTGTGAGAAGATTGGTGTATGTAACCTTGTAGTACTGTTTCAGATAATCCTGATGCCGCTGTCCCCATGTGCCTATCGGCTGTTCTTCTTCGTTGGGTAATATTAAATCTGGAATAAGATACCCATTTTCTTCGTGATATGTGCCGCCTAACTGTTCAAATATTGACTTCATATGCAAAAACTCCTTTTCTGTATGGTTTGGTTTCTGCGGGGCATCTGCAAGCAATGTGTCAGCAGGCTGTATGTATATACTATCTTTAAGTTAAGTAATCCCCTT
>CAJUAO010000042.1 GCA_910584685.1 uncultured Lachnospiraceae bacterium | reverse complement strand
CAAAGGACAGACGGACGACAGTTTCCCCGCAACGGAAACAATACGGGTTCTTTATTTGTTCAAGGTACGCTTTCATTTTCACGCCGGGGCAGGACAAGGGAAAGAAATATGCGGAATGGGACGCTGAACGCAGGGGGACAAGTTGGAAAGCAAAGCTGAAAGCGTTGATTGACGCTACCATTCCCAAAGCGAAAGATTTTGATGATTTCCTGCGGCTCATGGAAGCGGCGGGCTATGAGGTAAAGCGGGGCAAGTTCGTTTCGTTCCGTGCGCCGGGGCAGGAACGCTTTACCCGTTCTAAGACGCTTGGGGAAGCCTACACCGTGGAAGCCATAACGGAGAGGATTGCCGGGACGTACCGGGCGAAGCCGAAAGCGTTAAGGCAGGAAAAAGCGGGTATCTCCATGCTGATAGACATTCAGAACAGTATCAAGGCAGCGGAGAGCAAAGGTTATGAACAGTGGGCGAAGATACACAACTTGAAGCAGGCGGCAAAGACTTTGAATTTCCTAACGGAGCATGACATTTCAGAGTATGAGCAGTTGCAGGCGGTTCTTGATGAAGTGCATACGGAAAGCGAAAATACCGCCGCCATGCTGAAAGGCTTGGAAAAGAGGTTGTCCGACATATCCCTTTTGATGAAAAACATATCCGCATACCAACAGACAAAGGCGGTCTATATGCAGTACAAAAAGGCAAAGGACAAAGAAAAGTTCCTGCGGGGGAATGAGAGCAGCATTATCATTCACGAAGCCGCCGCTAAGACGTTGCAGGCGGCAAAAAACGGCGGGAAGCTGCCCGACTTCAAAACGCTGCATACGGAGTACAAGGAGCTTACGGAGAAGAAAGACAAGCTGTATCAAGAGTACGGGAAGCTGAAAAAGAAAGTGAAGCAGTACGACACAATCAAGCAGAATGTAGACAGTATCTTGCGGCAGGCAAAGCAGCCGGAACGTGAGAAACAGGCAGAGAGGTAATGCAGATAGTTAGGGCGGGTGTGTAAGGCGTTTTATGGGCATTTCCGGGGCGTTTTGTGGCGCAGGCAGGGAAATCCATTACCGCCCGGAAAAGGGCTTCTAAGCGTCCACAAGGGCAGAAAAGAACACCGGGAAATGACAGTGTATCAATCATCATTCCTCGGCGTTATCCATTGAATTTATAGCCGACACCTAACACGGTTTTTATGTAGGTCGGGTTTTTGCTGTCCGGCTCTATCTTTTTCCGCAGGTTGCAAATAACATTGGAAACGCTTGAATGGCAGCTATCGCTATCCATGTTCCAAACAACTTCAAAAATCTGTGTCTTTGTGAGGACAATGCCGGGATTGGAAGCAAGGAATACAAGGGTGCTGTATTCAAGGCGGGTAAGGTTTACTTCCTCCCCGTCTTGAAATACCCTGTGTTGGCTCTGCCTTATTTCCAGTCCCGGAAAAGATAACACGGAAGCGGGCTTAATCTCCATAGGCTCAACCTGTATATAATCAGATATTGCCGTTATGATTTTGTCAATCATTTTTTCTTCTTGTTCGTTAAGTGTCAGTAGTAACAATTTTCCCACGTTACCACCTCCCGGTATGCGGTTGTCTTTCTAATTTCATTTTATTGTTCTGTGATAAATAAAAAATGAAATAATTGCGGTAATAAATTCAGCCACCCAAAAAGCATTCCATACGCCGACTGCACCAAAAAGTTTGCTAAACAAAAATGCGGACGGAATGATAATGATAATATAACGGCATAGAGAAATAATTAATGACGGCATACCCTTTCCTAATCCCTCTAACGCACCTGATGAAGTTACTGAAATAGCTGAAACAAGAAAGCCTGCGCTAATAACACGGAGTGCAATTTCCCCAGTATGAATTGTTTCCGGCACATGAGTAAACAGGTTTATTAGTTGACCGGGAATGAGCAAACAAATAATAGTGCCTAAAACCATGATTACGCTACTCATGCAAAGAACAATATTATAAATTTTCTTAACACGCTTTTGCTCACCAGCTCCATAATTATAACCAATTAAAGGACGCATTCCTTGAATGATACCATTGGCAGGAAGATATAGGAAAGTCTGCAATTTATAATAAATTCCTAAAACTAAAATATATACCTCTGAATATGAGGACAGAATGGAATTTAGTGCTGAAATTAAAACAGACGGCAAAGCCATATTTAAAGTTGCGGGTATACCAACAAAATACAGTTTAAAAGCTGTTTTTTTATCAAAAGTAAGAAATTGTCTGCTAATGCGAATACGAATAGGGCGCACAAAGTAGATAACTAAATAGATAGCAAGCGTTATTGTCTGTCCAATGCCGGTTGCCAATGCTGCTCCCTCTATTCCCATTGCAGGGAAAAAACCAATCCCAAAAATAAGCACCGGGTCTAAGATAATATTTGCAATACACCCACACATCATACTTGTCATAGTTACTTTCATATTACCTACGGCTTGGAATATTTTTTCAAATGTTCCGCCTAAAATAATTATAAAAGTAAAAGAAAAGGCTATAAGAGAATATCGAATACCGAAATCAATAACAGGTTCTGATGATGTAAATACTCTTAAAAACGTTGGAATAATAGAAATTACACTAACGGTAATAATGATACTATGTATAACAGCAAATACCATGCCTTGTGTAGCTGCCATATTTGCCCTTGAATATTCTTCTGTACCCAAATAAAAAGCTATTGCTGCGTTAATTCCTATGGCAAAGCCAATAGCAACAGCATTGATAAAATTCTGAACAGGAAAGACTAATGACAATGCCGTCATAGCGTCCTCGCTAATTTTGGCTACAAAAAAGCTGTCTACAATGTTATATAAAGAGTTTACCAACATTGAGAGTACCATAGGAAGTGACATTGATAAAATTAATGGCAATACAGGTTTTTCTTTCATAAATTTTTCGTCCATTTTAATTCCTCCCTTAATTTGCTAACATAAAAAACGTGTATCTATTTGTTTGTCATAAAACAAATAGGATTTTTTGTAAAACCAAAAGGCTCATAAAATTTTTCTGCATTTTCGGTTATCAGCATTCCTAACAATGGTTTTAAATCTTCATTTTCCGTAATTGTTTTAAGAAGCTGCCTGCCTATACCTTTATTACGAAATTCTTTTTTTACAACTACATCACAAATGTAAAAATGTGTTGCATAATCAGTAATCACTCTGGCAAATCCAACTTGTTGTCCGTTTTTTGTAAATGCACCGTAGCAGATTGAATTATTTAATGATTTGATGATAGCCTCTTTTTTTCGGTCTTTCGCCCATACAGTTTGCCTTAAAAGATTTACTACCTCTTTTGGGGACATATTTTCAACCCCCGTTTTAATTGTAAAAGATGTATCTTCCTTGTACATTTTTATTTACCTCCAACTATATCTTTATTATTATTTTGAAATCTCAATCTCATAAATAGAATGACTGCTGCAACAAATGTCAATAATTCAGTAACTGGAAATGCAATCCAAATACCATTGATTAGTAATGCTTTTTCTAAAATCCACATAATAGGTATCAAAAAAAACATCTGTCTAAATATTTGTATCATAATGCTTGGCAACACTCTTTCAATCGCTTGCATATAAGTCGAAATCATTGTCGAAAGCCCGCAAAATAAATAACCTGTTGCCATAATCCGCATTGCCATAATCCCATAAGAACGCATTTTTTCCGAAGCCATAAACAAACTCAAAATCTGTGTCGGAAACAGCATGATAATTAATGTTCCAAACATCATTAGAGAAGTTACTAAAATTGTACTGTATCGAAAAACTGATTGAAGCCTTTTTAAATTTCCTGCTCCATAATTAAATCGCATAATGGGCAAACAGCCTTGTATTAATCCATTAATAGTCATAATAATTAACTGCTGTATTTTAAAATATGCTCCAAAAAAAGCAATGCTCGTATCTGAATATGCGACTAAAAACAGATTTACAATCGTTACGGTAAAAGCGTTTAGGGCATTCATAATAAAAGAAGGCAGCCCTAAAATAATTATTTTTTGTACAATGCTCCATTCAAAACGAAATCCAACTGTTTTAAGTGCTATTTTATGTTTTGCTTTTAAAAACATAATAAATGCCAAAACCATTGAAACAGAATATCCCAAAACTGTTGCCGTAGCAGCTCCTTTAATACCCATTGCCGGGAAAAAACCTATTCCAAAAATAAGAAGTGGGTCAAAAATGAAATTGGTTATAACACCCGTCAGTTGAAACAACATGGGTTCAATCATGTTCCCGGTTGCCTGTATCATTTTTTGAATAACGATATGAACCATGTTTGGTATCTGCATGAAAGAACAAACACCCATATACTCCATACATAAAGTATAAATATCGTTATTTTCAGTAAACGATTTGAAGTATGGGGATATAATTAGTAATACCGTTATATTTAAAATAATGCCAACCAAAAAGGAAAGGATCAGTCCAAGAGTAACCGTTTTATTTGCTTCTTCTTGTTCACGTTTTCCAAGATGTCCCGCAATTAGGACATTTATACCAACCCCAATCCAAATAGATACCGCATTCATTAATGTTGTGATTGGAAAAGACAGCGAAACAGCCGTTAATGCGTTCTCGCTTAACCGGGCGACAAAAGCACTGTCTAACAAATTGTATGAATATTGAAGAAACATGGAAAATAGTGGCGGTAATGACATTTCAAAAATCAGCTTTCCAACTGGCATAACTTCCATTTTATTTTCAGCCATTATATATCCTCCAAAATTTGATAAACATTTTCCGAATTATAACAACAAAAAGCCACACAGTTATCAAACTGATAACTGTGTGGCAAAAAGATGACATATCAATCCGGAAAAGTCCACTCAAAATTTTACAAAAAGATATTATAAGGAACTTTCTTTTGATTGTCAATAGTTTTTTAGAAATGTGTTAAGGTTTGTTAAGGTTAATGAAAATGCAAAAAGAAAATATAAATATTACTCCATATCTTCAGCAGGCAGGAACACAAGCCCGGCAAATTCGTCCTCGGTCAGTTTCTTCAGCTTTTCCGCTGTGCGTTCTGCAAGCTCCTGTATCTCCGTTTCCATGTAGGGCAGGGCGGCGGTCATTGCCGCCA
>CAJUAO010000041.1 GCA_910584685.1 uncultured Lachnospiraceae bacterium | reverse complement strand
AGTCCGATAAAGCGGAGGAAGTGCAGGCAGAGGAGATAAAATTGGATATTGTGAAAATGCAGATACAGGAAGCTGTGAATGATTTTGAAGAAATGCAGAAACAGGCAGATTTTGTGAAAGAGCAGGCTGTGCAGCAGTATGAGAAGTACCGCAGGGTAGAGCCAAGCGAACGAGGAACGGCTATGTTTGACGATATGCTCCAGTTAAAGCGGGAAAATATGATACTGAAGGACGAGAACAAGACTTTGAAAGAAAAATTGCAGAAAGCATATGATTTCATGAAGCAGTTTACCATTAATGGGTTAAATATGCTGGAGCGTTTTCTGGAGTCTATTGGCGAGAAGGTGCAGAGTTTCTCGGAGAATATCGGTTTTGATGGTAGGAGCAGGTAATCGTAGTGAAGATAACAGAAACGGATAAAGGCAAATAAACTTTTTCTTTATCCGTACATAAGAATGGAGGCAGACTATGAGAAAAGAATTAGCAGAGGTTATTGTAGAAAATGGCATTGTGTATCATTTGGGAGAGGATGATTTGTATTATCCCGATTTAAGGTTACCGGAGGGAACACACTACAATATAGGAAAATATGGACTTATGCGGTGGGAGTATTTGAGAACCAATCGTAGAGAGAAGTATCTTCGACTGTTGTTAGATGGCAAATTGAATGAACATTTGCATGAGATAGATGAGGAGTGCCATGCAAGGGTGGATTTACTTATAGAACGGATGAAAGTTGGGGCAGGAATTACGGAAGAACTAAAAGCTACAGAGCCGATAGAGTGGGTTGTACTTATGAATAATGTGAGGAGTGCTGCGGAGGAGATTGTTCTGAGAGAGTTGGTATATGCGTAAATGTATGCGGGGTGGGAAACTGCTCCGTATTTTTGATTATGGAAATGTAAGGTGGTGTATGGTATACTATTTATGTTGATGCAAGAATTTAAGCTTTGCTGGAGGAACTTATGGGAATGGGGATTATTGTATGTGGCTTGAATGGTAGTGGGAAGAGTACATTGGGAAAAGCTCTTGCAGAGAAACTGCATTTCCATTTTATAGACAATGAGGACTTGTATTTTCCTAAGACAGACGCCCATTATACTTATGCTTCTCCACGCCCTCGTGAAGAGGTAGAAAAGTTACTTTGGAGTGAGATAAGGGCACATGAAAACTTTGTTTTTACCTGTGTAAAAGGAGATTATGGAGAAACTATTTATTCATTTTTTCAATATGCAGTATTGATTGACGTTCCAAGGGATATACGGATACAACGGGTTAAAAATCGTTCTTTTCAGAAATTCGGTGAAAGGATGTTATTAGGTGGAGATTTGCATGAGCAAGAAGAAAAGTTCTTTGATTTTGTTAAATCTCGACCAGAAAATACAGCCGAAGAATGGGTGAAGTCTTTAAAATGTCCTATTCTACGAATAGATGGAACAAAACCTATTGAAGAAAACGTAGATTTTATCATGGAGCAGATACAAGATCCAAGTTGTGAGTAAAATGAAAAAGTGGAAACTGGAGGTTGCCAACTTGAGAGGAGTAGTGTTATGGAAGAATTAAAGATTATTATGGAGAAGTTTGTTGAATCGGGGTGGAACCTAATATCTGAACCCGCACAGCAATGGTTAGATGGAAAATATGATAAGGATATTTTGGTATCTGCAATAAAGCAGGCAGATAAGGAATGTGGAAATTGCGGATGTGATTTAGATTCACTTTATAAAAGAGCTTTGGAACTGCTTTGACGACATTGATTATCCTGTTTTATCAGGTTGGAAGAGCAGAATTTGGAGTGTGATCTGTTTACCCAGTGAGGAGGACTGATTGTGGAAAAGAATTTCTGTGAGGTTAAGTTGTTTCAAGTAAAACCCAGTAAATTAGAAGAATTTGAAAAATTGATAGCTGTTGTTGCAGAGGAGCAGAAACAACAAAAGGGTTGTATAGATATTAAATATATGAAAAGGTTTTATGTCTTTGATGATATTAAAGAACAACCAAGAGAGTTAACCAGAATCGTTAAATGTGTAAAATATTTTTCCTATTGGGATTTTGATAATATGGAAAATTATTCAAGTGCAACTCATTGGTTTTTTGAAAAATATTCAAAGGAAATATTTAAACTATTGATTATGCCCTTTGACATAAATTGTGGATATTCAATTTATTAAATTATGCACATTATAATTATAGTAAGAATCACGCAATCTACAGTTGGATATGGGGGGGATAAGAATGAGATTTATATATACGGATGGTGGAAACTCTGACTTCATTGAATTATGCCATAGCTTAGATGAATTTCTGAATGAACTTGTAGGTGGAGAAGAGAATCGAGCAGAATATATTCCATATAATCGTCTTGATGATATTCATGATGTAATTATTGCGTACGATGCTGCAATTCCAGTGGGAAGTGCCAGTTTCAGAAAGTATGATAATGAATGTGCGGAAGTAAAGCGTGTTTTTGTTAAGCAGGAGTATAGAGGTAAAGGTATTTCAGGCAAACTAATGGAATTGCTAGAGAATGCCGCAAGGGAGCAGGGATTTCGCTATCTGATTTTGGAATCTGGTGAACCACTTGTTGCAGCAATGGCATTATATAAAAAAATTGGATATGAAATTATTCCGAATTATGGTCAATATAAAGATATGCCAGATTCTATTTGTATGAAAAAGGAATTGTAAATTTACAATTTTTAGGAGTGGATGTACATGGAATGGAATTCAACATTATACGATAAAAAACATGATTTTGTAGCGGAATATGGAAAGGGATTATTGGAGTTTGTTCCCCAAAATACGAAACAGTCTATATTGGATTTGGGGTGTGGAACAGGTGCCTTGACTGCTGAATTAGCTGAATTGTGTGAAAGAATTGTAGGTGTTGACGGTTCGCAGAACATGATAAATAAAGCGAGAGAAGAATTTGGCGATATAGAATTTAAGGTATGTGATGCATTGGCTCTGCCCTTTGAAAAGGAATTTGATGTGGTTTTTTCCAATGCCGTATTTCACTGGATTAGTGACCATGATGCTTTGCTGAAAAACATACATAAGGCTTTGAAACCACAGGGATTATTGGTGTGCGAGTTTGGTGCAAGCGGAAATATCGCAACGATTGAAAATGCTTTTGCAAAGGCATGTAACAGTCTGGGATATGGCTATGAAGCTAAGTTCAATTTCCCTACGGCAGAGGATTTCGGTAACTTGTTAGAGAAGAATGGATTTATTATTGACAGGATTTATGATTATGACAGACCAACCGTACTAAAGGATGGGGAACAGGGATTGGTGAATTGGATGAAACAGTTCTTTGTCTCTGAATTAGAAGTGATGCCAGAACAAGTACAAATTATGATTTTTGAAAAGGTGGAAGAATTAGCGAGAGAAACTTTATGGAATGGGGAAGAATGGATTGCCGATTATCGGCGATTAAGAGCAATCGCACGCATATAGTTGTTTCTGATTCTATTTTTGATGAAAAAATGGTGCGAAATTGTTAAAAC
Source organism: uncultured Lachnospiraceae bacterium (assembly GCA_910584685.1). Lineage (GTDB taxonomy): Bacteria > Bacillota > Clostridia > Lachnospirales > Lachnospiraceae > CAG-303. The sequence continues at coordinate 4,412 of CAJUAO010000041.1, read as the reverse complement.
AAAGTAGAGTGCGAATTTGAAGACTGTTATTATGATTTTGAATTAGGACGGAGGAATGTGATTTTGATAAAAAAAGCACAGAAAGAAGATTTAGAAGAAATACTTAAATTACAATATTTGGCTTATCAAAGTGAAGCTAAACTTTTTGGTAATATGGATATTCCACCTTTAATGCAAACGTTAGAAGAAGTATATGATGAATTTCAAAAAGGAGCTATTTTAAAGGCAGTAGATGATGGAGGGATTATTATAGGTTCTGTTAGAGCATATCAAGATGGTGGAACTGTTTATATTGGGAAATTGATGGTGCATCCATCAAAGCAGGGACAAGGGATAGGGACACAACTTTTACTTGAAATGGAAAAACAATATCTGAACCAAAGATATGAGTTGTTTACCAGTACCAGAAGCGAAAAGAATATAGCATTGTATCAGAAACTTGGCTATGAAATTTTTGACGAGGAACAGGTTACAGAAGAATTGAGGTTTGTATATATGGAGAAAGGATAAAGTTGTGGAAAAGGAGAGGTTGAGTATGTGGAATGCTGAGATTTATAATCGTTATGGCAAAGAACGGATACAACCATCGATTGACTTGGTTGCCAGAATCAAGGATATGAATTTTAAAAGAATTTTAGATGTAGGGTGTGGTACGGGAATGAGTACAGAATCGCTTGTTTTGGCATGGAAAAGTACTGAAATCATAGGAGTGGACTTGTCAAAGGAAATGTTGAAAAAAGCAAGGGAGATTTTGCCGACAGTTACATTTATATAAAGAGATTGCAGTAAACCGCTTTTCGATATGGGAACATTTGATTTGATATTTTCTAATGCCTTTGTGCAATGGCTGCCAAATCAGGAAGACTTTATATCAAATGCGTTTTCTATGCTGAATGAAAACGGAATTTTTGCAACACAGATACCGTTATTTGAGAAAATGCCAGCAAATCAATGTATTATAAAAGCAGAAAAAATATTTGCTGATAAGTTTAAGGGGATTGGAAAAGATAAATACGTTCTACATTCCGCACCAGAATACTATGACATGATAGCAAAATGTACGGATAAAATTGAGATATGGATAACCGACTATTGCCATGAAATGGATAATCATGGAAAGATTCTTGAATTTTTAAGGGGAGCGGCATTGCGTCCATATATAGAACGGTTGAATGAGGAAGAGCAAAAATTGTTTATGGATGAGGTGATGAAGAGTTTAGAGATAGAATATCATTATCAAGCAAATGGAAAGATATTGTTTCTGTTTAAGAGACTTTTTTTTGTTGGGCAAAAATGAGTGCTAACAAAGGGAAGATATGGATATTATTTTACAATAGGGAAAACGGTTATATCAATATTTTAAAATAAAGGTTTTCTTTGTTGTGACGAAAAATGTAAATTTTTGCTTTCGTGCAGAGATAATATATGATAAAATGAGTAAGAACTTAGAAAGTAAGGCATTGGAGGATTAGCTTTATGGAAAACACATACAAAGTCATAGATGAAAAGGCATGGAAGAGAAATATGCACTGTATGATTTTTAGAAACAGTGTTGAGCCAGCATTTTGTGTAACATTTGATGTAGACATTACAAATTTTTTGCAACAGATTAAAAAACAAAATTTTTCCTTTACACTTGCGTTTGTTTATGCGGTATGTAAATGTGCAAATGAGATAGAAGCATTTCGTTATCGTTTTTTAGATGGTAATATTGTTTTATTTGATAAAATTGACACTGCTTTTACATATTTGAACAAAGATACAGAATTATTCAAAGTAGTTAATGTGCCTATGCAGGACACGATGAAAGAATATGTGGAATTGGCAGCACAAACCGCAGAAGAACAAAAAGAATATTTTACAGGACCACTTGGCAATGATGTGTTTCAATGTTCGCCTATGCCTTGGGTAACATACACCCATATTTCCCATACCAATTCTGGCAAGAAGGATAATGCAACACCATTGTTTGACTGGGGGAAATATTACGAGAAGGATGGACGGGTTATTATGCCTGTGTCGGTTCAGGCACACCATTCATTTGTAGATGGGATACATATTGGGCAGTTTGTAGATAAATTTCAGAAATATCTAAATGAATTGTAGAGGGAAATGTGGGCTTGTAAAGGTTGATGAATATCTCGCACCAGAGGTGCGAGATATTGCTAGAATAAAAGATGCTTATGAGAGGGTTAGAAATACTTGGGAAAAAATGATAAGTATATAGCGTTGCTGTTTTGTTATATACAGATTGAAATATATTGGAGATACCAAAATGAAGATATTATTAGTGGAGCCTAATTATAAAAATAAATACCCGCCAATGGGATTAATGAAGATAAGTACATATCATAAAAATCGTGGGGATGAAGTGACTTTTTTTAAGGGGGTTATGGATTCTAAACAGTTTTTGGAGGAACAATATGACAGAGTGTACATAACTTCATTGTTTACATTTTATTATAATCAGACTGTTAAAACTATACAGAGTTACGAAAAACTCATATCACCAGAGAAAATTTATATTGGTGGAATTATGGTTTCATTGATGAAGGATAGAATAAAAAACGATATAAATGATGGAGTTACTATTTTAACAGGGTTATTAACTGACTCCCATGTATTGGGACTGAATGATTCTGTGAATATTGATATTCTTCCTTTAGACTATTCTATTTTGGACGATATTGTATATAAGTATCCAGCAGGGGATAACTATTTTGCTTATATAAGCCGAGGTTGTACTAATAAATGTAGCTTTTGTGCAGTACCAATACTCGAGCCTGAATTTTGTATGACAAACAATATAATACATCAAGTAAAAACAATCAGTCAAAATTTCGGTGAAAAAAGGAATTTACTTTTGTTGGATAATAATATATTAAGCTTTTCAGAACAAGAGTTAGAACGAATAGTTAGCGATATACAAGAATTAGGATATGATAAGAAAACAAAATTTTTTAGTGAACTTCCATTAAAACAATTTATGGAGAAATTGCATAAATATGAAAATAGAAAAGTAGCGACTAAAAATGTATTAAGTGAAACCCTTTCATATTTGAAGGAAAAAGAAAAAATTAAGAAGTCAAAAATTTATCAAGAGAAGTATATGGAGATAATGAGTGAGTTAGAAAACTCAGATGATAAACTACAAATCTTATTTAACTATGAAGATGAATTGATTGAAATATTAGATTTTTATCATCATCCTGTTGGGAGTAGAAGGGCAGTGGATTTTAATCAAGGTATGGACGCAAGGCAGTTGACAGATAAAAAAATGAAAATCTTGTCAAGAATTCCTATTGAGCCATTCAGATTGGCTTTTGACAGAATAGAGTATAAAGATATATACTCAAAAGCATTAAAAATTGCTGCTAAATACGAAGTGAAAAGTTTTTCAAATTATATTTTGTATAATTGTGATGATAAACCAGAAGAATTATGGGAGCGTTTGAAGGTAAATGTTGATTTGGCAAAAGAATTAGATGTAAAAATATTTTCTTTTCCAATGAAATATGCTCCTATTGATCGTATAGATAGAAAATATGTTGGAAAATTTTGGAATAGGCAGTATTTGAAGAACATTTATGCGATTTCAAATGTTACAAAAGGAATAGTTGCAGATGGAGAAAACTTTTTTTATAAGGCATTTGGAAGAAATATAGATGAGTTTTATATGATTTTATCAATGCCAAAAGAATTTGTAACGTATAGAGCTTATTTTGAACAGAATGGTTTGGCAATCGAATGGCGAGAAAAATTTTTGCAATTATCATTAGAAGAGAGAGAGGAGTTGTTGGATGTATTAAGTGAGGAAAAAACAACACAAAACTCTCGATTGGTTGAATTATTAGGTTACTACAGCATAAAAAAAGGAACGGAGGGATAAAATGCCTAGAAATTACGAATATAAAGAAGTTGATATACAAGATTTATTGTTGGATGAGGAAAATCCCAGGTTTGCATCGAGTATTTTGGTACAAGAAAGTGCGAGTCAAATAGGACAAGACATTATAGTAGAACATTTGCTAAGATATGCCAATGTAAGTGAGCTTGCAAATAGAATTAATGATGTAGGTGAACTTCATGGTTCAGAAATTATTACTTGTATTCGAAAGGGAAGTAAATATGTTGTATTGGAAGGAAACCGAAGAACTTGTGCGTGTAAATTACTTTTAGATAGAACTTTGATACCTGACCAGTATAAGAATAAAATTAAATTCATTACAGAGCGTACGAAAGCTAATATTACAAAAGTTATGGTTACAATTTACCCAGATAGAGAGTCTGTTCAGCCCTATTTGAGTGATAGACATATTACAGGTGTAAAGAAGTGGTCAGCCTTAGAAAAAAATAATTAGTGTCTGCTGATTAGGTTGCAAACACTTGATTTTACTGACTTTTGCCCCGTT
>CAJUAO010000040.1 GCA_910584685.1 uncultured Lachnospiraceae bacterium | reverse complement strand
AAGCCCCGGGTTTCATGCGAGGAACTTTCTTTTCACCTGTACAAATTAATATTTAATTACATCTATCCCTTCCCACGGCTCCCCATATACACCCAATAATTATTATTCAGTTCAATTTTCTCCGCAACCTTCTCCGTCAGGGCCTCGATAGAAATATTATCATTTTGCCTCAGGATACTCTCTGAATACTCAATGATTTTTTCAAGATATTTTATGGAATTTCCTCTTTTCATAAATGCCTTAATAATATCGTTCAGCATGCCATAGGATATTTTTTCAGGAATAATCCCCCTTATTATAGCGGGATGGCTATGCTCTAAGTTGTCCACAAGGCTTTTTACTATATCGGGATTGATAATGTCGCTATAGTTTTTCCTCACGGTCTCCTCTAATTTGCCCGTCATGTATGCCGGAAGATTTTCAATATCAGAGCTATCCTTTAAATCCTCATTATATAATATGTTATCATAGGACAAAATCATAAACTCATTATCCGCCAGCATAAATTCGTCTCTTACACGGACTATAGGCATAAGTATGCCTTCTCTTGAAAGCTTTTTTCTTACGTCGGCTATGTACCCCATAAAGCCTCCATCTGTAAAAAATTCAACAAGCTTTTTGCCAAAAATCAGCTCCAGTGGGTCAAGACAGCTTTGAAGGCTTTTCCATATTTCCCTCTGCAGCTTTTCGTCACCTGTTTCATTAATTTTCTGCCTTTCATTTCCAAGCAGGCTGTCTGCGCTTACCTCAAGTACAGTGCATATATCCTTTAACAGCCATACGTCAGGATAGCTTTGGCCTCTCTCCCACTTTGAAACTGCCTGTGGAGTAACTCCAAGCCTCATTGCCAGCTCCTCCTGCGTCATGTTGCTGTTCTGCCTGTATTCTGAAATACGGCTGCCTAAACAATTAATATTATCCATTTTCCTTTTCTCCTTCCTTTGTTATGGTTAGAGTATATAATAACCGGTCTGAAATGTATATCAACTAACTGTTTCGCCGTTTCTCAACCTATGCGCGGCCTGCTGTTTTTATATTATATCCCGCATAATCGTTTTCAGGCTGTCTGAATCAATATATTCCAAAAAATCTATTACCGGCCTGCCTTTCCTGTATTCCATTATTGCCAGTTTTCCCATATCCTGTGAGGACATTTTTTCTGCAAATACACTTATGTCAAATTTTTCCCTGCCCGCTGCCTCCACTGCCACTTCAAATACATCACTTGAGGACATATACTTCAAATATCCATTGAAAGGCTTTCCTTTAGTCATTTCCCAAAGCGCAAGCTCCTTTACTCCGGCAGAATCCATATATTCCAAATATATGTCCACATGCTTATTATTTTTATATTCATATATTGCCAGACGGCTTACGTCTGCGCTTGACATATGCTCCAAAAAAGAAACCCCCACGGATTTTCCCTGCCCTGCCATTTCCATTGCCAGCTCATATACATCATTGGCAGACATATATCCAAGAAGCTCCGGTATGCCTGTCAGCGTCGCCTTATCTGCATTTTCTGCTATTTCTTTAAGCTGTACGGGCTTTAATATGGGAACTGCATTTTCAAGCTCCTCCCCTGAAAGCTTATTTTTTTTTAGATAACTCCCTATTTCATTGTTTATGGCGGCATCAACAAAATCAGAATTTTCCCCCAATATCTCATCTATGGAAACATTAAAGGTCTCTGCCAGCTCAGGCAGCTTTGATATATCCGGCATACTGTTTCCACGCTCCCAATTTGACACTGCCTGAAAGCTTACTCCCATTTTATCCGCAAGCTCTGTCTGTGTCATATTATGAGATTTCCTTAATTTTGCTATTTTGATTCCTACCTTCTGCATCTCAAACATGATTTTTATCCTCCTTTTTTCCAATCGGTATCAAAGCCCGGCGCTGTCAAATTTCCATATGCCGGCTTCTTCATGTCAATAATACAGTTTGGTTAGGAATATGTCTATCAAGCGGTTATTGAAATATTTATTTATAAATTCAAGGAGCTGTTGAAAATTCCCATTACCTGCAAAGCTAAGAAGAATTTAATCTATTCCATGCCTGCATATTCCGTCATATACCGCGCTATACCCTGTAAACGAAAAATGAAGACCATCGCCGCTGTCATAAGCCTTGGCAAGCCTGTTGTTCTCATCCTTTAAAATATAGGAAATATCAAGATAAAATATTCCCTTTCTCTCTGCAAGCTTTAAAAGCTCTTTATTCATATTATCTATAGTATTATTGTTTAAATTCGGGTTTCCGCCTGTATAATTCTGTTCGTTTACAGGAAGTATGCACTGGACAATTATCTTACTTTCCGGAGACGCTTCCATTAATCCGTCTACAAGCTCCTCATATCTCTTTAAAAAAGTACTCGTTCCAATAAACGCTACTCCGTTTACTCCCAATGCAATATATATTTTATCCGGCTTCCTTTCCCTTACTATAGAAAATATATCTCCTGTCACTCCCGTTACTTCGTCGGTAAACTGCTGTGTTAAATAAGTAACATGGGATATTCCGTTTACTGCAAAGGTATTTTTCTTAGGAATAAAGCTGTTTGCCTGTAATGCAACCGTTCTTGAATCTCCTAAAAACAAAGCGTTATTAAAATAATCATTGGAAACATACTTTGTCTCAGACAATTTTCCTGAGGCTACATTGTTATACTCCTTTACCGCAACGCCAGGCACTGACGTTTCTCCTGTAGTCTCAGCCTCACTGCCTTGGGTATTTTCATTATCTGTTATGTTTTCATCATTTGTAATATTTTCACTACCTGTTAATTTTTCACCGTTCGTAACATCCTCATTGCCTGTAACGCCATCGCTGCCCGTAGTATCTTCTGTGGCTTTAATATCTCCAACGGGTATTCCCCCTATTTCATTTTCAGCATTCTTATTTCCCTCTGCCAAATTCACCATTGTGTCTGCTGATTTTACATCATCATCTGAGGATATGTTCAATATAATTATAAATACTGCAACAATTACCATTATAAGACTTACAAGGTTTATAATGATTTCCTGCTGCCTCTTTTTTTTCTTATAATTCCTGTTTTTATAGCTATGTGTGTTTTCCATAAAAATCACATGCCTCCTTAGCGGCTCAAATAGGAATTGTGAAACTTAATACTTCTTAGTCAGTGTCTTTTGCTGCCTTAGAAGTATTTTTCACACTATCACCTCATGCATATTGCAAACCCTTTTGCGATGCTTTTTCCACAGTTGACAGTATACAACATTTCCCTGCTTACTTCAAGCCCTCTATATCCTTTACTATTTCTTCCATTTTGTCAAACATCTCATCTGCATTTTTCAGCTGCCTCTTTGGCATATACTCAAAATACGGAGGCTCACTGCAGCAAAATTTCATATCATTTCCATATTTTTTTACCATATCAGGAATCTTATTTATATCTATTTTCGCCTTAGAATAAAAGGATATTTTCAATCTCTGCCTGTCGCCCTTTATCTCCGTAATCTGCGCCGTATGGGCAGCCGCCTTTATTAGGGCTACGCGCAAAAGATTTTGTACTGCTCTTGGAGGCTCTCCAAATCTATCCAAAAGCTCATCCTCCATATCCTCATATTCGGCTCTGTTTTCTATAAGCGAAATCTTCTTGTACATATTAAGCTTTTGCAGCTCATTTCTGATATATGATGCCGGAATGTATGCGTCTGCCTTTACATCTATGGCTGTCTCATAATCCTCCTCATCCTCCCGTTCTCCTTTCATAATAAGCACTGCCTCATTAAGCATTTTGCAATAAAGGTCATATCCTACAGCCTCCATATGTCCATGCTGCTCTGCTCCCAGTATATTTCCTGCTCCCCTTATCTCTAAATCTCTCATTGCTATCTTAAAGCCGGAGCCTAAATCAGTAAATTCCCTTATTGCCGAAAGACGCTTCTCTGCCACCTCCTTTAACATTCTGTCTCTCTTATACATAAGAAAGGCATATGAGGTACGGTTTGACCTTCCTACCCGTCCCCGAAGCTGATAAAGCTGTGACAGTCCAAGCTTATCTGCATCATGTATGATAATTGTATTAACGTTTGATATATCAAGACCTGTCTCTATAATGGTGGTCGCCACCAAAACGTCAATATCTCCGTTTATAAAATCATACATTATCTGCTCAAGCCTTCTCTCGCTCATCTGTCCGTGGGCAAATACCACATTTGCCTCCGGCACAAGCTTTGCTATCTGGTTTGTTATCTCATCTATATTATTTACACGGTTATATACATAATATACCTGACCGTTTCGCGCCAGCTCCCTGTTTATAGCTTCCCTTACCATTTCGTCATTATATTCCATTACAAAGGTTTGTATAGGCAGCCTGTCTACCGGAGGCTCCTCCAATACGCTCATATCCCTTATTCCAACAAGCCCCATGTGAAGGGTACGGGGTATTGGCGTTGCCGTAAGGGTAAGCACATCTATGTCCTTTTTAAGCTGCTTTATTTTCTCCTTATGAGTTACCCCAAAACGCTGCTCCTCGTCCACAACAAGAAGTCCTAAATCCTTAAAGGCTATGTCCTTTGACAATAATCTGTGGGTTCCTATAACTATCTCCACATTTCCCCTTTTCAGACCTTCTATAGCCTGCTTTTGCTGCGCCGGCGTTCTGAATCTGCACATTAGCTCTATATTTATAGGATAATCCTTCATCCGCTGAATAAATGTATTATAATGCTGCTGCGCAAGTATGGTTGTTGGCACAAGAAATGCAACCTGCTTGCCCTCCTGCACTGCCTTAAATGCCGCGCGTATTGCTATTTCCGTCTTTCCATAGCCCACATCGCCGCATATAAGTCTGTCCATTATCTTTGCGCTTTCCATATCCTTTTTTGTATCTGCTATTGCCGCAAGCTGGTCCTCCGTCTCCTCAAAGGGAAACAGCTCCTCAAACTCCCTCTGCCACAAGGTATCCTCCCCATATTTGTAGCCTGACCTTGCCGAGCGGGCGGCATACAGCTCCACAAGCTCCCTTGCCACATCCCTCACGGCGCCTTTTACCTTTGCCTTAGTTGCAGACCATTCCTTCGTTCCTAGCTTATTAAGCTTTGGCTTTCCTGCATCCCTTCCGGCATATTTTTGTATCATGTCAAACTGGGTTGTGGGAATATAGAGATTTCCTCCCTTATCATACTCTATCTTTATATAATCCTTTATGGTATTGTCTACCTCCATTTTCTCTATGCCGCGATAAATTCCCAGACCATGGTTTTCATGGACAACGTAATCTCCTATATTAAGCTCGGCAAAATCTGCTATCTTTTGCCCGCTGTATTTTGTCTTAGCTTTCTTTTTCTTTTTTACCGCGCCAAAAATATCCGACTCAGTCATAACCACATATTTTATAAGGGGATACTCGAAGCCCTTATGCACATTTCCATATGTAATCATTACCTCACCCGGTATCGGCGCTCTTTCCTCCTCCTCGGAGTAGAATGCATTAATATTAAATTCATTTAAAAGGGTGTCCGCCAGCCTCATTCCCCTTGTCTTTGACGCAGACAGCACCAGCACCCTGTACAATGACCTTTTGTATCTTTCAAGGTCCTTAACCAAGGTCTCAAAGCTGTTATTATATGGGTTTACATTTCTCACCGACACCTGATATTTTTCTCCCGAGGCTATAACCTTAAGCTTTTGGTCAAGGGCCGTAAAGAGAATACATTTTCTTCTCTCTATCATTGAAAAAAGCTGCTCTGTATCAATAAGCACGTCTGCCTGTCCATTTAAGGCATACCCCTTTTCTATACGGTTTATCATGCTTTCCTTAAATTCTCCAAGCACCGCCTCGCATCTTTCATGGCTCCTTGCAGGCTCATCCAGAAATATAACCGTATCCTCTTCGGGAAGATACTCCAAAAGCGTAGAGGTCTCCTCATAAAAATAATCCATATAGCTGTCAATAGACACTCCCGTTCTTGAAACCTTAAGCTGCTCAATAAACTCCTCCGTAACAGTCTTTATTCTGTGAGCCTCCTCATTTTTCTGCTTATCCCTGTATATTTTCTCGGTTTTCTTAACCGCAGCCTTTATTTTTTCTATTCCGCTTTCTAGCATATCCTCTGTAAGAATATGCTCTGTCGCAGGATACACTACTATGCTGTCCACGCTTTCTACGGTACGCTGGCTTACAGGCTCAAATATTTTTATGGAATCTATGGTGTCATCCCAAAAATCCAGCCTGAAGGGCTCGCTTTCCGTAGGGGAAAATATGTCGACTATGCTTCCCCTTATTGCAAACTGCCCCTGTGTCTCCACCTGCTCACATCTTTCATAGCCCATTGACGTAAGCTTTATTTTAAGCTCCTCCGGCAGCATAACAGAGTCGTAATCTATAGTGAGTATATTATCGTTTATAATCTCCATAGGAACAAGCTTATCTAAAAGTCCGTCTATGGTCGTAACAATACATACATCCTCCCTCTCCTTTAATGCCCTTATTGCCTCAAGCCTTTGATTAAGCATAAGATTTCCGTGTATATCCGCGCTGAAAAATATAAAATCCTTTGCAGGATAAAAATATGTATCCTTACAAAAAAATCTCATATCCTCATATATTTCCCTTGCCTTCTGCTCCGTAAAGGTAATAAAAAGCTTATATTTATAGCCTTCGCCTATAACGCCTGCAAGATGCACTTGTCCCGAATCGATTGCGCCTGATATATGTATGGGCTTTTTAGCTTTATTTAGTTTTTCCTTTATAAGTGAAAGCTCCTGCATGTCCTCCACCGGTCTGCTTACCGCCTGCTTCATAGCTGTTTCTCCTGTTTTAATTATACATATTCATCGCCCTGTCAAACTGGTCGTTTACAATAAGCTCCACTGCCGCCGCCGCCCTTTCCATAGCATCGTCAACAAGCCGTCTGTCATCCTTTTTAAAGTATCCCATAACATGGCTTACAAGGTCAAAGCCCTCCGGCTTTTCTCCTACGCCTATCTTTATTCTCTTAAAGCCGTCTGTTCCTGTCATGGCTATAATGCTTTTTACACCGTTATGGCCTCCTGCGCTTCCCTTTCTCCTTATTCGGAGCTTTCCCGTCGGCAGACTTATATCGTCAAAAATAACTATAAGCTCATTATCCGCATCAAGCTTATAATAATTCAATGCCTCCGCCACTGCCTCTCCGCTTAAATTCATATATGTCTGGGGCTTAAGGAGCAAAACCTTCTCCCCTCCTATAATACCTGTTCCGCAAAGCGCCTTATGCTTTGCCGTATCTGTTTTTATGCCATACTTCTTCCCTATTATATCTATGGCCTCAAACCCGATATTATGCCTTGTTCTTTCATATTTTGACGTAGGATTTCCAAGTCCTGCTATTATATACATATCTCACCTCTTGTATATTGTATTTTTATTTTCCCGAATATCCCTGCAGCAGTAATCATTGTACACTATTTCCCTCTATTTTTCCACTAATTTCTTGCACTATATTTTTTTATATGCTATCCTATTATTATGTTTTGTAGAGCTGGTAAATATGCTTATATTTTCCTTATACCGGCTGATATTATAAAACCCTTTAAATTTTTACAGCAGATGGTTAAAGGCCTGACAGCCGTCAGGAACTATAACCATAAATACATTGCAGCAGAGAGGAGAGCAGCCATGGAGCAGCTATATTATGAACCCGTAAAGCGCCATCCCTTACGTGCGGTACTGGGATTTTTTCTTACCTTAATAATGACCGTTTTACTTATTTCAAACGGTTTTTTAACAGCATTAAGCCTTTCCGTTCTAAAGGGAAATGACCTTAATTCTATCTTAAAAAACACAGGCTTTTATGATACCGTCCGTTCAGCCGTTATCACAGAGCTTTCAGGGGAAAAGCTGGGCTTATCCGAGGGCGCCATAGAGGCTGTTTTACCTGACGAAACACTGTCAAAAACTGTGGACAAAATAACAGATTCTCTTGTCAACGGCACGCCTTTTGATATTTCCTACATAGAAAAGGATTGTCTTGATATAGCTGAGACTACCTCTAACACATTGCTGACAGAGGCCTTTAATATTATTGACAGTCATCCTGTCATTGATGTAAAAACTATCTCTGACGCTCCTGCCATAGCTGATTTTGAAAAGGATTTTGGCGTTGATATTTCCTCTAAGCTGGAAAATACCATGATTTCCTCCTTTGGAACCACCACCATTGACGTCAGTAAAATTGGAACGGAAAAAGTTAAAAAGCAGGTTTCCGATACCGTATCTGATTTGGTTTATAACACTATAGAAGATACCTTTGACAAATACACCGGGATGGCAAATGACCTTGCCAATGACCTTATCCGAAAGGCTAACAGGGAATATAAGCTTAATAATATGTTTAAGAATTTTGACAAAGGCTTGAATATGCTTCACCTTGCCATAATTATTTTATATGTTATTGTTATAGGCTTATTTATTGTTCAGCTTTTAATGTATTTTAGCAAGCCGTCAGGGGCCTTTAAAAATCTTTCTGTATGCGCCTTTATTGCCTCGGCTGCCATGTTTGTGTCATGCGGATTTTTAAGCTTTGCAGCAGACAGAATAGCTAAGGAGCTTAGCTCCTTTGATAAGGCGGAGATGATTGTTAAGGAGTTTTTTGAGACTAATTTTTCGGCTGTGAACTCGGGGATTATATGCGTGGGAATTGTGTGCGCTGTGGTTGGTGTTATTGCGGTGGTTTTAGCTGTGGTAACGGGAAGGTTTTCTAAGGAGTAGATAATAATGATATCATTGATATCATTGACATAATTAATAGAAATGGGCATGTTTTGTTAATGTGAGATTAAATGACATGTGGGTTATATATAAGACATGTATTATGGTAAAATACTAATTTGTACACTTGAAAAAATGTTTCCTCTCATGTTGTCCGGGGCTTAAGAAAAAAGGGAGCTTGGGGCGGCAGGGCAGCTTGGGAAGGGAGTTA
>CAJUAO010000039.1 GCA_910584685.1 uncultured Lachnospiraceae bacterium | reverse complement strand
ATTAACTACATCCTTTGTGAATTTGAAAGCGAACAGGCCGCACTCAGCGTCTTAAGTGATGCCGAAGACACCAAATCAAGGCTTGCCCATGTGGCTGGCAGCCTGAAATTATGTGATGACCTCAAACTACGTGCCCTAGGATACCGGACTATCCATTTTAAGCACCATAAGTATTTTATGCTGTACAGAATAGAAGATGGCAAGGTTTATGTTGACGGTATCTACCATGACTCACAAGATTATGAGAATATTGCAAGGTAACAGACGAGGAGCTGCTGCACTAAGCAATTAGTGCCCAGCTCCTTTTTCTGTATAAAAAATCACGAAAATACCACACCATTTCGTGGGAAACAACATATTCTCGGAAGTAGATTGGAGAGACGATAAATACCCTGTGTATCTGCGTCAGCAATACCAAGCATGGGCTATTTTGGGCTTACATTATATCCTCATAGCCCACAGTAGAGTTATGCAGCGATAATCCAAAGGTTAATACTACGAATAATTTCCGCATCAAATTAATCTAGTATTTTTATTTTCTCATATTATAAAATCTGGAATCACACTTTGGTAAATTCCAGATTTTAATTTTATAGTCAATAATTTATTGCTCCTCATTACCATGATATACATAATGTGTATCAAATGGTACAACTTTTCCATTTGCTGATACAAAATGAATACACGATTTTCTAACATCTGATAAATTAAAATTGTACTTATCCAAAAAAGATACTATTGTAATTCGAAATAAAGATTGATATGAAACGTCTTTTGTATCCAGATCTGGCAAATAATAAACTAGTTCTTTTAATTTATCGCTATTTACAAAATTCTCATATAAGTATTCTGTCATTGGTTCATCTTTATCATTTACATATCCAATACACATACATGCAGTATTACATGGATGAGGAATCATATTTTTTTTATCCATGAACCCTGTTTGATAAACTAAATCTCTCACTTCAGTTAGAGTTATGTAGTTAGAATCCTTATTAAATGTATTTCCTCTTCCAATATCCTTTAGAGGCTGTAATGTAATTCCTCTTACATAGGAAAAACTCCGAGCAAAACTAATTATTTCCTTTAGCTCATTATCATTCGTTCCTTTTTTAATAATGCATACCAATGTGGAATTTATTTTATATTTTTCCAACATCTTCACAGCATTCCGTCTTACTTCAGATAAATCCAAACCTCGAATATCCAAGAGGGATTCTGGACGTAACGAATCAAATTGCAAATAAATTTCTAAATTTTGCTTTCTTCTTGCTAATTCCTTTACAAAACTTTCATCCTCTGCAATTCTTACTCCGTTAGAAATTAGCATTAAATGCCTTACCCCACGTTTTTTACATAAATCAATAATGTCAAATATTTGTGGATGAATTGTTGGTTCGCCTCCACTTAACATTAATAAATCTATTGTATCTTTTTCTAAATATAACGTATCTATTATTTTATTCATGTCATCGAGGGAAATATACATTTGACCACCAGGACATGAACCAGCTATACAAGTTGCACATTTGATATTGCAATCATCTGTCAGTTCAACCATTGCCATGCAAGTTTTTTGCTCATGATGTGCACATAAGCCACAATCTTTAGGACAATTATCATTACTATCAATCACGTAATCAGGACGAACAAATTTTTGATTATTAGGATTAAGACATTGCATAAAATATTCTACATCAGTTGAAATTTTTGTTTTTTGTATGCCATGTTTCTTGCATTCTTTACAAAAATATATAACGCCGTTATCCTCTATAATCTTTGCTGGTATTAATTCCATGCACTCTTCGCACACCGCAGTTGTTATGCCCAGAAACTTATAATTACTCATATCCTTCGTCCCTCCTACATATCGTATCCTATAACTTTTACATCATGTGGATGATTCTGTATAAGCTGTTCCAATTTTTCCTTTGCACCCTCTCTTGTTTGCGCAAAAACTAAAAATCCCACTTCCAATTCGCCATCATAACCAGATCCAATCCATTTACCGTAAAATTCTTTTCTTTGTGAGAAATGTGTCATATACATTATTCCTTTGGAAGAATTATTTTCTGATTTGAGCGGAAAATACCACCCCATAAGATAGCGACCCTGATAAAATTGCAACTTTGCTCTCCAAAGGTACCCTCCACGTGGATTTTCCGGTGCACGCTCACAATTATTAACCACTACGTTCTTACCTTGCTGCTTTATTTTCAACGATTCTGTATTTAATAATTGCTGATTGTCAACTGATGTTTGCCATGCTGCAAACCAGTCTCCAGAGATATTAATGTGATTGTTGTCCTCAACCTCTTTTCTTCTAATAATAATTTTCCAAATACCTTTTATACATATATCAAAAACCACTCCAAGAATAGCACCCACAATTAAACTTCCCCATGTACCCATCGTGGTCCCCTCCTTTCTTCAAAAAATAAGACCAGATTTCTCGCGTTTCTGGTCTTATTTCTGAGTATTATTTACTCACTTCTTCCATCCACTGGAGATACCCACTAAATCCAGTGATAATAGGAAGTTTAATAATTTCCGGCGTTTCGTACTTATGATTCGTAATTATATCCGCTTCGATTTCATCGTAATTCAAATCTTTGCATTTAATAAATAAAATGCTTTCTGGATCATTGGCAACAGAGCCCTTCCACGAATAGTAGCTGTTTACATGAAATACCTGTATGCATGCAGCTAATTTCTTTTCTAATAAGGAATCAATAATTATTTTTGCGTCTTCATCATTTGCACATGTAGTTATAACTACCGAATACTTATTATCCATACAAATCCTCCTTTATGCTTTAGATTTAAAATAATTATAGCTTAATTTTTTCTTTTATCACCCCTTCCAAACAATATTGAAATCTTGTGTAAATGGTTATGTAGATGTTTCTATTTATATAATTAATATTACATTTATTTATCTTACAGTATTAAATAATCTTCACGTGCCCTTTAATGTGTCCCGCAAGCTCTTAACCACCGATAAAATAATTTTCATCTCATACTCTGAACAATCGCTCAATTCTTTTATAAGTACATTCTTCATTTCTGAACCTTCTGCTATCTCTGGGTAAAACACCTGATAAAGTGGTAAGTCCAACTCCCTCACTAACAGGCACAATAACTCAAACTTCGGATTCCCTGTACTTTTTTCAATATCCATAATAGTTCTTTTACAGACACCAAGCTTCTCAGCTAATGCCTCTTGAGATAAATTTTTGCTCTTTCTTGTTTCACGAACAACATTTCCTAACGCACTTACTGACTGGTTCATCTTAATTCACCTCTTTTATATTATAAAACTCACTTTTCAAGTCCACAATCTAACTACATTTCACCTAAAAGCGAGTTTTTGTTCACTATTTCGACAGAAGAAAAAGATAGACCAGTTTTATCCAATTACCAGTACCATTTCTATATAAAAATCCGGTCTGCTCTGAAGGATTATCATTTCAAAACAGGCCGAAATCTTTGTAGTATATTTGATTATTCATATGTTTCTCAAACCACCTCAATCTTGATCCCTAGATAGACGATAGCTTTCTCTATCAGCTTTCCTTCCGTGCCTCTGCCTTTTTCTTTAATATGCAAGGTTTCTACAAAAGAAAAGGAGCTGTCGCACTACACAATTAGCGCACAGCTCCTTTTCTGTACAAAAAATCACGAAGATGTCACAGAACGGACTATCACAACGGAGATCGGCATAAGCTAGAAAAAGGAAACCTAGAACAGCCGCATCTCCAGATACGCCCTGTCCAAATCATCCTGCGCTACACCGAGGTAACGTTTCGTGACCTCGTAGCTGCTATGGTTATAGATTTCCGTAATGATTATGGGGGATACGTTACCACTTGTCCACGCATGGTATCCCCATGTCTTTCTGAGGCTATGACAGCCGAGGTTGCCATCCAAGCCTAATTCTATTGCTGCGTCCTGTATAATCCGCCAAGCCTGCACCCGGCTGATTGGCTGCGGATTCTTACGGTTGTTCACAAAAACAAAATCGCTGTGGCTGTGTGGGTAGTACAGCCGCAGCGCTTCAATAGCCTGTTCGTTTAGGGCAATCAATTTTGCCTTGCCGGTTTTTTGTTCTGTAATTTTGACGTGTACCTTGAAGCGATCCCGCTCCACGTCATAAATCTCTGACCAGCAGATTCCTAATAAGTCGCTGATTCGTAATGCCGTACAAGTGCCAAGCACCACCAGCGTATAGTTCCTAAATTCCCCCTTCTGCAAAAAATAATCCGCTAAGGCGTGGAGTTGGGACTGGTCTCGGATTGGTTCAGTTGTTGCCATAATAGATTCCCTCCTAATCTGTTTTTGCAATAAGTATAAAGCTCATAGATTAGGATGTAACAAACTTTGAAAATTATTACCTTTTTTGGCAAATATTTTATGGCCAACAGGGGTAATATGTGGTAAAACGTTCCTCAAGAGTGGACGAATCACTAAAATATGTCTGGACAGTACCGGCAAAGAGCCACAAAATGACCCTTATGCGCCTTGAACGCAGGGGCAAAATATGCTAAAATAAAACAGACTTCAAAAAATGTTACATCCGACCCGCTAGGGCGGTTTTTTGACGGACAAAACAAACACCAAAGGGAGGAAAAATAGGTAATGAGAAAAAAGATTTTGACGGTATTTCTAGCTATCACTGTGGTAATAAGTCTATGCGCCTGTGGCGGTAGCAGTGGCACTTCGGCAGCTCCGGCTCCCACTATGGACGCACCGGCGGAAGAAATATCAATGGGAACAACAGGTGACGAGGCGGCAGCTGCAGACGAGGTATATGATGAGGGGGGTTATACGACCGATGAGTTGATAGATATGTTATCTTCGGGAGAGATCACCATTGAGATTTTAGAATCTATGGTTGCCGATGGAGAAGTAAGCTACGAAACCTATGAAGAAGTATTGAATATTCACGAGACAATCAAACCTGCCAGTAATTTCTGGGACTATCCGGAGTTGAACAACGTAACACGAGACATGGTAATCAAAAATGCCATAAGTTTTAGCGAGGGTGTTGCTTGGATTACAGTTGCGGAAAAAAACGAAGACAATGCACATACGCTACTGATTAACACATCCGGAGAAGTACTCTACCATTATAATATTGGAAATACGTCTTGGGATGCAGTCGAATATTCCGGTTTTTCTCAAGGAGTATCTCTTCTTGAAGATAACGTTACAGGAGCTGCCTTTTTAATTAACACATTTGGAGACGTTGTTTGGAGTAAAGAGAAGGGTATTTCTGATATAGAAGATATATACGGTGTCGGAAGTGTTGAATCCATAGAAATTTCCTGCCTTAATGGATATCTCTTGGAGAAAGCACATATTAATACTTTTGAAAGAACATGCAATTTGTACACAGTAATAAAACCGGACGGAACATGGCTGTTTGAACCATTAATAGATAATGAAATAAGTCTTTATAAATACGGCTATTGCTCATATAGGGATACGGATAAAAACCCAGAATGGTATCGTATCTATATAAATTTACTTTCAGGAGAAAGCTTCTCTGTGGATGTAATACTTGATAATGCTTCCGAGGAAAGAAAACTCAAATGGGAGGAAGAATATGATAGATCTAACCAAGATGGCCTTCTATATGATAAAGAATTACAAGGATTTACGGATGATAGCGGGAACATAATTATTGATTGCTCCGGTTACAATATTTCTTGTACTCCAAAATTTCACAATGGATATTGCGTTCTCCCTATCAAGAATCCGGATGGGGCAGATTACATTACAGTAATTGATGCAGACGGCAACCAACTATTCGCACCCATTAAGAATAACGAATCAGATGCTA
The DNA here is from genome assembly GCA_910584685.1 of uncultured Lachnospiraceae bacterium. Lineage (GTDB taxonomy): Bacteria > Bacillota > Clostridia > Lachnospirales > Lachnospiraceae > CAG-303. Next base: position 3,322 of record CAJUAO010000039.1, on the reverse strand, counting down.
CGGATGGTTGCGTTTCAGATGGATTTTTTGTAATGACATATCATGATGTATATTTTGACCCTTTATACTATCAGTTCCATGAAGGGTATAATAATTTCTATATTACATTAGAAGGCGAAATTTATGAATCAGAATACGAATGTATTTATCCATTCTCTGATGGATATTCATTGGTTAAACCTGAACGATATGGCAAAGAATACATATTTATTGACACGAACTTTAATGATGCCTTTCCGCAGTCAAGTTGCGAACAAAATAATGAAAACGGGCAGGCAGTCGAAAAAACTTATATTACCATGAACAATTTCTCCATTGAGGGCAAGTGGAAAAGCGTCGGCAGTTACGGTTTTGGACAGGCTCAGCCGGGCGCAATCGTAGCCTTTGACGGGACAAACTGCAATTTCTTCAGCCCGTCCGATACTTACGCTTTTTATGCAGACGGCGACAATTACAGGCTTGAATGCACCAGTTTCATGTCCACCAGCACCGCCGCCTTTACTGTGAAGATTATAGATGCCGACCATATTGATGTGTATTATGGCGACAATGTCACGGAATTGCAGAGGACAAAATAGGAGTAGAAAACGTGAAACAAAAAATTTTAGTGAGCATATTCGTATTTACCATAATGTTAACTCTGCCAGCTTGTGGGAGCAGTGCAGATTCATCTCCCACTACTGCACCTGCCCCAGTAATGGACGAAGGTTCAAGCGAAGCAAATCCAGCAGAACTGGCGGGAGGTTTCTCCCAAGATGAAGAACTGGCAGAAGATGCATTGGCAGAAAACACAGCAGATGATGACATCGTCATAGGTAATAGCGGGATGTCATATTTTAAACTAGGGTTCTCCCTAGAAGATTTTACATTTGCAGGGTACAGTCTGACTGACGGGAACCATTATGAGGAAGCACTTCAAGTAGTTTCGGAAAATTATCGGGCAAGATATGAAAATGGTGTTGGGGTTGAATATAATGATGAAGGCCTTGTGATTTGCTGTAATGATAGAGGTATTACAGCCGACCCAGATTTTACGGGCTGGACTTACTGGAATCCTTATTGGAATTTAAAAGATGCAATATATATGAAATATACAGTGAATGGTTCTGATAGTGTAAATAGAGTTGTATATGAGGCAGAGGGCATGACATTAGAAATTACAGCCGACATCGATAACATCTTGCCAGAATACCCTTTTGTAGATGGTCCTGTCATGGTAGGTATGGATTATGATGATGTAATATCAATTTTGCGACTTGAGAAGATTATTGAGTATACTATGGAAGACAGACGTTGGCGTGACGATGGAGATGGATATTACAGCGCCGGCTTTGAGTCACAGTATGGAGCAGTTACATGCATGTATCACCCTATAAGTGAGTATGACGCCTATCAGCGTGCATGGGTGCATATTACGTCTAATACTGACAATGAAATACAGTTTATGTTTTGGTTTGGATTCAGTGACAATGTCCTTACTAATATATCATATGGACTATATTAACAAGGAACAAAACTGTTTGTGCTTAAAAATACTATAATTGACGTAACTGATACCACATATTTGAGCAAGAAATGGTAGTGTAAAATAGTTTGTGTCTTTGGAAAAAAATACCTCTTTTTTGGTAAGAATCAAGATATGACAATTCTTATCGAAAAGGAGTATTTTTATGCCAGCAACAAAACAGCAAATACGACAGATGATTGCAGATAACAACCTTAACAGCGTGGCTGATGTTTACAGCCTGCTAAGGGACAGCTTCAAAGATATCCTCCAGGAGCTTATGGAGGCGGAACTGGATGCATCCCTTGGCTACGAAAAAAACCAGAAAGGTGATGCTCCCACATCCAACAAACGTAACGGACATTCTCCCAAAACCCTCAAGAGCCAGTATGGGGAATTCCAGATCGATGTCCCAAGAGACCGTGAGGGTGAATTTGAGCCAAAGCTCATCCCAAAATACCAGAGGGATATCTCCGGTATTGAAGAAAAAGTAATCTCCCTCTATGCAAGGGGTATGAGCACAAGGGATATCCATGACCAGATACAGGAACTTTATGGGATGGAACTGTCCGCAGAGATGGTCAGTAAGATCACGGACAGGATACTCCCAGAGGTCAAAGAGTGGCAGGCGCGGCCATTGAACCCCATCTATCCCTTTGTATTCATGGACTGTATCCATTATAAAGTCAGGGAAGACGGACGCATACTGAGCCGTGCCGCCTACATTGTGCTGGGGATCACCGCAGACGGCTATAAAGATATCCTGAGTATCACCGTAGGCGCCAATGAGACCAGCAAGTTCTGGCTGGGGATGTTAAATGACCTGAAAAACCGTGGCGTACAGGATGTGCTGTTCTTCTGTGTGGATGGGCTTGCAGGATTTAAGGAAGCAATAAGTGCAGTCTATCCGGATGCGCAGATCCAAAGGTGCGTCATCCACATGCTGCGGAATTCTTTCAAATATGTCAATTACAGCGACCTGAAAAAATTCTCTTCTGACTTCAAAGCAGTCTATAATGCCCCAAACGAAACGTCTGCGCTGTCAGAATTGGAAAAGATCAAAGAAAAATGGGGACGCAAATATCCCTATGCAGTCAGTAACTGGGAAAACAACTGGGAGGATGTCAGCTCCTTCTTCCAGTTCTCTGATGAGATCCGGCGCATCATGTATACCACGAATATCATAGAGGGCCTTAACCGCCAGTACAGGAAAGTGACCAAGACAAAAAGTGTATTCCCAAGCGACAGTTCCTTAGAAAAAATGCTCTATCTTGCCAGTGGGAACGTAATCAAAAAGTGGACACAGCGGTACAGGAACTGGGACCAGGTGCTCAACCAGATGGTTGTCCTTTATGGAGACAGGATCACCCAGTACCTTTAAAAAGAAAAAGCCGGGACAGCATATCCTATCAAGAAACGTCCCGGCCTTATTCCATCGGCATTAGCAGTATTTCCAGAAATATCCAGCCTTATTCCGGAGGCCGGGTGTGGGCAGCGCCCACATAACGTATTTCTGCTGCTAATGCCTGATTGGTATGCAGAAAAATCAAAATACATGTATAAACATAAGCAGACTGGCAATACTATTATCAAGGAAGAAATTCGACAACATAAAACCAATACGATTCGACAGCAAATGTCTACATATCTAATTTTTATCAAAAAAGATTTTTACCCATAGACACAAAATTTTTTACAGCCTCCAAGAAATAGAAACAGAAAAACACCCCAAATGATGATGCTCACTACCAATGGGTGTTTGAAATAGGGTAGAGGGAGAATAGTTTCTCGCCCCTCCCATTGAACCGTACGTACGGG
>CAJUAO010000038.1 GCA_910584685.1 uncultured Lachnospiraceae bacterium | reverse complement strand
AATTTCTTCCTCTTTTCGAAGCTTTAAAAAAATATATAACTCCCTTCCCAAGCCGTCCTGCCGTCCCAAGCTCCCTTTATTCTTAAGCCCCGGGCTACATGAGAGGAAACATTTTTTCACCTGTACAAATTAATATTTTTCTTAAAAACATTTTGAGATACTTTTATTCCCCCAAATGTTTATAATTATAGAAGGATTAATCCAATCACTTTTCCCGGGAATGGAGATGGTAAATATAGATAACGAAACATTGACACAGGTTTACAGCAGAAATTTTTCCACAATATATAAAGTGGCATTACTGTATCTTGGTAATAAACATGACGCAGAGGATGTAGTGCAGGAGGTATTTATGAGATATATAGATAAAGCGCCCTCCTTACACGACGCAGGCTATGAGAAGGCATGGCTTATCACTGTGGCAAAAAATTTATGCATAAACCATAAAAAAAGCTTTTGGCAGTCCCACAGGGAGGAATTAAAGGATGACATAATTCCTGTACAAGCAGAAAGGTACGAAGAACAGATAGAGGTATTGGAGGAGCTTAAAAAGCTTAAGGGGAAATACAGAGTAGTAATTTATCTTTACTATTATGAAGGCTTCACCGCCAGAGAGATAGCAAAGATGATTTCAAAAAATGAAAGCACGGTGCAGACATGGCTTGCAAGAGGAAGAAAAAATTTAGGTGAAAGCTTAGGAGGTGTTGAATAATGAAATTGAAGGAAAAAAAAGATATGTTAAGTATTACCTTTGACAGTATGAATATGGATGAGGAAAGGTCAGAGGAAATATTAAAGGAGCTTGTAAATTATAATACTGAGTTGGAAAATAAGGAGGAAAAAGTTAATATGAAGGAAAGAAGGATTAAGACAGGTGAAGGTTCGCATGAAATTTCGCCGAAGAACAGTAAAAATAACAGGTGGCAATATGTGCTTGGCAGCTTATGCGTACTGGCAACGGTATCCTTTGGAATTTTTATATGGCGCGGCTCTTATATTGATGACAAAGGAGGAAAGACAGTGCCGGGCTCAAACGCTTATGTTGAGGAGACTACAGCCGGAGAAGTATCGGCGGATAATAAGACTGACGCCACAGAGGATGTAAATAAAAACAATGCCGTCTTTGATATTGTAACAGGCGACGGACAAACAATTTCCGTTAAGACAGATATGAACGTTTATGAGCAGGAGGAGCTGATATATGAATTTGTGGCCGGAGACATAAAGATGAAGCTGAAAAAAGACTACAATTACAATATATACAGCAGACAGACAGATAAAGGGCTGGAAATGATGGCAGTAGGTATACGAAAGGAAGGAAACACATATTATTATATATATTCAAAGCAGCTAAAGCAGAGGGATATTATAGAAGAAACCGGAAAAATACCTGATGAGACTGTACCAGCTGAGCAGGGAGAATTAAATGGCAGCAGCATTACACCAGAGTTTGTCGAGGTAATATTTATTGAGGGCGAACGGTATATTAACAGCAGAGAGCAGCTTCCTGAAAGATTAGCGTCATTTTACAACACAGTCAACGAGTTTATAGACAAAAGGGAACCGCAGGAAAAATGTAAACAGAATGGAATAGAAGGAGAGCTTGGGGACAGTGAATTTGAATATAAGGTACTTCAGGATGCGGAAAAGTCATATATTACATGCGGAATAAAGGACCCTATAGATTCAAGACTTGAAATGTACTTCAGGTATATAGACGGAGAGATAGGACAATAAAAAAGTATTTGACATTTCTAAATAAAATTTGCTAAAATAAAAAAGTCGAGTGGCAGTAAAGATGCGTAAATCCGGATTATGGATTTACGCATTTTTTTGACAAAGTAAAAGTATTATGATATTCTGTCTATGCAGTTGGCGCAGGGAGGTATATTATGAATGATAAGCAGGATAATAAAATAATTATGTGGTTTAAAAATCAAAGTAAAAAGAAATTAGTCATTATAGGCAGCGCTGCTGCTATAACTGTTATAGCAGCAGCGCTTATAGTAGTTTTTTGCGTAAACAGCATGGAAAGGGAAGTTCCGGCATCAATAAAGGAGCCGGGCTATGTAAATAACGGAGATAAGTCTTCAGGTGATAATACAGATAAGGATAACACTAAAAAGGATAATGATAGTCAGAGCGGCGCAGTAGAGGATAACACCGCCGAAACCACGGGAGAAGGCGAAAATGAAACCACTGGGCAGGATATTTCGGCGGATGATAATGATATAAAAGAAAATCAAGCAGACGAAAATCTTGGAAGCGGCGCTCCTGTAGATGTAAGCAAAATGGAAAAAACACCCAAATCAATAGGTATAGATATTGCAAGGTATCAGGGAAAAACAGACTGGAAGGCAGTGGCGGCGGACGGCATAGATTTTGCCATGATAAGAGCAGGCTACAGGTCTATAGTTTCAGGAGAGATAAATGAGGACCCTTACGCGGCGTATAATATAACAAACGCCCTTGCAAATAACATAAATGTAGGAATTTATTTCTTCTCGTCGGCAGTTACGGAGGACGAGGCGGTGGAGGAGGCAAACTGGGTAGCGGATTTTATTAAAAATTATAAAATCACATATCCTGTGGCGTATAACTGCGAGGGCTTTTCCGACAGTGACAGCAGGCAGTACGCGCTTACAAAGGAGGAAAGGTCCAAGCTTGCAGTAAAATTCCTTGAAACAATAGAAGGTAAAGGGTATACCCCTATGTTTTATGCGTCAAGGTATGAGATGGAGGATAATAAAATGTGGGACATGACATCCATTGAAAATAAATTTAAGGTATGGGTGGCATGGTATCCGGAAAATCCTTATCCTATAACGGAAAACGCAGGCTACAGGGGAGAGCATCATATGTGGCAGTATACAAGCAGCGGCAGGGTTTCCGGTATAAATGGAGCTGTGGATATAAATGTGTCTTATATGGATATTGTGTCAGACGATAAAAATGGAAATAACGGGGGCGGTGAAAATCATACAATAGAAAACGTCACCGTGTCGCCGGAGGCAAATATGAATTTTAAGACGGTAAATGATACTGTCACGGCAAAGATAGAGGTAAACTTAAGAGATAAGCCAAGTCAGGACAGCGACAGCACAGTATTATTTACATTAAAAAACGGAGAGACAGCCGCGCGTACCGCTGTGTCAGACAGCGGCTGGTCAAGGCTTGAGTATAACGGAAGGGTATGCTATGCCGTAAGCAGCTATCTTACAACGGATTTATCGGTAAAAAATGAAGAAGGCTCCTCTGAGGAGGAAACCACCATGAGAAATCAGTTTACACAGACGGATGATATTGTGACTGCAAAGGAGGAGGTAAACTTAAGAACTCTGCCAAGCGCAACGGATTCAGAGGTGGTATACACTCTGAAAAACGGAGAAAGAATACAGCGGACAGGAACGTCTGATTTAGGCTGGTCAAGGGTTATATATAAGGGACAGACATTATATTGCATAACGTCATATTTACAGGTGGAGGAATGATAGATTATGGAAGGAACGGCTAATGATTTTACTACGGGAAGCATACCCAAAAAGCTTATAGGCTTTATGATACCTATTTTGGGAGCGTTGATTTTACAGGCAATGTATGGCGCGGTGGATATTCTGGTGGTAGGTCAGTTTGGAACTAAGGAGGGCATATCAGGAGTATCCACAGGAAGCAGCATAGTTAATTTAGTTATATTTACGGTTGCAGGCTTAGCTATGGGTATTACCGTTCTTATAGGAAGATATATAGGAGAAAGAAAAGAGGACAGAATAGGAAAGGTAATAGGAGGAACAATAATATTTTTTGCGGCGCTTTCGGTGATAGTGGCTGTATGTATGCTTGTATTTGCCAGACCTCTTGCATATCTTATGCAGGCTCCAAAAGAGGCGGTAGACGCTACCGTATTGTATGTGCGTATATGCGGAGGGGGAATTTTCTTTATCATAGCATATAATGTTATAAGCAGTATATTCAGAGGACTTGGAAATTCAAAGCTTCCTCTTATATTTGTGGCTATAGCCTGTGTGACAAATATTATAGGAGACCTTATTTTTGTGGCGGCGCTTAAGCTGGATGTGGCAGGGGCAGCCCTTGCAACGGTTATAGCGCAGGCGGTAAGCGTAGCCTTGTCTCTTGTAATCATAAGAAGGCAGAGCCTGCCCTTTAAGCTTACAAGGGCAGATATACATATAAACAGTGAAATAAAAAATTTTTTAAAAATAGGAAGTCCTATAGCGTTACAGGAGATACTTACGGAGATTTCCTTTCTTGCGTTATGCGCGTTTATAAACAGGCTGGGGCTTGACGAGTCCTCAGGCTATGGCGTTGCAAGCAAAATAGTAAGCTTTGTTATGCTTATTCCAAGCTCCCTTATGCAGTCAATGGCTTCGTTCATATCCCAGAATGTAGGCGCAGGCAAGGAAAACAGGGCAAAAAAGGCAATGGCGACAGGTATGCTCTTAGGCGCGTCAATAGGCGTTATTATAAGCGCTTTGGCGTTTTTTAAGGGAGATTTGCTGGCGTCCGTATTTTCAGGTGATAAGGATGTAGTGGCATGCGCTGCAGACTACCTTAAGGGCTTTAGCATAGAGGCGGTTGTCACATGTATATTGTTTAGCTTTATAGGATATTTCAACGGTCATGGGCTTACATTGTGGGTTATGTGTCAGGGAATAGCCCAGACCTTTCTTGTGCGGCTACCCGTATCCTTTATTATGAGCATACAGCCTGACGCAACGCTTACCATGATAGGAATAGCGGCGCCTCTTGCAACATTGTTTGGCATTGCAATAAATATCATAATGTTTTTTGTAATGAGAAAAAGATTTGAGAAGCCGGATAGAGTGTTAAAGGGCTAAAAATATTTATTTATAATTTAGTTGACATATAAACAATAACAAATTAAAGTTATAATAATTAATACGCTATTTGATAAAAGGAAGCCTCATATGGAGAATAATAATATACGCAAGGGTAAGAATAATAATCGTAAAAAAGGCTTTTTCAAAATGCGGGCAGTCATAATTGCCCTTATTTTGCTGCTTACAGGCTGTATGACGGCTGGAAGTAAAGAAAAGGAACAGCCTGATACAACAACGGTAAATAAATATACTGTAAGTGATAAAGCTTCGGAAGGGCAGCTTACAGATAAGCTTACGGTGCATTTTCTTGATGTGGGGCAGGGGGACTGCGTCCTTATAACCTGCGGGGAGCATGCAATGCTTATAGATGCAGGGGACAACAGTATGGGAACTACGGTGGAGCTATATTTAAGGAAGCAGAACATAAAAAAGCTTGATTATGTTATAGGAACGCATCCTGACGCAGACCATATAGGCGGAATGGACGTAATAATATATAAATTTGACTGCGACACAATTATACTTCCTGATTTTGAGAAAAATACAGCAACCTACAGGGATGTAATTGACACTATAAATAATAAAAACTATAAGATTACAAGGTCGGCTGCGGGAAAAACATATAGTCTCGGACAGTCGGAGTTTACCGTTATAAGCCCTGTGTCAGATAATTACGGAGACAATGCAAATAATTATTCCGTAGGCATCAGGCTTACGTACGGAGATACAAGCTTTCTTCTGGCAGGAGACGCAGAGGAGGAGGCGGAGGAGGATATGCTTGACAGCGGCCAGGAGCTAAAGGCAGACGTGTTTAAGGCCTCCCATCATGGCAGCAGAACATCCAATACAGAAGAATTTTTGGAAGCAGTAAATCCTAAGTATGCAGTTATAAGCTGCGGTGAAAATAATAAATACGGGCATCCTCACGCGCAGACTTTAAACACCTTAAGAGCCATGGGAATAAAGGTATTCAGGACAGACGAGCAGGGCGCCGTTATTATAAAGTCAGACGGTAAGGAGCTTACCTTTAACTGTTCCCCTAGCGAAAGCTGGAAGGCAGGAAATTAAGGAAGCCTTAAAATAAAAAGTAAAGGAGTATTTGGAAAATGTTTTATATCGGTTGTCATTTATCATCATCGAAGGGCTTTCTTGCCATGGGCAGGGAAGCTGTAAAAATAGGAGCCAACACGTTTCAGTTTTTTACAAGAAATCCAAGAGGGGGAGCGGCAAAGCCCTTAGACGAAAAGGATGTGGAGGCGTATCTTGAATTTGCAAGGGAAAACGGCATAGGCAAAATAGTTGCCCACGCGCCGTATACCTTAAACGGCTGCGCGGCAGACGAGGGCATAAGAAAATTTGCAACGGATACCATGGCGGACGATTTGTCACGAATGGAACATCTGCCGGGAAATTACTATAATTTTCATCCGGGAAGCCATGTAAAGCAGGGGGTTGACATAGGAATAAATTATATTGTGGAGATGCTTGACAAGGTAATGAAGGAGGAGCAGACGACTACCATTCTTCTTGAGACTATGGCAGGAAAGGGAAGCGAAATAGGACGCTCCTTTGAGGAAATAAGAATGATTATAGACAAGGCGGAGCTTGGACATAAGCTGGGAATATGCCTTGATACATGCCATATTTTTGACGGTGGATATGACATTGTTAATCAGCTTGATGATGTAATGAAGGAATTTGACAATGTAATAGGACTTGACAGGCTTAAGGCCGTACATTTAAACGACAGCATGAACGCGCTTGGAAGCCACAAGGACAGACACGCTAAGATTGGGGAGGGAAATATTGGGCTTGAGGCCCTTACGGCAGTAATAAACCACCCTGCAATGAGAGAGCTGCCCTTTAATCTGGAAACGCCAAACGACCTTGACGGCTACGAAAGGGAAATTAAGCTTCTTAAGGAGGCATATAAACTTGAAAATTAACCATTTAATTATTTATTTGTATAATGGTTTTGCTTGGAGAAAATATAATGGATAATATAATTTTAAAGGTAGAAAACATAAGAAAATCCTACGGAAGGCATAAGGTGCTTAAGGGGGCAGGCTTTGCCTGCAGGGCAGGCCAGTGTATTGGAATTGCAGGAGTCAACGGCTCAGGTAAATCCACCTTACTGTCTGTTATAGCAGGCATACAGAAGCCTGATGAGGGAACGGTTACTGCCTACGGAGTGGATTTGCAGAAAAACAAAAGCTATATAAGCAGATGCATAGGCTATGTTCCTCAGGAAAACCCTCTTATAGAGGATTTAAGCGTAATGGATAATTTAAAGCTTTGGTATTGCGACAGTCCGTGGGATTTAAAGACAGAGCTTGAAAGCGGATTTTTAAAAAAGCTAGGGATAAACGAATATCAAAAAAAAGCTGTAAGAAAGCTGTCGGGAGGAATGAAAAAGCGCATGTCCATAGCAATAGCGGTACATAATAAGCCGGGGATTCTTCTTCTTGACGAGCCGGGGGCATCCCTTGATTTGCTTGCAAAAAAAATAATACGGGATTATCTTAAATGGTATATAAGCACGGGAGGAACGGTTATTATAGTCACCCATGATAATGAGGAGCTTGATATGTGCGACGCCTTATATGTGGTGTCAGAGGGAAGGCTCATAGAGACAGACAAAAGCCTTCGGGGTGAGGAACTTTTGAAAGGTAATTAAGAATGAAACGATTTGGAATTTATACAAGGCTTGAAATAAAAAAATCGGTAAAGCTTCTGCCAAAGCTGCTTATAGGTACGGCGCTGCTGCTTATTACCGTTACGGTAATGGCTATGGCGGCAAATGATATTTTGGGAGATAATACAGACAGCGAAAAAGGTCAGGACAATAAGGCTTTTATTGATATTGGCGTTGTATGTAAGGATGATTCATGGATTATGGAGCTTGCCAAGGGTATGCTTTTAGGAAATAAAAAGATAGCAAGCGTTGTTAATCTCAAATTTACCGACTATGACGACGGAATGAAGGGGCTTGAAGAAAATGCTTATATGGCAGTGGTTATCATACCTGAAAATGCAGTTGACGACATTATTTCAGGAGAAAACACGCCATTTCAGGTTATATTCCCCAAAAATGCAGGCTATGAGGCGGCAGCCATACGTGAGGTGGCAGATTCGGCAGTAAAGCTTCTTGCGTCAGCCCAGGCGGGAATATATAGCGCATATGATTTTTACGGCGAATATAATCATAAGTGGAAAAGGGCAGGGGCAATAAAGCGTCTTAATGAGCGGTACATAGATGCAGTTCTCGGGCTTGAGGATTTTTTTAAGGATACTACGGTAGTGGCTACAGGTGATTTGGATATACCGGAATATTACGCTTTGTCAGGAATTATACTGTTTATAATGCTTTTTGGAATGAACAGTCTTGCATATATGGAGGATTATAAAAAAGAAATTATTGCGGCGCTGGAACAAAACGGCATATCCGTAGCAAAGCAAACCTTTTCTAAGTTTTTAGGAATTTTGTGCGTATATGGGATTGTATGTATAGTAACGGTGACAGGGGCAGGCATTGCGGCAGGACTTAAGGGTGGGATGACCGTAAAGCTGCTTTTGGGAATGATACCTGTTCTATTTACAGCCTCAGCCATGGTGCTGATTGTCCGCTCTGCGGTAAGCTATAAGCCTGCGGCTATTATGATAATGTTTTTAGTAAGCGTATTTCAGGCGTTTGTGACAGGAGGCTTTATTCCTCAGATGATGCTGCCTAAGGTAATAGAAACAATAGGGAAATGTACGCCTGCATATTATATGCTTAGGGAGCTTTCAATTATATACCTTGAGGGCAGCGGGATAATAATAAACACAATTATACTGCTGGTTATAACAGTGGCGCTTCTGGTATTGGCAGCATTTTCACAGAGAGTCAGAAGAAAAGCCTGAAGGCTTTTGGCGGCAGGAGGTATTTTATGAAAAAAGCAGTTACATGGCTTGTAATTTTATTTAAAAGACAGCTTAAAAAGGTATCCTTATACGTAATATTAGCCATACTTGTATTTGCCTGCGTAAGCATAAGGTACGTAGCGCTTAATTTTTCCGTAACCATAGAAATAGGCGTGGTAAATCAGGATAAGGGAAACGTATCAGCCATGGTAGAAAAAGGCCTGTACTCTCATGACGGTCTTGTGACATTCGTAAGGTATAACAGCAGGGCGGAGCTTATTGAAGGAGTTCAGTCAGGCAGCGTTTACGGAGGCTATGTAATTAAGCCGGAGTTTAGCAAAAAGCTTTTAGAGGGTGACAGTGAGAACATAATAGAGGCCTTTTCAACGCCAAACAGCTTAATATCGGGTATTTCCAACGAAATGTTTTTCTCCTTTGTAATGAAGGAGCTTTCATATGAGGAGCTTGTTAAGGACACTTTGGACGCGGGTTTGTTTAAAGCCCTTTCAGAGGAGGAGATACGGCGGGAGCTTAGGGAGTATTATGAATTAAATCTTGCAAACGGAAGCACCTTTTCCCTCTCATATGAGAATACACCTAAGGATTTTGAAGGAAAATTTACCAGTATCGACGTTTTAGACTATATTTCGCCGGTAATAACAGGACTTACAGGTCTTTTGATATTTATAGGCGGACTATGCGGAAGCCTGAGCTATTATGACGACAAAAAAAACGGAAGCCTTGCGCTTTTAAAGCCTGTATTCAGGCAGCTTGTGGCAGTTATAGAAACGGCTGCTCCTGTTTTGATAATTACCTTGGCGGGAATAGTTATTCTTATAATTACAGGCATGGAGACAAGCGTAGGAGCGGCGGCAGGAAAATATATAGTGTATGACCTTATTGTAATAGCTTACTGCTATCTGCTTAAAACCATAATCCCAAGGAAGGAAATATTTGTAAGCCTTATTCCCGTGCTATCCCTAATGTCGGGTTTTTTCTGCCCTATATTTACAAATATAGCGGCGGTATCGCCGGTGTTAGCGGGAATAGGAAAGACGGTGCCTTTGTATTGGTTGTATTATATTTAAAATTATAAGCCTGCTTTTTCTTTATTCATAACTGTTAAACCCTGAGCTATAATGCTCTGTGGAGAATCCCCATGCTGCAACTTTAGCAGACGGACAGCTATATAATATTTTATGGAAACTTCAAAGGCAATAAGAAATTCTATTA
>CAJUAO010000037.1 GCA_910584685.1 uncultured Lachnospiraceae bacterium | reverse complement strand
AACGGTGAAAAATAAAAGAATTATTAAACTGAATATAAATGTGTCAGTACACTAGCTAATCCCACTTAAGCAAATTTCCTCTGAAAATACAATCTTCTCTTTTATTAACTAAAATCTATCAAATGTTCAACATTTTCAATTAACACTTTCCGCTTTCCATCAACCAAGTCATCCACAAAAACAGCATCATGTGCATAATGAAACATTCTATGATGATTTGGACACAATAAAATAACATTGTCGGAACTTTGTGAGCCATTCTTGGATAAATATTGTATATGATGTGCTTCGCAATACTCATTTCCATTATCCATAATAAAACTATATTGACATATTTGGCACTTTCTGCCTCTTGTTTGTTTTATATGCTCGACAATTTTTTGATATCTTATTATTACACTTTTCGTTATTTCTTTATACTTATTATCTAACATTTGCAAATCCTCTAGCAAATCTTTCTCAAGATTAGAATCCACACCTATGTTATTGTAATAATTTTCTTCCTCATAATCAATAATCTTCGGCAATATTTCTTCTAACTGATAAGTATTTATAACTTCTCTACTCATACTTTCCTTGACACTCCTTACATGCAAGATATAGCTTTCCATTTTTTACAAATTGAACTAACAGCCAATTCTCACTTACTGCCTCATAAGAATTCCCACAATATGGACAGTCTATATATCCTTTACGCCTAATCTTAAAATTATTTTTGTCCTCTTTTAAAAATTTCAATAATGCTTCTTCCTTTTGTCTCTGCTCTCGTGATACATCATCCAATTTAGCAATAGTATTCGCAGGTTTCTCGGTTAATTCTGAAATAGTGCTTATATCCACACCTGCTCTTATCATTTCTATTATTCGTTTATTAGCAAATGGAGTTAATGATTTTTTCCCTTCTGTATAATCACCCACAATTTTAAAAAAGGTATCATAATTAATTTGACCCTTTCCCCCTTTGGTAGGACGTAAACAAGATTGACCCTCTGCTGTTACAAATAACCATTCACTATTTTCTGAAAATGTTTGCAAAACAAAAGAACGTATTGGCAGATACAAATTAAAAAGTCTAACCATATCATCATTTAAAGGAAGTTTATAACCATTAATTTTTATATATTTTTCCCCTAAATTAAGAGCCGAAAATAACAGTCTAGCAATGCTAATTTGTTTTATTGCATATTCTAACACTATATTGACCGTTATCACAGACAGCAAACTATAATACTGTTCTGTATTTTTAATTGATTTATTATTATAATCAGTTAACTCTTGACGAATATCCTCATATTCAAAATGCGACATTGTATCTTTTAAACCGATTCTTAAAGTTTCATATTGCTCATCTGAAGCAACATCCTTACTCTCAGTCTTGCGAAGGGAAGTTGTAATACCCTTTGTTCTTTTTAAAAGTCTTTTCTTCATTTCCAAATTGAGAAAAATTTCATTAGTAACACCATATTTTTCATATAATTCTTCGTAAAATGTGGTTATAAATGAAATATAGTTGTCTGCTGTTATCTGTGCTGTAACATGATTCTTCACAATATAATAATTCAAACTTTCTATCAAGTCATTCTCATTGACAATTTCAAAATACTCCTTAAGAAACTTTTCATCCTCTTTTAATCCCAACTTGATATAAAGATATTCAAAAAAACTAAGTAATTTAGCATTTGCGTTTGCCCGATAAAATTCCAAATCAAATTCTTGCATCTTATTTCTCCTTATTTTTATATCGCATATATTTATGCCTTTCCACAAACCCCATCTTTTCCCAAAACTTTACTCCCTGATCATTATTACTCAATACTTCAATATCAACAGAATCCGTTTTTAAGCAGGATAATAACATCTGAAATGCCTGTTCGCCATAATGCCTCCGTCTGTATTCCTGAATAATCAAAAATTGCCTCAAATATAATGGTTCACAGTCCATCTTTATCAACGCATATCCAACCACCCTATCTCGCTCAATAAAGAAATATGCCTCATAAAATGTCTGAAGAAAATCTTTCATCCGCTGCTCCACTTCCTTTATTGTCATTGGATTATCGCTGCCCTCCGCATGGATTAGCTCTTTATTGAGATCTGCCAGATATTCGCAGTCGTCTATCATGCATTTTTGTATTGTCACTACGATTTTCCCCCTTAATTCTATTCTGAACAAACCATTTTGAACATTCCGGGACCATCCCATTCACAAGGTCTTTCTTCAAAACCCTTTTTCTGATAAAACAAAACTGCCTCTTTCGTGCTAATCAGTTCCAAACTTACCGCCCAACCAGAGGCAATTGTTTCTTTTATATATCCTTCCAAACGATCCATCAAAATTGTTCCCACACCCATTGATTGGCACGTTGGTACGACCGCAAAATCTTTGATATAAAAGGACATTCCGCCGTCACCAATCAATCTCACCATCCCAACCGCTTGTCCATTATCATAAGCCGTAAATGTTGCAACCGTATTTTCTAAAGCCTTTTGAATCTGTGCGATATACGGCGGCTCCCAACCAACAGAGGTGTATAGCTCTAAAAACAACTCCGGTGTTAATGTATTTACCTGTACTTCCATTGAATACCTCCACTAATTACGAGATTTAACGCTTTCCCGTCTTAATAAATTCTATCAGTTTCTCCGCATCATCAAAATTATCATAATCCCCATTGATTCCTCCCCGATGATATACAATCCCTCTTTTCTCATTCTCCGCAAGACAATCAAGAAGTTTATTCTCACCATATCTTTTGATAAACAGGGTAAATCCATATGGCTTGATTTTGCTCAATAAGCCTCTTTTGCAATCTTCCTCACATTCGTAACAATGGGCAATGCCTTTTTCCAATGAACATTTTCTGTTTTCACACCAGTCATTGTCAGGACAATTTCCGGAATCACAGCCATTGCATGTTGTATTTTCGGAACAAAGACAGCAGGCAAGCCCGCATCTGGCAATCCCCAATTCCCTTTTCATCATAGTCTATATTCCTCCCGATTTTTCGTTTTCAGTTCCTTTTTCATATATTGTTTCTCGTACTCCTAATATGTGTATTTCAGATAGAATGCATAGAATTCAAACCACTGCTCTCTGGGAGTTCCAACCGGCACTCTTCCAAGAGCGTTTTTCGCTTCTAAAATCATAAAAATCAAATCATCTCTGTATCTATCTTCATAAGCTATGATTTTCAAATTGCCGCCTCCGTCCAACACCTTACTTCTTGTCCCCTTTTTATTGACAATTCTATCCTTTCTCCATATACACAAATCTCAATTCCTCTGTAACTTGTTCCTCGTCAAATATTTTATAGCCAAGCTTCTGATATAATGCTATATTCCTTTCACTCTTGGTACTGGTAAACAACTCGTATCTTTTGTGCGGATATTGTTTCTCCATTTCAAACAAAAGTTGTGTTCCTATCCCTTGTCCCTGTTTTGATGGATGCACTATCAATTTTCCGATATAAACAGTCCTGCCATCTCGATATGCTCTAACAGAACCTATAATAACCCCTCCGTCATCTACTACTTTTAAAATAACTCCTTTTTGAAATTCTTCATATATTTCTTCTATCGTTTGCTTTAAAGGTGGAATATCCATATTATCAAAAAGTCTGGCCTCACTTTGATAAGCCAAATATTGTAATTTAAGTATTTCTTCCAAATCTTCTTTCTCTGCTTTCTCTATCAAAATCATATTCCTCCGTCCTAATTCAAACTCATAAAAACAGATTTCAAATTCGCATTCTACTTTGTTTTAACAATTTTACACCCAGACAAAATGCAAATGCACCTAATAAAATAAAGAATCCCCACACTATGTTCCAGTATGAAGAATTAACATCAAACATAAACAATAATAAATCATTCCATACTTTCAAGCTGATTGCTACTACAAATAAATCAAACAATAAATATCCTCCACCGAAAATGTATATCCATCTCCACCAATAATTGTTTTTTATATTCTTACAAAATATCACTATTCCACATATGCAAAGAAATGTCAAAATACCCATCAGTGCAAAATAAAACAAACCTTTGTTCTCTAATACTCCAATCCAAAAATCAGCATAAGATATTCTGTCAACCAATCCCCATATCCTATGTAAATGAAATACACCAAAGAATATGAAAAACCAAGGTTCCCACACATATATTTTTTTCACTTATCCCACCTCTCACTTCAAAGTTTGATATTTTAGTATGGTGACTGAGAATAACCCCCGCTTTACAATCGCCCATGTATAGCTACCGATTACACCAACTGTTCGCCTTATAGTTTTAAAGCCAGGCACATACACCTAGGGAGGAATTATAAAACATTTTTACTCCAAATTGATTATATCAGCTCTTTTAACACAATCTCCTCTGCTACGTTTCTCACGTTGTTCATGAGCCTAATCCACTCCTATACACATCATTTTTTATCAAAAATAAAACCGAAAACAACTATATATCGTCTATAAATAAGATTCGGTGACTTTCACCATCTTATTTACCTGCTCTCTGCTCTTCCCTCACCATTTTATAAAATTGTGTCCTGAAAATATTCAAAATCGATGCAGCCTTCGTTGCCGTAATCCTCTTCTGGCACCACTGGAAATATACATTATCCCAATCTGCCACCCTCTTTTTAGGACGTCCAAACTTCTTTCCTCTCTGCTTGGCTACTGCAATTCCTTCCCTCGGTCGTTTCCGAATAGTCTGTCTTTCCTGTTCGGCAATGGATGCCAGAACCTCCACCAATATATTTGTCACCATATCAATGATCCACTCCTGTCCCTCCGGCACTTCAATCATCGTTGTCGGAAGATCCAACACCATCAAACGGATTTCCTGTTTCTGAAACCATTGTAGTTCCGATTTAATGTCTGCTTTTGTTCTTGATAATCGGTCAAGACTCTTAATATAAAGGGTGTCTCCGCTCCGCAATTCAAGAGATCCTTTTAACGCCTGATAACCCGGTCGTTCTAAATCTTTGCCAGACATCTTATCTGTAACAATATTTTCCTCCGGAACATACTCCCGAAGCTCTAGGATCTGCCTGTTTCCACAAGAGAATAAAAAAGCTTCTTTGCTGGCTCGAAAAGTTTTTCTATGATTTCTAAATCTTGTTTATCCATTAGTTACCTTCTCTCAAAACAAAGAATCCGATAAGATTTTCTTATCGACTCCTGATTTGTTGTTTCTATTAAATTAATACTTATTTTCAGTATACTCACACCACTTTACAACTTTTTGAAAAATAAAATAACGCACAAGGCACTTTCTAATGTATAATAAGTTTGCACACAAAACTATACGAAAGATGGTGACCTTGTACGTCAGACTTATTATACAATGAAAACAATCTAATTGGTAGACTGTACCGTTATTTTTATATTTATTTTAAAACTTTTTCCTTACCAACTATTGAAACCTTGTTCCTGCTGGTGTTATCTATCCTTGCTATGGAGTCGGCAGGTTCCATCCGTTCGCTGTACAGACATTTTTTATCAGGGATTACAGAAAAATCCCTGAATGCATTTTACTATGCATGTTCTTATGCAAAAGCTGATTATTCTAGATTTATGAATGTCACTGCTGGTATGGCTTTAAAGCTCATACCAGAAAAATTGTCCTCCCAGCCTGTCTTCCTGTGTATTGATGATACAATGGCTGCAAAATTCGGCAAAAAATTTGAAGATGCTTCAAAGCTTTTCGACCATGCTGCGCATAATGGCTCTAATTACCTGAATGGACACTGTTTTGTGAGCGTAATGCTCTGTGTCCCTGTATGGAATAAGGACAGGATCCATTATCTGTGCGTACCGCTTGGATACCGCATGTGGCAGAAAAAGGAATCTAAACTGGAACTGGCTGCATCTATGGTGCGGCATGTAATGCCTGTCTTGCGTACAAAGAAAAACGTCGTCCTCCTTTGTGACAGCTGGTATGTAAAAAAGAGCCTTGTTTCTATCGTAGACGAATATGAAAACCTTGGCCTTATAGGAAATGCAAGGCTTGATTCCGTCATTTATGATTTGCCGCCACAGCGGACGGGGAAAAGAGGACGTCCTGCAACGCATGGCGACAGGCTCTCCATCCAGGATGATTTTACTCTGTCAGATGAAAAAATTGGAGACTATTACATGGCTGTGCGCCGTGTCCTTACAAACATTTTTGGCAAAAGGACAGTCTTGGCATATGTTACATCAGCTGACAAGGAAAATGGTGGCAGGCGTTTATATTTCAGCACAGTTTTTCCAGAACAGCTGCAGATATTCTGTGCCTGGCAAGAAAAATCCCCACTGAATCAGACAGGAAGCAGCCGTATGCAGTTTATTCCTCTGATGCTTTATGCTTTTCGGTGGAACATCGAAGTTAGTTATTACGAACAGAAAACCTTCTGGTCATTATGCAGCTACATGGTGCGGAGCCGCAAAGGGATAGAAATGCTTGTCAATCTAATCAACATAGCGTATTGTGCAATGAAACTTTTGCCGTATCAGGACAAGACGTTTTCCAAATACAAGACAGAAAGCGTCCAGGAATTTCGTTTCGTACTGAGCGAACAAATTCGCCAGCAGGTATTTTATGCCATTTTCGTGAAAAAAGCCGAAACACACATAAAATCAAAAGCTATAATTAAGGTTTTAAAACAACTGATTCAGCATCAGGGATATTATTTATAAAGTTGTAAAGTGGTGTATACTCATATAATTGCATTTATTTCTTCACGTGAGTATACACATATCTGTCAGACTTGCTTCCATCACTATGTAAAAACTGAGTTACCCTTGCACCAGTCGCTAAATTGAAAGTACTTATATCAGAACCTTTATAATACTTTGTATATGTCAAAACATTACCATTTATTTTAGCTTTTGCTCCCTCAACTCTGTATGTAACTTTCTTGTTTCGGGAAATGCACACATCAACTTCTATATCCTCATCATCCGCAGTGTAATTCAAATCAGAAACACTTCCATCATCATGATAAATATAATAGGTTCTGCAAACCCATTTACCTGCATATTTAACATAATTATTACATAGATTCAGATATGTAGTCGCATCCTTTAAATCTTTATTCTTTGAAAAGATATCTATAGCTTTACTTAAATCACCACTCTCCATATACTCTATAGCTTTATCATAGTCAATATATGCCTGACACTGTTTTCTTCTTTTTTCTGAATCTTTATAATTATCAGCATTGCTAAACATACCTACTGCATCTTTATAATGCTTTTTATCTTGTAAAGATATACCACTATAATAACAAGATTTATGATAGGCACCATTATAAACATGTTCTTCACTACAAATTTTTATACATTCTTCATAGTTCTTATCAGCCAATAATTCATTTGAATATTTTTCAACGCAATCTTTTTTCAAAGAATCTGTATCCTTATAACCAATTATATACTTTAATGTTTTCAAAGCTTCATCATATTCTCCAGAAGAAATCAATTCAGTTGCCTCTTTGTATTTTTCAGCTTTTTCATTTTCTTTTATTCCTTCCTCTGATTTTTCTATATATTCTTTTGAATCTTCAAATCCATTCAACTCTTCAAAACTAGTGATCGCCTTTTCGTAATTTCCATCATTGAAATAGTTTTTTGCTATTTCATACTTTGTTTTAGTAATATAACTTTTTGCATCTGATTTCTTTCCAACTATTTTGCCAAATATTTCAAGAGCTTCCGTATATTTCTGACTGTTATAATATTCAACAGCTTTTTTATATTGCATATTAGGATACACTACTTGTGTACTCACATAAATTCCAATTGCCAATAGTAGTACAGTAACACACGAAAAAACAGATTTTATTATTACGTTCTTTGTTTTTTCCCTTTTCTCTTTTTCTTTCTGAACGCGAATTTTTTCCTTTTCTCGAATTTCAAGTTCCTTCTTGCGAGCCAGTTCTTTTTCTTTCTGAATCCGCTTTTCAAGATTATTATTTATAACACTTTCATCAACCGCTAACAAACGACTCTTCGTATTTTTACAATTGTAACAAATACCATATTCGTTCTTATTTATTGCACCACACGAACAACTCCATGCATCTTCTGTGTTCCAAAAACGGAAACTAGCTTTGGCTCCAAATTCGATTTGATATTGTTTTAACAAATCATTATTCGAAGAAATATCTAGTTGTTTTGGGAGTTTTTCCCAAGTTCCTTCAATAGTCGTTTTAGAACCATCTTTAAAATAAACTGTGCATGAATTTATTTTAAAAGATCTGGTATTAGGAGATTCCACGTAAATTGGAGTTTTACTGCCAAATTCCATTCCTTGTCCACAATTTAAATCTAAATACTGGAATTCATCTACACCTTCTAGTTCTTTATCACCAATATCAAAACAATTTAATGAGATTTGAAAGCCTTTAACAATCTTATCAGATAAATTTCTGAATTTCAATTGCGCTAAAACTTTATTTGATTTAGTCTCTAATAATAATACACCTGCACATAATAATATATCCGAATTTGCTTGATACAAATTTTCACCAATACTATATAATCGTTGATATCTTTCCATCACCATTCTCCTCGTATAATATCGTTTAGATACATAAATGCATGTATCTTAGTTAATAAGTTACTAAATATTGTTCATTAGGCTTGGTAAAGCCCATGATATAATTGTCCTAGTATCAATCAGGTAATAGTTCTTTTTTCTCCTTGTCGAGCCAGTAATGGTTGCTTCAAATAAAGTCTGTTCTCCTGATATGAAAGTTAGCTTCAAACCGGCTGGCTGTTTGCTTAAGTACATGGACTACCATTTAGCAGTGTGGTTTCACATCTGTCCATCTTAAGCTGGATTCTTATATGCGAGGGTGCCGCTGCTCCATGATCATGGGTTTTACCAAGCTGATTGAACACTTTAATCTACAACGAAAGAAGGTGATCACAATAAACACTCTTTACGTCGGTATTGATGTAAGCAGCAAATCCAATGTCGTTTACCTGATGCTTCCAAACGGTGACAAGCACAGTAACTTTTCTGTTGCTAACTCTCTTGAAGGCTCTACTCAGTTGGTAAAAAGAATCCTTTCTTTGACTTCTCATTCCCTTGATACAGTCCTTATAGATCTCGAAGCAACCTCTGTCTATGGTGACAACCTTGTATACTTTTTTAGGGAAGATGCCACTCTGGCACCGTTTAACAGAAAGAGTCATGTCCTCAATCCCAAGCAGGTCAAGAAATTTCATGATTCTTATAATGACCTGCCAAAGAATGACTATGTGGACTCTTTTGTTATTGCTGACTGCCTGCGCTTCGGTAGAATCAACAAAGAGGTTTATCTGGGAGACTATCGCTACAAAGCACTTCAAAACCTCACACGAGCACGATACTTTGCTGTTCAGAATCTCACAAAAGAAAAGCAAAGATTTATAAATGTACTGTTCAAGAAGTATTCTACCATGACACAGGAAAAGGTATTCAGCACTACAGCCCTTGCTGTCTACGACGAATTTGAATCCTCAGAAGTACTGGCAAATATGGACTTACAAGAGCCTACTGATTTCATCATTAGAAAAGGGAAAAATCGTTTTCCCAATCCCGATGCAGTAGCCAAAGCCATCCAGAAAGCTGCCCGCAGTTCTTACCGCTTGCCTAAAACGGTAAATGATTCTGTTAATCAGGTACTTTCTATATCCATAACCTCAACGAATGCATTGGAATCTCAAATCAAAGAGTTCGATAAAGCTATCAAAGCCCAGATGGAACTCTTGCCAAATTTATTGGTATCAATTTCAGGTGTTGGTCCTGTATATTCAGCCGGAATCATGGCTGAAATCGGTGATATCAATCGTTTTGATAATCAAGCTGCACTTGCTAAATGTGCAGGTCTTGCCTGGAAACAACACCAGTCTGGTGGATTTGAAGCCGAAGTTACAAGGCTTATTCCATCCGGAAACCGATTTTTAAAGTGTTATCTGTGTGAAGCAGCATTTTCTCTTGTAAGATGTGACAAGGAATACAGCGACTTCTACCACCTCAAATACAAAGAGGTAAACAGATGCCAACACAAACGTGCACTCGCATTAACTGCTCGTAAATTTGTTCGATTAGTCTTTCGACTGCTGAAAGACACTCGTTTATACAGTCCGGCAAAGTAGATTCCATCTGCTTGCTGATAAGCTATGTTCTGCTCATTTTAAAAAAATCTGGTCGACAGGGCTTAGGTGGGTGTTTTTTGTCTTCCTGAGATATATACGAAAATATATAATTTTTCAACTACTTATCTCTTGACATCACACCGTCCCGCTGGACTTATAAATCAGGCAATTCATCTTTATTTACCTCTACATTGCCCTTTGATAGCAAATTAATAATTGCTTCTTGATTTTTACGCTGAACCAAGTCTGGTAATGAGACAACATATATCCAACCTGGAAGTCCTAACCAAAAGCTCACAGCCCACGCATGGCAATTATCATCATATCCTTTTGCATAAGCTGCATTCTTTAGAAACGATGCAATGATAGCGTTATTAATCAAATAACAAATACAAACTACTAACACAATTAACATACTTTATTCCTCCTGTTATTTAATCCAATATTCTTTGTCATCTGCCGATGTAATTGATGGTGATAGAATCATCATATCATCTTTAATTTCAACATCAACCATTTTCCCGTCTATAATTACTTTCCCTGGCATAACAATATTATAACTATATGTATTTAATGATGTATTTATCAGCCAAGAGTCAAACTTATATTCTATCTTGCCGTTCGAAACGCATAATTTCAATTCATAATACGAACCAGATTTTTCCTCAACGCGACTCCAATCTCTTTCAAATTGATTAGCAAAAGAACAGCAAGAATATATATAAATAAATAATATCAACAATACAATCAAACCCCAAATACCTAAAATCATGCCATTGGGAAATGTTACATTTTTTCCCCTTACAATATTCGGCATTATGGAACAATTCCCTATTCTTATATCTGATGGCATAATACTTGATGTGCGATTCCTAGAAGGATTCATAACATCGGATTTTCCATTTATACTTCGAGGATATATATCCACCCATCGCACCTCCTTCATGCTTAAATATAACAATACAATCATATTGTATCATTAATTTCAAAAATTGAATGTAAATATTATATCATATAATCATGTCACTATCAACAACAATCACAAAGAGGGGCAATTAAAATGCGGGGTCCTTTTCCACCGCGCACATGTATCTGACATCTTCACTATCCCTACCTGCCCCTGACACCAAAACCGATATTCTCTGAAAAACGCTGCACCCTCTCGCCAATAGACTCCAGAAAACGCTCCAGCATATTTAACCCATTAATGGTAAACTGTTTCATGAAATCATATGCTTTCTGTAATTTCTCCTTCAGTGTCCTGTTCTCGTCCTTCAGCATCATATTTTCCCGCTTTAATTGCAGCATATCATCAAACATAGTAATTCCTCTTTCACTCGGCTCAACCCTGCGGTACTTCTCATACTGCTGCATTGCCTGCTCTTTCACAAAATCTGCCTGTTTCTGCACATCTTCAAAATCATTCACAGCCTCCCGTAACTGCATCTTCACAATATCCAATTTTATCTCCTCTGCCTGCACTTCCTCCGCTTTATCGGACT
>CAJUAO010000036.1 GCA_910584685.1 uncultured Lachnospiraceae bacterium | reverse complement strand
CCTGCCTGCTAAAGCTGCAATATGGGACTTTCCCACAGGGTATCGGGGCTTAACTTCTTCAGGCTGTTAATTTATTCACGCACAATTTCTCTCATAACTACCGCAGACTTTCCTTTTATTGTAATATTTATATAGTAATTATCCACAGAATACTGCTCACAATAGGTACTGTATCCGATTTCACCTGTCTCCATAAGCTTTTCCATGGTTGCGTCCCTTCTTACTCCAAGGTTAAACACTCTTATTCTCTTTGTAACCTCCTCATTTCCGTTATTTATTAATATGAGAAGTCTGTTATTCTTATAAAAACGCCCATATGCAAAGAAGTTATACTCTCCCACAAGAGGAAGATAAGAGCCTTTCTTAAGAGCAATGTTCTCCTTTCTTATCCGTATCATCTCCCTGTGGAAGTCTACAAGCTCCATATCCTCATGTCCCCAAGGATATGTTCTTCTGTTATCAGGGTCGGTCCAGCCGCATACTCCTGCCTCGTCTCCGTAATAAACCGTAGGCGCTCCTATCCATGTCATCTGCATAACAACCGCTTCCTTCATAACAGCCTTTGACACTCCCTGATTGGCTGCATCAGGTCCCAGAATGGCAGTTCTTCCTACTACTCCGTTTGTTCTCGTCAAAAATCTGGAATGGTCGTGATTTGACAGCTCATTCATAGCTACCATAAGGGACGGCGTATGAAATTTTGCCATATTATATTTCATGGTATTTATAAACCATGAGGTATCTCCTATTAAATTTTCCGACTTGCTGTCGCTGTGCTTTTCCATACCTGTAAGATACCATGTTACAGGCTCCATAAACGCATCATAGTTCATAACCGTATCCCACTGGTCTCCCTGAAGCCATGACGACGGGTCTCCATAATGCTCTGCAAGTATAATGGCGTTTGGATTTGCCTCCTTAACGGCTTTTCTGAATTTTCTCCAAAACTGATGATTATATTCTCCGTCATAGCCAAGGTCAGCCGCCACGTCAAGACGCCAGCCGTCTACATTGTAAGGTGGCGATACCCATTTTTTTGCTATTCCCAGAACATACTCCTCCAATTCCTTTGAGCCCTGATAGTTCAGCTTAGGAAGGGTATCATAGCCCCACCATCCGTCATATGAGCTGTTTTCAGGCCATCTGCTGTCATCATTTTCAAAGAAATTAAAGAAATTATGGTACGGGCTGTCCTTCGTCTCGTAAGCGCCTGTCTTATACTCATCGTTATCCTCATATATATGCTCCTTATCCATCCATTTATTAAAGGAGCCGCAGTGATTGAACACTCCATCTATTATAACCTTAATACCTCTCCTGTGAGCCTCCTCCACAAGTGTTGCAAACAACTCATTGCTGGCATTTAAGTTTTTCTTATTTGTCACTCTGTTTATATATTTTGTTGCCCTGCTGTTTCTAAGCTCCCCGTCCCTTAGCAGCTCCCCCTCATCATCTACTATTCTGCCATAATGAGGGTCAATATAATCATAATCCTGTATGTCATACTTATGATTAGACGGAGAAACAAACAGGGGGTTAAAATAAATTGCCTCAATTCCAAGACTTTGAAGATAATCCATCTTATCTAAAACTCCCTGTAAATCTCCTCCGTAAAATTCACGCACGCCCATGGCTGCAGGATATTTATCCCAATTTTCAATCTTTTCCGTGTAACCGCCTATATATGAATATTCTCCATTTTCCACGTCGTTTGTTCTGTCTCCGTTATAAAACCTGTCTACGAAAATCTGGTACATAACGGCTCCCTTTGCCCATTCAGGCGTCTTATAGCCGGGAACTATGGTAAAAAAGTACTCGTGAGGCAAATCGTCAACTACTCCAAGCTTTGTATAATAGCATCTTTCAAAGCCTGATACAATCTCAAAATAATACTCTACCTTATCCTCCATAACGCTTATCTCTGTCTCATATATATCAAACATATCGCCGGTTTCAACTATATGCATTTCCATTTTTATATCGTATGCGCACAGATATACCATATCAGGATTGTTATGGAATGTACGGAAACGTATTTTTACCTTATCCCCCGGCTCTGGCTCACAGGGATTTAAAAACTGGTCCGTACAGTCGCTGAACAAAGAATCCCTTCTGATAATGGCTCTCATGTTGTTTACATATAGTAAGAACTTGTTCATCTTACTTAATTTATTATATATTGACATTGTTTATAATCTCCATTTCTGCGTTAATAACGCACTATATATTTTATTTCAACACATTTAATGCATTTTTGCTAAACGATAAGTACTTTTATTTTAATATAATTGAATAGTTTTGTCTATATTATTTTATGCTTATATAGTGTAACGATAATACTATTATGTATCATGAAAGTAAAACAGACAGCCAAAGCTGTCTGTTTTAGGAGAAGGTATTTCGTTTTTATGGGGTGTAGCAAAAACTATATAATGTATTGGGGGTTTACGATACGTAGTATAGCACTTGTGATTGAAAAAGTGTGTACAAAAATAATAAAAATTTATATTTTCTTTTATGCAAAATATACAATACATTCCTTCCTCCATTATTTTATGAAAAAAACAGACAGCCGAAGCTGCCTGTTTAGGAGAAGGTATTTTGTTTTATGGGGTGTAGCAAAAACTATATAATGTATTGGGGGGTTTTACGATATGTAGTATAGCATCTGCATACTCAAAAGTCTGCACAAAAATGACTTTTTTTCCCGTTTTCTTTTGTTATAAATATACAATGCTTTTACCATAATTTATACAATATATACAAAAAGTGCCGGCAAAGCCGACACTTTTTTATCTATACAAATAACGCCTCAAATTCCTCCTGACCTATCTTTTCCTTTTCCATAAGAAGCTCTGCTGACTTTTCCAGCACGTCCATATGCTCTGTTATTATTTTTTTTGCCTTTTCGTAGCAGTCGTCAACTATATTCTTAACCTCCCTGTCTATGGCTGAAGCTGTATCCTCCGCATATCCTCTCTCATGTCCAAAGTCTCTGCCTACAAATATCTCCTCCTCATCATTTCCATAGCATATAAGTCCCATATTATCCGACATACCGTACTTTGTGACCATTGCCTTCGCCATTCCTGTCGCCTGCTTTATATCCTGGGATGCTCCTGTTGTAATATCATCAAAGGTCAGCTCCTCGGCTATTCTTCCTCCAAGGCTAACCATAATAGTCTGAAGCATCTTACCCTTCGTGTTAAACATCTCATCTCTTTCAGGCAATGGCATGGTATATCCTGCCGCGCCGTTTCCTGTAGGTATAACCGATACCGTATGTACCGGCCCCACATCCGGAAGAACATGGAACAATATGGCGTGGCCCGATTCATGATACGCCGTAATTTTCTTTTCCTTCTCTGATATGATATGGCTTTTTTTCTCGGTGCCTATGCCAATCTTAATAAAGGATTTATCTATGTCTTCCTGCGTAATATACTTTCTTTCACTCTTAGCCGCCTGTATTGCTGACTCGTTTAAAAGATTTTCCAAATCGGCGCCTGTAAAGCCTGCCGTGGTCTGCGCTACCCTTGCAAGGTCCACATCATCGCCAAGAGGCTTATTCTTGGCGTGAACCATAAGTATTTCCTCTCTGCCCTTAACATCCGGTCTTCCCACATGTATTTTTCTGTCAAATCTTCCGGGTCTTAAAATAGCAGGGTCAAGTATGTCCACCCTGTTTGTAGCCGCCATAACTATAATACCTTCATTTACGCCAAAGCCGTCCATCTCAACAAGCATCTGGTTAAGAGTCTGCTCTCTTTCATCATGCCCGCCTCCCATGCCTGTTCCACGACGTCTCGCCACGGCGTCTATCTCGTCAATAAACACTATGCATGGCGCGTTTTTCTTTGCTTCCTCAAATAAATCCCTTACTCTTGAGGCTCCGACACCTACGAACATTTCCACAAAGTCTGAACCGGATATGCTGAAAAACGGCACTCCCGCCTCTCCTGCAATAGCCTTTGCAAGAAGTGTTTTTCCTGTACCCGGAGGTCCTACAAGAATAACTCCCTTTGGTATTCTTGCCCCTACCTCTATATATTTCTTTGGCTCCTTAAGAAAATCCACTATCTCCTCAAGGTCCTCCTTTTCCTCGCTAAGACCTGCCACATCCTTAAAAGTAACCTTCTTTGACGAATCGCTCATTAGCTTTGCGCGGCTTTTTCCAAAATTCATCATCTTGTTATTTCCGCCGCCTGCAGCCGCCTGACCGTTCATCATAAAAACAAATATAAGCACAACTACCGCAACTACAAGCACCGGAAATATAGTCGTCCAGAATATACTGTCTCTCTCCACATCCCCTAAAGTATACTTTACTTCCGCCTCGTCCGCCATTGCCATTATTTCATTTACATCTGAAACATACATGGTCTTTTTTAAATCGCCTGTAAGCTTAACGGAAATATATCCCGTAGGTATCTCCTTATTTTGCGATATGGTAATTTCCTTTATATTTTTGTTTTCCAAATCACTTCTTAAATCCTGATATGTGTAGGTGTTTCCTGTAGTCATGGATATTTTTACAAGGAAATACATTGCAACCAACACCAAAATAAATGCAATATAAAATCCTATGCCCCTCGTCTGCTTGTTCAATTTTCTACCTCCTAATTTGTTTCTATTACTCCGATATATGGTAAATTTCTATATTTTTGAGCACAGTCAAGACCGTATCCCACTACAAATGCATCCGGGATAACGAATCCTGTGTGATTTACTTCTACCTCACAAACTCTTCTGTCCGGCTTATCAAGAAGGGTGCAAAGCTTTAAGCTTGCCGGTTTTCTTTCCCTTAACAGCTTTAAAAGATAGCTTAATGTCCTTCCGGAATCAATGATATCCTCAACCACCAGAACATCCCTTCCCTCTATTTCCTCATCCAAATCCTTTATTATTTTTATTCTGCCGCTGCTCTCCGTATCCATACCGTAGCTTGACACAGCCATAAAATCAAGTGAAACCGGCACAGTTATACGCTTTGCCAGCTCACACATAAAAAATGTGCCTCCCTTAAGTACACATATCATATGAAGATTTTTATTCTCATACTCCTTACTAATGATTTCTCCCATCTGCCTTATCTTTTTATCAATAGTCTCCTCATCAATCAATACGCTTATTTTATCACTCATTTTTCTCCATCCTTTGCCGCTTTCCCACAAAAGTAACCCTGCACGCCATGGAAGCCGACTTATCCACCTTGCATCGTTCGCTCATTCTATAGCCTACTATCCAAAGAATTTCCTGTCCTGCCGCAAGAAGCCAAAGCCGCTCTCTTTCTTCTCTTGGAATCTTTAAATCAATAAGCATATCCTTAAGCTTCTTTTTTCTTCCGTCACTATCTATAACCATATAATCGCCGCTTCTCCTGTGCCTTACAGATAGCTTGCTTTTTAGTATATCACAATTCATTAATTTAGTATATCCCTTTTCGCTTAAATCTAATGAAGTGTTTTTTTCAACAGTAAAAGTTAATGTGCCTTCAGACATATTCACCTTATAGCTTTCCTCTGACAGCCCGTCAAGACAAAATCCTATCTCTGTATCCTCTGACTCTTTATTTTGTTCTTCTTCCTTTTTTAATTTATTTACCCGCTTTAACGTAATTCCCTTATATGTTCTCTCAGCCTTTAAATTATAAGGCAGGTCAACCATTCTTGAAACATGATTGTTTCCAAGCTCCGCTATGCTTTCTATATGCTTTGACGTAATATCCTTAAGCCTGCCGGCTGCTCCTTCCACTGCCATTCTTATAACCATTCTGACTATAATTTTATCCTCTCTCCAAAGCTTGTCGGATATATTTATATTTTTTTTATCCCTATCTGTATTTATATTTTTATTGTAAGCCTTCAACGCCTGCTTTTCCATATAGCTGTTTATCTCCGAAAGCATTGCTGCCGTTCTGTTTATATTTGACTTAGCCCTTTCATTTATGTTTTCTTCTATATATGGAAGAAGCTTAAGCCTTATTTTATTTCTTGTATAAGCTGTCTCAAGGTTTGTTTCATCCGTTCTGTATTCTGTTTTGCTTTCCGCAAGGTATTCTAATATTGCCCCTCTGTCAAGACACATAACAGGCCGTATTATATTATCTCTTGCCGGTTTTATTCCCTCAAGTCCCTTGATTCCCGTTCCCCGAAACAAATTAAACAAAAAAGTTTCACTGTTGTCGTCCATATTATGCGCAACCGCTATCTTACATTTTCTTCCTGATAGTTTTTTTCTCTCACACACCTGATTTAACGCTTCGTACCGCTTAATACGGCCTGCTTCCTCCTGAGACATGCGCTTTTCAAGGGCTATGGCAGGTATATCAAAATAAAATCCCTCAAACTCTATACCCTTAAGCCTGCAAAACTGCTTCACATACTCCATATCGTCATCCGCAGCCTGTCCTCTTATTCCGTGATGTACATGTACCACCGTTATATCAATGTTCCATACATTCCTAAAATCAAGCAGAAGGCTCAGAAGACACATAGAATCTGCGCCTCCTGAAACTCCTGTCACGATTACATCACCATAATCTATCATATTATTCCGTTTTATGTAATCAGCCGTTTTTTTTCTGATTTCATATAGCTTATCCATGGATATTTTCCTTCCGTTTTTTTCACTTCTATAGTATATTTAGTCCTCTGTATTTTAATTTATTTATCTTGCCGTCTATGTGATTTTAATTCATTATGGCTTTGAAATCAAGCACATTTATCCCACACCCCTGCCACCATAACAAGCATATCATCATTTTTCCTTCCGTCTGCCTCCTCTATAATCCTGTCTAGTATATTCTTTGCCATTTCCTGCGGATTTGTGGAATGTATGTCCATTAATATATCGCTCATATACCGGTCCTTATCCTCCATATCTATTGCGTCTATAACCCCGTCAGACACCATTATGACGAAATCGCCGTCATACAGTTTTTTTGATGCGGTTTCCATATCTACTATGTTTTCCGTTCCTATAGGCATGGAATTTGCCTTTATGGCTTCTATCCAGCCGCCTCTCTTTACAAATGTTGTGGAGGCGCCTATTTTCATAAAGTCACACACCCCCGAATACAAATCTATAATTCCCATATCAAGGGATGCCGGGCTTATATCATCACTGTCTACTATAAACACACTGTTTATAAGCCTTAAGGATGCCTCCTCGGTAAAGCCCCCCTCCATAAGCTCCTCCAAAAGCGTCAGAACCATCTCGCTTTCCCTGTATGCCTTCAAGCCATGTCCCATACCATCCGAAACGCTTAAAAGTGTCTGACCTGACATCAGCTCCAGACATGTAAAATTATCGCCTGATATGCTCTCCCCGTTTCTTCCGCATTTGGCTGTCCCATGAAGCACAAAGTAATTTGGCGCCTCTATGAGATTATATGTACAATATTCTTTTTTTATAATATTTCCCATATCCCTTGACATTTTATACTTTTTCCCAAAGCAGTCGCTTATTGCCGTCTCAAGCTGTCTTGAAGTCACATACTTACCTCTTGCTGCCTTTATTGTAATATTTACCTCATTTATTCCTCTTCTGTTATTTAGTACCACTATTTTCTTTAAAACCATTCCCATATTTTTCAGCTTTAGCCTGAGATAACGCTCCCTTTGCTCTCCCATATTTACAAACACATATGACGAAGTAGTACAATCCTTTAAAATTTTTGACATTTCGCTTAGCTGAAGGGCAATGGCGTCTCTGCTTTCCATCATCCTTCCCCTCCAAATGTCGTTTACAAGCTCAAGCTGCGGGGATTTAGGTATATCGTCTGTATCCATGCCGTCTGTATTTCCCATTGACAGGGCGGGCATGCTTATACAGTTTACCGCCGATTTGTCTGACATATTTTTTATACTTTTTGACATCCTCTCAAATGAAGAAGCTATCATTTTTATTTTTTCTTCATATATATTTTCCATCCCCTTATGAAGATTTTTGCTTCCGCCGCCATTGAGCCTTTTTCCCGATATCATTATTGCCTCAATTATCCGGCTCGTCACTATGGAAACAGAAAATGTAAGCAATATCACAAGTGACAAGCCTGCATAATCAGGATTCACGGCTTCTGACATAAGTATGTCCGTTATTTCCATAGCTCCATACAGCAGGGCTCCGGCCAGGGCTCCTACCACCTCATTTATCCGTTCTCTTTTGTCTCTTGCCATAGCCATAACCGCCCCTATTGCAGCCATTACCATTATATACTTTGCGCCTGTCAGAAAGCCCCAAAACATAAAAACACTGACTCCCATAATAATAAACGCCGGCAACTTTACAAGACCGCTGGCCATTATGGCAGAAAACACGCCCATACCTATAGGATTGAAGCCTGCCACGTTTACCCGCACCGCAAGCGCTCCCAACACCCACGATGCCACTGATGTTACATACCTCTTATTCATTTATATTCCTCCATTCTGCTGCCCTTTATACAGCAAAATGAATTATATATAGTTTGGATTTATTTTTTTGTCAAATGGTTGTCCCTCTATCAATAAATTTTTTGACAGCTTCTCTGTTTTGAATTATTTTTAATCGAATTTATGGAATTTAGAATATTAAAGATATTAATGTAAGGATATTTCAGTATAATCGCAGAGCCCGGGGAAAGCCCTTAATTCTTGTCCGGTCTGTATATAAGCTCGTCCGGATACACAAGCCCAAGACTTTTTGCTACTTCCTCCACATACTTTTTCGTCTTAACATATATTTTTCTTTCCTCAAGCTGACCTGCTCTTTCCTCTTCATCCTCAAGCTGCTGCTCAAGCTGCTGCTGCCTTTTGCTTAAGTCTGATGCCTCCTCCTTTACATCCTTTGTCTTTATAAACATTATCACGCCAAACGCAACTACGACTGCGCATATTCCTACTATGCCCAGCCTGCTTTCATTCTTCTTTTTTCTTCCTATGCGGGATGCCATTTAATTTTTTTATTCCTTTCTTTGCTTTCCTTACAAGCCTCGTTATAAACATTTTAACTGCTTTTAAAGGTTTTTTCAATATAAATGTTAATATATTTCCTAAAATTAACGATACATACTTGACTAAAAAAGGGCTAAAGCTCTTTAAATATAAGATTCCTCCTATTAGCACAGCCACGAACACATATCCTCTTATATTTCCGTCATTGTAATTAAATATAAGCGCAAATAGTATAATTCCCCAAACTACCCAAAAAAGATAATCCTCTATGTATACAATCACATTCTTATGGCTGACAACTCTTCTGAATATTCTGAGGACATCGTAGGATATTCCCATCAGCATGCCATAGTATGCTGCTTCTAAAAACATGCTTATTTCCTGATTTATAAAATCCCCCATTTTATTTAAACAGCCTTCCTACAAGACTTTCCTTGCTCCGCTTATATTTTTTTAAGTCAGAATAAATAAAGCTGTCAGTCTGTCCCTCTATCTCTACCTCTCCCTTTTCCAGGCTAAGACGCTTTACCTTAAGGTCGCTGCCCTTTATCTGCAGCATGCCAAGCTCTGTCTCAAGCTGTATCTCGCTTAAATCAAAGGAAACCACATCTATTACGCCTGTAATCATGCCTTGGTTTCTGTTTACAATCTGCATTTTGTGGCTTCCCACATGCTGCTTTTCTTCCATAATAAAAGACCTCCATATACAAAGCTTATACCTTTATAATGTATATTAGGAGCAAAATGGAATTATGCTTTTTTATAAATATTTATACATCTCTGCCGCTTCTTCTTTCTTAACAGTTTCCTTTACGCTGGTAACCTGTACCCTCACATCTCTTGTTCCGAATTTTATTTCTATTATGTCTCCCTCCTTTACACTTACAGATGCCTTTGCCGGCTTATCGTTTACCGTAACCCTGCCTGCATCGCACGCCTCGTTTGCCACTGTACGGCGTTTAATTAATCTGGAAACCTTTAAATATTTATCAAGTCTCATGTCTTTTCTCCTTTATTTTGTATTAAGATTATGTCGTTAAAAGGTTAAAATCTGAAATGCTGCTGCTATATGCTGCTAACATGCTATTATTTTGTCCATATATGATGTCATTCTTATGATTTTTATCCTTTTGCACAACTTTGTAACCGTATTAATCAAAAAAAGTTCCGCTTACTCTCATAAGCAGAACCTTTCCGTCGTTCAAGAATATCCATATGGACGTTAACTATTTCTTGTTAACTGTGTCCTTTAAAGCCTTACCTGCTTTAAACTTAGGTGCCTTTGAAGCAGCAATCTTCATAGACTTACCTGTCTGCGGATTTCTTCCTTCTCTGGCTGCTCTCTTAACAACCTCGAAAGTTCCGAAGCCAACTAACTGAACCTTCTCGCCTTTCTTAAGTTCTTTAGTTACTACTTCGATGAATGCCTTTAAAGCCTTCTCTGAATCCTTCTTAGATAATTCTGCTTCTGCAGCCATAGCTGCAACTAATTCAGCCTTGTTCATGGATAAACTCCTCCTCTGTTATAATATATTTTTATAATAACCTGATTTACAGGTTTTTCTCGGGTTTTATACTATGTATTTGCTACCCATAGTATATATATAAACAATTTATTTCCATTTGTCAAGGAATTTTCCATTTTTTCTAGTATTTTTAGGATTTTCAACAGCTTTTTATATCAAAATAACCAAAATTTTCAAGACGTTTTGTGTATTTAAAAAAATCTTTCACACAAGCCTCAACCTCAGCAAATCCCAAATTTACAAGCGTTGATAAGGGTTATCTTCAAAAATTTTAACTTTTTAACTTCTTTAATAATATACAGACTATTCCTCCATGCAAACTGCAAGTTTATCTAAATCTGTTTTTCAGACTTTTCAAACTTGAAAGAGTCGGCTTCACAAAGAGTTAAAACTCTTGAGACTTTTTTAATATATAGGAAATTCCGTCACGCAAACCACAAATTCAAAAAATGAATTTGCAAGTGTCGGCTTTAGACGACACTTTTTTATCTGCTTTCCATCTGCCTTCCCAGAAATGCCGCTGCCACTGCTGCCAGCCTGCTTTCCGCGTCACCCATCTGTACTCCTGCATCCTTTCCAACTACAACCACGGCGCCTATTATGTCTCCCTCGCAGACTATTGGACAAATAACCTGTCCATATTCGGCATACTCATATTTGTCCACAATATCTACACCCTTTTTTCCGCTTCCGCTTAAAACTATATCTCTATCGCTCATAACCTCATCCATGCTTTCGGTTATGCTTTTTCCCTGATAATCCTTCTTAATGCCTCCCGCCACTGCTATTACCTGGTCTCTGTCTGTTATCATTACCTTGTAGCCTGACACGCTTGCTATGGCATCGGCGTATTCCTTTGCAAACTCTGTAAGCTCTCCTATAGGAGAATATTTCTTTAAGATTATTTCGCCCTCTTTATCAGTGTAAATCTCTAACGGATCTCCTTCTCTTATCTTAAGAATACGTCTTATTTCCTTTGGTACTACTACCCTGCCTAAATCGTCTATTCTTCTCACTATGCCTGTAGCTCTCATAATTTTATAAGTCCTCCGTTTTCTGTTATATTATGTCTTAGCGGCTTGTTTTTTTGCCTTATTGTGTTGTTATTATCTGTCAGAAATGGAGAATTATGCGTAAAAATTTTTTTATGTTATAAATGTTCTTAAAAGCTTAAATTATGTTTTTAATTGTTTTTTTGTAATAACAGGATTTATTTGTTATAAAGGAACAGATGAGAGACTCCATGCGGTAAAATATTAATTTGTACGTTTGAAATATGTTTTTTCCTCGCATGTAGTCCGGGCAT
>CAJUAO010000035.1 GCA_910584685.1 uncultured Lachnospiraceae bacterium | reverse complement strand
GTATTTTGTTGATAGAATTTCTTCCATGTTCCGAAGCTTTAAAAAATTATATTTACCTGTCTGCCTTCCCTTAAGCCCTCCACCATTCTGCCTCCCAGAGCCTGTTTATGGGACATACCCGGACTACATGTAAGGAAATTTGTATATTAAATGTACAAATTAACACTTATCAGCTTTAATACATCTAATCCCTTAAATATCCTCTCATACTCTTTAGCGCATTTTTCTCAAGCCTGCTTACCTGCGCCTGGCTTATTCCTACCTCATTTGCTACCTCCATCTGTGTTCTTCCCTTAAAAAACCTTAACTCCACTATATTCCTTTCCCTGTCCGGAAGCCTGTTAAGCGCCTCCTGAAGCGCAATGTCCTGCACCCATTTTTCTTCTTTATTTTTCTTATCGCTGACCTGGTCCATAACATACAAGGTATCTCCCCCCTCTGAATATACCGGCTCATATAATGATAAGGGTGTCTGTATAGCGTCAAGGGCCATTACAATATCCTCCTTGTCCACGCCTATTTCAGCCGCTATTTCATTTATTGTAGGCTCCTTCTGATGATTTTTAATATAATTTTCCTTCATATAAATTGCCTTATATGCAGTATCCTTTAATGACCTTGAAACTCTTATCTGATTTGAATCCCTTAAATATCTTCTGACCTCTCCTAAAATCATGGGACAGGCGTAGGTACTAAACTGTACGTTTAACGAGCGGTCAAAATTATCAAGCGCTTTTATAAGTCCAATGCAGCCTATCTGAAACAAATCATCTATATTTTCATTTCCTCCCCCAAACCTTTGAACTATACTTAGTACAAGCCTTAGATTTCCATATAAAAATTCCTCTCTTGCTTTTTTGTCTCCCTTATCTATTCGGTCAAAAAGCTTCTCCTTTTCAGCATTTGTAAGAATAGGTAGTTTTGCTGTGTTTACACCACATATCTCAACCTTGTAATGCGCCATCTGACTTTCCTCCGGTATTGCTTTTTTATTTAATGCTGTCTCTTATATATAATGATTTACCTTGTGGAAAAATTTATACTTAAAACCCCTTGTAAAATACTTCCATATTTTTTTAAATTTTTTTCACAGGTACATGCTGCCACACATAATATTTAGTGTAAATAAATTTTGGAGGAGTTACTCATGGGAGAACTTAATTGCGGATGTGGCTGCAATAGCTGCAATACATGTAATAACAGCGTATTTGGAGGAGACAGCTGCTGTCTTATAATTCTTCTTTTATTACTTTGCGGAAATAACGGCGGATGTGGCTGCGGATGTGGAAGAAGCGGCTTTGGCGGATGCGGCAATGACAGCTGTTCAATCCTTATCCTTATCCTCTTACTCTGCGGCGGATTTGGCTCAAATTCAGGCTGCGGATGTGGCTGTGGATGCGGAAGAGGCGGATGCGACTCTGGCTGTGACTCTGGCTGCGGCAATATGGGATGTGGCTGTTAATGTAGGTTATGATTGTAAAAAAGGCTGTAAATATGGAGGTTTAAGGTAACCTTAACTTTATGCCATAATTTAAGTCCTATAATCATATACTAAGTAATGAATTATAAGTAAGGGAGCCTGTATCATGGATAAATTAGAAACTTTTAAGGCTATGCTGCCATTTATTCCTATAGGATACAGGCGTCCTTTACTTTTAATTATACATATAGAGGAGCTTATGCGTATAATAAATTCCATGAATGAATGCCTTAGAATGCCAATAGATGCAATGGACAATAAGCCTCCTGATATGTCAAAAATGTTTGATATACTAAAGCAGAATATGTCGGGCAGTGAGGGAGAGATGATGTCAATGCTCCTTCCTCTTCTCATGTCCGGCGGAATGTCAGGCGGCGACGGCTTATCCTCAATTATATCAGGTTTATCAGGACTTAATACGGGAAGCCAAAATAATAAAAGCTCTGACAGTGAAAATACTGATACAGGCTTTTCTGATGAAATAGATAATTTATTTAAAGATTTTGTAGATGAAACGAGGAATGAAAATAATGAATGACGACTGGTTAAAAAATCCAAAGCTAAAACATATTGACAAGAAAAAGCTTAAGCTCTTAATTTCTCTTACCGAACAGGCTGAGAAGAAGGAGCCGGATAAGCTTTTGCCTTTCTTCATTGAGGTGACTAACAGAGCTAATTCTATGGGAATTACCTTTAATGATGATGAGACTGATATTATATTAAATGTATTGAAGGCCCGCATGTCTCCTGAAGATATTAAGAAAATTGAAATGATTAAAAATCTGTCTGCAATGATTACGGAAAAATCAAAAAAAGGGAAACATTAAAAAGGAGCTGTCCCAATAAGCCTTAACCGTACAAAATATGGTATTTACACCCAGTTGTATTATACAATATTTTGTATATGCTTTTCTTATTGAGACAGCCCATTTAATTCTTTGAGCTTATTTATTTTTACAGTTTACCACTATGCTACTGTTAAGAATCTTAAGCTCTTAGTAATTTTAAATATATTAAAAAGCGCTAAGAACTTAAGATTTACTAAC
The DNA here is from genome assembly GCA_910584685.1 of uncultured Lachnospiraceae bacterium. Lineage (GTDB taxonomy): Bacteria > Bacillota > Clostridia > Lachnospirales > Lachnospiraceae > CAG-303. The sequence goes on along the minus strand of CAJUAO010000035.1, from coordinate 15,996 downwards.
AAATACGACTACATTATGTCTACGTCAGCGGTATAATCCACATTATCATACTTAAATCCAAACATATGATAAAAATCTTCCCAGTACCCGTCTATATCTGCCACATTCTTAAAGGTATCATCATTTACACTATCCCAGATTTCCTTTACCTTTTCCTGTACATCAGCGCACATTTCCCAGTCATCCATTCTTATCTGGCCTTCCCGGTCAAGCTCTACATTATCAGTATACAGCTTGTCTTTAAAAAGCCTGTCCATCTGTTCTATGCAGCCCTCATGTATTCCCATGTCCTTCATAACTCTGTACAGTATGGAAAAATAAAGGGGTACAACAGGTATTGCGCTGCTTGCCTGGGTTACAAGGGCCTTATTTACAGATACATACGCCTTTATACCGCTGTCCTTATACTCCTCATTTATCTTTTTAGATGACTCAAGAAGATGCTTTTTTGCCATGCCGATTGTTCCGTTATAATAAATAGGATATGTAATTACAGGACCGATATACGAATAGGCTATTGTTACGGCTCCCTCACTTATGGCGTCTGCTGACTTTAATGCCCTTATCCAGTCCATCCAGTCCTCTCCGCCCATAACCTTTACCGTCGCCTCAGTCTCTTCCTTTGTGGCCGGCTCTATTGTTGCCTCACATAAGGTATTTGTTCCAAGATTCCAGTTTTTATTTGTAAAAGGCTCGCCTGTAGTCTTAAGTACTGACTGATATACCGTACCGTCCTCCATAGTCCTTCTTGGCGCTGCCAGACTGTAAACAACTAAATCTACCTTTCCCATATCTGCCTTTATGGTTTCTATTACCTGATTTTTAATATCCCTTGAAAATGCGTCGCCGTTTATTGTCTTTGCATATAACCCTTCCTCTTCTGCATATTTTTCAAAGGCTCTTGTATTATATAAGCCCGGCGTTGCTGTTTTTTTGCCGTTTGATTCTCTTTCAAACATTACTCCAAGGGTTGCCGCTCCCGCTCCAAACGCCATGGTTATCCTTGATGCCAGTCCATAGCCTGTAGATGCGCCTATTACAAGAACATTTTTTGCTCCTTCAATACTGCCCTTTGACTTTACATACTCTATCTGCCTGCGTACACTTTCCCTGCAGCCCTCAGGATGAGCCGTTGTACATATAAAGCCCTTTACTTTTGGTTCTACTATCATTTTGCACCTCATTCCTAACCTTCTTAATGTACATATATACATATAAATACATAAGATTACGCTTTTTATATTTATCTTTCTTCCTTCATAATATTATCACAGGCTTCCCCATATGGCAATATATTTTGATTATCAAACTATCTTAAAAGCTGCTTGCAGCCATGTTAAAAAATGCTTTAAAATATCTCCTGAAAAAATCCGGAATCAGACGGGTTTTCTCCTGCGGTATAAAGATGGCTTACATCTCCAAATTTCTTTACTCTGAATGCGGCATTCCCTTTTTCTCTTTCCTCGGTGCAAACCTCTGTCACTGACGTAGGGGCAATAAAAAACTGCTGCCACAGCACGGGCGCTGATATTCCCAAGAGATGGGAAAGCATGACAAAGCTTACCCCAAGGTGGCTGAATATAACGATTGTATCTGTATTTGGCTTTACTGCCTTATAATAATTTTTGTATCTTTCATATCCATGTGACTTTAGTATTCCGTCTATTCCGTCATACACCATTTTTGCCTTTGCCGCTATATCTCCTGTAGCCAGTACCGGCGTATTCATCCAGTTATCCTTATTATACATTCCCTCCATTTCAGTCCAATATGAAGGAAAAAAGTCCCACGATATACGCTCCCTGCCTGTTACAGGGTCCTTTATGGGATAATAAAACTCCTTAAGCCATTCACAGACTGTCGCTTCCATATTCATCCTTTTTAACGAATATTCTGCAGTATCCTTCGCCCTTCCAAGAGGCGAACAGTAAAATTCCTTTACATTCCACTTACTTACCCTGTCAGATAAAAGCTTAGCCTCTATCCTTCCCTTGGCTGTCAGTGTATCGTTTGCATAGTCAGGGTCTCCATGACGTATAAATATAATTCTCATATTTTTACTCCATGTCCGCTTTAGCGGACTTAAAATCAATAGTTGAAAGCGCCTTTCTTTCAACCTTTTCTCCTGTAATTAATTCATAGATACTATAGGCTGCTTTAGGGGAGGAATCTTTTCTATCTTTTCAGCATAAAGAACAGGCCCGTTTCCTCCGTAATCACTTCTGTACTCATCAACTATAGTAAAGATAAGCTCTATGGTATCCCTGCTCTCAAGATTTTTAGCCTCCTTAGACTTACAAATGGCTCCCATAAAAACTATATCGTCTGCACAGCAGGTCATTGCAGGCCGCCCTGCCACAAAATAATTTTTTGGAAGTCCCGGCTCCTTCATTACCATAGTCTTGACGCGAAGCTTCTTTCCTGAATACCGGTCCGTATTATCCCACATATCAAGATACCATATGCCGTAATCCTTCTCCCCTATATCGATAATATCTGCTTTCATGTCATAAGGCAAATCCTCGTCCGTAAGAGGCAAATCAATCTCTCCCTCCTCATTTTCAAACACTACTTCAATGGCTGTATTTATAGCCTTAATGCTCATTTTATAGCTGTTAAGCTTTTCCGTGCTGTGACATCTGTTCATTATGAGAAGCTCTGAGTTTCTTATCATATCCGCAAATATGGACTTCATATTATTAAAATATGTCTCAAAGGTTACTCCGTCTGCTATAGTCATCTGCTGACGTATTTCCCAGTCCTTTGGAAGCTCTATATTCTTGCAGTCCCACATGCCGTTGTACTCTATAAGAATACGTTCAGGCCTGTATTTTTCATTGAGTCTGTTTAAGGTATCTATATTAAAATCCTTTTCATCCTCTATTACCTCCATGGATGTATTGCTGTCCCTAAGAACATTTTCATCATACTCCTCAGCTCCCTCCTCGCATACAATAAGAAGCGTTGTATCATCCATCTGAAAGTAATCCTGGGCTAATGTAAAATTTATAAACTGTGTCTTGCCTGCCTCCAAAAATCCATATATGATAAAGACCTGTTTCATATCATCCATTTTTATGCTCCTTTCCTCACTGCCTAGCCAAAGAATATTTCCTTCAGCTCGTCCTCTGTGTAGCCTGAAGCTATAACGCAAACCTTTCCTATATAATCCGGAGCTCCGTACCTTAGGTCAAACTGTCCCGGAACATAATCAAAATAAATCCACTCATCCTTTTCTTCTGCCTTTACAATGCCCTTTGAACGAAGTATCGCTCCCTTCGTTTCTCTTTCAAACTTATCAAATATTGCCTTAAGCTTATCCTCTGTAAATGCTTCCGGGGTTTCCGTTCCCCAGCTTGTGAATACATCATCTGCGTGATGGTGATGATGATGCTCGTGGTCATGGCCGCATGAGCATGCTTCACCGTGGTGATGGTGTTCATCTTCATTGTGATGGTGATGTTCATGGCTGCACTCTTCTTCATTGTGATGATGTCCATGACAGCACTCTTCATCGTCGTGATGATGTCCGTGACAGCATTCTTCCTCATCATGATGATGTCCGTGACAGCATTCTTCCTCGTCGTGATGATGTCCGTGACAACACTCTTCTTCATCGTGATGATGTCCATGGCTGCATTCTTCCTCATTATGATGATGAAAATGCTCATGCTCCTCCTCTTCCAGCATATCAGATACTCCGTTATTATTCATTAAGGCTGACCTTATGGCCTCAGTGTCAAGCTGCTCTACAGGAGTTGTAACTACTGCCGCCCTGTCGTTATGCTCCTTTATAATTGCAAGGGCCTCCTGAGCCTTCCTAATGCTGGTTACATCAGTTCTGCTAAGGAATACGGTTTCTGCATTTTCTATCTGATTTAAGTAAAACTCGCCAAAATTCTTAACATACATTCTCGCCTTTGTAACGTCTACAACTACCGCCTTATACGCTACTTCCATATCAAGCTCTCCTGCCATGCCCTCTACAGCCTTTACTACATCAGAAAGCTTTCCTACCCCTGACGGCTCTATAATAATACGGGACGGATTGTAGGTTTTTACCACTTCCTTTAGTGACTCGCTGAAGTCTCCTACAAGAGAACAGCATATACAGCCTGAATTCATTTCCTTTATTTCTATTCCCGCTTCCTTTAAGAAGCCTCCGTCTATGCCTATTTCTCCATACTCATTCTCAATAAGCACTACATTTTCTCCGGCGTATACAGTTTTTAAAAGCTTACTGATAAGCGTCGTTTTTCCGGCCCCTAAAAATCCTGAAATTATATCAACCTGAACCATTTTTATCAATTCCTTTCTGCATAATAATTATATTTAATGTTTATAAAACATAATTAAATACCTTGGGTATTTCCCTTAATTGCTTTCAAGCATAATTTACCCTCGTAACTTGTTATTTTACCATTGTTTTACTGTTTTTTCAAGGTAGGATTCCACGTTTTTTACCTTTTTTCCTTTATTTAAGCTTTTTATTTATAATAGGTATACTCTTTATTTATATGAGTTATTGTGATATAATGCATGTCAAATGTATATTCTTATATACGTAAACGGCTTTAACCATTTCCTTTAACTTTTATTCAGGAGGTTATACATGAAAAAAACAAAAAACCGCGTGCCGAAAACTATTCGTTTTGACGATTTCGGAACATACCAGTGCCTTGAGGATATAAAAAATGACTCTGTTGACTTATGCCTTATCACCTGTGGAATGGAAAAATGCTTCCCTGCCCACAGCTTTGGCCCTGCCGTAAGGGATGTTTATATTTTGCATTTTATTACCGACGGCTACGGATATGTGGAGGAGAACGGCGAGCTTAAAAGGCTTGGCCCAAATGATATATTTCTTGTATACAAAAATCAAACTACGTATTACTACGCTGACGAAGCAAATCCGTGGACATATATGTGGATAGGCTTTTTAGGTCTTAAGGCTCCGGCTTATATACGGCATGCAGGCTTTAGCAGTAATAATCTTACGGGACACTTTGATAACTGCCTTATTATAAAATCCTATATACAACAAATGATTACCTGCCGAACCTACACCATATCAAACGAGTTAAAAAGAAATGCTGCTCTTATGGAGATTTTAGCGCTATTGATAGATGTGACAAAGAATGCTCCCGATTATGGTCATTACCTTCCGAAGCAGGAATATATTGAACAGGCTAAGAATTATATTGACAATAATATTGATAAGAATATATCCGTAAACGGAATAGCCGAGAGCATAGGAATAAACAGAAGCTACCTTACGCGTATTTTTAAAGAAATCTTAAATATTACGCCCCAGGAATACATAAAGCAGTTTCGCATAAACAGGGGAGCCCTGCTTCTTCAAAATCCAAATATAAAAATCACCGTAGTGGCGCGAAGCGTAGGCTACAGTGATTCCATGAGCTTTTCAAAGCTTTTTAAAACATACAAGGGAATGACTCCCTCTGAATACAGGCAAATGCTTTTAGACAATTCAAAATAGCTTTCAGATTGTGCCGATTCTTATACATCTGCAACACAGGTCGCAAAGCATGTTTGTCATACAGCATACGCATGGAAAGCTGCTCATCTGCATGCCTCCGTATTGAGCGCTTCTCTGCCTATATCCTGCAGTTCCCTGCTTTATTTTTAAATACAGGGACCTGTATTCCGTGTTGTAGGGCTCCATATTTACAGCCTGCGCCGCATGCCTCTCTGCTATAATATTATTTCCCACATTAAGGTTTGCCACTGCGCTTAAAAAGTACCATCTTGCGTTTCTCGTCTTTATCTGTACAAGAATCTTTAACGCCTCCTCATTTAAGCCCTCGCTTATGTAGTAGCACGCCGCCGTAAGATATTTTTCATCAGCCGTCTCTGTAGATGAAGCCTGCCTTCTCTGATTAAATTCCCCAAAGCTTCCAAAGCCCCCAAAATCAAAATCATTAAAGGGATTACTGCCGCCGCTTTTGCTTTCTCCATAGGCAGTCTTGTATCCGGAGCCTTTGCCGCTTCGTATATCCATTATCTGCTTATATGCCTCCTGAACCTCCTTAAACTTCTCCTCTGCAACTTCCTTGTTTGGATTGTTTATATTTGCGTCAGGATGATATTTCCTGCTAAGCCTTCTATACGCTTTTTTAATCTCATCATCTGATGCATTTTCCGGTACGCCAAGGACGTTATAAGGACTTCTCATGGTTTATTCTTTTCCTTTCAAATTTTGTCCATACTCCTGAATACAGTATATTTCTTATAAGCTCTGCGTTGTCTACTATAGGAAGCCTTTCAAATTCCTTAGTGCAGTCAGCCATCATTATAAGCAGGATTTTTTTTGCATATTCGTAAAGTCCTTCCCTTCCCAGCCTTTTATATGCGTCAAAAAACGGATTATAATTTTTTTTCTTTATATCATTTTCAATATCCTCATAGGCATCCATAAGATATATGAATTTTCCCAGATAAAATCCCATTCCCCTGACTGTACTCTCCCATATATCGCTGTTCATGCATAAAATCTCACCCATAATATGGCCAAAGTTTCCCGCCATATAATCAATATCCCTGCTTAAGGCTTTTTCTCCTTCGTCAAGCTTTTTCATATATGACAGTATTATTCCAACCTTACGGGGATACTTTTCCCTTATTTTTTTATAGTCTTTTTCCTGCGCGTCCATAACAAGACGTCCTGCTACGCTCTTTCCTATGGTTTCCCTGTCCTTAAAATCGTCCCTGCCCTTTAAATATGTCATAAGCACTGACATATCCGCCGTATAATCCGCTATTTTATTTTCTGTAACCATTACCCTTGTAACGGGATGAAGTATGCAATGCTCATTTTTTTGTGTTTTTTTCGGCTCGTAAAGGGAGGAAAGAAATAAATATACAAAGGCCATATCGTATGACAATGACAGCCTTGCACACTGCCTCCCTTTTTTTCCAAGGGCCTTGCAAAGTCCGCAGTAATAGCTTCTGTATACGTTATATTCTTTTATCTTAAGCTCCGGCTTATTTGCTGCAATATATCCAAACATTTCTTCCTTTTCCGCTGTTTTTTACGTTTTATTTTAAAGGTTTTAATCAGCTTTTCTTAATAAAGCTTGTTCTGCACTTAGGACATGTCACCTCAATGCGTCCCTTTCCCCGGGGTATACGTATTTTTTGACGGCAGCCCGGGCATCTGTATATATGATGCGTCCTTCTCATAGACATTTCTCTTGGCAGTTTTTTTATTCTTCCTATAAATCTTTCGTATGCCATTCCCTCTGAGTATCTCCTTGGGATATTTTTTGAAAAGGTTCTAAAATATGCATATACCATCACTGCTATACTTATGGGATAAAGAACCCTCCTTCCCCAAAATAGAGAGACTATAAGAAGTACTATCGCCAAAATCATCAGGTGCTTTGTCAGTCTGTCAGCGCCATATCTTCCGTACAGCCACCGCCTTAATTTTTCCGCCATACATATCTCCTGTTCTAATTATGCTTTTATATATGTATACAAACATATTTAAACATATTTTATATTTATTGTAAATATTTTACATTTAAATTTTATTTTTTAATTGTGAAATTTGTATGTTGGAAATATAAAAAAATTACAAAATATCTTTTCTCTTAAGAACAATTTTGCCTGCAATCACAAAGATAAGCCATATTGCAAATGATAAAATAAATCCTTTGTACAATACCATTCCGTCATTTCTGAAAAGCTCTGTCCTTAACATCATTAAATAGTTTCCCGGAAGATATTCCTTAAAGTAATATGCTGATATAATCACAACAATTATAGCTGTAATATAACCGGCTACAGGTGAAAAAATCATCTGCAGGGTAACTATCATCTGATTTATGGCTATTATTACAGCAGCTCCCAATATATAGCAGTAGAGAAAAACCGTTATACTGTCGTTGTTAAGAAGCATACTCATGTACGGAGCATCGTATCTGACGGAAAAACCTCCGTTTCCTCCTATAACCGATGATATATATATAACTATAAAGGCTGCGGCGTATATAAAAATACCCTGCAGAAAATTCCATATTACCTTGGAAAACCACCATGTATCAGTATTTCCATACCTGCATATAAACTGGCTTCCCCTTAGCTTCCATTCTCTCTTTGGATAATATGATGCAAAAATACATGCAAAGAGAGTAAACCCAAGATACTGGGTCGGTATCTGAAAAACCGGACTTACTAAGGAATCATACTCCTCCATTCCCTCAAAAACCCTTAGAGATACCTCCAGCACCCCGGGATTATTATTCATACGAAAAATAGCGTTAACTGAAAATACTGCAATTAAAAAAATTTCTATTAAGAAAAAATACCAGTTTTTTACTATTCCCTCTTTAAAATCATATTTAAGACAATTTAACAGCTTCATCTTTCCCTCTCTTATTCCTTATAGGTAATCTCTCTTTGTTTTCAGGCTTCCTGCTACCATTAAAATCACCAATACTATAACCGGAAAAATAAAATGATAGCGGCTGTCCATTCCATTTATCATTTTGTCATAATAAACATTCTGTCCGTATATAAACTCTGAGCCGGAAACATCTCCCGCCAAAATAACAATAGTAGATATTGCCGCTCCCACCCCGTATGATTTAAAAAACCAGAATATTATCATAGGAGCTATCGCCGCCGTACATATGCCAAAAAAAGCCTGACAGAAATACGCAATGAAAATTATGGGATAATTTATACTATTCATACGATATCCTGTAAAATGATAAAAAACGCTCTCAGATAAATCCCAGTTATAAAAGCTTTCAAAGCATGTTATTGAAATTATTGCCGTAACCATAAAAATAAACATCGACATAATAAGAGACATAATAACGGTTTTTATAATGGTATAATTCCACACTGACGAATTTTTTTTGCTTAGAACTACTCTTTGGGGCTTAAAGTTGTTTTTATTTATGTTTATACTGCAAAATATGCTAAAAATAAAAACACCGGAAGCCATCCAGCGGGATGACAATGCAAAAGCATCCATTCCGCAGCTCTGAAGCTGTGAAAAATCAGTCTGAAACAATGACAGCCCAAGCATTATTATAAGCATAAGAAACAGGCTGAAAAGCATTACTCTCCATTCTGTCAAAAGCTCCTTAAGCGCTCTTTTTATCATCTTCTAATATCCTTCCTTCCGATATACATATTATTTCATCTGAAAGCTCCTCAAGCTCTTCGGCGTCGTGACAGGCTACGATAATAACAGCCCCTCTCTCCTTGGCGTCTGCAATAAGCGCCTTTACCTTTTCTACACCGCTTTCATCTATTGCGTTTATAGGCTCGTCAAGTATAATAATGTCCGGCTTTTCCATAAATGCTGCGGCTATTCCAAGCTTCTGCTTCATTCCAAGTGAATATTTTCTGTATTTCCTCTTATCGTCAGGCTCCAAGCCCACTGCCTCTATGGTATTTCTTATTTCCTCTGTCCCTATCTCTTTTTTAATGGAAGCCAGAAGCTCAAGATTTTTAAGTCCTGTGTAATTTGCTATAAATGCAGGATTTTCAATAAGCACGCCTATGCTTCTCGGAAATGATATATCCTTTCCAAGAATTTCCTCATTTATGGAAACATGTCCCTTTGTAGGATGGATAAGACCGCATATGGCTCTCATAAGCATGGTTTTTCCTGAGCCGTTTTTTCCCTTTAAGCCGTAGCATTTCCCTGACTCAAGGGTTATATTTACATTATCTAAAATAGTTACGCCCTTTATAATTTTTGTATAATCCTTAACCTCTATCTTCATAATTTGTTCTGCCCTTTCATTATATTTTTAATTTATATTAATATCTATACAAACCGATTTATTTGCAATATTTCTTAATTTGAAAGTAAATAATCATTGATTTTCCACACTGTTTTCCCTTAAATTTATCTTTAAAAACTTTGTTGTTTCTGCTGTCGGTGGAAATGTACAATGATATTTATTGTTGTACTCTTCTTTATCCCAGTGCAATTCAAAATACAAGTCGTCATTTAACAATTTTTTACTGAAAATATAAACACAATTAGTCGTTTCAGTTTCTCCCGCTGGCAACGAGAGAAAATAATACTGCTTTCCCTCATTTTCCTTCTTTGCACTGTCATACCTCAATTCAGTAGACGGGCTTGTAGATTCAACCCTCTTATCTGACAGTCCAAACTCCTGTCCCCGTTCGTCATTTATTCTTGATACCCATTTAAAACTTTTTGACATAGGCAATACAGCATTTGCGGTTGAATTATTTGTTATCTCTATTTTAACGCACAAATATGTTAAATCTTCTTCTTCATAGCCTATATCCATGCAAAAATTTTTCATCTCATCCAGCCTTCTTTTAACATTATCACCTGAAAAATATTCTCCAAAATCCTCCAGATTATCTGATGTATAGGCATCTAAAATTTTAACATGGTATTTCTCGCTCGTCTCATCAAACTCTGCAAAATCTATACCTTCCTCATTGTCATAAAAATGACTGTCATCAACAAAATATTTAACTAAATTTTTATCTATCGAATTATCGCTATCTGTTGTTTCCTCTTCTGTTTGACGAATTGTATATGTTTCGGTAACATTCTTCTCTTCTATTCCCATATATATATTATCGCTTTCCTTTGCGCAGCCCGATAAAAAAAACATATATACAGTTATTAGCAATACTGCTATAACTCTCATTTTTACTTCCTCCTATTTAAAATTTATTAAATTCTGCCAAGACTCCATACTACAGATTTATTTGCAATACTGCCTAATTTACAAGTAAAAAATCATTGATTTTCCGCGCTGTTTTCCCTTAAATTTATCTTTAAAAACTTTGTTGTTTCTGCTGTTGTAGGAAATGTACAATGATATTTACTATTATACTCTCCTTTATCCCGGTGCAATTCAAGATATAAGTCATCCTCTAACAATTTTTTGCTAAAAATATAAACACAGTTTGTCGTTTCAGTTTCTCCAGCTGATAATGAAAGATAATAATACTGCCTTCCCTCATTTTCCTTTTTTGCACTGTCATACATAAATTCAGTATGTGGATTTGTAAATTCAATCCTCATATCCGCCAATCCAAACTCCTGTCCCCGTTCGTCATTTATTCTTGATACATATTTAAAAGAGTTTCCCATAGACAATACAGCATTTCCGGTTGAATTGTTTGTTATCTCTATTTTGACACATAAATATGTTAAATCTGCTTCTTCATAGCCTGTATCTATGCAAGAGTTTTTCATCTCTTCAAGTCTTCTTTTAACATTATCACCTGAAAAATATTCTCCAAAATCCTCCGGATTATCTGATGTATAGGCATCTAAAATTTTAACATGATATTTCTCGTTCGTCTCATCAAACCCTGCAAAATCTATGCCTTTCTCATTGTCATAAAAATGACTATCATCAATAAAGTATTTAACTAAAATTTTGTCTATTGAATAATCGTTATCTGTTGTTTCCTCTTCCGTTTGACGAATTGTATATGTTTCGGTAATATCCTTCTCTTCTATTCCCATATATGAATTATCGCTTTTCTTTGCGCAGCCCGATAAGAAAATCAAATATACAGTAACAAGTAATGCTATAACTCTCATCATTTATTCCTCCTACCTAAAAATTACAGTAAAGGAAGCTGTCCCATTAATCGATATTTCTACAAAATAAATCAATGTTCCCTGCCACACATATATATTTATTGTATAACGGTTTACTAACGGAACAGCGTCCTTATTCTTTTAAATCATCTATACACTGTCAGGACTCCATACTCCTACAAATATTATTTTTCTGTTATATGACGCATTATAATAAATATTTCCGTAACTATAGCCTGCTTCTTTTATATAGTTTGTCATTCTATACTCTGAGCCACTTGTAACTGTATATGTTGTTGAGGACTTTCCATTATATACACAGTTAATAAATCCACCAATCGTTGATTTGCTTCCGTATGCCGTTGCCTGAAAGCTGGTTCCCTTTGAACCCTGTAACCCATAATAATTATTGCATTTAATATATGAGCTTGAAGAATCTTCTTTTTTTCTTCCTTCTTCTACAATAAGCCCTGTATTTCCATATTCACCCACAGTAAATGACCATGAAGTATCATAATAATTATTCGCTTTAACAAACAAAGGACTCATTGCAACAAGCGCTACTGCTGACATTATAATAACTGCAAACTTTATTACTCTGTTTTTATTAATATTCATTTTCTCTTCCTCCGTAAAATAATTTGTTTACTTGCTTTTTCCTTCATGTAAAATATAAGCTTTTGTCGGATAAAAGGAGTATATTATTTTTATATCCTCCTGAATTAATTTGTCATACGTTATCCATTCCTCGCCTAAATGAAACGGAAGTATAAGCTCCTGCTTCTGACCCTTTGAAAAGGATTGACCGCCATATGAAGGATTTAATTCCAGAAATGTAAAATAACTCATTCCGTTTCCATACATATCTGTTTCAATAACCCAGCCTGTAACAGAGCCAAGCTTTCCAAGCTCCACTGTCTCGTCCGTATCGTTCTCCAGGGTTATATTTGCTATTACATAATTACCGTTACCATCATATTGAAATGAAGAATCAATATTTTTTACATCAGGATATTTTTCTTCTAATTCCTCCTGAGTATATATTCCTACCTCTCCAACCGTAAGCTTTAGTCCCCTGTATCTTGTTACATCTCCCGTTCTGTACGACTTGCTGTCAGCATTTGGAAAAACAGAATTTACATTATAAATCATATATGCGGAACAGGCTAAAAGCACAAGGGCTGCTATTCCTATTATTATTTTTTTATAAAATGTCATTCCTCTTACCTCCCGCTATCTTAAAGCCGGCAGCAGTTATAAGAAATAAAGCTGCCATTCCTGATATTATATAGGGCGCTTCCTCTATAATTCCAAACTGCTGCGGGTCCATAATATAATACGGAGAAAGCTGTTCCAGAGGAGTATATGTTATTACAGTCCTAAAAACCAGATAAACCACAAATGGAAAAAACATAACTATATACCGGTTATTTACAATTCTTGAAATCACTAATGCCAGACAGCCGTAAAGACCTGCCATTATAAAATCAATTACTATGTAAAGTAATGTGTACAGATATGGATATGTATAAAACAGCTCCTGGGCAAAGCTTCCCTTTATTACGGGAAACACTGCCGTAGCAATCTCCGGTTTCAGCGACGGAAGCACCATAGCAGTAAGATATGTATTTAATATAAGGGGAATAGCGCATATAGAGCCTGCCGATACAAACACTGCCAGATACTTTCCCATAAGATAGCCTGTGGTGTCCATTCTTGTGCTTATGTTTTTTATATAGCCTTCCTTCACGTCCATGTAATAGGATGCCGCATATGGTACAGTGGCAAGAAGAATTATAGATAAATAAAAAATTTCATCATAAAAGCTTCCCAAGCAAAACATAAGGCTGCTGTTAAAAACTGAATGTGGATAATCAATACTGTCACCGCTTCCTATAGCCACCGTCTTTGGCATAACCATAGCAAAAAACTGTACAAGCGCTATAGCCGTCGCCGCAAGCAAGGCCCCCACATACCATATATTATGAAACGCCCTGTAGAATTCCAGCTTTATTCCCTTCCAAATCATATCAACGCTCCTTTCTTTTTATAATAAGGCCGCTAGCTAGATTACCTTATTAACTATTTACCATACTTTTATATGCTTTTCAACCATTTCTCCTCGAAGGGTTAGATAACTCCTCGAAAGGTAATTTTATATTTTTAAAAACAAGCCCAATCATATATTTTTCCTCTGTTCTTTCACATTCAACCTTAACATAATTTCTCTTTGCCGCTTTTTTTATATTATATATCCCATATCCAAAATTTCTGCCCTTTTGCTTTTTCAGAAATTGATTTTTTTTATTTTCATCAAAACTGTTCTCTACAACTATGCGGCTGAACTCATCACCTGTTATACATTCAATATTTACAAAGCCTGTCTTACAGTTTTTAAGCTCCTCCCAAATATTTTTAAATATATTTCCAAACATTATATTTAAATCACTGTCATCCACAAATATATTATTTCCTGCCATTCCCCTTACACATACATGTATCCCCTTATCCAGCTTGCATATGTAATAATTCAGCATCACGTCTATATTTCTGTTTCCTGTTTTATAGACCATATTTCCTATATCTTCTATATCGCCTGAAATTTCTTTTGTATATTCTACAACCCTTTTATCCTCCGATTCCTCTGCAAGCTTTCTTATATTAATAAGCTGATTTTTGATATCATGCCTGAATTTTTTTGTCTCCTCCTCCTTTTTTAGCAGCATTTCATAATATATCTTCTGTTCTTCGTTCATCTGCTTTTCCATGTTATAGTATCTGCTTATTACATCATTATTTATAATCATATACATAAGAAAAATCACAGACAGCAGCGTGTTAAATACAACAGACACAGACAGCACAACGGAATATTCATAAAGCCTGTCTGTATTATATTTAAAGCTGTCTGTAACTACTGTCACGGCAATTCCAAACATTCCTATCATCAGATACATATATATATCAAAATTTTTTGGCTTTTTCTCTGTTTTTCTACGCTGCTTTACAAAATAAATAATTAATAAAATACATAAGCATACTGCCATAATTAATATTTCCGGTTTTACTGTGTTATTAACGTTAAATATTTTTTCTAACACAAGCATTATCATTTCTATTACATTTGAAAATACAAGCACCGTTACAATACATCTTAGCTTTTCCCTTGGCTCATTATCAAGAACAAACCAAAGACCCATCATAATAAACGGCTTCTCTGAAAAATAATATCCGTTCTTTATAGCGTCATAAACAAAAATATATGTAATCAATAATAATGGCATTATACAAATATTCTTTAATTTTGCATTTGATACTATTTTTGTAAGTATTATCCACAAAACATATGTAATTAATAATAAAAATATATATTCCTTCATATTCTTCCTATCTGTTCCTTTAACGTATACTAAATCATCATCTAAATACTTGTCCGGCTTTACTGCCTGCCCTTATAAAATTATATTTTATACCTTAAGTCATATTCTATATAAGCCTTCTCAAATAATTTTTTTCTGTCCCTTGCCACCTTAATTTTCTCTCTGCCTATGTAAAAAAAACCTTTTTCATAATTTTTTACTGCTGCAAAGCTTACTATGGTTTTTCTGTCTATCTGAAAAAACAATCCAGCCTCCAGCTCCTCAAGCATCTTTTTTAAGGATACCTCCTTTCTGAAAATCTTATCTCCTGCATATATACACACATATCCGTTATATGCGTATATTTTTTTAATATCCTTTTCCATTATGGTATATTTATTTCTGTGATAATATACCATAAGCTCTCTTTTTCCGGCAGTCTTTTTCTTAATTATATCAAGTGAAATTTTTACATCCTCTGCTTTATATGGCTTCGTAATAAAATCCTTCACTCCAATATGAATACTCTCTCTCATTCTTTCATCATGAGCTGTTGCCATAATAATTATAATTTCAGGATTTATCTCCATAATTGTCTTTCCTATGTCAAGACCATCTCTTCCTGGCATTTCTATATCTAAAAACACCGCGTCAAGCTCTTTGGCACATTCTAAAAGCTCATCTCCTGATGTAACTATATTTACGGTTATTTCCATATTTTCTTCAGATGCTGTATTTTCAATCAGTTCCCTTAAATCCTGTGCTATTAATGCATCATCATCACAAATACATATTTTCATTCAGATATCTCCATTGCATTTGAATATCAATAATTATTATATACTATATGATGTAATTGTTCAAATACTATTTTTATATTTAGGTATATTTATAAATATTAATTTGTATGTTTAAAATATGTTTTTCCTCACATGGAATCCGGGTATGTCCCATCAAAAGGCTCTAGGAGGCGGAATTGGGAGGGCTTAAGGGGAGACAGGCAGCTAAATATAATTTTTTAAAGCTTCGGAACATGGAAGAAATTCTATC
>CAJUAO010000034.1 GCA_910584685.1 uncultured Lachnospiraceae bacterium | reverse complement strand
TTTCTTAAGCCCCTCATTGGGAGAAAAGTTACTTCTTTTTAAGTTTGATATTTATGCTTTTGACACATTAATCCGTATAAATAATTTAAGCTTATTGGGTACGGTAATACATTTTTTGAGTTTTCCAATTTTTAATTTGTGCCTTTAAAAGCTGCATAAAATCAATGTTTTACATAAAAGGCTCAATCACAATTTACAATTACCTATTCGCTTTGTATTTATATTAATTTGGCATATATCAGACATAAAAATGGGGAAAGTCAAATACATTTATTTTATTATTTTCTATAATGTGTATGCAAGAATGAATATAAAGATATAAGCTTATTTGCTGATATATACTATATTTGTATGTCTGTATCTTACAAATTTCTCAGAAAAAAAAAATAAACATATTCAATCTGATTTCCATAATCTGATATTTATCATATGCCTTATATAAAATAAGTGCAGATGTCATATCTACTCTCTAACCATTATATTTATAAGGTAGTAAAATAAACACAAGCTTTTCTTCTCCTAACAGCATATAAATGAGGGTATGTCCCATAAACAGGCTCCTAGGGCTGGAATAGGGAGGGCAGGGGAAGGGCAGTATATATAATTTTTTAAAGCATTGAGGAACATGAATAGAAATTCATCAACGGGGTACTGTCAGCTTCTTAGTGGAGAGCGTCTGTTTGAGTAAGGGGCTTGCTTTTCAGCCCCTTGCGAGTTACGCTCGCAACTTAGAAGATGGCAGTACACCGTTGATAGAATTTCTTTCTTGTTTCGAAGCTTTAAAAAATTATATATACTGCCCTTCCCCTGCCCTCCCTATTCCAGTCCTAGGAGCCTGTTTATGGGACATACCCGGAGTATATATGAGGAAAAAGCATTTTAAATGTACAAATTAATATTTCCCCCTTAAACCTAATCCCCCAAAACATCCTCACACAACGCCACTCCCCGCAACATAGGCTTTGGACTCATATCTCCCATCCAGAGAAGTCCATACGCATTAAACCCATCCACATTGCTTCTCCATGAATTAGCATCATTTATTCCCCACAAGGTTACAGAGCTTATATTGCAGCCTTCTTCCTTTAAATCCATTATGCTTTCCATCAGCGTCCTTGCATATTCACCCTGCAGAATATACTGCTGCCTTGACGGCTTTGTTCCCACCTTTACCTTAGGAATGCCTATATCCAGCTCTGTTACCTGTACCTCATATCCCAAATCTGAATATATTTTCATTATTCTTGTATACTGGGATACATTAACGTTTGTGTCTATATGGCCCTGAAAGCCTATTGCATCAACATAATCATGGACATTTGCCCCGTTATCCTTAAATATGTTTTCTAAGCCTTCTGCTACTGTCTTTTCTTTGAACAGCATATTGTAATCATTATATACAAGAGCTGTTTCCTTCATGGTGGCGGAATTGTCCAAAGCTTTTCTTGAATACAGAAAAGCATAATAAACATAATCGCTTCCAAGCACCTCATACCACTTATTATCAGTTTCCTTTACCTTATACTCTCCTTCACCGTTAAAGGCTTCATTTACAACATCAACTGCATATATAAGCCCCGGATAATTTGTGTCAAAATATGATATAACCTGATTTATATAATTCTCCATGCGCTGTTTCATTAATTCCTTATCGGCAAGCTCTTTATCCGTATCGTAATCCTTATAAAAAAACCAGTCCGGCGTCTGATTTTGCCATACCAAGGTATGGTATCTCATCTTTAAATTATTTTTTATACAATACTGAACAATATTGCTGCATGCCGAAAAGTTTACTGCGACATATGCCTGATTTTCTAAAACCTTCTGCTGACACAACCCTTTATCAAGCACATTATCCGCTTTCATCTCATTTTCACATGTAACGCTTGAAAAATTAGACGTTACATATTTTTCATATTTTGCGCCTATGGTTGACGGATTAAGGCACATTCCCATGGTAAGCCTGTCAGAATAAACCTCCTTTAAGGGCTTAGGCTCCTCTACCACCAGCTCGTCAGTTTCAAAGCGCCAGCTTAAAAAATCTACGTTGCCGGAAAAAACAAAGAACAGGTCTTTTGTTCCGTTAAAATCACTTACAGCTTCCGTAATATCAGCAAATTCTCCGGCTGTATCAGGAATCTCAATATAAACCGCCTTTTCACTTTCCCTGCTACCGGCTGATATTTTTATATATGCTTTTTCCTGAGCCCGTACTCTTATTGTAACACTCTTTGCAGCCTCCTTAAAATCCACATCTGATACCTTAATCCAGCTTCCTGCTTTTGCCTTGGCATATGCCCCGGTGTTATGGATATTTACCTCTATTCCTCCGTTATCTGACATAGTTGACGCCTGTACCGTCTTATAAGGATTGAATTTCTTTATCTGCTTCACTCCTTCATATGTTCCTACAGCCTTGTGAAATTTACCGTCTAAAAAATCCAGCTTATCAATATGGGTGCTTCTGTAATTTCCTGAAATACCCATTGCTTTCTCAACAGTTCTTGCGTGATAAGCTAAATAAAACTCATTGTTAAACTGAAAAATGGAATGGTGATTATTTCCTGACAGTAAAAAAAATACTCCCGGATTTTCAAAAACCTCTCCCACATACTCAAAGGGGCCTGCAGGACTGTTGCTTACCATATACTGAATAGCGCCGCTATGAAGTCCAAGGCTGTTTCCCTCCGTACTAAAATTTGAGCAGTATGAATAATAATATCTTCCGTTTATTTTGTTTATTCCCGAATCCTCAAATAAATACGGCGCATCAATTTTTTGTACCTCTCCGTCAAGGCTTAATAAATCCTCTGAAAGCCTTACCACTCTCGCCGTATCAGGATTTGCAAATTCCTCACCGGGTATTCCTCCTCCAAAATACAGCCACCCTGTTCCGTCGTCATCAATTAAAACGGCAGGGTCAAAAAGCCATACCACATCCTCACAATTTTTAATATCCCTTGTAATAAGAGGCTTTCCAAGAGGGTCCCTCCAAGGCCCTACAGGACTGTCGCCTGTTAATACGCCTATGCCGTTTCCTCCATTTGCAAAAAAAAGATAAAATACCTCCTTTCCGTTTACAGTCTTATGGGCTGCGCATGGCGCCCATGAATTTGACGCCCATTTTGCCCCGCCGTCTGCTCCTGCCACCTTCATTGCTCCGTGGTCTGTCCAGTTGACCAAATCCTCTGACGAAACACAATTAATTGTATTTATTTTTCCATATGTATTTTCCTTAATGCTTCCGTTGGAATCATATTCAACTATGTCGTTTGTTGTATAAATATATATTCTTCCATCATATTCCATCACGCCCGGGTCTGCCCCAAATCTTTGCGTGTAAATGGCATTGTTTGCCTTTTCTTTTTTATAGCTGTCGGCAAATGTTAAGGTCTTAAAATAATCCTCAGCCATGGTCTCCTCCTCCTTTTTTTATTCCTTATCCGGCCTGCGAAAAATTATAAGCATAAATACAGCGGCAATTATCAAACCCGCTAAAATTCCAAAAATAATCTTTTTTTTCATAATAATACTCTATATCCTATGCAAAAGGATTTTCAGAATCGTATCTTTGTGATTCCGTTCTGTTATAATCAATCTCATTATACTCAACCCCAAGAAGCTTGAATAAATCATATAACGATTTTCCATAGTGTCCAAAGGCTACGGCGCCGTGATGAGGATAATTTTTCTCTATAAGAACATATCTGTAAAATCTGCCCATCTCCTTAATTGCAAACACGCCTATGCTTCCAAAGGACCTAGTTGCAACAGGAAGCACCTCTCCCTCAGCCACATAAGCCCTTAATATATTGTCTGAGGTTGACTGTAATCTGTAGAAGGTAATATTTCCCGGAGCAATATCTCCCTCAAGTGTTCCGTTAGTTACCTCCTCAGGAAGGCTTCTTGCCATAATCATCTGATTTTTCATCTCGCATTTTGACAGCTTTGATGAATTTGTATTTCCACAGTGGAAGCCCATAAACACATCCGTATGCTTATAATCATACTTACCCTCTATAGCTTCATTATACATATCCTTTGGTACGGAATTGTTAATGTCAAGGAGGGTAACCGCATCCTCGCTGATACATGCTCCTATAAATTCACTTAAGGCTCCGTAAATATCCACCTCGCAGGAAACAGGAATACCCCTTCCCGTAAGACGGCTGTTTACATAGCATGGAACGAAGCCAAACTGTGTCTGGAATGCAGGCCAGCATTTTCCCGCTATTGCAACATATTTTTTACAGCCCTTATGAGCTTCAATCCAGTCAAGGAGTGTAAGCTCGTACTGGGCCAGCCTGTTTAATATTTCAGGCTTTTTATTTCCTTCCCCAAGCTCTCTTTCCATATCTGAAACAACCTGTGAAATTCTTTCATCACCCTCATGCTTATTAAAGCTTTCAAAAAGGTCAAGCTCAGAATTTTCTTCAATTTCTACTCCCAGATTATAAAGCTGCTTTATAGGCGCGTTACATGCTAAAAAGTTCATTGGTCTTGGGCCGAATGAAATTATCTTTAAATCAGACAGTCCAATAACAGCCCTTGCAACAGGGATAAATTCATTAATCATGTCCGCCACATCATCAGCATCACCTACAGGATACTCAGGAATATATGCCTTAATATTTCTAAGCCTTAAATTGTAGCTTGCATTGAGCATACCGCAGTATGCGTCTCCTCTTCCCTGAATTAAATCCTCCTGACTTTCCTCTGCCGCAGCCGCAAACATCTTCGGTCCTTCAAAATGCTTTGCAAGGAGGGTTTCTGATATTTCCGGTCCGAAGTTTCCAAGATATACGCAAAGGGCGTTACAGCCTGCCTTTTTTATATCTTCAAGGGCCTCAAGCATATGTATTTCACTTTCCACTATACATATTGGGCATTCATAAATATCGTCCTCCTCATACCTTTTCTTATATGCCTCCACAAGCGCCTTTCTTCTGTTTACCGAAAGACTTTCCGGAAAGCAGTCTCTGCTTACCGCTACAATACCTACCTTTACCTTTGGAACATTATTCATTCTTTTTACCTCCGTTTATTTATATTATATCATATACATCCTTACAGGCAGGATATATTTTCTTAAACACTTCATATTGACGCTGATATTTTTCTGATATTTCCTGCTCCGGCTCCACTGTCTCAGAAACCTTAATTATTTTTTCCGCCGCCTCCTTTATATCCTTATACCCGCCGCAGGCTGACGCCGCCAGAATAGCAGCCCCAAGGGACGGTCCCTCCTCGGCTTCAAGAATATCTATTTTTAAATTTAGTACGTTTGCAAGTATTTTTATCCAAAGCCTGCTTTTTGCGCCTCCGCCGCATATTTTTGTTCTTTCCGGCTTTATTCCAAGACTTCTTGCTATCTCAAGCATATCCCTAAAGGCGAATGCTACTCCCTCAAGAACTGCCTGTGTCATATGGGCCCTTGTGGTATCCATTGTCATTCCTATAAACGTTCCCTTGGCATAAGGATTATTGTGGGGCGACCTTTCTCCCATAAGATACGGAAGAAAATAAACGTGATTTTCTCCAAGGTCTTTTATTTCTGCCTGTTCAGCTTCATATTCCTCTGTGTCAAGAATATCCTTAAGCCACCACTTGTTACATGACGCTGCGCTCAACATACAGCCCATAAGATGATATTTGCCGTTAGCATCGCAAAACGAGTGAAGGGCATTATTTTCATCTACGCCGAATTTATCTGAGGATATAAATATAGTTCCGCTTGTTCCAAGGGAAATATTGCACATTCCGTCTCCTATGGTGTCTGTTGCCACTGCCGCCGCCGCATTGTCTCCTGCTCCTGCGATAATCCTGACGTTTGTGCCTATTCCGGCTTCATCTGCCACATGCTCCAGAATTTTACCTGTACATTCATAGCTTTCATATACCCTTGGAAGCATCTCCCTGCTTATATCGCAAATACTGCACATTTCCTCCGACCACCGCCTGTTTTTTACGTCAAACAAAAGTGTTCCCGACGCATCCGACACATCTGTGCTAAACACTCCCGTCATCATATATGCAATATAATCCTTTGGAAACATTATCTTTTTAATTGCCTTAAAGCTTTCAGGCTCGTTCTCCCTAAGCCAGAGAAGCTTCGGCGCAGTAAAGCCTGCAAACGCAATATTTGCCGTATAATCCGACAGCTTTTCTTTTCCTATTACATTATTTAAATAATCACATTCCTTTTTTGTCCTTCCGTCATTCCACAAAATACACGGTCTTATAACTTTGTCATTTTCATCAAGTATAACAAGTCCGTGCATCTGTCCTCCAAAGCTTATTCCCGCAACCTTATCCTTATCAATTCCATATGTAAGCTTTTTTATTCCTGCAATGACAGCCTTATACCAATCCTCCGGGTTCTGCTCTGACCAGCCGGGTCTTGGAAAATAAATAGGATATTCCTCTGAAACCGTATTGACAACGTTTCCGTTACTATCCATAAGCAGCAGCTTTACTGATGATGTTCCTAAATCAATACCTATATAAAGCATTCCCTTACCTCCATATGCGCCGGTTTTCTTCCTAAAAGAGCCGCGCTTCTTAAATCAGGCTGTGAGCCTCCCACGTATACATCGTATTCCTTGCATATTACAGCCTCTCCCGCTTCGTTAAACACCTCAAAGGCTTCTCTTGCAAGGCTTATTTCAAGGCTCTTGGCTTCCCCTGCCTTTAGGCTTACCTTTTCAAGCTTCTTAAGCTGAGGGTTAGGCGCCCATTCCTCCCTTGCTCCCACATACACCTGAACTGTTTCTATTCCATCAGTCTTACCTGTATTTTTAACTGTTGTGTTTATTATCACATTGTCCTTATCTACTGTAAAGGCTGTGTTTTCATATTCAAACTCAGTATATGAAAGTCCATAGCCGAAAGGATAAAGCGCTTCATTTTTCATATAGCGGTATGTCCTGTTTTTCATTGAGTAGTCTATAAAATCCGGGAGTTCTTCCATGGTTTTATAAAATGTAACCGGCAGCCTTCCCTCAAAGTTTGCTTCTCCGAATAATAACCTTGCTATTGCCCTTCCACCTCTTGCTCCGGGATACCAGCCCTGAATAATTCCGTCTAAGTTTTCAGCCTCCCAGTTTAAGGTCATGGCGCTTCCCGTCATATTTACCAGTATCACAGGCTTACCGCTTTCCTTTGCAATTTTTAATATATCATGCTGTATTCCCGGCAGGCTGAGATACGGTTTGTCTCCCATACCGTAATCGCTTCCTGTATCTCCTTCCTCGCCCTCTAACGTGCCGTCAAGTCCCATTACTGCAATGACAACGTCGCTTTCATCACATATTTCCTTAATTTCCCCGATTCTGTCATTCTTAAATGCCATAGGATTTATCTGGTCTCTAAAGAAGTGACAGCCCTCTGAATACAGTACTCTTACATCATCCCCCACATAATCCTGTATTCCCTCAAGAACTGTTATATACCTTGATGAGGTACCCTCATAATTGCCGTCAAGTGACCTTCTGTTATCTGCGTTAGGGCCTATAACGCCTATTGTTTTAATTTTATTTTTATCAAGAGGCAGTATGTTATCCTTATTTTTAAGAAGCACTATACATTTTTCCGCCGCTTTTTCATTAAGCCTTTTCATTTCGTCAGAGTCCACAACTGAATACGGAATATCATCATATGGATTATCATCTGCCTCGCCTAAGATTCCAAGCTTCATTCTTGTCATCAATACTCTCTCAAGAGCCTCGTCTATTCTGTCTTCAGTAACCTTGCCCTCCTTTAAGGCTTCCGTAAGGTTAGGGAAAACAAAGCCTAAATTAAAATCACATCCATTCATCAGCGCCATAGCAGCCGTATCAACAGGGTTATCCGTTACCTTATGTCCTCTGTGAAAATCCAGCAATGCCATAAAGTCTGATACAACCATTCCCTCAAAGCCCCACTCGTCTCTGAGTATATCTACCAGAAGCCTTTTACTGCCGCAGCATGGCTCTCCCTCAAATCTGTTGTAGGCGCCCATTACCGCCTCTACCTTTGCCTCCTTAACGCATGCCTTAAATGCCGGAAGATATGTTTCTCTTAAATCCTGCTCTGTTGCACGGGCGTCAAACATATGTCTCTGGCTCTCCGGTCCGCTGTGAACGGCATAATGCTTTGCGCAGGCCGCTGTTTTTAAATACTTTTCATTGTCTCCCTGCATGCCCTTTATGTATGCAACACCTAATCTTGACGCAAGATAAGGGTCCTCTCCGTATGTCTCATGTCCCCGTCCCCACCTTGGGTCACGGAATATATTTACATTTGGAGCATAAAATGTAAGTCCCTTATAAATGCCCTTGTCGCCATATTTTTGCTGAATATTATATTTTGCCCTTGCCTCTGTGGATATGGCGTCTCCTACCTCCATTACCATATTTTCGTCGAAGGATGCCGCAAGGGCTATGGACTGCGGAAATACAGTTGCTATACCTGCCCTTGCCACCCCGTGCAGCGCTTCATTCCACCAGTTATACTCATCAATTCCAAGCCTTTCTATTGCCCTTGCCTGATGTACAAGCTGTGAAACCTTTTCCTCCAGCGTCATTTTTTCGATTATTTCTTTAACCTTCTGTCTCATTTTAAATTCTCTCCTTTTCTTTTAAAATGCATATTTGCTGTATGCCCATACCCTTATGCTGTTTCTTATTACTTTGTACAATACACTTTTTTTGCCGTTAATTCTTCTCAAATTTTGCTATTTATTAATTGTTTTTTGCTATAAATAATGTTAGAATAATTCTAAGCTGTTTAAGATAAATATATTAAGAAAAGGACTGATTAAACCATGAGTATAAAAGAAAATCCCTCTCCTTCCCCGTCTCAGGAGCATGTGGCGTTTCGCGAAAATTCAACTGTCCTTATATGGAGAAATTCGCATAATTTGAGTTATGCCCCTCACTGGCACATGGCAATGGAGGTTATTATCCCAATAGAAAATTACTATGACGTATGCGCAGGTTCAAGCAGCTACCATCTTCTTCCTCACGATATCCTTATTATACCTCCCGGTGAAATACACACTTTGACTGCTCCCGATACGGGCATAAGATTTATTTATCTTATAGATATTTCATTTTTAAGCAAAATAAAGGGCTTTGCTTCAATTCAGGCCCTTATGTCTAAGCCCTTCTATATAACCGGCTCAAGCCACCCGCAGATACATAAGGGTATTTTAAATAAGTTTTTGGAAATGGAAGAAGAATATTTTACTGACAGACAGTACAGCGAAATAACGATTTATTCTATTTTGCTGGAAATATTTTCAAGACTTGGATACGGAAGGACACATAACGAGGATTTATTTTCTGATGTGCGTGTTTACAAGAAAAAGGAATATATTCAAAAGCTTAATATTGTCCTTGATTATATTGATATAAACTATGCTGACTGCTTAAGCCTTGAGGCTATGGCAAATATGGCAGGCTACAGCAAATATCATTTTTCCAGATTATTTTCAGAATACACTAAGGAGACCTTTTGCGATTATCTTAACCTTAGAAGGATAAAGGCGGCAGAGGAGCTGCTTTTAAATGACAGCCTGTCGGTTACGGAGATTGCCATGCAGTCGGGCTTTTCAAGCATTGCAACCTTTAACAGACTGTTCCGGTCTCTTAAAGGCTGCAGTCCCAGTGAATACCGCAAGCTGAATACGCATATTTCGTAGGATGTATAGCTTTTGGAAATATGTTATTCTTCACTGCCATCTAAACATTTCCTAACATCCAAATTTGACATATAGGTATAACCATCCTTTTCTCCAACATTTTCCTGATAATAGTAAAATACTATGTTATCATTATTTTTTGGTACATCCTTTTGTATTTTGTTTCCTGTTTCCTTTGAATCTGTATTGTGAAAATATATCCGATAGCTGACTAAAATAACCTGTCCTGTTTTGTACTGCTTTCCTTTTTCTGTAACCTCTATCAGTATCTCATTATTATCCCTTACCTCAAGCACTTTTCCCTTAAGCTCTATGAAGTATTTCCAGACACTCCTTCCTGGTATATAATCATATCCATCCTTTTCCTCAACCTCTTCCTTCCAGTAGCCTGTTGCAACCAAGTCATTTAATTTTGGCGCACACGTATGATTAGCCCCCACATATATGCCCGTCCAATGATAATCAATATATCCAATTAAAACCCTATCTCCCTCTTTATAAATTCCTCCTCCATCTGTTACTTCAATTAGAATTTCATTATCTTCTCTTATTTCAATTACTTTTCCTTCTATGCTTGGTTTATTTACATTATCGGTAATTGGCTCTTTTTTACAGCCTACCGTCATCATTATTAATACAATCATTCCTATCAAAATATATATTTTTTTCACTATTATCTCCCCCTTCTATTTTCTTACATCAAAGCATACTGCCCTGCAATCCGTAAAGTCTGTTGTAGAATAATTTAAAAAAGCGTAGGTGTCATCCCAGCTATTATATACCTGCAAAAAGTCATAGGTTTTTCCGTCGGAGGACGCTTTTGCCTTGCGGTATCCCAGTATTGAAATGGCATGTCCCGAGCGGCTTCCATTAACGTTTATACCATACGCCATATAAACCGGATAGTTTCTTAATAATTTATCTGTAATCCATAAGACTGTCGGATTATTTGTAGCTGCGGAATCTGTATTTACATATCCTGCTTCTTTTGCATACCTCAAAAACCCATTCTCGGCATTGTCTGTAGTTCCTTCTCCATAAGAAATTCCATTATATTCGTCATATTGTGTTATTTTACAGTAATTCCACAATTTATTGTATGTATCTTGAATATTCCCCGGGGAGTATTCAATTAACCTTTCCATATATGCAATTTGTAAAAGCGCCTGAACACCGCATGCATACTTATGTGTTATATCTTTAATATATTTTTCAGATTTTAATGTATACCTTGCAGAATATTTTTTTAAAATAACCATAGAAGACGGGTCTGTCAAATACTTACTTGGAGACCAATTATCTTTACTAATATATATTTCATATGCACTTCCATATTTTTTTGTACCGTTTAATAATTCTTCTTCACTGCTTAAATCATTTCCATAGTTGTCCATCGCATATATATTGCCGCTACTATCCTCATACGACAGACTATATTGCAATGGCGCTAATTTAGTTATTGTCTCATCAATATCTAAATTTTTTCGAGGCTCATCTGTATTTTCGACTATCCGGTCAACTATCTCTGTATACAGTCCTTCCTTTCCTCTTGAAATATTGGCTTCCTTTACAACTGCGCTATTATCATCAAACCCTATTACAATATATCCATAGTGAACTGCCTCACAAAAAAGCGACGCTGTGTATTCTATTTCATTTGTATATATTGAATCAATCCTGATTATATCACTAACCGTAAATTTAAGCTCCGGCTCTATCATTTCCGCCCATGCCAAGGCTGTTATTTCTATTAATTCCTCTATGTTGTTTTCGTTTACTTTAACTAAATTGTCTTCATTTGCGCTTGCTGTAGTATTTAATGACGTAAAGCATATAACTATAGCCATTAACAAGCTTAATAATTTTTTACCCATATCAAAACCCTCCATTTTTCACTCTCTTAACTCAATTTTATCACCCGCCTGCAAGATAGATTAATAATCAATATTATATTAATAATTCTATATACCTGTCCTCCTTTCAATAAAAATAAGACACATTATTATTTCATATTTTATCTTAGAGCAACTAAAAAATATAAGATTTATATATAACCATATAATTTCTTCATCTGACGTACATTTAAAAATTTTACTTTCAAAATCTTTTATCATTAGATAAATTATCATTAGATAAAATTTGATAAATCAGCCGCATAAAAATTTAATTCACGATTTTATGTGTTCTTTAATTATACCATAGCATCTTTTCTATTACAATTATAATTTTTCTGAATCTGCTTTTATTTACGCTTTCTCCCAAGCCTACCCTGCAATATACGCATCCTCCATTCCCGTTTCTATATTTCCGCTTACAATAACCACATGTCCCCAGAACATATCGTCATCATCATAATAAATTTCAAAATCGCCGTCAGTTGATACGCAAACCTCGCTGATAATCAGCCTTTTTGCAAACTCCTCCTCTGTAATTTCATTATTATCGTCCTCCTCTTCTGCCCAGTCATTAGCGTTTTCCGTAAGCTCTGCCGCCGCAAATTTTCTTGCCTTTTCATCCCATTCCTTACAGTTCTCCATAAGCCTTTTAAGGGTATCGCATGCATCCCCGGCAGTTTGAGTTTCCTCCTCATCTGTATCAAGATTTATACAACACTCCTGACCGTTCCAAATTCCGCCTCCAGAAAACATTCCCAGAGATTTATCTAACGTAAGCTCTTCACATCCCTCAGGCTTAATTTTTACAGGCCTGCGGTATTCCATCAGAATTGCATCAAGCCTTTCCTCATGGCAATTCCTCCTAATAACCTCCTTCACCCAAAGCAATTTACCTCTCTCTACCTCCATTCCTGTATACTGGTTAGTAAAAGGAAGGGACTCCTGAACTCTTAAGCGGTATATGTTTTCCCCCTTTAAATTAAATATCTTTTTAGAATTCTGACATTCCTTATCTGTCATCTGCCATGCAAGCCTGCGCTTATCCTCAATAAGCTCTCCTGTTGCCGCATCAACAAGCGCTAAAACCGTTACAGACGCCTCCCACATTTCAGCCTTTCCCGCCCTTGACGCGCTTGGAGCGCCCTCTGTAAGAACAAGCACCTCCTTACAAGCTGTATCAAATCTTTTTTCAAAATCCTTTATTTCCTGCTTCATAATTTTCCTCCTGTAAATTTATTTATATATAAAAACAATTCCAATGACCTTCTGAATAAATATTAAATTCCTTCCATAAGTTATACTATTTAATTATTTTATTCAGCTCATTTATTCCATCCTCATATGATGAATTAACCTCTTCATACAGTCTGTTATAAAATTCAACTGCAATATGCTGCCGTTCCTTTCCCATTGCCGCCGCTTTTTTCGTATAAAATTTCGAGTAAAGATTTTCCAGCTTATACTTATACTCCTGAAAAAAGGATGGCGTATCATCATTTTCCCCTGTGGAAACAAGTCCATTTGGAAGCACTGAATAAAGCGGCTCGGAAACAATGCCTTTGTAAAGTAAACTTCTTGCAATTCCTATTGCTCCTGATACGTCTAATTTATCCGCGTCAAATAAAATTTTTGCTTCTAAGCTTTGAGGCTGATTGTTTTTTCTATACCTATGTGTTTGAATACACTGCTTCACATGCTCTGCATAACGCATATCAAAGCCATGCTCTAAAAGAAATTTATAGGCTTTCTCACTTCCTACAGTGGCATGACACAAGGCCGGATTTTCAAATTGTTCTTTTCTCCCGATATCATGTAATAAGCATGCTGCAATCAATACGTCATAATTTACATTTTTTTCCGTTTTTGCAATTTCTAACCCATTATACAGAACACGATATATATGCTCTTTATCATGGGCCGTATCCTCCATACAGCTAAGCATAAAATTTTCCAGTAAAAAATACGTTTCCCTGTTCATAGTATACCTCCTTAAGAAATTCCCTCATGCAATCAGCAAATATTACTAACCGTCAACAAACTGCTGGTATTATCATATCACAAGCGCATATGCAATTCTACTGTTTTCTTCCATTATATAACGGGCGCCTGAAAACCAAGCGCCCGCGATATTTTTTTTAATCTTCTTTTATTCCTTTGATATTGCTATTCTGTCAATATCAGGAGCAAAATACGTATCGTTTGACAATTTTATGGTATTCTCTCCTGCCTTAAGCTCAATCTCTATCTCCTTTACTGACGTATGAACATAATCGCCGCTGTTTAACCCTGTCATTTCATATGTCTTATCACCGTTCACTGTAAAAACAACCTTTCTATCCTCCCCGCAGCAATAGTACAACAAAAGCTTATATACTCCGTCCTTATCTGCCCTTATCTTATTAAACGTAAGGGTGTTGTTTGCTCCATTTCCCACATAGCCCACCTTCTGGCTTCCCGAGCAGAATGCCGAGCTTTGAAGCACTGCTGCTCCGCTTAACGTATTGTCCCTGCCCTCTGCCTCATAATATGTGTAATTAGGATTATTCATATTTTCTGACTCTGCCACATCAGTATCTATCTCATTCCTTGTAATAATCGCTGCCACTCCGCCTGCATCAAGCAAATCAAAGCTTAAGGTATCGTTACCTGTTACTTTTTTCTTTTCTATTACAAGCTGTGTCCCGTCTTCATTGTCCTTATAAATATATGCATTGTATTCACCGTCCCCAAGAAAATCAAGCTTAATTTCCGCCGTTCTTTTCTCTTTCGTCATGGCGCCGATATACCAGTTATCCTTATTTCTTCTTGCATATGTTACATACTCCCCCGGATAGCCCTCAATAAGCTTTGATTCGTCCCATGTAACAGCCAGATTATTAAGAAATGACAGTCCGTTGTAGGATTTGTAGGAGGACGCGGCGTATGCAAGATGCTGCAGGCCTGACTCATAGACTACAGGCATTGCTATTCCAAAGCTATACGTTGATTCGTTGCTTCCGACCTTTGTTGCTACAGGAGTGTAATCCATTGAACCGCATATATTTCTTGAAAACGGATACAGAAGACAGTTTTCCACTGTAGGATATGCGTTCCATTTATGCCATTCCTCCCCCTGAACTGCCTCAGTGCTTAAAATATTAGGATATGTCCTGTATTCTCCGCCTGGTCTTACGCAGCCGTGATATAAAATCATAAGCTGATGCTTTGCGCTGCATATGGCTGCCTGCTCCATAACATTTAATACCTCCTGCGAATCGCTTTCAAAATAGTCGGTCTTTAAGCCTGCCACGCCTGCCTCCTTCCACTTTGAAAACAGCGCGTCCATATCGTCATAATTCTTAATGTCCCTATAGTTTACCCATACAAAAATACCTACGCCCTTTTCCTTTGCATATGCGCATATTTCCGGAAGCCTGTCTTCAAACTTTCTCCAGTATGCATCCATACACACGTATTCCCAGCCGTTTTCCGCTGCAAAATCTATATACTCTACATGCTTATCATAATTTCCCTGCTCTGCGTCCTCTGACCACCAGCTCCACGCAACCTTTCCCGGCTTTATCCAGCTTGTATCTCCAAACAGCTCCTTATCAGCCTCAGGATTTAGATTGGCAATAATGGCGCTTTCGCAGAATTTCTCTAAATTATCGGAAATTACAACTACTCTCCACGGCGTTGCAAACCCGTTTCTTGTCTCTACCTTTGTTATATTAATATGTCCCGGAGAATCAAGTTCGCCTGCAGCCTCCTTATTTGGGTCTCTGTCCAGTCCAAAGCTCCAGTTCAAATTTCGTTTGCCGCTTTCAGTCTTTAATGCGCTTGAACAGAAATCACCGTTATTGTTAAATACGTTTGCCTCAGTAATAAGCATCCAGTAATTTCCCTGATTTGCAAGCATAGGCGTTGATAATAATGCGTTTAAGGCCTCCATCTGATTTCCTGTACGCTTTACATATTCTCCCTCATATGTTGCGTTTAAATTGAAGGACCACACCGCTGCGGAGACAGGCATTATTATTTCAGATAATTCATTTAATACCGTTACCTTTTCTCCTGTTCCAACTGACACATTTTCATATTTATATGCCACTCCGTCATCAAAGGCACGCACTACAAAGTCAAAGGAGCCGTTGTCATTTTTTAATGTAAACCTTGTTTCATTGCAGTTATTGTCTGCCTTGGCATTGGCGCCTGTAATTATGTCATACGTTTCATTAACAGCCTTCACAGACACATTATTTTCATCAAGCCTTAGTCCTTCCCTAAGCTTTCCATTCTCAAGTTCCATTCCTATAGCGGCGCTTTCTGATATAACGGTATCTCCTGCCGTTATGGAATAGTAAAAAGCTCCCTTTTCATCCTTCCATATCCTAACTACGTTTTTTCCGTCGGGAGACTGTGTTTTCAGAATAGAAACCTCCTCAAGGGTAACCTCTCCCATATATTTAGTCAAATCTGATG
The DNA here is from genome assembly GCA_910584685.1 of uncultured Lachnospiraceae bacterium. Taxonomy (GTDB): domain Bacteria; phylum Bacillota; class Clostridia; order Lachnospirales; family Lachnospiraceae; genus CAG-303. The sequence continues at coordinate 2,505 of CAJUAO010000034.1, read as the reverse complement.
CCTGCTCTTTTCCCGTTTCCTCATACACTAAATCCTTTGTATCAAAGTCCCATAAATACTCTGCATTATCAGGAAGGCTTGCCGCCTCCTTCTCAGACAATGCCTCCTTATATATTCTTATATCTCCTACAAGCCCCTTATAATTTTTTGTATCACTATATACGGAATTTCCTATTGATGAATTTACATACTGCTTTAATATCCTTTCCCCTCCTTCGTAGGCTCCGAAAAGATACTCAAGGGTTGAGGCAATATCGCCCTCATCAGCCTCATTAACCTTTATGTCAGCCCTTTTTCCGTCAATATAAACATTAAATTCACTGCTTGAAACAGATATTGTTATCTCAGTCCATTTCTCAGATGATAACGCATCAACGGCGCCATTGTACCTTGTTTTATGTCCTCCCGGCTCTGCATAGCTTTTATCGTCACCAGAGCCTCCGTTATTATATGTGGCAGTTGGGGAATATGTACCGTTTACGGTCCTTCCTCCCACATATACCCTTATGCTTCCTCCCGGTGTAATACTTATTTCCGGGGCATCATGCCATACCGTATCTCCGACTCCGTATCCGCAAAGATTTGTTTGAAATATCCTTGAATCACTATCAGTATCGCTGTCAGGCTTTACCTTAAAGGATACTGTAAATCCGCCTTCTGCATCCTTCCATATGTCTTGGGGAAGCTTAAGATAGCCTGTTCCTTTGTCAAGCTTCAGCACATTTTTTCCCAAGGTCTTATCATATACTATAGATATTCCCTCGTCTATAAGTACCGCATCGCCGTCTGCACCTTTTGAATTTTTTACGGTAACATTGTTCCATGACTGTAATTCAGGAAGCTCTAAAGAAATATTATTTTCCTTATCATTATCTTTATTATTATCCTTCTTCGTTTCCTCCTCCCTGTTACCTCCGCAGCCCGCAATGCCCGCTGTCATAATAATACACAAAAGAACAGCAAAGGCTTTCCTTATTCCTGTTTTTTTCCTCATTATTTCCACACCTTTCTTAATTTTGCTGTTGATAATATTTTGATTTTTTGATGCCACTTTTTTGTTTACAAACCATTTAATTTATTTTATAATAATTTCACTAGCATGGGCTTTATTCTTCAAAATATTATCAATAACTGTATTTTACAATGAAATTATATTAATAAAGGCTTAACATTTCAATATTAAGTTTTTATCTGAATTGACATTTTTTTGATTGAATTTATACGTTATTGATGATATTTTTTTGATGATACTTTTTTGATAAAAATGATAAGGAATGGTGATTGAAATGATTGAAAATCCATACAGCTACGTATTTCCCTTTGTACCTGAGCTTACAAAGCCCATTGTAAGTCTTATATCCGTGGGAATTGAGTACAGAATGGGAACTGAATATTATTACGATAATAAGGAGCGTATGCTGAACGGTTATCTTTTTCAGTATACGTTAAGCGGCAGCGGTATTTTGTGCATAGGCAATAATGAATATGAAATTCAGCCCTCACAGGCCTTTTTTATTCCTATACCAAGCGACACAAGATACTTCTGCAATCTTAAAAAAAGAGAACGTTGGGAATTTATGTATTTTCTGATACAAAGTGATTTTTTAAGGGAATATTATAATCTTATAGTAAACAAGACCTCTAACATAATGACTATGGACGCAGACAGCGCTCCCATACAATTTTTACAGGAGATTATAAATCTTACGCGGAACGGACATATTACAAACTTTAACACGGCAAGCTCCCTTTCCTTTGATTTTATAAACAGGCTTTACTATCATTTTATGGATAACAGTGAAAATTACTCTAAAAGAAATCGTGAAATTATGCATTATATAGATTATCACTTTGCAGATTTAGACGGCATTGAAAAAATAGCTGAAATGTATAATATATCACTAAGCCATTTAAGCCGTGAATTTGCAAGAGACACTGGTATTTCTCCCGTAAAATATTTAACAAGGGTAAGGATAAAGAACGCTAAAAGACTTTTGCAGACCACTCAGCTTTCTATATCAGAAATAGGAAAGCTATGCGGCTATAACCAGACAAATTATTTCTGTAAGGTATTCAGGGAAAATGTAGGTCAGTCACCTACACAGTACAGAAACTACATAAATTAAAAACTGCCGGCGACCGGAATCGAACCGGTACGGGAGATAAAGCCCGCAGGATTTTAAGTCCTGTGCGTCTGCCAGTTCCGCCACGCCGGCTTTGCAGGCTGTTCTGTCAAAAGCAGAACTACCTGTAATGGGCAGAGGTGGATTCGAACCACCGAAGCAAGTTGCAGCAGATTTACAGTCTGTCCCCTTTGGCCACTCGGGAATCTGCCCATTTAGTGTAATTATAAAAATTTATAGCTTTTATAAATTCTTATAATTTTCTCACGTCAACAGATTATAGCACATGCTTTCTTATATTGCAAGCACTAATTACCTATATTTATTAGTTAAGCCCCGATACCCTGTGGGAAAGTCCCATATTGCAGCTTTAGCAGGCAGG
>CAJUAO010000033.1 GCA_910584685.1 uncultured Lachnospiraceae bacterium | reverse complement strand
GAAGCTTTAAAAAATTATATTCAGCTGTCTGCTCCAGCCCGTTCCGCCGCTTAAAACCTGTTAATGGGACATACCCGGACTTCATGTGAAGAAAAACATATTTCAAACGTACAAATTAATATTTATCTTATTTCCTCTCTTTTCCAATAAACACACAATACACCTTATAAAGTAGTTGATTTTTTTACATAATAAATGTTACACTATATTATTATATTAACAATGTGTATATATGAGGTAAAAAAGCATGGGAAACGTAATTAAGAACAAGAAATACTACAAATTATTTATGGACCTGCTGTTTGATATTGTAGGCAGTATATTTTATTCCGTTGGTATTTATACCTTTGCAAAAATGGCAAATTTTGCTCCGGGAGGAATTTCCGGTCTGGCTCTTATGATTAATTATATCTGGAAGCTTCCAATAGGCGTCACTACCCTTATACTTAACATTCCTTTAATTCTTATAAGCTACAGGGTGGTGGGAAGAAGCTTTCTTGTAAAATCTGCCAGAACTATGATTTTATGTACGGTTTTTCTTGATTTGGTATTTCCTCATCTGCCTGTTTATACCGGCTCTCCTCTGCTTGCAGGTATATATTACGGTATATTTACGGGGGCAGGGCTTGCCTTGTTTTATATGCGGGGCTCCTCGTCAGGAGGCACGGATTTTCTTACAATGACTATTAAGGCTCTCCGTCCTCACCTTTCACTGGGATTTGTTACTCTTGCCATTGACCTTGTTATCATCACCATGGGATGGTTTGTATTCGGAAATATAGACGCCATTCTTTACGGACTTATCTCAGTCATAGTAACCTCCATTGCCCTTGATAAAATAATGTATGGCATGGGAGCAACTAAGCTTGCTATCATTATTACCACAAAGGGGCAGGAGGTTGCAGACCATATTTCAAAGGTCTATGACCGGGGCTCTACTGCCATAAAGGCAACGGGAACATATTCCAAAACCGACAGGGATGTGCTTTTATGCGCCTGCTCGTCCTCCCAGGCCTACATTATAAAAAACGCCGTACATGAGATTGACCCAAGCTCCTTTATAATGCTGGCAGATACAAGTGAAATATACGGAGAGGGCTTTTTGACAAAATAAAGCTTTTCATATTGCTGCTATTACCCTTCCTCCGCCGTAACATAATATTTCGCCTGCGCATTCCACATTTCAAAATACTTTCCTGATTTATCCTGTAAAAGCTCATCATGAGTGCCTGTCTGTATAAGCTCTCCCTCGTGGAATACTGCTATTTTTTCACAAAATCTGCAGGATGAAAGCCTGTGGGAAATATATATGGCTGTCTTGTCTCCTACCATTCTGTCAAAGCCTGAATATATTTCATACTCTGATATAGGGTCAAGGGCTGCCGTAGGCTCGTCCATAAGTATAAACGGCGCGTCCTTGTATACGGCTCTTGCTATGGCTATTTTTTGCGCCTCCCCTCCTGATATCTCTATTCCGTTATCTTCAAAATCCTTATAAAGATAGCTCTCTATTCCATCCTTTAAGCCTTTAAGCCTTTCATCAAAGCCTGCCTGCTTTAGGCAGCTTACCACCCTGTCACTGTCAAAGCTTTCCGAAACAGCCACATTTTCAGCCAGCATAAAGGAAAAAAGCTGATAATCCTGAAAGACAACTGAAAAAAGCCTGCTGTACTCATCCTGCCTGAATTTTCTTATGTCAACGCCGTTTAAAAGTATCTCTCCCTCATCAGGGTCATATAACCTGCATAAAAGCTTTATCATCGTAGTTTTTCCCGAGCCGTTCATACCTACTATGGCAAGCTTTTCACCTATCTTAAGAGTAAGGGAAAAATTTTTAAGAGCGTAGCTTTCCGTTCCAGGATATTTAAAGGAAACATTTTTAAATTCTATCTGATACATGTTGTCGCTTCTTTTTTCTACAGGCAGCTTTCCCTTATACATTTCATCTGATATTTCCAAAAACTCTAAGGTGCTTGCATTTCTTTTTGCCTCCATGTCAAAAAACAATATTCTCTGTACAAGCCACTGGGCTTCATTTAATATATTTATAAGACAGCCTGCCATTCTTATTACGTTTCCTATGGTAAACACCCCTGTTAGAGCCAGCATGCCTACTATAGCATAGGCTCCCACCTCCAGTATGCCTGTTCCCACATTTCCTATAACATATGACTTAACTGCATTTCTGCTTGCATTATTTATATTGGATATTGCTTTCTTTGAGGCGGCCTGCTCCTTTGTCCAATGGTTAAGTATCTCCCATGCCCCATATATACGTATATCCTTGCCGTTCTTATAATTGTAGCTTTCGCCAAAAGCGTAATCCCACGCCACATTTGCCACCTCTATGCGTTCCTCGTCAGAATCATATTCCTTATACATAAAATCATAGAGCTTTTTCTGATAATATACGTTACCCTTTTTTGATATAACAACAAGCACGATTATAGCAAAGAGCAATATATATATAACAGGATTTTTTGATATAATCATGTGATAAATCACCGGAGCTCCTACAACAAAGGCAAGTATAAGCTTTAAGGCTCCGTGTATAATTCCATTGCCTTGCCAGATTACGGAAAACAGACCGGCGCCCCAGTTATTGTCACGCCTTATTCTTTCCTTCAGCTCCCTTATCTTAGGGTCATCCAGCTTTGAATAATCCATATTCAGCATTTTCTGCTCCGTTATACATGTATATAGCTGAAACATCTTATATACCCTTACCTCCAGCCTGTTCCATATTGTGGAGGCTATGCAGTTTAATATAAATATTCCCACTGTGGCGGCGGCAGCTATGGTAAATATTTCCTTAAAGCCTTTTCCCTCCACCAGAGCGTCAAGTATATAGGCTGACAAAAGCAGGCCTATATATGGCACGGCTGCATTTATAAAATGTACAATAGACGCAGTGGCAAAATATGTTTTGTCAAGTGATTTTACCGCCCCAAGTATTCTTTTTATATTTTTTATATGCTGTTTTAAAGGCTGCTTTTCCGTTAAATCTTTCGTTTCTTCCATTTTACACGCCCCCTTCCGTCGCTTCGTCAAAACTCTCATTCCCTTGGGAATTGTCATTATTTTGGGAATTGTAGTAATTCCGGGAATTATAGTAATTCCCTTGTATCTCATACATCTTGGAATATGCCCCGCCCTTTTCCATAAGCTCCTCATGGATTCCCTCGTCCACGATTTTTCCGTTTTCAATCATAACTATACGGTCAGAAAACCGTGTGCTTGCAAGCCTGTGTGAAATAAATACGGCTGTCTTGTTTTCCGTGTATTTATCATAGCTCTCATATATTTCACTCTCCGCTATAGGGTCTAAGGCTGCCGTTGGCTCGTCGAGAATCATCAAGGCTCCGTCCTTATATAATGCCCTTGCAAGAAGAAGCCTTTGCTGCTGGCCTCCTGAAAAGCTTATGCCGCTTTTAAGTATCTGTTTTGTCATAAAGGTATCAGGAGTTATCTTTTTCTCCTCAAATATCTCCTTTATGCCTGCTCTTTCGATAGCATCCCATACTCTTTTTTCATCTATATGCTCAGGTCTTTTCATTGCAATATTTTCACCGATGGAAAAAGGCATAATAAACTGCTCCTGAAATACAACCGAAAACAAATCATACATTTCCCTTTTTGGTATGCGTCTTCTGTCTATTCCGTTTATAAGTATCTGTCCTTCGTCCGGCTCATACATTCCGCATAGAAGCTTTACCAATGTTGTTTTTCCCGCTCCGTTTACACCTACAAGGGCAATACGCTCTCCAGCAGCTATCTTTAAATTAAAATGGTCAAATATTACCTTTTCATGGTCACAAGCCTCATCACTGTTTTTAACGCTTTCATTGGAGCTGACATCATCACCGGCGCTGACCTCGTCTCCGGATTCCTTATAAGAAAAGCAGATATCCTTAAACTCAATGGAATAAGGTCCCTCCATGTCGCATATATGAATATCTCCCTCTGACATATCTTCGTCAGGCAGCTCCATATACGCCCTGAAATAATTTGTAGAATTTCTTGCCTGCCTTAAATCTCCCACCAGATTAACTATTCCTGACACAAAGCCTGAAAAGCCTGTAATAGCCCCAAAATATAATACAAATTCGCCCGGTGTAACGTTACCCTCCGCCGCCATATATATAAGATAACCGTATGCCATTAAATCTCTTACCATCTGGGTTAGAAAGCTCATTTTTTCCTGCCATGCGTTTCTGTCCTGAAGCTTCTTATGTATTTTTCTTGTTTTTTCAATAATGTTGTCCCTTATGCCTGTAAGCCATCCATCCATTCCAAATATACGGACATCCTTAGCTGCCTTTGTGTCCCCCATAACCGACTTTACATAATAAAACTGCCTGTCTGCATAGGCCTCCTCCTCCCGTATGCTTTCCTTATACTTTATATTTATTGATATCCAGAAACAATTTAAAAGTGACAGACCTATAAGCACAAATACCATCCATAAATTTAAGCTGCCTAAAACAGTTGAATAAAGCGCAAAGCAAATGATTTCTATAAGCAGCGACGGCACATCATCCATAGTCTTGCTAAAGGCCGACCAGTCGCCGTTATTTGCCACGTTTAAAGCCTCCTGATATGCCGTTTTGCCTTTTCCGCTTTCCGTTATTTCATATTTTACTGTTGTGCTTTTTAAAAACAGCTCTGACAAAAGGTCTGAGCCTCTTCTGAAATTATATTTCCAGTACTTTCCGTTTGTCATGGACTCCCTTAAGCAGTACAGCAAAATAACAAATATGGCAAACAAGCCAAGATTCCTTATAAGCCTTTCACTTGTAACGCCCTCTGTAATCATGTCTATTGTAAGCTTTGGAAGATATATACCTATAAGAGGCGCTAAGGAATTTGAAATTATCTGAAGTATGGACATATATACCACTGTCCTGTCCCTGTGCCATATCCACTTTATCCAGTAAATACAGTTGCTGAATACGGAATAATGCTTTACTTTTATTTCATTCATGGTTTTCTTAAGGCTTTCGCCATCCTCCTTTATTTTTTTCATATTATATCACTTAAAAGCTTATTTATTTTCTTTTATTCACAAACGGCAGTTATTTTGCACAAACGGTCTGAAAAAGGCTGCCCTTATTGCCGGACAGCCTTTTTTACATTATATGTTTACAATATATTATTTGTTTACCGCTATTTATTTACCGCCTCTTCATATTTATGAAAATCATCATTCCATTTTGAATAGGCTTTATCATTTCTGTGGTCTGTTAAAATTTTCTTCTCCTTAAGATAATCAGATAAAAATCTGGTTACCTTAACTGCGCCAAAGTAGTTCAGATGGTCTCCTTTGTCTCTTGTATCATTATTCCAGTCAATATCAACCATATTATCTGATAAATTTAAATCAATATACTCGCAGCCAAGCTCCTCTGCCAGTTTACTGATTCCGTTATGACGCTTATAATTCCAGTTTCTTGTGCTTGGGGTGCTTAACAAAATAAATTCTGCATTATTTTTATCACAAAATTCCTTCATGGCTTTTACATACTCAATATTTTTTTCGGGAATTTCTGCTATGTCGTCTGTCTGGGACATATACTTACTATGCCTGCTTGGATTAATTTTTGTGTGATAACGATAGCCCTTATAATTATCTGTTCCCGTATATTTTACCTTCCCTCCGAAATCACTTAGCTTAAGAGATTTCCACCTGTTATGGTATCTGAAAACGGAAAACCTTTCACCAAGCTCGCTTAAGCCTGTAATTTCCTCCTTTATATTTCTATATACAGCGTTAGTCTCCAAAATTACAATTTTAGGCTTTTGGCTCTCAAATGCACGCTTCAGCATTATATTAGTGTAATCAAGCATTTGAAGGCTTGTTCCGCAAACGTAAGACGTATATCCGTTTTCCCTCCAAAGCTCCATTGGAATAATTGACGAATATGATTCACTGTCGCCTAACACAAGCACGTCTATTGTATTTTCTTTTTCTCCTAAAATTCCGTTTGCATGTGCTTCCTCCATTCCCGATTCACCTGTGTTATTCTTTGGAATAAATATATGCGATACCACAAGCAAAAGAAATATAAGCCCTGCCACAAATATAACAGACGAAACGGCTCTTTTTACATATACCATAGTCCACCTCCTAAAAGCCTGCATAAATCGGGTCAACAGGCACGTATCCCTTTCCGTATGCGCCAAAAATAATTATAAAGAGAATGGCGGCATAAAAAACGCCAAATCTTATAACAATATTTCTCCTTGCAATTATTTCCCGCACACGGCCTCCCCTTTCCTGAGTAATTCCAACAATTAAAATTATCAGCAGCGTAAATATTATAACAATATAATCCGGCAGGTCCATTCCCAGGCTGAACAGGGTGCCGTCGTGAAGGGTTTTAAAGGAAAATTCAGTAAAAATCTTTTTGAACATAACAAATCCTGCCATAAGCCCGTTTGCCCGGAAAAACAGCTCGCCAATGCATACAAGCGCCGTTGTACGAATTATCTGTACTATGCGGTATGGAACACTGTCCCTCTTTATATGCAATCTGTCCGCCGCCTTAATAACAAAGGGCTCTGTTAGGCTTCCCAAAAGAATCAGTACAAAATGGTACATTCCAAAAAATATATAGTGCCACCCTGCTCCATGCCACAAGCCGTTGCAAAGCCATACGCAAAACAGGGCCACAGAGCCTGCCGCCAGCGGGCCAAAGTGATTTCCAAACCTTTTTCTTGCCCGCCCTGTAAGCTTCTTTAAGGGCTTTGACATGGAAAGAGGGAAAAAAATATAATCCTTAAACCATGTGCCAAGGGTAATATGCCACCGCTGCCAGAACTCTGATATGGTTTTTGAAAAAAACGGTCTTTGAAAATTCTCCGGCAGCCTTACCCCTAATATCTGCCCGCTTCCAATAACCAAATCCATAGTGCCTGAAAAATCCATATAAAGCTGTATCGTATAGCCAACACAAGCTGCCGCTGTTACAAATCCGTCAAAATTTCCGTAATTTGTAAAAACATTTTCAATAAAAAGATTAAGCCTGTCTGCAACGACAATTTTTTTCATTAATCCAAAAAGCATCCTCTGCATGCCAAAGGTCAAATTTTCCCATCTCACGGCTTCTGCCTGATAAAGGTTATGAGCCGTATCAGTATACCGGCAAATAGGTCCCTCCATAAGCTGCGGGAAGAAGCTCATGTAAAGCGCCAGTCTGAAAAGATTGTTATCGGCAGGTATCTTTTTGCGGTAAACGTCAAAAATATATGACACTGCCTGCAGGGTATAAAAGGATATTCCTATAGGAATGGCAAAGGACGGAATATTTATGGCTATAGGCAGCCTGATTATTTTAAAAAGAGAATTGATATTTGCGGCAAAAAACGGAGAATACTTCAAAAAGAGTAAAATCCCTATATGAAGTATTACGCCAAATGCAACGACGCGCCTTTGCTTCCTTACATATCTGCTTTTTATTTCCTTGCGCTGCTCCTTTGGAGAATCGCTTCTAAGCCTTTCACATTCTTCATTTATATTTTCCAGCCATAATCCCATATGATGAATTGAAAGGGTGGATAACAGCAGATAGACAAGAAGCTTTCCGCTGACTGCCCAAAAAAAGCAATATCCCGATAAAAGCAGAACAAGCCTTCTAAATCTCCGGCTTGGAATCAAATAAAGCCCAATAACAGCCGGAAGAAATACCGCCATATACTTAAATGAAAAATAGGATGTAATTAATCCCATATTACCCCTCCCTTGCCGCCTTAGCGGCTAAAATAGGAATGAAAAACGCTGTTTTTTGCGTTTTTCCGGTGTGAAACTTAATACTTCTTAGGTAGCGTATTTTGCTGCCTTAGAAGTATTTTTCACACTAATACCTCCAAAAAAACTCTAATCTTCCTCCTGAAGCCTTTTAATCATCCTATAAAGACTGTCGGCAGAATTAAAGTTTTCCGGTATAATTTCCACAGCCGGTATGGTAATGTCATATTCCTCCTCCAATTCGGCAACCAAGGACAAAATAGACAGGGAGTCCAGATGATGCCCGTCTATTAAATTATTACACTGTGTGTAATCAATCTCCGGCTTAATTTCCTCTAAAATTTCAATTAATCTTTCCATAATTATTTTCTCTCCTTTGCGGTGTATTTAAATAGTCCGTAGGGACGCTGCCCCTTACTATCTGAGGAGCATTACCCTGCTTTATTAAAATAATCTCCGGTAAGTCTCTTGTCAGAAACAGAGAAATACCTTCTGTCATACAATATGCGCCTGTATTACTAAAAACAAGCACGTCTCCTATCTGCAGATTCCATAAAGGAAACTGCTTTATAAGAATATCGTTGGCGGTACATAAGGAGCCGCATATATTCCATTTTTCCTTCTCCCCGTCTTTATCTGAAAACAATTTTCTGCATACAGGCTGCTTCATTGCCATAGACTGGCCATAATAAACAATATGGTTCATTCCTCCGTCTACAATGCCATAATTTTGACCGTGATTAACCTTTGTATCTACTACCTTAGTTACATAAGTCCCACAGGAGGCCGCTATGCTACGCCCCAATTCTAATACGATTTTGCCCTTAAAGGACATATTAGAAATCATAGAGGAAAATTCCTCCATAAAATGTACCTCGTCAAAATCCTCTCCGTCAAAATAAGCTACAGGAAAGCCGGGACCAAACTCCAGCTCCTTAATCTCAAGACCATAGTGTTCCTCAAGCTTATTAATATAGCAATCCACATACTCTGTTTCCCGCCGCAGCCGTTTTACTGAATTTTTTTGTGTTCCTGAAAAATACTGAATACCGGCTATATCAACAAAAGGAGCATCCTTGTATTGCTCTATAAGCCTTTCAATCTCCCTCTCCTCAAGACCAAACTGATTTCCGCTTGTAAGTCTTAAGAGAAGGCTGATTTTCTTACTGTATTTAACGGCTGTATCATGTAAAAGCTTAAACTGGGACATTGATTCTACTGTATAATGTCCCACGGTATTTTCACCGTAAATAAGCTGTTCCATTAAGGCAGCCTCCTTATATACGCCTGAAATAACAAATTTTTCCGGCGGCAGCTTAAGCTTTTGACAAATGGAAAGCTCGCCCGGTGAACATATTTCAAGACGGTCAACCGCATTGTTTACTTCCTCTAAAATAAAGGAATTTGCCTTTACCGCATAGCAAAGCTTAACCTTATCAGGCAGACGCTCCCTTAAAAACTTTATTCGCTCCAAAAGCTCGTCTAAATCAAATATATATAAGGGCGTTTTTTCCGTCTTGAGTAATTTTCCGATTTGTATATCATTCATGTTTTTTCCCCTGCCCTTCTAATAATTTTTTCCTGTCAAGCTTTCCGTTTTTAGTGACGGGAAGCTCTGTAAGCTTACAGAGTTTTCCCGGTATCATGTAAACCGGCAAAAGCCCGCTAAGCATTGCATGAAGCTCTTTTTTCTCTATATTTCCCGTATAAAATCCATACAGCTTTTGCCTGTCGCCGTCAAAGGCTAAGCAGCAACGTTCAACGCCTTTAATCCCTGAAATAACAAGCTCAATTTCCTCTAATTCAATACGGTGTCCCATATACTTTATCTGAAAATCCTTGCGCCCGCAAAAATACAGTTCACCATCTGCTCCATAGCAGCCTAAGTCTCCTGTTCTGTAAATCCTTTCATGAAAAAGACTGTTTAACGGATTTTGCACAAACACCTCCTCGGTCTGCTCCTTTGCCCCATAGTATCCCAAAGCCAACGCTGTGCCTCTTACACATATTTCACCAATCTCCCCCTGAGCAGTAACCTGGCCATTTTCACCAAGCAGGAAAACATGCTCATTTGGAAAGGCCTTTCCTATGGGAACTCCGTCAGGATAATCATAATCAGGATTTATTATGTGATATGTACAATTACATGTTATTTCTGTAGGCCCATATAAATTGACAAACCGCGCTTTTGGCAAATGCTCCCTCCACTCACGCAGATGCTTAGGAGGCATAACCTCTCCGCTGAATAATATTTTATTTACCTCCTTTGGCTTCCTGTAATCAAGACCGTGAAAGGTGCTGATTAAACATAAGGCGGAAACAGCCCAAATCATTGTCGTAATTTTTCTGTCGCATATAAGGTCTAATAATTCTTTTGGCTTAGAGAACAGATGTCTTGGAATAATCACCATAGTTCCCCCTGTTTTCAACGTGGAATAAATGTCCTTTACCGATACGTCAAAATCAAAGGGAGCCTGATTTCCTATAATATCCTCTCCTGTAATGTCAAAAAGCTCCGTAAACACGTCAATGAAATCAATCACGGAGCGATGGCTGACAACCACGCCCTTTGGCACTCCCGTAGAGCCTGAGGTAAAATTCACATACAATGGGTCAGTGTCAATCATACATGAACGGATTTTCTGCAGACGCTCATTATCTATATGTCCCTCTGTCATTTCCTCCGCCATTAAAACAGAAGATGAAGGAAAAATTTCCTCGGCCATACTCCTGCTATTAATGTCTGTAATCACATATTCTGCATTTAAAACCTCCTGAATCTTTTTAAGCCTTTCCTTTGGCAATTCAGGATTCAGCATAACATAATATCCTCCGGCATACACAATCCCCCAAAAGGCGCACAGCGCCAAAAAGCCCTTCTCCATCATTACCGCTACCGGCGTTCTTATGTTAATTTTATCTGCAAGGACCGTTCCCACTAAACGGCTGTTTCTCTCTGCAGCCATAAAGCTGTAGCTGCCCTGCCCGTCTATAACGGCCGTTTTATCCGGAGCCTTACGGACACTCCTCTCCAAATACTCCAATACGTTTTTTGTCATAGCTTAACTTTCCTCCCCTTATTGATTGGCAGTATAATTTTTTCAATGCGATAGGATTATATCAAAAATTTTATAAAAAATAAAGTATTTAAATGTTTAAGGTTTCCTTAAGATTTATTCTTTATCAGCCTTAACAAACAATATATATGCCTCACAACGCTACAATGGCAGCATTACCTCTGTTGCAAATACTCCCTCCTCATTCTGCCTGTCCAAATATCCCTTATGCTTTTCTACCACCTTATCCATTCTTACAAGCCCAAAGCCATGCTCTCTTGAATTTTTTGTTGATAAATATATCCTTCCCTTTCTCTGTAAGCTTTCATTTACAGAATTCATTACATAAATATATAGCTGTCCCTTAAGTATATCTATATATACTCTTATATATCTGTCTCTCTCCTCCTTAACCTTATCGCAGGCCTCTATTGCGTTGTCCATAAGATTTCCGATTATAATGCTTAAATCCACCTCAGACATATTAAGCTGCCTTGGAACTATTGCTTTTGCATCAACATGTATATTCTTAGCCTTTGCCAGGGAAATTTTACTGTTAAGAATAGCATCTATCATTACATTTCCCGTTTTTACAACTGTGTCTACCGTTGTCAGGTCTGTATCAAGCTCGTCAAGATAAGCCTCCAGCTTTTTAATTTCATTCATTGCCAGATATGCCTTCATTGTCTGTATGTGATTTTTGTAATCATGCCTCCAGCCTCTTGTCTGGCGGTACATGTTTTCTACCTCCTCAAAGTGCTTTTCAAGAAGGTCGTTCTGATATGCCCCTATACGGCTGTCGGCAGCCTTTATAATATATTTTCTTATTAAGATTGTTCCAATAAATATTAATATCAATGATAAAAAAGCTGCTATTGCTAAAAATGATATTTCCATGTAGCTCCTCATTTCTGTATATATATTTTTTGCACATAGCATAACCGCTATGTGCAAAAATATTTTATAAACGCTTTGTTTACATTATCATACATTCTTCTGCTTACGGGTATGGCGCTGCCGTCGTCAAAATACACATCCGTCTTTTCTATCCTGTAGATATTTCCAATTCTGCATATATATGAGCGATGACATTTTACAAAATCACCCTTGTCAAGAAGCTTTTCCATCTCTGAAAGGCTTTCCCTTATGTCTATTATATTATTGCCCTTTGACAGCCTTTTATCCATTGCCACAATACACCTGTGTCCTCTTGCTTCCACATAATTTACTGCTTCTGTGTCAAGCTTATAAATATCCTCCTCCGTATGAACAATAATATATTTATCTGTTTTTTTCCTTGCAGCTGCCTTTTCCAGACATTTATATACCTTGTCCTCCTTTAAGGGCTTTATAAGGTAATTCATGGCCTCTACATCATAGCCTTCCTGAATATAATCAGTTATGCCTGTAGTAAACACAAGACTTACATCCTTGTCCCTCTCCCTTACTCTTTTTGCCATATCCATACCGTTCATGCCCGACATTTGTATATCTACAAACAATATGTCAAAGGGAGGCTCATCGTCATAGTTAAACAAAAACTGCTCTGCATTTTCATAAGATTTTATAACTGTTTCACCTAAGCTGTTTTTATTTTCATCTGCCCATTTTTTTATAAAGACCGTAAGCAAATCCTTATGTAATTGTTCATCCTCTATTATAGCTATTCTCATATTAATATTATTTTATATTCCCTCTGCTCTTTTGTCCCGGCAAACAAGTGATAAAAATCTATGTTTATTTATATTATTTTTCCGTAATGTTTCCGTTTTCATCTATATTTACATTTACCGAAATGCTCTCTATATACTTAAGTATCCGCAAAGCCTCTCCGCCCTCTGCCTCCGTTGTAACGTAGCCTCCGCTCTTACATGGAGTAATGCTGGCTGATACTGAATTGTCCTCATTTATCTTAAGATTTGCCACCGCCGTATCTACGCTGTATCTTTCAAACAGAAAATTTCCAAGGTTATAAAATATAGGCGCCTTGTTGTATATTTCTATTCCCTGAAGGGTATGGGCATGACAGCCTATAACAGCGTCAGCGCCTGCGTCAACATATCCGTGGGCTATAACAGGCTGATTGTCGTTTATCTGATTTGTCTTTTCTGTTCCAAAATGTACAAATACTATGACAGTATCGCAGCCCTCCTCATTTTTCAATCTGGATATTTCATCCTTAAGCATCTGGAACCTGTCAGTTCCGGGATATGACGTCATAAGTCCTATCTTATTTTCTCCTGCATACCAGCCTGTGTTGGGAACAAATCGTGACGCTGCAAGAACAGCTATCTTTTTGCCGTTTATTTCCCTGATATCCGCCTTTATCGCCTCATTAAGATTATTTCCTGCTCCTATATATGATATTCCGTTTTCCTTAAGAGCGGCAAAGGTTTCAAGTAAGCCCTGCTCCCCATAATCAAGGGTGTGATTATTTGCAAGAGTTACTATATCTACCTGAAGCTCCTTCCAAAGCCTTTCTCTCTCTGTAGGCGCCTTAAAGGTAAAAAGCTGGTAATCCGCCTTATGGCTGTCCGGAAGATTTGTAGCCGCATACTCATGGTCACATACCATAATATCCGTATTTTTAAACCTGTCAACCAGCGACTGTCCAAGGAAGCCCGTAAGTCCTGACGATGTATATTTGTTGTACAATATATCGCTTAGATATATATCTCCCGTAAAGGCTAATGTAACCGGCTTATACTCACCGTCAGCAGTATTATTTTTATTTGCCGTTGTTTCCTCGGAATTTATGACTGGGGACTTTGTTGTAATTTCCTCAGTTGTAACATCCTGCTTGGCATTTTCAGACTGTGAAGTGATTTTTTCCTTATCTCCTTCTGCGGATGTGGTTTCCTCCTTACCGTCTCCTGATACGCTTTCATTTCCGGTAACACCGTCAGTGTCTTTAGCCGCTGAAGTTGAGCCTTTTTTCCCGCATCCTGCCATACAGACAATTAAACATGCAAAAATAAGCATAATTATAATTGCTGTAGCTCTTTGTACTGCTTTTATTGTGTTTTTCATACTCAATTTTCTCCTTATACAATATATTAATTATTTAACTCACTTTTTACATTATAACTATATTTTGTATAAAAAACAATATATTTTATTTTGTTATTAACCTGCACGGACATTGTGCTTTTCTTTAAAATCCGTCAATAATTTAATTTTTTTCCATATTATGAAGTCCACTTAAAAAACAATCTACCGCAATATGAAAGCTTTCCGAAACATCAACCGGAAAATGATTAAGACATCCAACATCCTCCTGAACTATAAAGCCCTGAATAATACTTCTTAATACCCTCTGCAAATGCATTTTTTGCTCCTCATCAAGCCTGTATTCTGACAATACCCGGATTATGAGATTAACAATGTCTCCGGCTGCATTAAACCAAAAATTATCATTTATGACCGGTAAATCCATAAAAATCCTGTATAGCTCCGGATGAGCCTTTGCAAAGCTGTAATATGCATCTGCCAGCGCTCCAACGGCTTCGTCTCTTTTCTTATCACCGATTCCTAAAATCAGCATATCCTTTAATTTTGAAATTACATAACAGCCTATTTCTGCGTATAAGGCATCTATGCTCTCTATATGGTTATACAATGACGCGGTTTTTATCTGAAGCCGCTCTGCAAGCTCACGCATAGAAAAATTTTTATACCCTCTATCTTCAATTAATTGAATGGCAGCGTTTACAACTGCCTGTCTGTTAAGTCCCATTCTAGGCATAGTAAAACCTCTTTTTAATATTATTCTTTAATTTCCGTTTTTGAGCCGCTTATTCCTTTCATCCACTTCTCGCTCTTTAACCTGAAAACACACCAGAAGGATTTTAATACCTGGTCTATCTTAAGGAAGAAATAAATCCAAAAGGCGGACATGCGCCAGTAAAGACCTGCAAGGGCTCCTAAAGGAACAGATACCACCCAGAGGAAAAGTATATCGGCTACCATGAGAAACTTTGTGTCTCCCCCTCCCCTAAGCACACCCTTCATCATAATGCTGTTTGTAGACTGGAAAACAACTATAATGGAAATTGCCGCCATAAGCTGTCTTGCAATGACCTTTGTTTCCTCCTGTATATTATAACAGCCGATAACAGTCTCGCTGATAACCATAATAATCACGCCGGCAACGGCGCCTATTATTATTCCCAGCAGCAAAAAGGTCCATGCCTGCTCCTGAGCCTTTTTCTTATCTCCACGTCCAAGAGTGTGTCCGGTGACAATGCAGCCTGCCTGACAGACACCCTGAATCATAACGGTGCTAAGCTGCTGTGTAACAAAGGTTATGGAATTGGCTGAGACAAACTCCTTGCTAATTCTTCCCATAATCATTGCAACTGCCGTGCTTCCCAATGCTAAAAGAGCATCTGAAATAAATACCGGAACTCCTATATTCACATACTCCCAGAACAGCTCTCTGCATCTTTTTCCTATATCCCTTATCCGGTATCCGATTCTTTTGTCCCCAAGGAAAAAATACCCGCAAATAATGCAGAACTCAAAAAGCCTTGCTATTAACGTTCCTATTGCCGCGCCCTGAATTTCCATTCTTGGCATGCCAAATTTTCCGAAAATAAAAACATAATTAAAAAATATATTTACAAAAAACGCGCCTATAGAGCTGTATAGAGGAAGCTTAACCTGCCCCACGCTTCTTAGGACAATGGTACAGGTAAGGGACATGCCCTGCAAAATAAAGCATGGCCATATCCAGCGGTAATATAATATTCCCTGGGCTATAACTGATTTATCCGGCGTATACAGCCTCATTAGCGCAGGAGACATTAAAATTGCGGGAATTGTAAATAATATTGCCAGACCTATACAAAATCTAAGCATAAGGGTTATGGATTTTTTTAGCGCCTCCAAGTCCCTCATTCCCCAAAATCTTGCAGTCATTACACTTGTTCCCATACCTATTCCCATACAGCAGATATGAAATATACTCACATACTGATTGGCCAGGGAGGTGCCTGAAAGCACCGTTTCCCCCAGCGAGCCAACCATGATATTATCCATTAAATTTACTCCAATGGTAATCATGCTTTGTATAGATATGGGAATGGCTATTGCCAATGCCTGCTTATAAAATGATTTATCCCTTACAAGTCCCACCCGGTTTTCCTCCTTATTGTCCTTAATTTTGTTACTTCCTTAGCCTGAAATTTTAAAAAATGTCTATTTGGTTTTCAGGCGTAATACGTTAACGGAGCATGGAGGAGCCATATAAGTAAAGCTTGAGGAAGCTCCCTTTAAGTTGTGCCAATGCTCTGTCACTTCATGAGGATTTTCAAGGCTGTTTTTATCCGACGGCTTTCCGCTAATAACACCGGCTGTGTAGTCCTCCTCCACCTGCGTGTTAAGGCTGATATCAACAGGCTTCTCCTCATTTGCTATATTGGCTATCTTAACTATTATCTCCTTATCATCCTCCAGCACAACAGTTTGTAGCTCGTCATAATTTGGAAGCTCCGCCTCCATAACAATCTTTCCGTCAACCTTACACCAGAGCATTTTTCCATCTGACTCCATAGATAAATGATGATAGACGCCCATCTCCATATTTAACTCAACAGGCTCTAAAAGATTATATTTTCTAAATCCAATACCCATATGAAGATTGCTTACGCCATTTATAATTGTCCAGCGCACAGGCTGTACAGAAAATAAATTCCACGGACTATCCTCGCTGTTCTTTGCTTCTCCGTAAGGGGTTGCAAACATTCCAATACCAATCTCCACATCCTTTTCTGCCAGTATGTCAATTTCAAAGGCGCCGTCCCTTGAGGTCATATCATCCCCCATGGTTATAAGCACAGTTTTTTCCATATTAAAACGCTTTGCCTCTGTCATATCCTCTGAAGGCGCCGTCACAAAGCTTCCGTCCTCACAAGGCTTTACGCTTCCGAACAAAAATCTTTCAGCCTTTACCTCCGCGCCCTTCCAGCATGGATTTTTATAGTGCATTCCCATAGAGCCTGCAATACATGGAGCTCCCTTTAGATATGGCAGATAAATCTTACCGCACTCCTGACTGCTGTTAAGCACATACCTTCCCTTATTCTGACTAAACAAACGCCATACGTAATAAGATGGAATTGCATAATTGTCCAGACCGTCAAAGGCAATTAAATTAGGCTCCCATGCGGCATATTTTACATTTTCAAATAACGGCGCATAAGCTGCAAGCTTTACTATGTCCTGATTTCTTTCCATTCCCACCATAAACATTGCCTCTGAAACAGCGGCATAAAGGGTACGTATTGCTCCTGCCACAACGGCAAACTCCCCTACGAAAATTCCCGGACCCTTTCTGTCATAGCCATCGTAATAATGACTGTTCTGGGCAAACCATTCAGGCTTGTCGTAAAAATGCTCATCTGCAATATCTAACGGTAAGCCTGCTTCCTCTACATGAGTATTTGCAACAATTATAAGCTTTGGATATTTCTCTGCAATAGCCTTACGGAATTTCTCATAGCGGGCCTCATAATCCTTTCCGTTATTTTCATTGCCTATTTCAAGGTAGCGTATTTCAAACGGCGCAGGATGTCCCATTTCCTTACGCAAAGCTCCCCATTTGGTTGTCTCGTCTCCCATGGCGTATTCCAATGCGCAAAGGGCGTCGTCTAGCATATCGTCAACCTCGTCCTCCTCTAGCAATATACAATTTCGCGCCTGGCATGTCATACCGCAGTTGCATACATATAGTGCATCCACATTCATATCCTCACAAAGCTGCAGATATTCATGAAAGCCAAGGCCCTCTGTGGAATTATAGCTCCACAGATTAAGAAGCGTAGGTCTCTCCCATACGTTACCTACCATATTTTTAAATCTCTTAACAGTAGACTTAGAAAAGCCCTCCACTATACAGCCTCCCGGAAAGCGTAAAAATGCGGGAGCTATATCCTCCAGCTTTTCACATAAATCCTTTCTAAGTCCATGTCCGTGATATGTATCTCCCGGCATAAGTGATATATATCCCAAAACCACATTGCCCCCGTCCTTTGAGGAAATACAAAATCTTGCCGTTTTTGTAGTCTTTCTTGGAATAAGGAACATATCATAGCGGATATAGCCGTTTCCCTGAATAATAATGGTGTTTTCTCCTATTATTTCGTCTCCGTCCCTCAATGAAACATCCAGCTCTATAGGCTTGTCTGCCTTAGCAAAAAAGAACAGCTTGTAAACCTCGTTTTCCTTTACCGGAACTCCGCAAAATCCAATGTTATATACCATTCCCTCCGGAAGAAAATCCACGTTTAACGCCGCTCTTCTCTTTTCGTTTAAGGTGTCCTTTAATAGCAGGGATATTTTTGCACCCTCGCCGTACCATGCCGGTATGTCCGTAGGCTCGCCTGATTTTTCCCAACGCTTTAGTCCTTCTCCTTTCTGATATTCAAATTTCCACCCTGTTGAATTTAACAAATCTCCCTCCTCCTCTGTCAAATCATCAGGGTGAAGACTGTCCTCAAAGGCCCTGTTTCTCAAAAGCTCAGGGTAAAGTCCCCCGTCTCCCGACCTGTTAATGTCCTCAAAAAACAATCCATACAGGGAAGGCTCCGTCTCAAAGCGCCTGTTACCCCATTCCACATTTAATTTTGCCATATAGCTTTTCCTCCTCTTTCTACTTAATAGGCAATAATGCCCACAGAATATTATTAGTCCTGTCTGCAAAAATAAGCCTTCATCACAAACTAATGATGTTAGTTTAAGTATAAGCTAACGTCATTAGTTTGTCAACAAACAATTATTCTTATTTTTTGTTTGATGTTTATGTTAAAGAATTGGTGATTTTGATTTTTTATTGTAGGTTGAGTTGGGTACTTAAAATTAAATATTAATTTGTACAGGTGAAAAGAAAGTTTCTCACATGAAACCCAGGGCTTAAGAAAAAAGGGAACTTGGGGCGGCAGGTCGGCTTGGGAAGGGAGTTATATATTTTTTTAAAGCTTCGA
>CAJUAO010000032.1 GCA_910584685.1 uncultured Lachnospiraceae bacterium | reverse complement strand
CTTAAGCTCTCCCCATTCCGCCTCCTAGAGCCTTTTAATGGGACATACCCGGATTTCATGTGAGGAAAAACATATTTTACATAGCTTTACCTCTTATCCCCACCACAACACTCATACTGGTTTAAACTATTTTCATCTCCCCCCTATCTTCTTATCCAAATACAAAATATGCTCCGAAAGCCACTCCGTAACCACCTTAAGTATCTCATCAATCATTCCGTCCTGATTTTCATCTATATCCTCCAAATTCCAGTTATTAATCTGCTCCCTTAGCTCATTATGCTGTATCTTCTGGGTAAAAAGCTGATTATATCCTATAGACTCCATATATTCCTCCTCATGCTGAAAATGAGTAAGGGTATACTCCTTAAGCTCCTCCAATATGTAACGAATATTGTCATATTTATCAGGTATAAATTCCTCATTCTTAAGATTATATATCTCGTCAGCAAGCTCAAAAAGCCTTCTGTGCTCATCGTCAATCATCTGTATTCCCGTTAAATATTCATCCTTAAATTCATACATTTTTTATTCTCCTTTATATATTTAATACTTTAAGTCTTTTTGCTCCCCGGAAATTTTTATTTATTTTAGCCGGAGTAGTATATATAGGCTTCTCCTTATTCTTATTCTTAAAAAGCCCCCGAAATACATATCTCGCAATGTATCCCGAAGGCTTTTTATAATATATAGCTGTAAAAAACAGCGGAAAGACTTAGATTACTTACTCTCCGGTAAGTGCCACTGCCAGTTGCGAACCTCAGGAATATCCTCTCCATATTCGCCGATATACTGTTTATGGTCAACAAGAATATCATTCATCTTCTGAAGGAGATATGCGCCTCTGTTGCCTAACTGTGGCAAATGATTGATTGCGTCAGCTACTAAATGGTAACGGTCAATCTCATTCTGAACTCTCATATCAAATGGAGTTGTTATTGTTCCCTCCTCATGATAACCGTGAACATGGAGATTTCTGTTCTCTCTCCAGTATGTCAGCTCATGGATAAGGGTTGGATAGCCGTGGAATGCGAATATAATCGGCTTATCCTTTGTAAATAAGGCATTATATTCTGTATCCGTCATACCGTGCGGATGCTTCTCATGTGACTCAAGCTTGAATAAGTCAACAACGTTTATAAATCTAATCTTTATGTCAGGAAGGTTATCCCTTAAGATAGTAACTGCAGCAAGGGCCTCAAGGGTAGGTGTATCACCGCAGCATGCAAGTACTACATCCGGCTCCTCTCCCTGGTCGTTAGAAGCCCAGTCCCAAATGCTGACGCCCTGTGTACAATGCTTAACAGCCTGGTCCATAGTCAGCCACTGGAAGCTTGGATGCTTAGACGCTACTATAACGTTTACATAGTTCTTGCTCTTGATACAATGGTCAAAGCAGCTAAGCAAACAGTTAGCATCAGGCGGAAGGTACATACGTACAACATCTGCCTTCTTGTTTGATATATGGTCGAGGAAGCCAGGGTCCTGATGTGTAAATCCATTGTGGTCCTGCTGCCATACATTTGAAGTAAGAATAAGGTTAAGAGACGCAATCTTTACTCTCCAAGGAAGCTCAGATGTAACCTTTAACCACTTAGCATGCTGGGCGCACATAGAGTCAACAACCCTGATAAACGCCTCATAGCTTGCAAAGAAGCCGTGACGTCCCGTAAGAATATATCCCTCTAACCAGCCCTCGCACATATGCTCTGAAAGATAACCGTCCATGATACGTCCGTCTGCTGACATATACTCGTCATTAGGCTGGCTGTCTGCGTTCCATGCTCTGTTCTCAGTCTCAAATACGTGATAAAGTCTGTTAGACTTTGTCTCGTCAGGACCAAATATACGGAAGTTCCTTGTCTCCTCATTTAACTTAAATACGTCTCTTACGTACTCGCCAAGAATAATCATATCCTGCTTCTTCTCATCAGCACGTCCAGGCGCGGTAATCTGTACTGCATACTGCTTGAAATCAGGAAGACGCAAGTCACGAAGAAGCTTACCGCCGTTTGCATGAGGATTAGCTGAAATTCTGCTGTCTCCTGTAGGCGCAAGAGCAGCTATTTCTGGCTTCAGCTTATAATTTTCATCAAATAATTCGTCAGGCTTGTAGCTTAATAACCACTCCTTCAAGAGGTCAAGATGCTCAGGCTTCTCCATTGTAATAGGCACCTGATGGGCATCGAAAGAGCCTTCGATTACCTTTCCGTCTACTACCTTCGGGCCTGTCCAGCCCTTTGGCGTACGAAGAACTATCATTGGCCAGAACGGTCTCTTTGTATTTCCGTTCTCTCTTGCATCCTTCTGAACTGCCTTAATTTTCTCAATACACTTGTCAACAGCCTCTGCCATCTTTCTGTGCATAGCAATATGGTCTGAACCGTCATCCTCGCACTCTACAAAAATCGGCTCCCATCCGCAACCCTTAAGGAAGTTCTCAACCTCCTCATGGGAAATGTGTGAAAATACTGTCGGATTAGAAATCTTATATCCGTTTAAGTGGAATATTGGTAATACAGCTCCGTCTCTTGCAGGATTCAAGAACTTATTTGAATGCCATGACGTTGCAAGAGGGCCTGTCTCAGCCTCACCGTCACCAACGATAACTGCCGCAATTAAGTCCGGATTATCAAATACTGCGCCGAATGCATGAGCCATAGAATATCCAAGCTCTCCGCCTTCATTAATTGAGCCCGGAGTCTCTGGAGCTACGTGGCTTGAAATACCGCATGGGAATGAGAACTGCTTGCAAAGTCTCTTCATACCCTCCTTATCCTGACTTACGTTTGGATAAATCTCGCTGTAATGTCCTTCAAGATAAGAGTTGCCTACAAAAAAGTTTCCGCCATGTCCCGGACCTGAAAGTAAAATCATATCAAGGTCATACTTCTTAATAGCCCTGTTCATGTGAACATATACAAAATTCTGTCCCGGTACTGTTCCCCAGTGACCAACTATTTTCTTTTTAACCTGTTCTCTGGTTAAAGGCTCACGTAAAAGCGGATTATCTAACATATACAGCTGTGCTGCGCCAATATAGTTAGTTGCGCGCCAGTATGCTTCCATCTTCTCAAGATATTCCTGAGTCATTGGCTGCTTTTCTGGACAATCGTTCATGTTTGCCATAATTTTATCTCCTTATATATTATTTTTTTTAGCTCCAACCATGAGCTTAAGCAGTGGTACTTACGCTCCCGGCAGAATACGCTAAATACCTAAATAGCATTATAATATAATTTTATTAATAATAAAAGAAAAAAATTTGAAAATTTTGAAAAATTTTCTTTTTTTATCTAATGCTACAAAAGAACATGATTTTTTCACAGTCATTTTGGTTATTTTGTCAAAATGAAATTATTAATTCTGATTTTATTTAATTATTCTGCTTTTCCTTATATTTATTTATAAATCTGTGTATCCTTCCCACCGGGTCTAACAGCTCGCTTATTGATGCGTCATGATTTAACGTATCAATAATCAGAGAAATATACTTACTCATATCGCAGCTTATATAATAAGGCTTTGTTAATAGCTCCGGCGTCTGATAAGTAAGATTTGTCGTAAGGATTCTGTCTATAAGTCCTTTTTCATACGCCTCGTCAAATTTGTCAAGACCATTTGTAAAAAGTCCAAAGGTTGTGGCAATAAAAACCTTCTTTGCCTTCCTTTCCTTAAGATCCTTTGCCACCTCAAGAACGCTTTCCCCTGACGATATCATATCGTCTATAACTATAACGTCCTTACCCTCCACTGAGGAGCCCAGAAACTCGTGGGCTACTATGGGATTTCTTCCGTTTACTATCTTAGAGTAATCCCTTCTCTTATAGAACATTCCCATATCAAGCCCCAGCACATTTGCCAAATATACCGCCCTGCTTGTACCTCCCTCATCAGGACTTATAACCATCATATGGTCAGCATCTATCTTAAGCTCCTTCTCTCTGCCTAAAAGCCCCTTTACAAACTGATAAGCAGGCTGAACAGTCTCAAAGCCCTTAAGGGGTATGGCATTCTGTACCCTCGGGTCATGGGCGTCAAAGGTTATTATGTTTTCTACTCCCATATTTGTAAGCTCCTGCAGCGCCATGGCGCAGTCAAGAGACTCTCTTCCCGTTCTTTTATGCTGTCTGCTTTCATATAAAAACGGCATAATAACCGTTATTCTTCTTGCCTTTCCGCCTACGGCGGCAATCACTCTCTTTAAATCCTGATAATGGTCATCAGGAGACATTCTGTTTTCATATCCGCAAAGTGAATACTTCATGCTGTAATTTCCAACATCCACCAAAATATACAAATCCTGACCTCTTACAGACTGATTAATAATACCCTTAGCCTCACCGGAGCCAAACCTTGGAACCTTCGCATTTACAAGGTAGGAATCCTTCTGATATCCGGCATAGGCTATAGTATGTGTATATAAGCCTGTTCTTGAGCTTCTCCAGCCTGCTATATAGCTGTCAACCTGCCTGCCTAAATCCTTACAGTTTTCCATTGCCACTATACCTAACGGTCCAACAGGTATAGTTTCTAAGATTTTTTCTTCACTAGGCATGAATCTATCCTCCATATTTAGTAGTATTTTACCGACACTGCTTTTTTAACATCTTGCTAAGGGTTTGTCAAGCCTAAAGATGTTATTATTCTTAAATCTGCCCCAAAAATTTTCATAACCTTATAATGGCTTGCTATTCTTGAAAAAACTCTCTCGGAATACCGCTCTCCTATCTCTTCAATAGGCAGATTTGTTGATATAATAACAGACTTTTTCTTTAAAAACCTTTCATTAAGACAATTAAATAATGATGATATGGTAAAGGAATTTACAAGCTCCGTTCCCAAATCATCTATTATAAGAAGGTCGCAGGATGTCAAATCCTTCATTCCGCTCTGATTATTTTTACTGCTTTTTCCAAACTGTTCACCCTCAAGCACCTGAAACATATGGACAGCCGACATATATATAACGGAGCATGACCTGTCCATAAGCTCCTTAGCTATGCAATTTGTAAGAAACGTCTTCCCTACCCCGGTTTCTCCGTAAATAAAAAGATTTTCAAATTCCGTGTCAAAGCGCTCCACAAAACGCTTGCTTTTGTCCAAAATCTCCAGCATATTGTCCCTTGAATTTTTACCGGTTTTTGCATCCACAGCCTTTTCCGAATAATATAAAATATTAAAGGTGCTGAAATTTTCCTTTTTAAGCACTTCCTTTAAATTTGACCTTGAATACAGCAATTCCGTTATTTTTTCCTTGAGACAGTGACATTTTTCACCTCCTGTATATCCTGTATCCTGACAATATTCACATATATATTTAGGCTTTAGATAATCCTCCGGGTACCCGTACTGCTCCATCAGCCTTTTCTTTTCATCTATAAGCTCATTGATTTTCCTATGGAGCTGCTCTCCTGTAAAATTACCGCCCTCCTTAACTCCTGCCAGCCGGTTTTTCATATTTTCAACCGATATGGAGGAAATTTCATCCTGTATTTCCCTTATACGTGGAATTTTCTCATAAACCTCCGCCGTCCTTGACGCCTGCTCATGCTTCGACATATATCGTCTTTCCTCGTATTCTCTCATTATTAAGTTATATTCGCTGTTTGATAATGCCAAATCCCCTACCTCTTACTTTCTCTGTAAAAGTAATTTTTCCATAGCGTCATAGTCATAGCTCCTCTGTGGAAAATTATTAAATGCAGGCTTTGTAACCGAAACCTTTTTTGCCGCCCTCTGGGCAGACTTTTCCCTTTCCTTCTCATGCTCTTCGTCAATAGCCTTCAAATCCTCCACTGACTTAACGCCCTTTTTCATCCATCTTTGAAGTATGGAATCGGCATACTTAAAGCTTGGCTCATGTATGGCCTCCATAGTTCTGTTGCATGCGTTAACTATAATATCCATATCAAAGCCGTATTCATCCTTCCACTTAACTATAAACGCCCGCTCAACTGCCGCCGGATTTCTTCCTGAAAGCCCAAAAGCCTTCAGCACCGGATAAAAATTATTTACCGACACAAGCTTTTTTACTTCATCTATAGTGGAAACATTATTTTCATGCCAGTTAAGAGCAACCTTTTCTATGTACTTCATATCCCTGTGATTATTTGACACGCAATACTCTATCAAATATTCTGTTAACTCTACGGAAAATCCAAGCTCACTGTATATGTAAAGTATAATATTTGTCTCCGTTGAATTAAGCGTCTTTTCCAAATATCTCTGTACAACATATAAAAGCATCTTCACGTCTCCGTCCAGCATGAGCTTATTAAGGGTTTCCATATCTATATCCCTGTTCTTCTTTTGTGCAGGAGCATTTTCACTTGTCAACGCCAGCTCCTTCCTAAGCTCTTCCATTGCCTCTGCCTGAACTTTTGCTTCGCCTGCTTCATCATACAGCGGAGTTATGTCTATTTCCTTTATTTCCCTGCCATTATACGTCACTGACAAAAGCCCCTGGCCTGCCCAGTACTTTATGGCTCTTATAATGTCGCTTTCAGTATTTTCCAGCACGTCAGCAAGATATCCCACGCTAAGCTCCCTGTCTCTTTCGGAAAGACATCTAAGCAAATATAAATAAACCTTCACATATTCCCCATTAGCCTTTATCATATATTTATCCAAAAACAAATTGGACACGACGGTTACTCCCTGCTGCCCGCCCTTAAGCAAAATCCTCTCCATAGCACTCAACTGCCTTTCCCTTTGTATGCTCTAAATATTAATGCAAAAATACTATAGCATATTTTCCGGGAAAAGAGAACTAAAATTTTCCCTGTTTTTAAGGCTTATAGGCACTTTTTCTTTTCGTAAACCTCCTGTGGATATTGTGGATAATTTTGCCTTTCTCGTTTCTTACGCCATTTTTTAAGTTAAAAATATCCACATTATTCCGCCTTATATTAGCAGGCTAATAATGTGGATTTTGTGGATTAATATTATTTTAATAAATCATTTCCTATGTTTACTACGTCTCCGGCCCCCATAGTTATCAACAAATCACCCTGTGTACAATTATTTTTTAAAAAATTCTCAATTTCCCCGAAGGTACTTATATAATGTACATCAGTTCCATACCGGGCCACGCATTCGGCTACGTCCTTAGAGCTTATTCCCAGAGTATCCTTTTCCCTTGCCGCATATATTTCTGCCAGCACAACATGGTCCGCCTTTGATAAGGTCTCTCCAAATTCCTTAAGAAACGCCTTTGTCCTGCTGTATGTGTGAGGCTGAAATACCACCCATATATCTTTATGAGGATAATTTGCCGCAGTGTCAAGGGTAGCCTTTATCTCGTCAGGATGGTGGGCGTAATCATCTATCACTGTTACCCCGTTAAACTCTCCCTTGTATTCAAAACGCCTTTCTGTGCCTCCATAGCTTTTTAAGCCTGCCGCCGCCGCTTCAACGCTTACGCCCAGCTCAAGAGCCGCCCCTATTGCAGCCAGGGAATTATATACATTATGCTCACCTGTAACCCTAAGACTTATATGTCCCTTCTTTTCACCGTTTATAATCAGGTCATATGAACAGCGCGCTTTGTCATCCGTTGTTATATTTCCGGCGCTTATATTACTTTTCCCTCCGGCTTTTCCAATGGTTATTACCTTGCAGTCCAAGCCCTCCGTAAAATACTCCGGCTCCGGAATATCCTCATTCAGTATTACAAGCCCGTGGTCAGGCACAAGCTTAAGAAATTCTCTAAAGCTATGTCTTATATCATTTATATCCTTAAAAAAGTCAAGATGGTCCTCGCTTACATTAAGCACAACGGCAATAGTGGGAAAAAATGAGAGAAAGCTGTTTGTATACTCGCAGGCCTCTGTGACAAAATTCTCCGAATGTCCTATACGCAGATTTCCTCCAATACTGTCAAGTATACCTCCAACCAAAACAGTAGGGTCCTTTTCTCCCTCCATCAGAATATGGGCAAGCATTGAGGTAGTAGTTGTCTTTCCATGTGTTCCTGCCACACATACGGCCGTCTTATATTCCTTCATCATAAGTCCCAGAAAATCAGCTCTTACCATGACCGGTATGTTTTTTTCAAGGGCTGTTTTAAGCTCATCATTGTCTTTGCTTATGGCTGCCGTATAAACAACCAAATCTATACCTTCAGTAATATTTTTACCTGTTTGTTCATATATTATACAAGCACCTGCTTCTTCAAGCTGTCTTGTAATGTCAGAGGCCTGCCGGTCTGAGCCTGACACGCTGATACCCTTTGCCATGACAAGCCTGGCAAGTGCGCTCATACTAATGCCGCCTATTCCAATAAAATGAATTTTATTCATTTTAGCAAAATCTATATGTTTAGTATTCATAATCTTCCCTCCTGAATATTTAAACTATGATTTTAAAGTTTACTACCAAAATATAAAAAAAGCAATTATTAGTTATTTAGGATAAAAGTTCCAAAATTTTGAGATTTTTTTTATATTTTTTGTTAAATTGTTATAGCTTTTTTGTTTTTTCTATGCTATACTATACACATATTATATACAACGAGGTGATGACGTGATAAAAAAAGAAATGATTGCCATGCTATTGGCAGGAGGACAAGGAAGCCGACTTGGTGTTTTAACACAGAAAGTCGCAAAGCCGGCCGTTTCATTCGGCGGCAAATACCGTATTATTGATTTTCCTTTAAGTAACTGTATTAATTCAGGAATTGATACTGTCGGTGTATTAACACAATATCAGCCTTTAAGGCTTAATGCACATATTGGCATTGGTATTCCTTGGGATTTGGATAGAAATATCGGCGGTGTAACTGTACTTCCACCATATGAAAAGAGCGGAAACAGTGAATGGTATACCGGTACAGCAAACGCCATATATCAAAATCTCGAGTATATGCAGCAATATAATCCTGAATATGTACTTATTCTTTCAGGAGACCACATCTACAAAATGGACTATGAGGTTATGCTTGATTATCACAAATCAAATAACGCAGATGTAACTATTGCTGCCATGCCTGTTCCTATTGAGGAGGCAAGCCGTTTTGGTATAGTTGTTACAGATGAAAATAACCAGATTAATGATTTCCAGGAAAAACCTGAGCACCCAAAGAGCAATCTTGCATCTATGGGTATATACATCTTTAAATGGTCTGTTTTAAAGGAAGCGCTTATAACGCTAAAGAACCAGAATAACTGTGATTTCGGTAAGCATGTTATTCCATACTGCTTTGAGAAGGGCGACAGGATTTTTGCCTACGAATACAACGGCTATTGGAAGGATGTAGGTACTCTCAATTCATACTGGGAAGCAAACATGGAGCTTATTGATATTATACCTGTATTTAATCTCTACGAGGAATATTGGAGAATATATACAAAGAGCGATACTCTCCCTCCTCAGTATATTGCCGATACGGCAAAGATAGACAAGAGTATAATCAGTGAGGGCTGTGAAATCTACGGTGAGGTCTATGACTCTGTTATCGGCGCAGGCGTCATAGTAGGAAAAGGCTCCGTTGTCAGAAACTCTATTATTATGAAGGGTACCTCCATCGGAGAAAATTGTACTGTAAACAAAGCCATTATTGCAGAAAATGTTGTTATTGAAAAGAATTGTAATATTGGCGTCGGAGATGATTCTCCAAGCAGGCTTGACCCAAAGATTTACGCCTTTGGTCTTGCTACTATCGGGGAAAACTCATTTATTCCTTCGAATGTAAACATAGGAAAAAATACAGCTATATCCGGTAAGACAACAGCTGCGGATTATCCGAACGGAGTATTAGCCAGCGGCGAATATATTATTAAGGCAGGTGATATGTAATGAGAGCGATTGGAATTATACTGGCAGGTGGAAATAACAAAAAAATGAAGGAGCTTTCATACAAGAGAGCCGTGGCAGCAATGCCTATAGCCGGAAGCTACCGCGCTATTGATTTTGCCCTTAGCAACATGACTAACTCCCATATACAGAAGGTGGCCGTACTTACCCAGTACAATGCCAAATCCTTAAATGAACATTTAAACTCATCTAAGTGGTGGGATTTCGGACGTAAGCAGGGGGGATTGTTTGTATTTACTCCTTCCATCACTGCTGACAACGGTTCATGGTATCGGGGCACTGCCGACAGTATCTGGCAGAATATAAGCTTCTTAAAGCAAAGTCATGAGCCATATGTTATTATTGCAGCAGGCGACGGAGTATACAAGATTGATTATAACAAGGTATTAGAGTATCATATTGAAAAAAAGGCTGACATTACGGTAGTATGTAAGGACATGCCTGAAACAAGCGACGTATCACGGTTTGGTACGGTTAAGATGAACGAGGACGGACGTATTGTTCACTTTGAGGAAAAATCCTTTTCAACGGATTCTCATACCATTTCTACCGGCATTTATATCATAAGAAGACGCCAGTTGATTGAAATGATTGAAAAATGCGCCGAGGAAGAAAGATATGATTTCGTAAACGACGTTCTTATGCGTTATAAGAATATTAAGCGTATCTATGGCTATAAGATGGATTCCTACTGGAATAACATCTCTACCGTAGAAAGCTACTATAAAACAAATATGGATTTCTTAAAGCCTGACATAAGAAATTACTTCTTTAAGGAGTATCCTGATATTTACTCTAAGGTTGATGATTTGCCTCCTGCAAAATATAACCTTGGAGCAAATATTAAAAACAGTCTTATTTCAAGCGGCTGTATTATAAATGGAACCGTTGAAAATTCCATACTGTTTAAAAAGGCATACATTGGCAATAACTGTGTTATTAAAAATTCTATTATTTTAAACAATGTATATATTGGTGATAACACGGTTATAGAAAACTGTATAGTTGAAAGCCGGGGCACCATCCGTGCTAACTCTACCCATAAAGGTGAAAACGGTCTGAAAATCGTAGTTGATTATAACGATAACGGTCGTGTAGGCATGTAAAAAACAAATAATACTTCGGGAGGGTTACTATATGCAAATTACTGATGTAAGAGTAAAGAAAGTTGCAAAAGAAGGTAAAATGAAAGCTATTGTTTCTATTACCATTGACAATGAATTTGTTGTTCATGACATTAAGGTTATTGAGGGTGAAAAAGGATTATTTATAGCAATGCCAAGCAAAAAATCCCTTGACGGCGAATACAGAGATATTGCCCATCCTATTAACTCCGACACAAGAGACAATATTCAGAGCATTATTTTAGAAAAATATGAGCAGTCATTAACCGAGACTGACGCAGGCTAGCCTAAAGCAAGCTAACAAGGTGTCATTTAACTTCTACATTTTTGCACCTCAAAATATATAAGAGACTGGGACAACTCAATTAAAAATTGTGTTGTTTCAGTCTCTTATTTTAATCTATAGAAGCTTTTACTCTATATAAAGCCCGTCGCCCTCGCTTGTTTCAGGAATATATATAGTAGTATTTTCATTATACCAGGTTTCCTCCTCCGTTGTCACATC
Organism: uncultured Lachnospiraceae bacterium; assembly: GCA_910584685.1. Taxonomy (GTDB): domain Bacteria; phylum Bacillota; class Clostridia; order Lachnospirales; family Lachnospiraceae; genus CAG-303. The sequence continues at coordinate 12,586 of CAJUAO010000032.1, read as the reverse complement.
AGGCCCATTAAACGTGCTTTCCCCTGTCGAAATTTCCTCTGTTGTATGTTCAGTTACGGTTTCTTCCGGTGTGGTTTCTTCTGGCACAGTTGTCTCCTGATTATCATTGTTCTCATCCGTTGATGTTGTCTCCCTGTCTACCGTAGTTTCTACCTCATTTCTCTCATTCCCGTACTTTACATATTTTTCAAAGTCTTCCATTTCCATTCCCTCATGTATTTTTTCCATATAGCTTTGCCATATGGCTCCTGACGATTTTATTATATCCCCCTCCAGAGTCCTTGGCATATCGTAACCGCACCACACTGCCGTTGTATAATACTTACTGTAGCCTGCAAACCAGCAATCCTTGTTGTCATTTGTAGTTCCGGTCTTTCCTGCGCATATGGCGTTTTTTATCTGATAACTCCGTCCTGTTCCCCAGCTTAACACATCCTTCAATATATCCGTGGTCATAAGGGCGGCGTTTTTTTCATATACTGCCTTGCCTTCCTTTCTTTCAGCTCCATTATCCAGTACAATATTATCAAAGGAATCCGTTATCCTTACTATACATGTAGGCGCCCGGTAAATACCATTGTCTGCCAGCGCTCCATAAGCCGACGCCATCTCAAGGGAGGATACTCCGTATGTCATTCCGCCTATGGACATTGCAGGAACATAATCCTGCCTCACAATATGTGAAAACTGCATATTTAAAAGATATTTTATGGAGGTTCTGCAGCCTATTTTATCAAACATATTCCATGCAACGGTATTTTTTGAGAGGGCCAGCGCTGTTCTTACCGTAATTTCCCCTGCGTATGTATTTGGAGAATTAACAGGACCTCCTGCTATTTTTTTATCTACCACAATAGAATCAGGCGTAAAGCCTCTCTCAAACAATGGTGTGTATGTAAGCACAGGCTTTATGGTTGAGCCCGGCTGCCTGAAGCTCTGATATGCCCTGTTTAACGTATAGCCGTCATATTCCTGTGTTCTTCCTCCTACTATGGCTACAACATAGCCGCTGCTGTTATCTATAGTCACTCCGCTTCCCTGAAGATTATATATGCCCGTATCGTTTACGGATGTATCCACCATTAGCTTTTCATCAAGGGTATCCTGCAAAAGCTGCTGCTTTTCCATATCAATAGATGTATATATTCTGTAGCCGGAGGTAAAGAGCCTGCTGTTGCACTCGCCGTATTTTTTGTTATATTCCTCAAGGTATTCTTCCTTTTCACTGTCTGATGAAAATTCGTATTTAAATAAAAAGCCGTCCTTCCTCATAAGCTCCCTTGTGGCGCTATATCTTACAAAGGTTTCAACATAATTGTTTTTTATTTTTTCTCCTAAATTTAAGGTTATATTCTGCGCTAAGGCCTCCTCGTATTCCGCTCCGTCTATTATCCCGTTTTCATTTAGCTGCTTAAGTATCCTGTCTCTTCTTTTCAGTGTATTCCCCATATCGGTAAGGGGATTGTACATTTCAGGGTTGTTTGGTATAGCGCATATAAAGCAAAGCTCCGACAGGTTAAGCTCTGACGCTGACCTGCTGAAATATCCCTTTGCCGCCGCCTCCACTCCATACAGCCCGTTTGCAAAATATATATTATTAATATAAAATTCCAGAATGTCATTCTTAGAATATCTGTCCTCCAGCTCCCTTGCAATAAAAACCTCTGAAAGCTTTCTGCTTAATGTAACCTCATGGGTAAGGTAAATATTTCTTGCAAGCTGCTGCGTTATAGTGCTTCCTCCCTGGGTTATGTCTCCCTCGTTTTTTATAAGCTCTATAACCGCCCTTAAAACCGACTTGTAATCTATTCCTGAATGGTCATAAAATTTCCTGTCCTCCGTAACAAGAAAAATCTGCCTTACCATATATGGTATATCCTTAAATTCCAAATAATACGAGTCCTTTTCGCTGCTTAATGACGCTATGATATTTCCGTCCTTATCATAAACCATAGTGGTAAGGCCCTGCTTAAACACCTCCTCGCCTGCCTCGTCAACAAGTCTTATGGCATTGCTTTTTATTTTTAAAAGCTTTATCCCTCCATAAGTTAAAAATCCTAAAAAGCAAAAAAGCAACAGCAGAAGAATCCACTTTATTGCTTTTTTTGCCGGCTTTTTGTTATTATTTTTTTTATTCTTAATAACCTCTTTCACCCTAATCTCCCAAGCTACTGACCTAAAAATATCTTTGCTATAGGCGAGTTTGCATCTAATATAAGCGTGTTTTTATTGTTTGTAAGAGACGCCTTGGCTGCATCAAGGGACCTTACAAAGGAATAAAAATCGCTTTTTGATACATCCGAATATGCAGTTGAAAGTATCTGCATATACTGCGCCTCACCGTCTGCTATAATCTTTTCCGCCTCTGCCTCTGCCTCTGAAAGCATAATGGTAATATCCTTGTCTGTGGTATTTTTTATAATCTGGGACTCTGAGTCGCCCTCTGCCCTGTACTGTGCCGCCATCTGTTCCCTTTCAGATATCATACGCTCATACACTGCCGCCTTGTTATCGCTTGGCAAATCCAAATGCTTAGTCTCCACGCTGATAAGAGTAATTCCATACTGGCTCATTGTATCTCCGATACCATCCATTATCTTTTCGCTTAAAAGCCCGTCCCTTGCGCTTATTATTTCCGCCTGTGACATTGAGCCAACAACCTCCTTCATGGAATTGTAAACTGCCGCATTTATACGTGCCTCGGCGTTGTTTACAAGACCGCTTAAGGTCTGGGCGAAAAGAAGGGGGTCGTCTATTCTCCAAAGAACATATACGTCTGCCATCATGGTTTTCTTTTCCATTGTAATAACCTCTGATGCAGCCAAATCATAAAGTAAGGTTTGATTTGGTATTGTATCTGTCTCCTCCACAAAAGGAATTTTAAAGCTAAGTCCTGAATCTGTTATTACCCTGTCTACCTTTCCAAAAACCCTTATAAGCTTATATTCATTTTCATAAGTGATAACAAGGGAATTGGCAAGTACAATTACTGCTGCCACCGCCAAAACGGCTATAATATATTTTATAAGACCTTTTTTCTTCATATCCTTACCTGTGCCTTTCATATGCTTTATTTACATGTATTTACTTAAGGCTGCGCCGCCTACTGTGATGAATTATCATCATTGCCTGTCTGTACGCCGCCCGTTGTTATATTGGCAAATGAATCTAAAGGTAATATTTTCTGTACTCCGGTGCCGTTACCTGTGTCAATAATTATCTCCATATTAGGAAGAAGCTCCTCCATGGCTTCATAGAACATACGAAGCTTTGTAACCTCCGGGTACTTTATATACTCTGCATAAAGCTGCTCAAATCTTGCCACCTGTCCGTTTGCCTCGTTGACGCGCTCTTGTCTTTCTCCCTCTGCGCTCTGCTTTATCTGGTCTACCTTAGCCTGGGCCTCCGGCATCTTCTCATTTTTGTATTTATTTGCATTGTTTATGGCTGTCTCCTTGCCCTGCTTTGCCGTTTCAACTGCCTTAAACGCCTCCATAACCTCTGTTGTCGGAGGCTCCGCATCCTGCATGGTTATGTTTACAAGATAAATACCAAGCTTCTGTTCGTCAAGCCTTGTGCTTATCATTTCCTTTATCTTAGCCTGAATTTCACTTTTTCCCGTAGTCAGCACACTGTCTACCTCTGAATTTCCTACCACTGTACGAATACAGCTCTGGGCGATATTTTTAAGTATTTCTTCAGGATTTTCCGACGCATACAATGTAAGTACAGGGTCTGACACCTGATACTCAAGGAAGAAATCTACATTTACAAAATTGTAGTCTGACGTTATCATCAGCGCCTCGTCGTCTACCGTTTCCCCTGTGTCAATATTGTAGCCTATTGATATTCCTTTTATGGTTGTATCAACCTTTTCTACCTGCTGGATAAACGGTATCTTAAAATGAAGTCCTGACTGTGATACTGTCTTTGCATTTCCAAAGGTAAGCACTACTGCCTGCTCCTGCTCCCGCACCTGATATGTGCTGTTAAAAATAAGTATTACCGCTCCTATGGCTATCGCTATCCAAATAGCTGCCTTCTTAATTCTTTCCGGCGTTAATTCAATATTCATTTTTCCTCCGTTTCCCACACTATTTACCGTGTGAATACAATCTCCTTTAAGCTTCCCTCATATTATCACACTGTCTGAATAATATATATACCTTAAGCCGTACATTTTTAACCATAATATATAAAATAATGCATATTAGCGCTCCTGCATATCTCACACCTGTTCAAGGATACCGCCTGAACAAGAAATAAAAAAGTCTCGTCTAAAGCCAAATTTGTGCCTGCATGACGAAGTTTCCTATTATATAAAAAATGCAGCTTTTACTGCCTGCGGCTTTTCTCAAGATTTCCAAACTTGGTATACTGAGGCAGCCACGCAAGCTCAACCGTGCCTATAGGGCCGTTTCTCTGCTTTGCGATAATAATCTCTGCAATATTCTTCTTTTCACTTTCCTTATTATAATAATCGTCTCTATATAAAAACATAACAACATCCGCGTCCTGCTCTATTGCCCCTGAATCCCTTAAATCAGAAAGCATAGGCCGGTGGTCCGGTCTCTGCTCTACCGCACGGCTAAGCTGCGACAGCGCTATAACAGGCACATTCAGCTCCCTTGCCACCGCCTTAAGGGAACGGGATATCTCTGAAACCTCAAGCTGCTTGCTTTCGGCTGCCCTGCCTCCAAGGGTCATAAGCTGCAGATAATCGATAATAACTACTCCTAAGTCATTATTCATCTTATATTTTCTGCATTTTGAGCGAAGCTCTGATATTGATATACTAGGTGTGTCATCAATAATAAGCCTTGAGCTTCCTATTATTTCTGCGCTCTCAATAAGACGCTCCCAGTCGGAATCCTCAAGATTGCCTGTTCTTAGGTTTTGGGCGTCTACCTTTGATTCAAGGGAAAGCATACGGTTAACAAGCTGCACCTTTGACATTTCCAGGCTGAATATTGCTGTAGTTACATTTTTTCTAAGGGCCATATGCTGTGCAAGATTTAATACAAATGCGGTTTTTCCCATAGACGGTCTTGCCGCTATAAGTATAAGGTCTGAGGGCTGCATGCCTGCCGTCTGCAGGTCCAAGTCATTAAAGCCTGTAGGAATGCCTGTTATGCTTCCTCCTGCCTTTGAGGCCGCCTCTATTTTTTCTATGGCATCCACCACCACCTGATTTATAGGTACAAAATCTCCTGCCGCCCTGCTCTGAGTCAGACTAAAGATACGCTTTTCCGCCAAATTCATTACTTCATCTATAGTTTCTCTTTCAGTATAGCAGATACCTGCAATCTCCTCATTTGTCTTTATAAGCTGTCTGAGCATGGACTTTTCTTTTACAATATTCGCATAATACCGTATATTGGCGGAGGTGGGAACTGCCGCAATAATCTCTCTTATAAACTCTAGCCCTGCCAGCTCCGGCTGAACATTTTTTTCCCTAAGCCTTGTCTGCAGCGTAACAATATCTACCGGCTTGTCCTCGTTATAAAGCTCCTTAATAGTCTCAAACAGTATTCCGTACTGACTTCCATAAAAATCCTCTGTACTTACGGTTTCCACTGCAATCATAATGGCGTCCTTATCCATTATCATGGAGCCGATAACAGACTGCTCCGCCTCTATGCTGTGGGGCATTATTCTTTTTATAAGCGCCTCATCCATGGACATTCTCTCCTATTTTACGTACCCTATGATTTACTATGCTTTGCTTTCGTTACTTTGCCTCTGTTACCTTTACCTCCAGCTTTCCAATTACATCCTTGTGAAGCTTAAGCTGAATAATGTGAGTCCCCAATGTTTTTATAGGCTCATCTAAAATCATCTTTTTCTTGTCCAAATCGTAACCAAGCTGCTTTTTAACTGCCTCCGCTATCTCCTTTGTAGATACGGAGCCGAAGGTTCTTCCGCCCTCTCCTGACTTAATTGATAATGTTATATGCTTGCCTGCTATTTCTTCTGCAAGCTTTTTTGCCTCATCAAGCTTTTCCTGCGCTATTCTTGCCTCATTTGCCTTTTGAAGCTTTAAATCGTTAAGGTTTTTGCTGTTTGCCTCTATTCCAAGCTTTTTCTTTAATATGAAATTTCTCCCATAGCCGTCGTTGACGCTTACTATCTCGCCTTTTTTTCCAAGTGATTTTACGTCCTCTAATAATATTATTTCCATTGGTTTCTCCTCTTTTCTTATATTTCTTTATTGTCAAGCATTTCCTTAAGGGTGCTCTTAACCAGCTCCTTTGCGTCTGACATATGCATGTCTTCAAGCTGCGCGCCTGCCACATTCATATGACCTCCGCCCCCCATTCGCTCCATAATAAGCTGAACATTTATGTTATCTATAGACCTGGCGCTTACATATATTTTATCGTTGTAGGCAGTAAGCACAAATGACGCATCCACACTGTTTATATTTAACAATTCATTTGCCGCCTGGGCGCATACTATGGTAGGACTTTCCAGCCCCTCCGAAGGACATTCCGCTATTGCATAATGCTCGTATACTATCTGTACATGACTTAGCGCTACAGCTCTTGCCCTGAATTCATCCGCATCGTTTCTAAACATCTTCCGGACTCTTGTGACGTCTGCTCCGCAGCGGCGAAGAAATGCTGCTGCTTCAAAGGTTCTTACTCCTGCCTTGTTTGCAAAATTGTTTGTATCTATCATAATACCGCCGTACATGGCGTCTGCTTCCACAGACCTTACCTTTATTCCATCCTGTATATACTGCAAAATCTCTGCGACCATCTCACAGGTAGAGGATGCGTATGGCTCAATATATGAAAGCTCTGCATTGTCAATGCCCTCGCTTGTCTGTCTGTGGTGGTCTAAAACCACTACGGACTTACATGCCTTAAGAAGCTCCGGACATTCCGTATAGCTTGGCCTGTTTACGTCTACTACTATCACTACCGTAGTACTGTCCACTATCTCCATGGCCTGAGGATTTTTTATAAATAAATCGTCATCATACTCATCATCCTCTAAGAATCTTTCAACCATAGGCCTTAGGGATGTAGTTATCTCATTTAATACTATATGAACCTTCTTGCCCATAGCCTTGCTTGCCCTGTATATGCCTATACCGGCCCCCAGCGCATCTATATCCTGTATCTGATGGCCCATTATAATTACCTTGTCCTTTGCCATAAGAACTTCACGCAATGCATGAGCCTTTACTCTTGCCTTTACTCTTGTGTTCTTCTCTACCTGCTTTGATTTTCCTCCATAGTAATATATCTTTTCTCCATCCTTTAAGACTGCCTGGTCTCCGCCTCTTCCAAGGGCCATATCTATGGCTGTTCTGGCGTAGTTAGTGTTTTGTGTATAGCTGTCGCTTCCTGTCCCGAGACCTATGCTTATGGTAACGTTCATTTCATTTCCCACATTTACAGCTTTAACCTCATCCAATATGGAAAATTTATCCGCCTGCAGTCCCTCCAGATACTTATGCTTAAAGGCGATGAAATATTTGTCCTTTTCTATTTTCTTTACTATACCGTCTATATTTGAAATAAATTTATTTATACGACGTTCTATTAACGCCGCAAGCATTGAGCCTCTTACGGCCTCTACCGTCTGAAGCACTTCCTCATAATTATCTATATATACAAGTCCTGATATAAGCTTTTCATCGTTATTTTCCTTTATAAGCGCGGTAATCTCTGTCTCGTCAAAGAAATATACCGCCACAATGTAATCCTTTCCCTCCGGTATATCTATAACGGGAGAGTTCTCAAAAATGCTCCTTGTATTTACTCTTTTAAACTGAAGTCTGTAATTTCTTTCATTTAAAAATATCTTTGCGGTTTTTTCCTCCCCCTCAAAAAGAACAACAGAGTCATTAGGTATTCCCTCTATTTCATGAAAGAGATTTCTGCTTTTTCCAGAGTTATTTAATATCATTTGAAGCTCATAATTATCCCACAATATATTTCCCGTAATATCTATAAGTCCATAAGGGATTGCCAAATCTCTAAGGAGCTCTTTTTGTACCTGGGCGTAATTCACGGCAAATTTCATAAATTCCGTTGCAAAAACGGGCTTATTTATAAAGTACATTATAAGCGCAGTTATAATATATATGGCTCCTAACGCCATAATTATTATTCCTAAAATCCTTGAATTAATGGCTGTAATAATGCCTCCGGCAAACATAAGCGCCGCTAATATCGTAGGAAATATCAGATATACGGCTATTTTCCCCTTTATCTTTAATTTATTATTCATTATATCCTCCATATAATTATATCTTTTCAAACTCCACTATCTTTTAGTATATCATACTTTTGCATAAAATTAAAGATACTATTTTGCACAGGAGGAATATGTGATACGTAATTGATTTTTTAAGGCAAAAATAAAGGAGCTTCCACTTACCACCTGAAACCAGATGCGCTGAAAGCTCCTTCTGCCTTGTTCTTGCAATCTTCTTTGCAAGAAACTTTCGTCCTCTTATATATCTTATAATTATTATTTTTATATCTTAATACAGCGAACATAAAAACTATCGCAGCAAAGCAATAACATCATTGCTTTGCTGCGACAGCACTTTATTATCTTTAACCTGTTTATAAATTACTCTAAGGTATATGGCATTAAAGCTATATGACGCGCTCTCTTTACAGCTACTGTAAGAGCTCTCTGATGCTTTGCGCAGTTTCCTGTGATTCTTCTAGGAAGAATTTTTCCTCTCTCAGAAACATATCTCTTTAACTTGTTTGTATCCTTGTAATCTATCTCGCCATTCTTCTCTCCACAGAATACGCATACTTTCTTTCTTCTGCGGACCGGTCTTCTTCTAACAGCTCCATCGCTGGCAGCCTTTTCAGTTTTATTAACTGGCATAATCATTACCTCCTATATTTTAGCTAAATGGTAATCCCTCGTCCTCAATACCGTCAGGAATATTCATAAATCCATCCCCTGCCGCATTTACAGGCTCCGGTCTTGCGCTTGGAACATAATTACCCTCCGAGCTGCTGCTCTTGCTCTCAGCAAACTCTGTATTCTCTACGACAACCTCAGTTGTGTAAACCTTAACTCCATCCTTATTTGTGTAGCTTCCTGTCTGTATACGTCCCTCTACAACAAGCTTTGTTCCCTGATGCGTATATCTCTCACAAAACTCTGCCGTTTTGCCAAAGGCTACGCATGAGATAAAATCCGCTGTCTGGTCATTGCTTCCCTCGCGCTTAAAGCGTCTGTCAACAGCCAATGTAAATCTTGCTATAGCTAAGGAATTCTCTCCCTGAGAATATCTTATATCAGGGTCTCTTGTCAGTCTGCCCATAAGAATAACTTTATTCATACTATCTCCTATTCTCGTACAGTACGGGTGAAGCTTTATGCTTCTGCCCTATACGTATCACTATGCCTCCTGCTTAACGCATAAGTATCTGATAACGTTTTCCATAATACGAATATTCTGCTCTAATTCGTTTGGAGTGTTTACATCAGACTCAAACTGAATGAAATAGTAATAAGCTTCCTTCATCTTCTGGATTTCATAAGCTAATTTCTTCTTGCCCCAGTCGTCAACGTTTATAACTGTTCCACCGAAACGTGTAATATATTCTTTTACCTTTTCGATAGTTGCAGTTCTTTCCTCTTCTTCAAGATTAACATTAACAACTACTGCTAATTCATACTTGTTCATGCTTTTACCTCCTTTTGGTCTCTGGCCCACCTTCGATGATGAGCAAGGAATTTGTTTATTCACAAATAAAGATTTTACCATAGACAGGCAGATAATGCAAGAAGATTTTTTATGTGTTGTTTATCTTAAATATGTCATTTAAAAATTATCTATTTTTATTTGACATATTTATTTCTTAATCAGATAATTCCTATATAAAAAAGTCTCGGTTTTAGACGAGACTTTTGGCATGAAGAACTTTCATACTATTAAAAAAGAGCCTGATTAATGATATATTCCCTCATAAATATTTCTACTAAGCAGGCTCTTCCATAAATTATTATTTTGCTGTAATTCCCTTAAGGTTCTTCTCTACCAGCGTCCTTTTCATCATAACCTGATGTCCGCAGCCGACACATTTTAATCTGAAATCAGCTCCTACACGTAAAATCTCCCATTCATAGCTTCCGCACGGGTGCTTCTTTTTTAATCTGATAACGTCTCCTAAATGAAATTCCGTCATTTCGAAGCCCTGCCTTTACTAATCCTGCGTAACACAGAGGTAAATTCCTATCTTTTCACTGCCGTCCTCAATAAGAGGAATCTTAAGCGCCGGAATATCAACGTGCAGCTTTAGATTCATGCCGAACAAGGATATCGGAGGCGTAATATCCATGGCTATACCCTGTGACGCAAACAATGTTGCAGTGTTTCCCATAATCATGTTACTTAACTCACAAAGTGCCGAGCTTGCCATCTCATCCAAATCGTTTACAGGCGCTCCCATCATCATCCTGCTTGCCATATCCTTTGCATTTGCCTCTCCCATGCAAAGAAGTACCTGCCCCTTTAAAACTCCTGTAACGCCAACCTGTAATATAAACGTATTTTCGTTAAATTCCATAGTTGATAATTCAGGCTTGCCTATTGCAAGCTTTGTCTGGGTAGTCATCTCTATAACACTAACACTTGATTGAAGGAATGGATTAATATGCTTTACATCTAACGCTTTCCTCATAAATTAATACCTCGCTTTTCATAAATATTTTAGCGTTAAAATTTATTATTGTTTTTTATCAGGACTTCTGTGTCCATTTATTTTTGCACAGAAAACTAAAATCCTCGCAGGGAAATTTTTACCATGCTTTTAATATAATTATTCCAAATTCAAGCCTTTATTTTTATAGCTTGAATCTGCCAAGATTATTATATCATAAAAAAGCAATTAGTAAATATTAAAATCAACAAAATCGATTTAAAATGACAAATATCTATATATATGCTATAAATCAACCGACTTAACACAATTATTCATAAGCATTGCTATAGTCATCGGTCCTACTCCTCCCGGAACAGGCGTAATAGCGCTGGCGTGGGGAGCAGCCTTCTCAAAATCCACATCTCCGCAAAGCTTATTTTCCTCATTTCTGTGAATACCTACATCTATAACTACGGCGCCCTCCTTTATAAAGGTTTCATCCACAAACCTTGGCTTTCCTATAGCCACTACCAATATGTCTGCCTGTCTTGTTATGGACTTAATATCCTGCGTTCTTGAATGGCATACCGTAACAGTTCCATTTTCTCTTAACAAAAGCAGAGACATAGGCTTTCCTACTATATTGCTCCTTCCAAGCACAACGCAGTTCTTTCCTTCAATACTTATCCCGGACCTTTTTAAAAGCTCAATTATTCCAAGGGGCGTACATGACACATAGCCCTCGCCTCCTACGCAAAGCGCTCCCACATTCTGCATGTGAAAGCCGTCCACGTCCTTTTTAGGCGATATTGCCTGTATTACCTTATTTTCATCTATATGCTCCGGCAGCGGAAGTTGGACAAGTATACCGTTTACCTTATCATCCCTGTTTAATTTATCAATAAGTTTAAGCAACTCCTCCTCTGTAGTCTGCTCCTGAAGCTCATAGGATAATGATTCTATTCCAATATATGCGCATGCTTTTTTCTTGTTCCCCACATATACTAATGATGCAGGGTCATTTCCTACCTGTATAACTGCAAGCGCAATGCTTTTTCCTTCTGCTTTAAGCTCTGCCACCCTTGCCTTAAGCTCGTCCTTTATTTCTGATGATATTTTTTTTCCGTCTATTATCTTATACATTTTATATCTTTTCCTTTCTGCCTGATAATTTTAATACTATGTTAAATATTATATTATATTATTATGGTCGCTACAAGATAAAAAACATTAAATGCAAAATTTGCTGCTGCATAAAAATTTCTTATATACAAAAAGAGAGCATCGCTCAATCATCTAATTTGATAATTGAGCGATGCACTATTTTAAAAAGGCGACAACCAGATTCGAACTGGTGATGACGGTGTTGCAGACCGGAGCCTTACCACTTGGCTATGTCGCCGAAGCTCCCCGAGTAGGACTCGAACCTACGACCTAACGGTTAACAGCCGTGCGCTCTACCGACTGAGCTATCGAGGATTATATTTTCAGCCAAATAAACTTATCTAGCAAGACAGACTATCCAAATCTGCCGCTCTACTATGACAGTCTTTGAGGATAGCCCTGATACAAAATATTATATGATGCTTTTTAATATTTTATACCTTCAAAACTACACACTAAACACCCTGAAACTCTTTCTCCTTTTCCTGACATCTTCCTCTCCCTCTTACCTTCCTGGTCAAGTCCTCGACCTATTAGTATCAGTCAGCTCCATACGTTGCCGTACTTCCACCTCTGACCTATCTACCTTGTCGTCTTCAAGGGGTCTTACTGGATTTCTCCATGGGATATCTCATCTTGAGGGGGGCTTCACGCTTAGATGCCTTCAGCGTTTATCCCTTCCCGACTTGGCTACCCGGCCATGGGTTTGATAACCTAACCGGTACACCAGAGGTCAGTCCATCCCGGTCCTCTCGTACTAAGGACAGCTCCTCTCAAATATCCTACGCCCA
>CAJUAO010000031.1 GCA_910584685.1 uncultured Lachnospiraceae bacterium | reverse complement strand
TCAACGAAATACCGTCAGCTTCTTAGCGTAGAGCGTCTGTCTGAGCAGGGGGCTTCTTTTCAGCCCCTTGCGAGTTACGCTCGCAGCTTGGAAGGTGGCGGTATTTCGTTGATAGAATTTCTTCCATGTTCCGAAGCTTTAAAAAATTATATTTAGCTGCCTGCCTCCCCTTAAGCCCTCCACCATTCCGCCTACTAGAGCCTTTTAATGGGACATACCCGTACTTCATGTGAGGAAAAACATATTTTACCCGTACAAATTAATATTTATCTGTTTTTCTTCTTATTCTCATTTATAGCAATATGAAGCTTCTCATACAAATCCTTATACCGAAAATTCTCCCCGTCAAATTTTGCTGTTGCAATATGGAGGCTTAAAGGAATTTCCTTATCCTCAAACATAATTGACTGCCCGTTGTATTTTCTGATTTTCTCGGAAATATCCTCTGCATACTGTTTATCCTGTCTGTTAGTTAGTATTACAAACTCGTCTCCTCCAATTCTGAAAACTATATCCTCTTTTCCTGCTTCCCTTTGCATACGGTTCATTGCCTCTATAATTGCCAAATCTCCTGCTTTGTGGGAAATCTCATTAATAGGCACCAGACTTCTTATATCGCAGCACACAAAGTAACAATTTCTTCTTTGTACAAACAAATCGTATAATTCACTAATATCCTTCTGCATATTCATATACGCACCTCCATCATATATTGGCGGATAGAATCTTGGAAACAATTCTGAAAATTTTTTTCTGCTTTTAAACTCTGACGGATTTGTGTTCCACACCTTTTTAAATGCCCTGCTAAAGGATTCATTTGTGCTGTAGCCGCATGCCAGTGCAATATCTAACATATTCATAGACGTGTTTGAAGTAATAATCCTTGCTGCCAGCATCATTTTCCGCTTTACCACATATTCATGCACCCCAATATGACCAATACACCGGAACATTTTTTCCAATACAGTCTTTGAACAATAACATGCTTCTGCTATCTCCTGCGTTTTTATATCATATTGCAGATTTTGTTCAATAAAATCAAAAGCATTGGCAAGTATTTCCATTTTGTTCATGATTCCGCTCCTTTTTATTGTTTAAGAAGTACTTCTTATGCTATACTATATCAAATAACCGGATTGACCGCTTGACTTTTTGAATTTTAATAATATATATTTTGCAGTAAATCCTCTCGTTGCGCTGTTATATGCAGTCAAGCCTGTTCCAAAGCCTTTTAGCTTCTATCCCTGCGGATTTGATAACGATGGAACCATTGTTTATTCAGAATATTACGAAAATGCATTTTTTAATATATATAAAGGAAAAACCGGATAATGTATCTGAAATACCAGACATATATGAATATTTTAAAGAACATGAGGGAAAGGGTATATTCCGTGTAAAACCATATTGTGAAATTCAAGAAAAAGAAATGTCATTTATATTATCTGAATTAGAAAAAGATGTTATTACATATAAGCTTAAGAACAATCCACAGCATCCCATGAGCATTTTTTTAAGCTCATTTTCCAAGTGTTTTTGAAAAAACCATCCATAATTTTAGGAATAATAAATATAACTGTAAAGAATACAAAACATAATTATAAGGCTAAAAGCTGTAACCTTTAAGAAGCTGTCCCATTAAACAGTTATTATACAATATATTTCTGCAATAGAAATTCTTGATATATTTTGCATAATAACAAATTAATGCGACAGCCCTGCTTTATAAATATCCGTTCTGAAATTCCTTATCTGTATCAAACCCTTTAATTTCATTATTTGTCATAGCTGCTATTCTCTTCTGATTCTTATATTACTTATAGAGCACAGCTCTCCTGAAAGGGCAATACACACCGGAAGGTCCGCGCTTATAGGAACATCCATACAGGTAGATACGGTTATGCCGTGATTTTCCTGCGTAACCAAAATAGTATCCATATCCCTGACGGCAGTAATGCTACAATCCACGCCCTTTTTGTTGGCTTCAAGCCAGTCCTCCCACGAGGTCCATTCATCTGCAAACTGAGTTTCATAGGAAAAGTTTTCTGCGCTTTCTCCCCATCCATATGCATCTGAACGAGTAACGCTGTATTCCGTGTAGACAACGCCGTTTACAAGCCTGTCAAGGGCGGAAAACAAAACGATAAGAGGCGTATTCCAGTTTTCTCTTGCCTCCGGATAGCTGGCGCTGTGAAATGTAATATGCACCGGCTCCTCCGTAATTGGAATTCCCTCCGTATGCTCCAGCCACCAGCCTGTACAATCAAGATTCGGCAAATCTCCCTTTTTCTTCTTTTCCTTAGGCTTTTTCAGTACTATCGGAGCAATGGCTGCAGCCTCCACAGGCTCTTTATCATATGTAAAGCTGAAACCGGACATTGAGCATTTCTCCCCGGTAACGGTAATATATATATTTTCTCCTGCATCCTTTGGAAGTACCGTTCTTGAAGTTACGACAGCTCCGCCGCTTTCCATGCGTAGCATTACATATTGCTGACATCGTACTGCCATTATGTGACACTCCATTCCTTTTTTGTTTATTTCAAGCCACTCCTCCCATGAGGTAAAGGGACTTGTACGATAGCTGTCATATTGGTATTCCTTTGCATCTGTCTTAATTCCGTATGCATCAGAGCGGGTAAGACAAAATTCCTTATAATTCTTTGTCTTATTCTCTCTGTCTATTGTTCCATCATCAGAGGCATATAAAATAACAGATGGCGTATCCCAGTTTTTATCTGCATCTTCCATGGATATATTTTTATATGTAATAAAAATCGGATACTCTGTCAGCAGTATTCCCTTTGAAAACTCCTCACAAAATTCTCCACATGTTATTTCATCAATATCCAATATATTATTTACAATTTCATCTGACATTACATACCTCCAAATATTGCAAAACAACAGAAATTTTTCCCATCAAGACTTCCATTGTTATAAATGCTTAAAATAAAGGGACTGTCGCATTAAGAAACCCTGCAGAATGCCGTATGTTACATACGGAATACACCGGCCTCCTGTAGGCAGACAGCTTAGTGCGAAAGCCCCTTTGCCCTCCTTAGTAAAAATACTATTAAAATTTACCGTTATCTGCTGCTTCCTGAATCGAAACTGCTACAGAAACAGTCATACCAACCATCGGATTATTTCCTGCTCCAATAAGTCCCATCATCTCAACGTGGGCAGGAACTGATGAAGAGCCTGCAAACTGCGCGTCTGAATGCATACGTCCCATAGTATCTGTCATACCGTATGATGCAGGACCTGCTGCCATATTGTCAGGATGAAGGGTACGTCCCGTACCGCCGCCTGAAGCAACTGAGAAATACTTCTTGCCTGCTTCGTTTCTCTCCTTCTTATATGTACCTGCAACAGGGTGCTGGAATCTTGTAGGGTTTGTAGAGTTACCTGTGATAGATATATCTACATTCTCCTTCCACATAATAGCTACGCCCTCGGTAACATCATTTGCACCGTAGCAGTTTACCTTTGAACGAAGTCCCTCGGAATATGCTTTTCTGAATATCTCCTTTACCTGACCTGTCTTGTAATCCATCTCCGTCTCCACATATGTAAAGCCGTTAATTCTTGAAATAATCTGCGCAGCGTCCTTTCCAAGACCATTTAATATAACTCTTAAAGGCTTCTGTCTAACCTTATTTGCCTTCTCTGCTATACCTATAGCTCCCTCTGCTGCTGCAAACGACTCATGTCCTGCAAGGAACGCAAAGCACTCTGTGTCCTCCTCAAGAAGCATCTTACCTAAGTTACCATGTCCAAGACCAACCTTTCTCTGGTCTGCAACAGAGCCCGGTATACAAAATGCCTGAAGTCCCTCTCCTATTGCTGCCGCTGCCTCTGAAGCCTTCCTGCAGCCCTTCTTAATTGCAATAGCAGCGCCTACTATATATGCCCAACATGCATTCTCAAAGCATATTGGCTGAATGCCTTTAATCATGTTATATACGTCTAAGCCTGCATCCTTTGTGATTTTCTCTGCTTCCTCTATAGATGAAATTCCATAGCTGCTAAGTACAGCGTCAATCTGTGGAATTCTTCTTTCATATGACTCAAATAATGCCATTTCTTAGTCCTCCTATATTAGTATACTTCTTAATATGTACCATGTTTCAGGCTTAGCCATGCCAAGCCGGTAATTTAACCTTCCGTCTGTACGGAAAACCGCCCTTTCTATTCCTGTCTAGGGTCAATAATCTTTACTGCGTCAGCTACACGTCCATACTGTCCCTTAGCCTTCTCCCACGCTGTATTCGGGTCGTCGCCCTTCTTGATAAAATCTGTCATCTTTCCAAGACTTACAAACTGATATCCTATAATCTGGTCGTCTGCGTCAAGAGCAATGCCTGTTACATAGCCTTCTGCCATCTCAAGGTAACGAGGTCCCTTCTTAAGAGTGCCGTACATCGTACCTACCTGTGAGCGAAGTCCCTTTCCTAAATCCTCAAGTCCTGCGCCTACGGCAAGTCCATCCTCCGAAAATGCGCTCTGTGTACGTCCGTATACTATCTGTAGGAATAACTCTCTCATAGCCGTATTAATAGCGTCACATACAAGGTCTGTATTTAATGCCTCCATAACCGTAAGTCCCGGCAATAATTCCGCTGCCATAGCTGCCGAATGCGTCATTCCCGAACAGCCTATAGTCTCTACAAGAGCCTCCTGAATAATACCTTCCTTTACGTTTAAGGTAAGCTTGCAGGCGCCCTGCTGAGGAGCGCACCAGCCTACGCCATGTGTAAAGCCTGAAATATCCTTTACTTCCTTGTTCTTTACCCAGTCGCCTTCTGTAGGTACTGGAGCGGCGCCATGATGTACGCCCTGTGCTACTGGACACATTTTTTCTACTTCCTGTGTATAAATCATCGTGAATCTCCTTTCGATTTTTTCTATTCTGTAAGCCCAACAGAATGAATTGTCCGATGAGTGATATTTTTTTATCACATCATTAGTTCTATATTACCATATATTTCTCAAATAGACTACTGGTTTTTTTCATTTTTGGAAATATTTTATACCTGCGGAGAACTAAAAAAATCTGTACTTTTTTTTAGTATTGTGTTATCATACTTAACAGTGACAGCATGGTTTTATCCGCTCATCTTTTTTTATTTCGGATAATAAATTTTATGCCGGCATTTTTAAATAAGTTATAAACTATACCATATAGAAAGAGGCAGTTACAGACATGTTTTTTAGCAGCAAGAAAAAAATCAAAAAGAGACGTGACAATTTGTGTAAGGAAGCTGACATATTCATTCAGGTACACTTTGTAAGAGAGCGTAACAGTGAAAAATATAAATTCAATACCCTTACCCTTAAATCGGACCCTGAGAGGGATAAGGTTAATGAATGGTACAATGCGCATAATAATCCTGAAAGCTACAGCGAGATAGTTTCTGCATATTATAAGGATTTAGGAAAGGAAACCTCCGTACTCTTTGAAAAGGGCGTACTGGAAAAGGACTATTTTACAAAGCTTGAAAAATCATTAAGCTATATTCCGTCAAAAGGTGAAGCTGTCATTATATGCTTTGCCTTTAAGCTGTCATTTGAGGCGTCCAGGGCGCTCCTTAAATCAGCAGGCTACGCGCTTACAAATTCCGAAAAAACAGACCTGATAATAAGATTTTTCTTAGAAAACAATAATTACAATGTCCACGACCTGAATTATGTGCTTATAAAAATATGCGATATAAAGCTTCGTGACATTGTATAATTTAAGCAGGACTGCCATGTGACAGTCCTGCTTTTAAGCATATTTCCTCCAATAAAGAATACTTCTGTAATACATACATATCATCACTATAACTGAAACCACAAAGTATATAATCTGTATATATAATCCCGTCAATTCAAATATAATATTTTCCGTCAGATAAAAAAACAAAACTGCCGCGGTAATTAAACCAATATAAGCCTTAAAGCTGCTTTCCATTATCCTGTTATATGCGGTCATAAGCCTAAGTTCCCCTATCCTTCTGTCATCAAACTCAATAAAGCAGGGACTAATCACTGACCTGTATTGTATAATATAAGTAAATCCTGCCGCCACCGTCATCACTATAACAGTAAAAATCAAACCTGTTGTAACCATAATAATACCTCCGTAAAAATCGTTTTAAATAAATTAACTATTTATACGGAACATTGTAGCCACTCTAATGTCCTATAAACAGGACTTGTATAAATTAATTTTACTTTTTAAATTTTTATAATCTTCCATTATACAAGCAAATATATGTAAACCGTTGCAATTCCCACAACTGCCTGTATAATTGCAAATCTGTAAACCGTATGGGTATTTGACCAGTTCCACACCTTTCTTACATGGTCGTGAAGAGGCGTCCTTGTATTCTTCAAAATCTTAATTTTCAAAAATCTTAAAAGCGCTACCTTAACAAGCCCCAAGCCACCGTCAGCTATAAGCACTATGGCCGCAGGTATGTATACTATAGGACTTTCAGTTTTAAGTACTGCTATTGCAATAAACAGGCCCATTGCCCTTGAACCCGCATCACCCATCATCAAAAGGCTTGGCGTTGCGTTAAACCAGAGATAGCCTAATATGCAGGCCATAAATATAAGCGTAAGATAAGAGAAATCCCCTCCCTTTCCAAGTATATGTCCTACCATATATATAGTTCCAAGAGTTACCAGCGCCAGCGTTCCTGACAATCCGTCAACTCCGTCGGCGCAGTTTGTCACATTTATTGACGTCCACACAAGAATAACCACCAATATGCCGAATACAACAGGAGGAATTGTAACCGAAATGTCTGTTCCTATTATATTTATGGTATTTGTATTAAAATTCAGAAAGGTAACTGCCACCATTATCGCTATTACAAGGTCAAGAATACCCTTTTTATATTCCCCCCACGGCGTTTTTGCACAATCGTCCAAAAACCCTGTCATCATTGCCGCCGCCAGTAAAATAATATATATAATATTTTCTCTGGTAAATGGGCCAAAGACTATTCCTGAAGCTATAAACACTAAAACAAAAATAAAACCCGCCCCTCTTGGCTTTCCTGCCGAAAGCTTGCCGTCATGGGCATATTGTCTTCCCATATCCTTTGGAAGATATTTGCTAAAGCTGCCCATACATATGCATGTAAGAAAAAAGGCAGTAAGTATTCCCGTAAATGCAACAATCTGTCCATTGTCAACAATATAATTAATCATTTGTTACCTCCAATGTTATTTTACTCTGGAAATATATACATCATCTGTCAGCGTATCTGCGTTATACAGTAAAAGCACGTCTGTCACGCCATACATTTCCATAAAAACGTCCGGCTTCATATTAAAGTATCTTAGGTCAACTACGTATATCCTGTCAAACATTCCCGCAGTCATAGGCGCAAAGCAGTTTGCATAGGAATCCTTTATGATAAGAAGAATATCCTCGCTTTTATCCTGATTATAATTTTCCTTAAGCCTGCCGTCCGTAACCGTCATATGCATATTATCGGTTATTTCCACTATACCCTGGTTGCCTCCGAAAAACACGCCGTACTTATCCTTTCCCTTAAGAAAGGTCTTGTCAAAAAGAGTATCCTTAGTATTCTGCATATTGTAAACTGCCTTAGTATTATAATCCTTTACAGAGTAAATTTCAATGGTATCCGGCTTATGGCTTATGTTAATTTTTGAATGGATTGTGCCAAGAAAATCCTCTGTCACCGTATCTATGTTAAGCTCTTCCTTTGCATAGGGCTCAAGATTCTTTAAACGGCACCAGCTTTCGTATGCCAGATATGCCCCGTAGCCGGTCCAGTGGTGGTCTGTCCTATAATATATATATTCGTCCTTATGCTCCTTTAGCACCTTTGACACATCCACAAAAACATTTTCCTTCAATCCTTTTTTTATGGAGTCAATGTATTCATTCTGATTGTAGCACTGTGCAAACAGAGGGAGCTTGTCTGTAAGTATAGTCTGCGCCGTAGGCACAACCATAACCGACGTATGCTCCTCGCCAAGACTTTCCGCCCATCTGTTTCCTGCCGATATTATCGCTTCAGAATTTTTTTTTGCCCGCTCTGTCTCGTAATCCTCTTTTTTATGATTTTCTATCAGATAATTGTCCTTACATAAAAAAATGCCGTTAAGCTCTTTCTTTCCGACAGCAAGCTCAGCATAATTTTTCAACGCCACAAGCCGGTTTCTAAGGGGAAACTGGTCCTTAATATAAGTCTCATAATTCTCCATAAATTGTCCCGAAAAAAAGCCTTCGGCATCAAGCTTTGGCCTTTCTGCCAAAGTCCTGTTTTCTGTCTCGGAATATAAATCATCAGGCTTAACAAGCGTATAACAAAAAAAGCCAAATATAAATGCAAGAAACAAGATAACCGTTATAATTTTCCCTATATATTCTCTCTCTTTGCCATATCTCATATGTTTACTTCCTTTCCTTGCGGAATTTTCCATCAGCTTAAAATCTAAAATATAAAAACGGATTGTAGGATGCGTCTGCCAGATATGCTGTTGTAAGGGCCAGCACTACTATATTGAAAGCATTTTCCATAATAAAGCTTAAAAAGCTCATTTTTGCCGCCGCATTTTTTTCAAATACCTTTTGCATAAGCAGCTTTGGCAAAGGCGTCGCCGCAAAAATAAGCACTATGAAAAGCACGCCGTATTCCCTCAGGGTAAATAATACGCTCATGTCTGCAAAGCCGGCTCCGTTTAAGCCAAACATTGCCTTAAAATAGCTTCCCATAGCCTTCATGCTGTCAAATTCAAAGATTACCCAGCCTGCTAAAATTAAAAAAACCGCATATATATGTCCTGCAAAAGCCGGCAGCTTTTCTAAAGCCTTTAATAATCCTGCCTTCTTTTCTATAAGAAGGATAACTCCAAAGTACATTCCCCACAGAATAAAATTGTATGACGCGCCGTGCCACAGACCTGTGAGGAACCATACTGTCAATATATTTCTAACGTGCTTTATGCTTCCTGTACGGTTTCCTCCAAGAGGAATATATACATATTCCCTAAACCACGTGCCAAGGGATATATGCCACCGTCTCCAGAACTCTGTTATGCTCCTTGAAATATACGGATAATCAAAATTTACCGGGAATTTAAAGCCAAACATTCTTCCCAGTCCTATAGCCATATCTGAATAGCCTGAGAAATCAAAATAAATCTGAAATGCAAAGGCTATAATTCCAATCCACGCCATTGCTGCGCTTAAACCGCCGTATTCCATAGCCTTAATGTTTTTCCACAAAAGACCTATGTTATTTGCCAGCAGTACCTTTTTCCCAAGACCGCATATAAAATATCTTATTCCTATAAAGAAATCGTCTATATTTTCTTTTCTGTCCGTAAGCTCCCTTGCAATATCCTTATATCTTACTATAGGTCCCGCTATAAGCTGGGGAAAAAGCGCAACATATGTTCCAAAGCTTATTATATTGTTCTGCGGTTTTTCATCATTCATATAAATGTCAAGGCTGTAGGACATTGTCTGAAAGGTATAAAAGGATATGCCTATAGGCAGAGCAACATTTAACAGGGCAATATCCACTCCAAAGATATTATT
The DNA here is from genome assembly GCA_910584685.1 of uncultured Lachnospiraceae bacterium. Lineage (GTDB taxonomy): Bacteria > Bacillota > Clostridia > Lachnospirales > Lachnospiraceae > CAG-303. The sequence continues at coordinate 16,870 of CAJUAO010000031.1, read as the reverse complement.
TATGGATGCAAGGAAGAAATCTCCATACTTGAAAAATCCAAGGAGAGAAAGGTTTATAATCACAGAGGATATTACCGCCGCCTTAGCAAGCCCCGGTCTTCCCGACATCTTAAATCTGTATACAAGCTTACCGTGAACAAAATCCACCGCTGTGGAAAAAAGCATCAGCAGCACATATACAGGCTCACCCCAGCTATAAAATATAAGACTGGCGGCAAACAATACAAAATTTCTAAGAAAAGCCGGAACAATAAAATATACTATTAAAACTATAGGCAAAAATTTAAACAAAAACAGGAGACTTGAAAAAATCATACCATACTCCTATTTATTTAAAAAAGCCGTCTATTACATCAACCGCAATCTTTGTATTAGCCTTTGCTTCCTCAAGTATTGCCTCGTCGCCCTGCTCCTCCGTAGCCATGTCCACCACGCCTAAGCACACAAAAAATACGTAGTCTCCATGCCTTACTACCTGCGACGCCTGAATCTTTACTGCGTTTGTAGGATACATCATTGCATCATTTATAAGGTAATCTCTGTAGGCATTCAATCTTTCAAAAACAACGTCGCCCTTACCGGATTTTGCCTTCACGGCTATAAGCGTATCTATGTTAAAGCTTACAAGAGGTCCCTCAGCCACTATTTCTTCATAGTCATCCTTTGAAAGACCAAGGGTGTCCGTTATAAATATATCGTCATACTCCATATCGGGAATATAATCCTCCCCATATGCTTTTTTAATTTCGCCGCATATATCAGAAAGCTTTACGTTTGACTGGGTATTCTTTTCAGTGGTTTTCTCTGTTTTTTTGCTGCTGTCCTTATCGTTATTCTTATCGTCACTGCTGCATGCCGCCATAGAAAATACCATTATTGCCGCAAGTCCTGCCGCTAAAATTTTTTTAAGCTTCATATTGTTACTTCCTTTCATAATTGTTTAACATTATACATTCTAATATGTTTTTTTCTATCTTGCAATAACAAATTCAACAAATCCCATATAGCCCGGAGCTATTTCGTATTTATCAAACACTATCACTGCCTGCTCATCCTCATTTATATAAAATTTTTCATCTTCGTCTATGCTTTCAAATCTCGCGGATGTAAAATCATCATTTTCCCCGTATCCGAAAAACATTGCATTTTCATCCGTACTTATTCTTTCCTCAATATCTTCTTTAATTATTTCATTTGAAAGCTCAATATAGTCCGGTCCCAGCAAATCGCCCAGCCTAATCTCCCTGCCTGTCTCCATATCTATATTGTAATAGTATTTCTCCGTATACACGCTTGCATAGCTTTCTGCCTTTGTAATAACAAAGGAAAGAATATTGTTTTCATTGCATTTCACTTCATAATCTACCAGTATTTCAAGTGGATGCCAATCCTCATCCCTGCCTCCCGTTGCCAAAAAAGCCTGACGGTATTCCTCTGCCCTTTCCTCCGCCTCTGTGACTACAGTATTTATTTTAACCCGTATTTCATTATTAATTCTGTTTTCCAAATTGTCGCTGCCGCTGCTTTCTATCTTAGGCATCTTAATATTAATAACTCTTTTTTCATTCTCATCCTCATAATCTGTCCACGTTACTATTGATGCAAGCTGTCCTAATACGGGAACCTTTTTTGCAGCCATGGCAAAGCTTTTGTTTATATTCAGCATAATAATAAGGAAAATAACTGCTGCAAAACAAATAATTCCCCCTGCCCGAATATAGCCTGATTTTATTTTTATGCTTTTTCCCGCCTTCATATATTCTGCCTTTGATACTGCCTTTTCAATTAAATTATTAAGCTCGAAGGGAACCGGCATGTTGTCATATTCTTTTTTTGATTTAAAAATATTCATAAATAATCCTCTCCCAGTCTTTTTTTTAAAACATATAAAGCCTTATATAACCTTGATTTTACCATGCTTTGGCTAATGTTCAGTATGCTTCCTATCTCCTTTATCTGCATATCCTCAAAGTATCTTAACACAATTATAATGCGGTATTTCTCATCTAAATCCATAACCTCCTTAAGCACTGCCTGCTTGTCTATATATTCTGTCAGATTGTCCGTATAGCTTTCATATTCCATAACGTCTATACCGGTATCATCTGTATATATTCTGCTGCTTTTAAAGAGCTTATACGCCTCATTTACAATTATTTTAAATATCCATGGCTTTATACGGGATATATCCTTAAGGCTCTTTGATGAGCTTATAGCCTTAACTACAGATTCCTGTATTATATCAAGGGCATCCTCCCTGTTTTTTACATAAGAATACGCAAATCTGTACATATCGTTTTGATTTTCTCTTATAAAATCAATTATGTACTCTCTTTTGTCATTCATTTTTTTATACTATACCCCTCTGTCCTGCCTATTTATATGTCTGCCGCTTTAAATAATCTGCCCATCTGAAAAGATAATCCCTGCTAAGATGAATTCCGTCGCTGCTTGCCTCCTCAGGCAATGCTCCTGCCGCATCCCTCACGGGTATTGTTACATCCACCCAGTTTACTCCTGTATTTTCCGCCACCTCTTTTATATAGGTGTTAAACTGTCTTATTTTTTCGTTATTATATACATTGTCTGTCCTTTTTTCCACCATAGGTATTATGGATTGGACATAAATCTCTGCGTTAGGAAAGCTTTGCTTCAAGGTTTCAACAATAGTAGTATAATACTGCACAAAAGTCTCCTTGTAGGGCCAGCCAAGCTCATTTATTCCAAACATCAGGTATATTTTATCATATTTCTTTTCTGAAACTGCCTGAAGCATATTTCCCTTCTGTCCGTTGCTTAGGGTAAAAAGATTTTTCTGCAAAGCTCCCCTTACGTCAATGCCTACAGAAGTATAAAAATCTGCCTGTCCCACAACAAGCTTTTCATCCAGACCTGCCGTTCTTGAATCTCCGAGGAAAGCCGCATTATCAAAATTTACTCTTGCGGAATAACTGATTTCCCCGTTTGAATTTGTCTCATACTCATTATTGAATTTGTAATCTGTCGTATTATTATTTTCAATATTACTTCCGGTTGTGTCGCTTTCTTTTACGACGGCTGTCGTCTGGTCCTCTGCCGGATTATCCTCCGAAACCTTCGTGCTTTCTATTGGCTTTAAGGATGTGTTCTCCTTACCTGACGCATCATATGTAGTTTCATCCGCAATTCCAGGATTTTTACTTATAGCTTTACTACTGTCGTCTGCCGTTTTGTCACTGCCGTTAAATATTCCACAGCCTGTTATCATTCCTGCAATACCTGCTGCAGCCGTTATTATCATCAATTTTCTTCTGCTCATCTCTTTATATTCCTTCTAAAAAATTATTTACATATATATGATACATTTTAAGGCAAAAAAGTTGTTACAGTTGAATTAATTTACATTAATATAAATTTATATAAATATAAATTTGCGTTAATACAAATTCTATAGAGCCTATTGTCTGACGGGATACTATCCTATAAATTTCTGAAAAAAATGTCCGTAAAGCTATAAAATAAAGCTTTGCGGACATATAAAAATATTAAAAATAATCAAAAAACTGTATTAAGTTTCATCTAAATTCCAAAGGCTTATTTTGCCTCAATATAACCAAGGGCCTTAAGAAGCTCTGCTGAAAGTATGGCTCCTCCCGCTGCTCCCCTCACGGTATTGTGGGACAAGCCTACAAACTTATAATCATATACCGTATCCTCTCTAAGTCTTCCCACTGAAATACCCATGCCGTTCTCATAGTTTACGTCCATATGTACCTGTGGTCTGTTATCCTCCTCAAGATACTGAATAAACTGCTTTGGCGCGCTTGGAAGCTTTAACTCCTGAGGCTTTCCTGAAAAGCTTACAAGCTTTTCAATAAGCTGCTCCTTCGCAGGCTTTTTATTAAATTTAACAAATACTGCCGCAGTATGTCCGTCAAGGACAGGAACCCTTATACATTGCGTAGTAATAACAGGTCCTTCTGCCTTCTTTATAATGCCATTCTCTATCCTGCCCCAAAGCCTTAAAGGTTCCTGCTCACTCTTTTCCTCCTCGCCGCCTATATATGGAATAACATTTTCAACCATCTCCGGCCAATCCTTAAATGTCTTTCCTGCGCCTGAAATAGCCTGGTATGTAGTAGCAACTACCTCTACAGGCTCAAATTCCTTCCATGCCGTAAGGACAGGCGCGTAGCTTTGGATAGAGCAGTTTGGCTTTACCGTTACAAAACCCCTCTTTGTTCCAAGCCTCTCCCTCTGATGCTTTATAACCTCGTAATGCTCAGGATTAATCTCCGGAACAACCATAGGCACGTCAGGCGTCCATCTGTGAGCGCTGTTATTAGATACCACAGGCGTTTCCGTTCTTGCATAGGCATCCTCTATAGCCTTGATTTCATCCTTTGTCATATCTACGGCGCTAAATACAAAATCTACCTCAGCAGCAACCTTATCTACTTCATTTACATTCATTACCACAAGCTTCTTTACGGCTTCTGGCATTGGCTTTTGCATTTTCCATCTGCCGCCTACAGCCTCCTCATATGTCTTGCCTGCTGAACGGGGACTTGCCGCAACTGCCACTACCTCAAACCATGGATGCTCCTCAAGGAGAGAAATAAATCTCTGTCCTACCATACCTGTCGCACCTAAAATGCCAACTCTTAGCTTCTTATCCATTTATTTTACCTCTTTCTCAACTAATAATCATTTGTCCGTCTGTAACGAACATTTGTCTTTGTGATGACAAGGTATATAATACCATAGATATACAAAATTGCAAGCACTTTTTTTAAACTTCATATTGACTTTTTAACTTTTTTTATATATTATATTAATGTTGCTCCCATAGTTCAACGGTAAAACAGATCACTCGTAATGATCAGTCATCGGTTCGATTCCGATTGGGAGCTTTTTATAATTTATTTTCTAATAAGACAACCCCACACTAAATTAAAATAATCCTTAAACTCCGGCGCATTTCTGGCGTCTATCGGCGACTGGTTTACAGTAGTAAGCTTTATGTCGATAATATCCTTTATATGCCCCGGATTTGGAGACATTATAATTATCTTATCGCTTAAGGCTATAGCCTCTGCCAAATCATTTGTCACCAGTATACAACCCTTATCGTATGACTTAACAATACTTCTTATTCCGTAACCTACCTCCAGTCTGTTGGCATAGTCCAGCGCGTTAAAGGGCTCGTCAAGCATAACTAAGTCCGGCTCCATTGCCAACGATTTTATAAGCTCGGCTCTTTTTTCCATTCCGCTGTAGGGATATGGGCTTCCGACCTTTGAAAAGGCAGTCATTCCGTAGGTTTCGGTTATTATATTTGAATCTGTCCGGCAGTTTCTCCATTCAAAAAGATTATCCTTTTGAATCAGATATCCGATATTTTGTATATTTCTTTTTATATCACCGCTATCAGGAGGCAAAACACCTGAAATAACAGATAATAACGTGGATTTTCCGCATCCGGACGGACCTATGATGGATATAAATTCTCCCTTATCAACAGATAAGGATATGTCATAGAGCACCTGATACTTTCCGCTGATGGTATGAAAGGAATAGCTTAGATTGGATACTTCTAACAACACTTCCACAAATCCTCCAGAAAATATTTACTATAATTTAGTATATGCAGCCTTAATTTTATTGTACCTTATTTATGTGCAGCTTTTTGCACATGAATTAGTTTGCAAAGCAAACTTACTTCTCCATCCTTTTTCTCCTAAGCTCCTCATACTCAGGAAACGTCATATAATCCTCGCGCTCCCAGTCTACGTTTGTCCTTAAAACCTTGGCTATGGAGCCTGCCATAAGGCAGTGTGAAGGATATACTCCTTTTACTATGGAGCCTGCGCCTACCACGCTGTTATCTCCTATGTCTGTGTTATATATTATCTTGCTGTCCATTCCAAGCCATACATGGTTTCCTATTGTCACATGAACATTTTCCTTTATGTTTATATTTTCCTTTAAGTCAAGGTCAAACAGACTGTGGGCGCCGCCTGATAAAATCTTGACGTCCTTTGCCACAAGCAGGCCTTCTCCTATCGTAAGCCTTGTGTTTTCCACAACGCAGATGTATAAACCGTCTGTTACCTGCATTCCAGTCCCTATGTTCATATAACCTTCAAAATTACTTATAAAATAATTTCCCGCAAGATAGCTGTCCCCCTGAAAAATGCTTTCCGAATTTCTAAAAAACATATTTCCGTTTTTCATATATATATTTCTTCCAAAGGATACCCTTGCACTGCCCTTAAGCTTTATAATGCACCCGTCTCCAAACTCTGTATCCTTTCCTATATAAAGCCTGTTGTTATAGCCCTCCAGAAGTATAGACACATTTTCTACAGTACCCTCGGCAACTATTTCATTGCCCCGGCTGTCACTGTAGTATCCCGATATACATCTAAGCTCCGTATATGCGCCTATATATGTAAAATCAATATTTTCTCTTAATTTGTTATCTGCTAATAACGACATTATCTGTGAATCCCTGTAATTATGAGCTATTATAATATAGTTTTCTTTATTTATAAGCTCCTCTCTGCCGCCTATAATACCTTCAAGCTTTATGCCCTTTTCTGACAGAAAAGCGCTTAATTCCTTAAGCTGCGTATCATCCCACGCATACACACCTCTTCCGTTTATCTGCTTTTTCAATTCCTCGCTGTTAACCCATTCCATCCAGTTTTTCATATAAAAACGTGCCATATATTTTCTCCTCCCATATTCTTTCTGATTTTTATGATTTTTAAATAAACAGAAGATGAAGCCGTTCCAAATATACTCCCTCCTAAGTGACAAGATTTTGTTATTTCACTTGTCTACATAGAAGGGAGCATATCAAATTTCAAATAACAACCCCATCTTCTCTCCGGACAAAAAATACTAAGAACTCTGGTTTCTGGCAGCAGTATCTTAAGAATTTATTAATATATAAAAATCCTGATACCTTAAATTAGTGACCTGCCGCAAGCTTATAATACTTACCCTTTTTCGCCATAAGCTCGTCGTGGCTTCCGTCCTCCTGTATACCCTTTTCATCTATATAAAGAATACGGTCTGCATTTTGTATGGTTGAAAGCCTGTGGGCTATTACAAAGCTTGTTCTTCCCTTAAGCACGGTAGAAAACATTTTCTGTATAAGCTTTTCAGTCTCCGTATCTATATTGCTGGTAGCCTCATCCAATATAATAATTTTCGGATTTGAAAGTATAAGCCTTGCAAATGAAAGAAGCTGCTTTTCTCCTCCTGAAAGCTCCGTACCCTGGCTTGAAATCTTTGTATTGTAGCCGTCAGGCTTCTTCATAATAAAGTCGTGGGCAAATACTGTCTTTGCCGCCTCAATACATTCCTCGTCGCTTGCATCAGGTCTTGAAAATCTTATATTGTCCATTATTGTACCTCTGAATAAAAAGGTATCCTGCATCATCACCCCTACATTGTCGCGAAGGGAGCGCATTGACATGTCCCTTATATCAACTCCGTCTAATGTAATAGCTCCGCCGCTTATATCATAAAACCTGCTGATTAAGCTTACTATGGTAGTTTTTCCCGCGCCTGTAGGGCCTACAAGGGCTATCATCTGTCCTGCCTTTACGTCAAGATTCACGTGCTCAAGGATATTTTGTCCCTTTACATATGAGAAGGTTACGTCGTCAAATTTTACGTCTCCCGTAACATTTTCTATTGCTACGGCTTTATCCTTTTCCGTGATTTCCGCCTCTGTATCAAGTACCTCAAAAATACGCTCAACATTTGAGGTTATGTTCGCTATGGTCTGAAGCCTCTGGCATATAATATTTAAGGAGCCTGAAAATCTCTGCATATATGTGGCGATATTTACCACGGCGCCAAGTGTAAGAGCCCCACCCCAGTCATGGGTAATAATATAAAATGCCGACACATATATGACAATGGTACAAAGTCCATTTACTATACCGTGGGCCAGAGGAAAGAATAATTCCCTTACCCTTGTAGCTCTCATATACTGCTTTTTATACTTATCAGAAAGCTCCGTAAATATCTCTGCGTTCATATCCTCTCTGTTAAATGCCTTTATTACCTCAAGACCGTTTATATCCTCCACAACAAAGGCCGTTCTGTTGCTCTGCTTATTTCTTTCCATAACCATACGCTTATGAAGCGTCTTTGAAATAAACCACATGATAAACGCAACGGGAATACTTACTACTATGGCGCAAAGGGCTATTCTTGCATCCATGACGACTATACATATAATGGCTATAACCATAGTAAAAACATTTTGGACAATACGCACCATATCGTTTATAAAGAAGCTCGCAACCTCGTCCGTATAGTTTGTTACTCTTATAAGTATCTTTCCCATAGGCCTTGAGTCATAATAATTGAAGCTAAGCTCCATAAGCTTGTCAAACAAATCCTTTCTCATCTTGCATATAATATCATTTCCAAGCTTATTTGTTGTAATATTAGTTATGTAGCCTGAAAAAACCGAGCCAAGGCTAAGGACAAACCATGCGCTTAAAAGTATAACTGACGTGGCTATAACATTGTCAGGCACTACCCCGTTATCAGGAAGAAGGTCATTTATTATCATTCTGTTTATTGCCACAGGAACAAGTGAAAGAAAGCTTGTTCCTATGAGAAGCAGTATAACCTTTATATATGTAGCCTTGTAATCCTTAGCATAAGCGATAAGCCGTCTGAGCATAAACTTGTTAAATTTATTTTCTACTACTTCGTCTTCAAAGTATCTGTTTCTGTTACTCATTTATTAACGCCTCCTTATCCATCTGCTGTTTATATATGGAAGCGTAGTGACCGTCAAGGGCCATAAGCTCGTCGAAGGTGCCTCTCTCTGCCACCTTTCCGTCCTCCATATATATAATCTCATCAAAGTCCTTTAAGGCCTTTGCCCTGTGGGTTGCCATAACTATTGACTTGCCTTTGAAGAACTCCTCAAGATTTTTAAATATCTTGCTTTCTGTTTCCATATCGAGAGCGCTTGTACAGTCATCCAGCACTATAACAGGCGCATCCTTTAAAAGCGCCCTTGCTATGGCTACTCTCTGCTTCTGTCCCCCCGAGAGGCCAAAACCCTTTTCTCCTATAATTGTCTGATACCCTTCCGCAAAATTCTCTGCAAATTCATCAACCTCAGCAGCCCTTCCGCACTTTCTTATAAGCTCCTCGTCTGCGTCAGGATTGTAATATGCAATATTTGACTCTATAGTATTTGAAAAAAGGAATACGTCCTGCATGGCATATCCAAAGGCTCTTGCTATCTCTCCCCTGTCATACTCTCTCGAATCGATTCCGTCAAACAGTATCTCTCCGCCGTTATGCTCCACAAAAGCCTGCATGGCTTTAATGATAATGGACTTTCCGCAGCCGGTTTTTCCCATTAAGCCAATCTTCTTTCCATATGGGATATCTATGCTTACTCCGTCTACTATAGCCTTTTCCTCCTCCATATTTACCACTACGTTCTTAAGCTCAATATGAGGCTTCTCTGATACTGTCTTTGTTCCGTATTTTTCCGCAACCAAATCCCTTTTCTCCAAAAAGGTGTGAAGTCTTTTGGTGCTGACCTTTTCATCCTGTATATCGCTTGACAAGAATATTATATCTATAAAATATCCTGTTATATTAAACATATATGCGATAAACGCAGCATACTCGCCGCTTGTCATCCTTAGATTAACCGCCAGCGCTATACTTATAGCCATACTTACCACTAATACTATCTGGTCTATGCTGTCGTATAAAAGCCAATATCTGTATCTCTTTTTTCCAAACATTGTATAAAATTCACTAAGGTCATCAGCCCTGTCATAAAAACGCTTCTTTCTCATATCCTCCCTGCCGTAGGACTTAATAGTTCTTATGCCATATATGCTTTCCTGTGTCTCCGTGTTAAACTCTGAGTTTTTTGCCCACATCTCGTCATCCATCTTATAGAGCAGCTTTAAAAATCCCTTTGTAATAAGAAGGTAAATACCAAGCGTTAAAAGAGGAAACACCGTAAGCCACAAACTTATCTTTGACAATATGACAAGGGCTATTACTATGTAAAAAATGCTGTCGATTATAAAAGGTATTGTTGCCACATGGAAGTTTCTTATCTTCTGTGAATCGGAATTTACTATGGTAATAAGGTCTCCTGACGAATACTCCTTTGTTATGCCCGGACCAAAGCCGTTTATCTTCTTTAAAACCATAAGCCTTAAATCATTGTCGCAGCTTAATGAAAAATAATGAGCTATGTTCCACCTTGCATAAAATGTCACAAAGTATAAAAGCAAAAATACAACAAAGGTTGCAATAAGTATTGCAAGTATTCCTCCAAGATTATCAGCCGGTATGTCCTCTATAAGGAACATAAAAAAGCTGGTATTTTCTACCGGCGCCTTGCCAAAGGCCGGATTTATTACCCTGTCCACAATAAGGGATATAATCTGTGGCTCAACAAGGGCCACTACCTCCTGCATCAATCCTAACAATAAGCACAGGATAAGAACAGGATATATACGCCCGTAAAAGGGGTAATTTTTCTTGTAAATATTAAACATTTTTCTTCTCCTCCCATATTAATGCAATTTTCAGCCTGCAGTAAAACCATAAAAATTTTTTTACATGCAAAGCTTTTATACAGAAAAAACTGCCATAAGGAAAAAACCACCAAACAATTTTTATTCAGCAGCTTCTGTCTATGTAAAAATACTGCAACTCTTTAAATATTTTTACATATCATCCCGATGACAGTTTCTATATAACATATAAAACATTCTACCCCCCCCCCTGAAAAAAATGTCAATAGAATATTGATATTTTTTAATCTGTGGAGAGAGCTTTTCTATAAATATACTATTTTGCCTTGTGAGCCTTTGACTTTTTACCGCCCATTATATACCATAATGCGCCTGTGATAAATACTGACGAATATCCGCCGAAAACAATACCTATCATAAGCGGGAGCGCAAACTCCTTAATAGCCGTAACGCCTAAAATATAAATCATAAATACCATTATGAATGTGGTAAAGGAGGTATAAATGGAACGCGTAAGTGTTTCAGTAATACTTTTATTTACAATTTCCCTTCTGTCTTCACCGCTCATAACAGTAAGATTTTCTCTTATTCTGTCAAATATTACAATAGTAGCGTTTATAGAATATCCAACCAGCGTAAGCATACATGCAATAAATGTATTTCCTACCGTCGCCCATGTAAGCGCATAGAAGGATAATACAATCATAACGTCATGTATAAGCGCTATAACCGCGCTGGTTGCAAACTTAATGTCTCTAAATCTTATAAAGATATATATCAGCATGAATATTGTAGCTACTGCCACTGCAATAATTGCGCCCCGTCTCATTTCACTGCTTGTAGACGCGCTTACAGTAACCTCGTCAAAGCCCTCCGCATCAGCGCCATGCTTTTCTATAAGCATTGTCTTTAACGCTTCCTTCTGCTTCTTCTCTAAATCCTTTGTTCTGATAACATATCTGTTTGAATCTGTCTCGGCATTAGCCACCACGTCAGTATCGCCAATAGCCTCCTGAATATCAGGAAGGATATTTTCGTTAAAGTAGGCAATGTCGTAATTTTCCTTAAAATCTACAGTAGTAGAAAGTCCTCCCTGAAATTCCACACTGTAATTAAGAATATTTTCTCTGTCGCCTATAGCTCCTGTTTTGCTAAGTATCATACCTGCAACGCCTGCAAGGATTATGATGCCTGACAAAATAAAGCATATAGCCTTCTTTCCTAAGAAGTCAAAGGTTTTTCTCTCCTTCTGGACTCCGTACATAGACTTTTTATCAAAGCCCATTTTATAAATTAAGGTAATAAGTATTCTTGATACCACCATTGCAGTAAACATTGATAATACAATACCAAGGGCAAGTGTCTGCGCAAAGCCCCTTACTGTACCCGTACCTACTGTCATAAGCACGATGGCTGCTATAAGCGTAGTAATGTTTCCGTCTACAATGGCTGAGGTTGCCTTTTTAAAGCCTGTTTTAATGGCGCTCTCTACATTGTCTGATAACGCCAGCTCTTCCTTTACTCTGGCAAATACAATTACGTTTGCGTCAACCGCCATACCTATGGACAATATAACGCCGGCAACTCCCGGAAGCGTAAGCGTCCAGTTAAAGCCGTTAATGCAAAGCAAATCAAGAGCCGTATATGCAATAAGAGCTATGCCTGCCGCAAGTCCCTGTATTTTGTACACGCATATCATAAAAATAATGACAATTAAAATACCGATACCGCCCGCTATTAAGCTTGACTGCAACGCATTGTCTCCAAGCTTTGCGCTTACTACCTTTGAGGATATATCCTCAAGCTCAACCTTAAGGGAGCCTATTCTTATGATAGACGCAAGCTCCTCCGCAGTCTCATAGGAGTCCATTCCGTTTATTACTCCTGAGCCGCCTGTTATCTTAGTGTTTACTCTCGGCGCGCTTATAACCTGTCCGTCATAAACCACATATATCGGCTTATTCAAATATTTTTCCGTTGCCTCGGCAAATATAGTAGCTGCCTCCGGCGTAAGCTCAAAGGCTACAACATGCTCTGTTATGCCTGTAGACGAGCTGTTATCTGTAGAAGGCTTTGCAGATGATATATCCGCTCCTGTAAGCCATGTAGTAACCGACTTAGATTCAAAGTCCATTGTATCGCCTACGCTCCACAGCTTGCTGTCGTCAGTAACGAATGCAAGCGAGCCCGGCTTTCCAAGCATTTCCAATACTTCCTCGGCATTATCCTCACCAGGAATATCTACGGTGATACGGTCGTCGCCCTCCTGATATACGTCTGCCTCGCTGCTGAACTCCTGCGCTCTTAGTCTTAACTTTCTGATTGTATCGTTAAAATCCTCTGTGGTATAATCACCCTTTGCCTGATAGGTAACGCTTACTCCACCCTTAAGGTCAAGTCCGAGGATAATATTTCTTGCGCTTCCCTTTTCCATGCCCTTTATTGTCACGCCAAATATATTAACAAATATCATGGCCGCAACTGCCAAAAGGACAAGCGCAAAAAGTACGGCGCTTTTTCTTTTCTGCTTCTGTCTCATCTTCCCACTCCTTTAATCTTTTTAGCTATGCTAATGTTCTGCTAACGCAGCCTTTATCATAATGGCGCACTCAATACGTTTTCTTTGCATCTCGCAGCCAATATCATATGCATCCGTTATATTGCCATGGAACTTATACGCATTTGCGCTGCAGCCGCCGCTGCAGTAATATCTTGCAAAGCATTCCCTGCACTTTGGCTTTGCATACACATTGCAAAGCTTAAATTCATCCTGAAGGTCCGTTCTTTTAATACCCTCAAACACATTTCCCATAAGAAAGCTTTCATCTCCCACAAACTGATGGCAGGGATAAAAATCTCCCCATGGCGTAACGGCAAGATATTCTGTTCCCGAGCCGCAGCCTGAAAGACGCTTTGCCACACAAGGTCCCTGCTCAAGGTCTATCATAAAGTGAAAGAAATTAAAGCCTCTGCCCTCCTTCTGTCTCTTTATGTACTCCTTTGCCAGCCTGTCATACTCCTCCATAATTGCAGGCAAATCCTGCTCCCTTATGGCGTATGGCTCGTCCTCGCTTCCTACCACAGGCTCTATGGACATATGCTTAAAGCCAAGGTCTGCATAATGTATTACATCCTCTGAAAAATCTATATTATCTCTTGTAAACGTGCCTCTCACATAATAGCTTAAGCCAAGCCTGTCCCTCTCCTTGGCAAATTTCTGAAATTTCGGAACAATAAGCTCGTAGCTGCCCTTACCGTTTCTGAAAGGTCTCATGGCGTCATTGACCTCTTTCCTTCCGTCAAGGCTTAAAACTACGTTTGCCATCTCTTTATTTGCAAACTCCATAATATCGTCATCCAAAAGAACTCCGTTTGTGGTAAGGGTAAACCTGAACTTTTTATTACACTCCTGCTCTCTGCTCCTGCCATATATCACAAGCTCCTTTACCACATCCCAGTTCATGAGAGGCTCTCCGCCAAAGAAATCCACCTCAAGATTCACTCTGTTTCCTGAGTTTTCTATAAGAAAGTCCAACGCCTTTTTTCCCACCTCAAGACTCATAAGCGCCCGTCTTCCGTGATACTCTCCCTCTTCGGCAAAGCAGTACTTACAGGCAAGATTACAGTCATGGGCAATATGAAGACACATTGCCTTAACTACGGTCTTTCTTTCTTTAAAATTTTTTATATACTGCTGATATTCATCCTCAGCATAGAGCTGTCCAAGGCTTTTAAGCTCCTCTGTCTCGTCAAGGGCATCATTTATATCCGCTATGTCATACCTGTCTGAGAGCAGACCTATAACCTCTTCTCTTGATTTATTTTCAAACAACGGAATAACCTCATAGGTCAAATCATCCGTAACATGGACTGAGCCGCTGTTTACGTCCAATATAATGTTATATCCGTTATTCTTATATGCGTGAATCAAGGTAATTCTCCTTTCGGCGTTATCTGTATAAGCCGTATATAATGTATACAGCTTATACGTTGTATACAATGTATATATACATATTAGCAAAACATACTATAGGCAGCGAAAATATATTTACTTTCGCTGCCTAACGGCTATGGTAATCATATTTTTAAACTACTTGTTATTATTGTTCTCGCAGCTCTGGTTACCTACGGTGCATGATGTCTTGCATGCTGACTGGCATGATGTCTGACACTCGCCGCAACCGCCTTTTGCCATTGTATTCTTTAATATTTTCTTGTTTAATGTCTTAATATGCTTCATTATATATTTCCTCCTAAGAACGCTGATTACATTAGTATATCATAATTTTTATATTTTTCAATAATTTTTTCAATAATATGGATAATTTTAATTTGTAAATTTCATATAAAAGTGTATAATATATTTAATTAACGTTGTCCGTATTTAAAAATTTTATCATTGGCCTTACTAAGCCTATTGAACAAAAATTTATTTAGTTAAGATATATTTAACGTATCTAAAAGATATTATATGAGGAGGTATGCTTATGTTGACGGATTGGAGCAAGACAAGAAAGCCTGAGAAGGAGGAAATTAATTCCCGGTACAAGGAGGCTGTTGCAAAGCTTGAAAAGCAGCAAATTACAATTAAAGAAAAAAAACTGCCGGTGCTTGTGCTGTTTGAGGGCTATGACGCTGCAGGAAAGGGCAGCGTGCTTGGAAGGATTATAAGAAATATTGACCCAAGATTCTTTAAGGTTTTTACTACTGCAAAGCCTTCTGAGGAGGAACAGAGAAAGCCTTTTTTGTACAGGCATTTTATAAAAATACCCCAGGCCGGAAAATTTACGTTTCTTGACGGAGGATGGATGACTGACGTTACAAACGACTATATGGCGGGCAAAATTGATGATGAAGCATATAAGCTTCGCATAGACAGCGTAAAGCGGTTTGAGCGGCAGCTTACAGACAATGGTTATCTTGTAATGAAATTCTTTTTTCACATTAAGGAAAAGGAGCAGAAAAAGCGTATTGACGCCCTTCTGTCTGACAAAAATACCGCATGGCGTGTAAGCGACAGTGATTTATGGCAGAATAAGCATTACAAAAAATGCACGGATATTTTTGACAGATATTTATGCGATACTAACCAGTCAAGCGCCCCGTGGTACCTTATCGATGCCGAGGACAAAAAATGGGCTGAGCTTCAGGTGCTTGAATATTTAGTTCAGGGCATAGATACTGCCCTTAAAAACAGTTCTTTATCCGTTCCCCTTCTGCAAAACGTTTTTCCTCTTAAGAAAACTCCAAAGCTTAAGGACATTTCCCTTGATAAAGCCTTAACCGATAAGGAATATAAGGAGCAGCTAAAGAAATACCAGGAAAAATTACGCAGGCTTCACAATAAGCTGTATCTTAAGAAGATTCCTGTAATTATAGCATATGAAGGCTGGGACGCTGCCGGAAAGGGCGGAAATATAAAGCGTATTACGGAGGCCTTAGACCCAAGAGGCTACGAGGTTCATCCTATTGCAAGCCCTGAGCCGAATGAAAAAGCCCGCCATTATCTGTGGCGCTTTTGGAACAGGCTGCCAAAAACAGGACATGTAGCTGTATTTGACAGAACGTGGTACGGTCGTGTTATGGTTGAAAGGCTGGAGGGCTTTTGCAGTGAAAACGACTGGCAGAGAGCCTACAATGAGATTAATGAATTTGAGAAGGAGCTAAGCGACTGGAACGCCGTTATCATTAAGTTCTGGGTACAAATAGACAAGGACACCCAGCTTGAACGCTTTACGGAAAGGCAGAATACTCCTGAGAAGCAGTGGAAAATTACTGACGAGGACTGGCGAAACCGTGAAAAATGGGATTTGTATGAAGCTGCCGTAAATGAAATGTTAAAAAAGACAAGTACTTCCTTTGCCCCTTGGCATATACTTGAGTCTAATGATAAGAAATATGCGAGAATTAAGGCTCTTAAGATTGTTATAGAGGAGATTGAGAAAAAGCTTGATGAAATAAAAGACTGATTGCAGGGTTAATAAAAAAGGGAGGCAGACAGGAGTTGGAATTATGGTGTAAGGACTATATTGTAGTTTAAATATTAATTTGTAGAGTTGGAAAGAAAGTTCCTCACATGTTGTCCGGGTATGTCCCATAAACAGGCTACTAGGGCTGGAATAGGGAGGGCAGGGGCAGGGTAGTATATATAATTTTTTAAAGCATTGAGAAAAGGGTTAGAAATTCATCAAGGGAATACCGTCAGCTTCTTAGCGTAGAGCGTCTGTTTGAGCAGGGGGCTTGTTCTTTAGCCCCTTGCGAGTTACGCTCGCAGCTTGGAAGGTGGCGGTATTCCCTTGATAGAATTTCTTCCTCTTTTCGAAGCTTTAAAAAAA
>CAJUAO010000030.1 GCA_910584685.1 uncultured Lachnospiraceae bacterium | reverse complement strand
GCATGATGCAGTCGTATAATTATAGTGAGTACCAGCAAATTTATATCTATCTAATATTGAATGTTGTATTTTTATTGATACGCCCTCCACTTGAATTGTTTATAAAATTAATATGTGAAAAGTACTTTCTCCCAATGAGGGGCATAAGAATAAATGGAGTATAAGACCTTAGAGCGGTAGCAGGGACAGGGTGGGGCAGAGAGTTATATATATTTTTTAAAGCATTGAGAAAAGTGTTAGAAATTCATCAACGGAATGCCGTCAGCTTCTTAGCGTAGAGCGTCTGTCTGAGTAAGGGACTGCTTTTTAGCCCCTTGCGAGTTACGCTCGCAGCTTAGAAGGTGGCGGTATTTTGTTGATAGAATTTCTTACTCTTTTCGAAGCTTTAAAAAAAATATATAACTCCCTGACGCACCCTGTCCCTGACACCGCCTTAAGGTCTTATACTCCATTTATTCTTATGCCCCGGACTACATGCGAGGAACTTTTTTTTCCAAACATACAAATTAATATTTATCTTAAATATTATCCTCCGCCTCACTTACTAAATCACTTTTTTCCCTGTCCAAAACTGCCTGCTCACTGTTATCCAACTGCTTGGCGCTATTATTAAAGCCGCTGCCGTCCGTATTATCAGAGCTGCTATCCTCCATACCGTCAGAACTGCTGTCATCCGTACCATGAGAAATTTTTGCAGCAGATTTTCTTATGGAAAATTGCTTTCGTACGTTGACGTAAGCCTTAGCAGCCAATCCCTTAAGCCTTTCCTCAAAAATTATAATCACCACAAGAATAACAACAGCCAGCGCCGTAAGTACGCTTCCCTCTAAAAGTCCGTCAGTCCGGTACTTAAGCTCAATGGTATGCGTGCCGGCAGGTACAGGTACAGCTAAAAGAGCATCCTTTATAGATGAAATTTCAACCTCATTTCCGTCTATATATGCGCTCCAGCCCTTGTCATATACTATTGACAAATACATAAGCCCGTCTTTTGAGGCTGTTATTTCACCCTTTATGTAAGTGTCATCATACTCCGTAACCTCAAGCCCCTGTGAATATAATGCGTTGTATATATTGTCAAAGGTATCCTTATTAAATGAGTACGCATAAAGCTGAAGAGAGGAAGCGCTTGTATCCGTGGTATTTACCGTAACGGAAGTACCAGCCGGAAGCTTGCCGAAGTGGCAGACCTGTCTGTGATTCAAGCCGCTGAATGAATTGGAGGCTACAGTTTCACCGTCAGGAGAGGAAGCCACAAAGCTTATCTGTTCCACATATGTGGTCACATAAACATAAACGTCAGAGTCCTCATCAACAGTAAATGAACATGTTGTGCCTGTGCTGGATGCAGGAATATATGAAAACATGTTTTCATAGCCTGTCGCAATGGCGGCAAAATCATTCTGAATGGCAAAAGGATTATTTCCTGTCATTGCAAATTCCTTATTAAAATCCTTAGGAAGCATAAATCCAATAGGAAGGGCGTAATTAACCCTGTAAATATATCTTGAGGTATTCTCATCGTAATCGTAGAGGGTATACCATTCGCTGTCTGACATGAACTGGTTTGAAATAACGTATTTTACGTCAAGCAAAGCAGAGGTAAAAGGCGTAAATCCATAATATGAATAGGCATTTGTGGATTTTTCAAAGCCAAGGGAGCCAAGATAATCGGTAAAATGTCCGTTTGTCATGGAAGAGAATATGGATACGCCGTGATAATCGTTCCATGCGGCGTCATTCTTTGTTTTTCTGCTAAGCTTTTCAATTCTGTAAAAGCCGTCGTCATTTTTTGCAACACCGTCAATAAGACGCTCAATAGCTTCATTATCCTCAATATAGGCGGAATATGAGGTAGTCTTGTAGGACTCCTCATGGTCTGAGCTGATTGTAGCCTCGGCTATGCATACGACAAACAAAAGATACACTAAAAAGCTGTTTTTGGTGTTCCTGCTTTTAAAGGCTCCAATAAGCACCATATAAAATACAAGAAATGAAAGGCTCATATAAATGATTTCAAAGGAGTAATCATTGCCTACATAAAGCTTTTCTATAAGAAGTATAACTGCCACGGCGCCGGCAAAGGCTCCGTATACCTGTTTTTTTGTCATATCCTTCAGATGAATAAGAGCCTCGTAGCATATAGCTACAAGAAGAAAAATATATATGAAAGATTCTCTTGCAGGCAGGCTGTTTGGAAAATGAAAGCCGTGCCATATATAATTTGGTATGTTTGTGTTAAAGCTTACAAGAAATATAGCTAAAAGCGCCATTTTTCCAATACGCTCCTTTAAAGGTACCCTGCTGCACATACAGTAAACAGGCACCATAATAAATACTGCCACGGTACAGTATAGATTCGGGTCATGGGCTGAGAATATTGACACAGGTATATCGATAAGTGAGCGTGACATCATATCAAGTATTGAAAAATAGTTAGTCCACATTTCAGGGAAGCTGAAGTCTCCTGATACGGTATAGCCAAGGGCATACATTTCAGGAATGAACATAATGGCGCCAATGCCTCCGGCAAGCAGTGAGAAGAAGCCAAATGAAAGCATTTTCTTTATATAATATGTTATCTTATGTGAAGAGCTTTTTGTAAACATAAGGTAAAGGAAATAAATAACAAGAAAAATACATATCATTATGGCTATATAGTAATTTGTAAATATGGCTATTCCAAGGGATATAGTGTATAGCTTGTATTTTCCCTCGCTAAAAAGCTTTTCCAGTCCAAGCACTATGATAGGAAGAAGAATAATACAGTCAAGCCACATAATATTCCAGCTAAAGGCAGCCATATAGGAAGAAAGGGCATAAAATACAGATACGGCGCCAACTGTCACTGATTTTGTGTTAAAGTGCCTTGAAAGGTAATAGGCGCAGGTATAGCCTGCAAGGGCGGTTTTAAACACAATAAGAAAATCCATGGTATGAAGAAGAACGCCCTCAGGAAGCAGTCCTAAGAGAAGGTTGACAGGGCTTGCAAGATAATAAGCGTATATGGCAGTGAAATTTACGCCCATGCCGATATTCCATGAAAACTGGAAGCTGCCCCCCTCCGTAAGTTTCCGGTACAATTCCTTATAAAATGGCGCATACTGGTGATAGCAGTCGCTTCTAAGGTACATATTGTCGCCCCAGGGTATTATTTCCTTTCCTATAAATATACCGCCTAAAATAATCATAGGAACAATAAAGCCCAGTACGCAGCCTAAGTTATCCCTTAACCATGAAATAAATCTGTTATTCATATTTTTCCTCCTGCTTCATAAGTCTTCTTAAGACGAGATTTTTTTAAATACAAATAGTTTACTTAAAAAGTAATTTATAATGACAACGGCTACGGAAATAATAATTTTTGCAATCATAGCCTCCATACCGATATATTTTGTAAAAAGTAAAAATACATCAGATAAAATAAGGGTTGCAACCCTGGCGCCTGCAAATGATATGATTTCCAGAAGCAATCCTTTAATATTTTCAGTCTTTGCCTCAAAAACAAATATTTTGTTTGTAATGTAAGCAAAAGCAACGGCAAGTATCCATGCCGCGGTATTTGAAAACACCTCAGACCAGCCGGCTTTATAATAAAAAATATAAAATGCCCCATAATCCACAAGGGTTGTTAAAACGCCAAATATAACGTAGCTTATGGTTTCTTTGTTTAAAAGCTTATTTATAAGTGATTTCATAAGGTTCCCCTTTATGTCATGCTGAAAAAGCATATAAAGATATATTTGTGCGCTGATGCACACAAGTGTAATTTTACAACATAATATAAAATAAGTAAAGAAAATAGAGAAAATAATCTTGATTTTTGCATGTGAAAAATAGTATAATATAAACAAAAAGGCGTTGTGAGCTTTTGCTTGTGAGTAATTTCCTGTAAGGCAAATCAGGATTTCATAGAGAATAATATATTAAAGGCTGTGCCGGATGAAAGCGCCCTTTAATAAGAAAGGAGGTTATACTATGGGAATTGGCGGTGTAGCATCAGTGAACACTATGTCAGCTACGGAGATGACCATGGTGCGCTCAACAGATTCGAAAAGCAAGAACATTAAAAATGAAATAACAGGCGTGGAGCAGCAGATGAAAAATTTGTCTTCAAAGGAAGAGCTTTCTGCTGACGAAAAGAAGAATGAAGACCGTAAGCTTAGACAGGAGATATTAAGTCTTAATACAGAATTAAGACAGCATCAGGAAGAACTTCGCAGGTCCCGGCGAAGGGAAATTCTTATGGAACAGATGCAAAAAGAAAAAATAAAGAAAGAAGATGAAAAGTCAGAGGACAAAGCTGAGACAGAGGATATATCCACTGATAAGCAGGAAACGTTAAGAAAGCCTGCAGACAGCCGGCAGCCGGAGGACGCCGATAAGCTTAAGGAAGAGGAAAATGCCGAAAAAGAAACAAAAAAGGCAGACGGAAATATGGACACAGACGAAACTTCCGATGCGGGATTATCCGAAAAAAAGATGAAAGCGATTGTATCAGCAGATTCTTCAGTGAAGCAGGCAGGTCGTCAGGGAATTGTTATAGCCAGAATCAGAGACGGAATTGTTATCTTAAAGGGTGAAATCAAGCAGGATACGGCGAGGGGAACTGATACGGAGAAAAAGCAGGAGGAGCTTGAAAAACTGGAGAAAAGGGAACAAAGAGCCATGGAAAACCAATTCTCCATTTTAGGTGAGGCAAACCGTTCAGTGAAGTCGGCAGCACACACGGGATTAAATGAAAAAAATAACAGTGAAGATATCAGCGGGGAAAACAAGGATTATTTAGTTAATGCGGTTAATTATTCAAAGGAAGCAAGTCATGAGGCGCAGCAGAGGTTTTTTATTTCTATAGGGAAATAAATTATTTGTATAATAACTGAGCGTGAAAGAATAGTTGTTTTAAACAGTCTCCTTTCTTTAAAATCAAAGGGCAGTCATATTAACGTATTTTAACAGGTTAATATGACTGCCCTTTGGCATATGTAAGGCTATAAATTAAAGCCCTTAATTATTCTTTTTTAATTCAGCCTCTTTCATGGCGCGGACCTTAAGAGAAAGACCAAACAGATTAATAAAGCCCTCTGCATCATGGTGGTCATACAGCTCTCCGGTGGTAAAGCTTGCAATAGATTCATTATAAAGTGAATAAGGAGAAGTAGTACCTGCTTTTATAATATTGCCCTTGTAAAGCTTCATCTTAACCTCGCCAGTCACCTGCTGCTGGGTAGCCTCTACAAATGCCTGAAGAGCCTCCCGCAATGGGGTAAACCACTTTCCCTCATAAACCACGTCGGCAAATTTGTCGCCGATATTTTTCTTATATGCAAGGGTATCTCTGTCAAGAATAAGCTCCTCAAGCTGCGTGTGAGCCTCCATAAGAATAGTTCCTCCCGGAGTTTCATATACGCCTCTTGATTTCATGCCTACAACACGGTTTTCTACAATATCTACAATACCTATACCATGCTTTCCGCCAAGCTCGTTTAATTTTTCAATTATTTTTGATGCCTTCATTTTCTCTCCGTTTAAGGCAACAGGAGCGCCCTTTTCAAAGGAAAGGGTAATATACTCGCCCTCCTCGGGAGCCTTTTCAGGAGAAACGCCCAAAACTAACAGATGGTCATAATTAGGCTCATTTGCAGGGTCCTCAAGCTCAAGCCCCTCATGGCTTATATGCCAGAGGTTACGGTCACGGCTGTAGCTTGAATCCGTAGAAAACGGAAGCTCAATGCCGTGAGCATGAACATATTCGATTTCAGCCTCTCTTGAATCCATTTTCCATGTATCGTTGCATCTCCAAGGAGCGATAATTTTAAGGTCAGGAGCAAGAGCCTTAATGGTAAGCTCGAAGCGCACCTGGTCGTTACCCTTTCCTGTAGCGCCGTGACATATGGCTACAGCGCCCTCTTTTCTTGCTATTTCAACAAGACGCTTTGCAATAACAGGTCTTGCCATAGACGTGCCCAGTAAATATTTATTTTCGTATACTGCGTTTGCCTTAACGCAAGGAATAACGTAATCGTCAACAAACTCGTCAGTAAGATTTTCTATGTATAATTTTTCTGCTCCGGAAAGCTTAGCTCTTTCTTCAAGTCCGTCAATCTCGTTTCCCTGTCCCACATCTGCGCAGACGCATACAACGTCGTAATCATAATTTTCCTTTAACCAAGGAATGATAGCGGTAGTATCAAGACCGCCGGAGTAAGCAAGTATAACCTTATCTTTCATATTTAACCTCTTTTCCGCGATGATTTTCGCTGATTTGTATTTTTTTATTATATATACAGGAAATTAAAATCCGCTTATTAATATACATCATAGTTTATAAAAATGCAACAAAAAATATAAAAAATAAAGAAAATAAAAATTAGTATTGCATAATATGCAAAATATATGTATAATTATTAACTGTTCAGGCATACGAAAAATAAGTGCGCAGGCGCTTTTAAAAAAGCCTTAATACATAATGGAATTAGTGAAAAAAAATTACATGAAGAAAATCACATGAATTAAAAAATGCTTGTAATTTTACAGCTATAGTTTTATAGTAGATGTGATTGTTTTCAATGGGAATGGAGGAAAGAAAATGGTACGTGTAGGTATTATCGGCTCTACAGGCTATGCAGGAGCAGAGCTTGTAAGGCTTCTGCTACAGCACAGAGACGTAGAAATAAAGTGGTATGGCTCAAGAAGCTATATAGATAAAAGATATTACGAGGTATTTCAGAATATGTTTCAGCTTGTGGACGACAAATGCCTTGACGACAATATGGAGGAGCTTGCAGATATGGCAGACGTTATATTTACGGCTACTCCACAGGGGCTTTGCGCATCACTTGTAAATGAAAGCATATTAAATAGGGTAAAGATAATAGATTTAAGCGCGGATTTCAGGATAAAGGATGTGCCTGTATACGAGCATTGGTACGGCATAGAGCATAAAAGTCCCGGATTTATAGAAGAGGCTGTGTACGGGCTTCCGGAGATAAACAGGGAAAGCGTTAAGAGCGCAAGACTTATAGCAAATCCGGGCTGCTATCCTACATGCAGCTTTCTGTCAATATATCCTCTGGCAAAGGAAGGCATAATTGACATGCAGTCAATTATTATAGACGCCAAGTCAGGAACATCAGGGGCAGGAAGAGGAGCGAAGGTAAATAATCTGTACTGTGAGGTAAATGAAAACATAAAGGCATACGGAGTATTGACCCACAGACACACGCCGGAGATAGAGGAGCAGCTTTCCTATGCGTCAGGAAAGGAAGCGAAAATTATATTTACGCCTCATCTTGTTCCTATGAACAGAGGAATACTGGTTACTGCATATGCAAAGCTTACTAAGAGCGTTACATATAATGAGGTAAAGGAAATATACGACAGTTGTTATAATAATGAAAAATTTGTAAGAGTTCTTGACGAGGGAGTATGCCCGGAGACAAGATGGGTAGAGGGAAGCAACTTTGCAGATGTTAATTTTAAAATTGACGAGAGAACAAACAGTATTATAATGATGGGAGCCATAGACAATCTTGTTAAGGGCGCGGCAGGGCAGGCTGTACAGAACATGAATCTCATGTTTGGCTTTGACGAGACAGAGGGGCTTCTGGGAGTTCCTGTATTTCCGTAAAATTTTCAATCACAGGCTTGTGTCGGCATGGCATCCGCAGGCTTATTATGTACATAAAGCCATGCAGAAATGAGGTAAATATGAATCAGATAGAAGGCGGCGTAGTAGCGGCAGAAGGCTTTAAGGCGGCAGGCCTTGAGGTGGGAATAAAGGCAAATATGTCCGGAAAAAAGGATATGGCAATGATATACAGCGACGTACCGTGTAAGGTTGCAGGAACCTTTACCACAAACATAGTAAAGGCAGCCCCGGTAAAGTATGATATGGATATAGTAGAAAACAGTCCCTATGTGCAGGCTGTAGTGGTGAACAGCGGCGTTGCAAACGCATGTACGGGAAAGGAAGGCATGGATAGCTGCAAAATACTTTCAAAGGCGGCAGGAAAGGCGTTAAACATACCGGATAATGCAGTGCTTATAGGCTCTACGGGAGTTATTGGAAGAAAACTTCCCACGGAAAAAATGACGGCAGGCATAGAAGGGCTCGCAGCAATTCTTGGGAGTACGCCGGCTGACGGAACAAAGGCGGCAGAGGCCATTATGACTACAGATACAGTGTCAAAGCAGATAGCCTTTGAGCTTATGATAGGCGGGAAGACCGTTAAAATCGGAGGCATGTGCAAGGGCTCAGGCATGATACATCCAAATATGTGTACCATGCTTGCATATATTACATCTGACGTAAATATATCTAAGGAAATGCTTACGGAGATAGTAAAGGAGGATGTGAAGGATACCTTTAACATGGTATCAGTCGACGGAGACACCTCCACAAACGACACAATGCTTGTTATGACAAACGGTCTTGCAGGCAATCCTGAGATAAAAGAGAAAAATAATGATTATATGATATTTGCAAAGGCTTTAAAGGAGGTAAACACATATCTTGCAAAAAAAATGGCGGGAGACGGAGAGGGCGCAACTGCTCTTTTAGAAGTAAAGGTAACAGGAGCCGACACAAAGGAGAATGCAGTTACAATAAGTAAATCCGTTGTTTCCTCAAGCCTTGTCAAGGCAATGATATACGGACACGATTCAAACTGCGGAAGAATTCTCTGCGCTATGGGCTATTCGGGAGCAGAATTTGACCCTGATAAGGTTGATTTATTCTATGAAAGCCGTGCGGGAAAGATTAAGATAGTGGAAAAGGGCGTTCCGGCAGATTACAGTGAGGAGGAAGCCACAAGAATCCTTTCAGAGGACGAGGTAACGGTCATAGCCCATATGAATATGGGAAGCGCAGAGGCTACCGCATGGGGCTGTGATTTAACATACGATTATGTGAAAATAAATGCAGATTACAGAAGCTAGGAGGATAGCATAATGGGAAGTGAAATGGAAATGTGGCAGGAAAAGGCAAACGTCTTAATAGAGGCCCTGCCTTACATACAGAAATTTAACCGTAAAATAATTGTGGTAAAATACGGCGGAAGCGCAATGGTAGACGAGGAGCTCCAGAAAAATGTCATAAAGGATGTAACCCTTCTTAAGCTTGTCGGCTTTAAGCCTATAATCGTACACGGAGGCGGCAAGGAGATAAGCAGGTGGATAAGCAAGGTTGGAATGGAGCCGAAATTTATAAACGGTCTCAGGGTGACGGACGAGCCTACCATGGAGATAGCTGAAATGGTGCTTGGAAGAGTAGGCAAGAAGCTTGTTTCCATGGTGCAGGAGCTTGGCGTAAAGGCTGTAAGCATAAGCGGCAAGGACGGAATGCTCCTTGAGTGTGAAAAAAAATACTCAAACGGCGAGGATATAGGCTATGTGGGAGATATTGTAAACGTAAATGAAAAAATACTTCTTGACCTTATAGAGAAGGACTTTCTTCCTATTGTAAGTCCTGTTGGCATGGATAAGGATTTTAAGACCTACAATATTAACGCCGACGACGCGGCATGCGCCATAGCAAGGGCAGTAAAGGCGGAGAAGCTTGCTTTCCTCACGGATATTGAGGGCGTCTGCAAGGACCCTGACGATAAAAAAACCCTTATTTCCGAGCTTAGGATAGGAGAGGCAAGAAAGCTTATGGAGGGCGGAAATATAGGCGGCGGTATGCTTCCAAAGCTTAATAACTGTATTGACGCCATAGAAAACGGAGTTTCAAGGGTACATATACTTGACGGAAGAAGGACCCATTGTCTGCTCCTTGAAATATTTACAAACAAAGGAATCGGAACGGCAATTTTAAACGATGTTGATGCAAAATTCAACGGAGAGGATTAAATATGGAGACAAAAGAGTATATAGAGCTTGGGGATAAAAATTTTATACATACCTACAACAGATTTCAGGTGGTTTTGGAAAAGGGAGACGGAGTATATCTGTACGATACCGACGGCAAAAAATATCTTGATTTTGGCGCAGGTATAGCAGTGTTTGCATTTGGCTACAATAATAAAGAATTTAACGACGCCATAAAGGAGCAGATAGACAGTATTATCCATACCTCAAATCTTTTTTACAATATTCCCTCAGTTCTGGCGGCGGAAAGGATTACGGCTGCAACAGGCTTTGACAAGGTGTTTTTCACAAACAGCGGCGCAGAGGCAATAGAGGGAGCGTTAAAGCTTGCAAAGAGATATGCGTATAATAAGCGGGGAAAGGGCGAATATGAAATAATTGCAATGAAGCATTCCTTCCACGGAAGAACCATAGGAGCTCTTTCTGTTACGGGAAACGACCACTATCAGGAGCCTTTTATGCCTCTTATGCCGGGGGTGAAATTTGCCGAGTTTAATAATCTTGAAAGCGTCAAGACCCTTGTGAATGACAAGACCTGTGCCGTTATCATGGAAACGGTGCAGGGGGAGGGCGGTATTTATCCTGCCGGTGAAGAATTTATAAGGGGTGTGAGAGCCTTATGCGATGACCGTGATATTGTTATGATTTCCGACGAGATACAGTGCGGCATGGGCAGAACGGGAAAGCTGTATGCTTTTGAAAATTACGGTATAAAGCCCGATATCTTTACAACGGCAAAGGCATTGGGCTGCGGCGTGCCTGTAGGGGCATTTGTTGCTGATAAAAAGGTTTCTGACGCCTTAAAGCCCGGAGACCACGGCACCACCTACGGAGGAAATCCTCTTGCAGCGGCGTCAGTGGTAAAGGTATATGATATGTTTGAAAAGCATAATATACTTGACCATGTAAATGAAGTGTCGTTATATCTTGAGGCGAAGCTTGATGAAATCACAGCCTCATGTCCGTATATTAAGGAAAGACGGGGAATGGGACTTATGCAGGGACTTGTCATAGACGGGGACAAGCCTGTGGGAGAAATTATAAAAAGGGCTATGGATAAGGGACTTATAGTTTTATCTGCAGGAGGAAATGTTCTTCGTCTGGTTCCTCCTCTTATAATAACAAAGGAGCATGTGGACGAGATGACAGAAATATTAAAGGAGTCATTGTAGGTTAAGGATAGGTATAAAAATGAAATCAAAGGAAAGAATAGCAAGCATAGCGGCGCAGGCAGTCATACTTATGGCAGTCACTGCTATTATTATCGTAGCCGTAGTCTCTTACAGGGACAGTAAAAAAGACGGAGATGTAAAGGCGGACGGTATACTAAAGGAATTTGATTTATGGTATACAGAGAAGGAATATGAGCCTTATTTAAGGGAGGCCGTAAAAAGATATGAAGAAAAGACAGGCATAAAGGTAAAGTTAGTATGCTGTACAGGCATTGATTATCTTGAAAATATAAGCGAGGCAAATAAAAGCGGCAAGGGTCCCGATTTATTTATCGGCTCGGAGACAGATATGCAGAAGATAGTATATTTAGGTCTTGCCGAGCAAAATTATGAGGACAGCATTGTAAATAAAGAAAATTATCTTGAAAAAGCAATAACCTCGATAACCTTTAACAAAAAGCAGTATGGCTATCCTTTGGGCTTCCAGACCTCTGTCATGGCTGTCAATATGGCTTATACAGATACGCTGCCGGCTACCTTTGACGATATAAAAGCATTTGCAGATAATTTTAACAGCGAGGAATCAGAAAATTCCCAGTCCCATGCCAATGTGGAAAATATATTAAAATGGGATATGAAGCAGGTAGGCTTCAGCTACGGCTTTTTTGGGGAATACTTTAATGTAGGCGGCGATAATGGAGATGACGTGAAAGCTCTTGACGTAGACGGTGAAAACGCCGTAAAGGCAGGAGAATACCTGTATTCGCTTGCCCAGTACTTTTATATGGATATTGACGCCATAACATATGAATCCGTTTTAGATGATTTTTTAGGAGGAAAAATTGTTTTTACAATAGCTGATGGAGATATAATAAAAAAGCTTGAGGAAATCGACGCCAATATTGAGCTTACAACGCTTCCAAGGCTTACGGAGGAGCTTGATACAAGGGAGCTGTCAATAACGTCTGTAATTTTTGTAAATCCCTTTGGGGATATGAAGGAAAAGGCAAAGGACTTTGCGGAATTTGTTTCATATGAAATGGCAGATGAAATGTATGAAATAACAGAGAAATATATATCGCCGCGAAGAATAGCGTATGATAATAAATATTTAAACAGCTTTGTTATGGCATATGAGAAGTCGGCAGGCATGCCAAAGCTTATGTGCATATCGGATTATTGGATAAAGGCAGGAGTAGTGACGGAAAAAATATGGAATGGAAGCAATGTACAGGAAACTCTTTCTTCTTTTAAGGAGGAGCTTAGTCAGAGAATGAATTAGTATAAAATCTCCCTTATCTGGAAAAAATGTTTATTAAAACGGTAAACTTTTTTTAAGAAGGGAGATTTTTTTATGGGATATATTATTGCGTTAATATCAGGTACCCTTATGAGCGTACAGGGAGTGTTTAATACGGAGGTGACAAAGGTCGCAGGAATGTGGGTTACAAACGGCTGGGTGCAGATAACGGCGTTTTTAGCATGTATGGCGGCATGGTTTTTCTCAGGAAGGGACAGTCTGTCAAATCTTTTTCAGGTAGACAGTAAATATATGCTTACAGGAGGCTTAATAGGTGCGTTTATTACCTTTACCGTAATAAAGAGCATGGGCTCCCTAGGCCCTGCAAAGGCGGTGCTTTTAATTGTGATAGCCCAGCTTTTAGTGGCGTATCTTATAGAGCTCTTTGGAATATTTGGAGTGGAGAAGGTGGATTTTTCGTGGTCTAAGCTTATTGGGATGGCGGTGGCTATTATTGGATTTATAATTTTTAAGTGGAAATAAAATTTTGTAAGTAAAATAATTTACAAAGTTAAAAAAATTAAAAAAAAGATGTTGTAAAAATTAATAATATTAGATAAAATAAAAGTGTGTATGTTTGGATATATCCATAGAAAGGATATATTTATGAAAGAAAAAATAATAAAGCTTATTTTTCCTGTTATATTGATGTGTTTAAACGGCTGCGGCGGAGAGCCGCAGGTGTTAATAGAAAATAAGGATATTTCAGAGTCAGAGGAATATCAGGTAAAAAGTACGGATACGTCGGATACAGGCAGGGTAAGCGAGGTATATGTATATGTTACGGGAAAGGTGCAAAATCCGAATGTTTACAGGGTTCCGGAGGATTATCGCATATATCAGGTTATAGAATTGGCAGGCGGCTTTCTGGAGGATGCAGAGACCGGAAATATTAATCTGGCAGGTAAAATTTTTGACGGTATGCAGATTACAGTATATGCTATAGGTGAGGAAGCTGTTTTTACATATGAAGAAGGTAACGATAACGGCAGACATATGATAAATATTAACACAGCCTCAAGGGAGGAGCTTATGACTCTGCCAGGCATTGGAGATGCAAAGGCAGACAGCATTATCAGCTACAGAAATGAAAATGGCCGTTTTAATTCTATAGAGGATATTATGAAAATATCCGGGATAAAAGAGGGAGCATTTGAAAAAATAAAGAGCTACATAACAGTATGATTAATTTGCATAAGTAAAGTATGCAGGAAAGAGGTAAATAATGGCTAACAAGGTATTGGTAGTAGATGATGAGAAGCTTATAGTAAAGGGAATAAAGTTTAGCTTAGAGCAGGATGAAATGATAGTTGACTGCGCTTATGACGGTGAGGAGGCAGTTGCTTTCGCTAAGGAAAAGGAGTATGACATTATTCTTTTGGACCTTATGCTTCCTAAGATGGACGGATTAGAGGTATGCCAGCATATAAGAGAGTTTTCTGATGTTCCTATTATTATGATTACTGCTAAGGGTGATGACATGGATAAGATTCTCGGACTGGAATATGGTGCGGACGACTACATTACAAAGCCATTTAACATACTTGAGGTAAAGGCAAGAATGAAAGCCATTATAAGAAGAAACAATAAGAATCACGCCAAGGAGGAGGCAGACCGTATTATAGAGCGGGGAGACCTTAGGCTTGAGCTTGACGGAAGAAGATTGTTTATAACTGATGAGGAGGTAAATCTTACTGCCAAGGAGTTTGATTTGCTTGAACTGTTAATCACAAATCCAAATAAGGTGTACAGCAGGGAAAATCTATTAAATACAGTATGGGGATATGAATATCCCGGTGATGTCCGTACTGTTGATGTACATATAAGAAGGCTCAGGGAAAAAATAGAGGTTAATCCAAGCGAGCCAAAGTATGTACATACAAAGTGGGGTGTAGGCTATTATTTTCAGGGCTAAAAGGGGATGAGTGACATTATTAAAAATATGCTGGATTTTTTTAAAAGCCTGAGATTTATAGTATTAATTATTATTTTGTTAGTAGGAATTATTCCTGTAACATTTTTTAAGATATATTATTTAAATACATACGAGGATAATCTTATTCAGTCAAGAATAGACAGATTAAAGAAGGTATCTGTTGTCACAAAAAATACTATAATTACTTCGGATTATATGAACACACAGTCTTCCTCTGCCGTAGATGCTGAGCTTTCACAGGTTGCTACTGTTTTTAACGGAAGAACCATGATAATAGATAAGGCATTTAAGGTGGTAAAGGATACATACTCATTGAATGAGGGTAATATCTGCATGTCAGAGAGTGTCATACAAAGCTTTAGGGGACAGAACACAGTGCAATATTCCGAGGAAAAGTCATATATTGAGATAGCCCTTGCTCTGTCTTCCTCCGAAAAGAATATGGAGGAGAATTTATTTGACGGAGTTCTTTTGATGACATTTTCTATAAAGGATATTTCAGAGGATGTAAAGCAGGAGAGGGACAGAACAAACATTATACTTATCATTATTTGGATAGTTGTTATAACTGTGGCAGTTATTTCACAGCTGCTTATATCAAGACCCTTTAAGAAGATGGCAGCGTCTATAGACGATGTGAAGCTTGGACAGTTTGACAGAAGGTTAAGCTATGACGGATATACAGAGCTTATAGAGGTGGCGGAGTCCATTGAGCATATGATGAACAGAATGAAGGAGCTGGATGAGTCAAGACAGGAATTTGTTTCCAATGTATCACATGAGCTGAAAACGCCTATTACATCTATTAAGGTGCTGGCAGATTCACTTATTATGCAGGAAAATGTGCCTGCGGAAATGTATAGGGAATTTATGACTGACATAGTGGCAGAGATAGACAGGGAGAACAGTATTATTACAGATTTGCTGACTTTAGTAAAGCTTGAGAAGAAGACGGAGACCTTAAAGATAGAAAAAATTAATGTTAATGGAATGGTAGAGCTTGTATTAAAAAGATTAAGACCAATAGCGGCAAAGAAAAATATAGAGCTTGTATTTGAAAGCTTTAGGCCTGTATCGGCGGAAATAGATGATGTGAAAATGACCATGGTTATATCAAATCTTGTTGAAAATGCTATAAAATATAATATACTTGACGGCTGGGTCAGAGTTTCATTAAATGCAGACTATCAATATTTTTATCTTAAGGTGTCAGATTCAGGCATAGGGATGCCAGAGGAGGCATTAAGCCATATATTTGAAAGATTTTACAGGG
This sequence comes from uncultured Lachnospiraceae bacterium, assembly GCA_910584685.1. GTDB lineage: Bacteria > Bacillota > Clostridia > Lachnospirales > Lachnospiraceae > CAG-303. The sequence continues at coordinate 10,908 of CAJUAO010000030.1, read as the reverse complement.
TAGATAAAACCAGGTCAAGAGAGACAGGAGGAACGGGATTGGGCTTGTCAATAACATACAATGCCATAATTATGCATAAGGGCGATATAAAGGTACACAGCAAGGAGGGGGAAGGAACTACATTTACAGTCCGTGTGCCCCTTGTGTATGCGCCGTAAGGAAAGGAAGGTACAGGATGAAGCCGGTAAAAATTATAATTTTCATATGTATGTGCATAATGTGCCTGTCTGCATTATTTGGATGCGAAAAAAAATCACAGGCTAATTCTAAAGATGAAATAAGTCTGTACTATCTTAATGATTCAGGAACAGCCTTGGAGGCGGTGAGCTATAAGCTTGAATCAGACAGCGCCGATGAAAAAATAAATGAGATAATGCGGGCAATAAGAGAAGAACGCAAGAATGTGCTGCCGGTTATTCCAAAGGAGGTTAATGCTATTTCATATGAGCTGTCAGGGCAGGTATTAGCCTTAAATTTTGATTCGGCATATTTAGGCTTGGACAGTACCACGGAGATACTTGTAAGAGCAGCCATGGTGTTTACATTTACACAGCTTGAGGAGGTAAGCTATGTAAGCTTTTATGTAAATAATAATCCATATAAGGACGCTAACGGAGATACGGCGGTTATGGTATCATCATCTGATTTTATTGACAAGGTTGGAAATAATGTAAACAATTACCAGAGCACTACAGTTACGCTATATTTTGCAAATTACGGCGGTAATAAGCTTAGGACCGAAATTAGGACAGGAATGTATGACAGCAGCCAGTCTCTTGAAAGATATGTAGTTGAACAGCTTATAAAGGGACCGGCAGAAAGCGGTGATTATGTGACTATACCGCAAGGTACAGGCATACGCAGTATAAGTACAAATAACGGAGTCTGCTACATAGATTTTGACAGTGATTTTTTAAGCGGAGCGTCATCGGTAAAGGATGAGATAATGGTTTATTCTATAGTTAATTCACTTACGGAGCTGTCCCATATAAGCAAGGTTCAGATAAGTGTAAATGGAGATATAGATGTAGAGCTTCACGGAAGATTTTCATTAAATAGTTTTTTAACAAAGGATTTAAGCTACATGGAGGAATAAATGAAAAGACCTGTGTTGATTGTAGCCGCAGGTTTGATATGCGGTTGTCTTTTAGCGGCATGGCAGGTTTTTCTTTGGGTTATTTTAGCAATACTGACAGTGATTATTTGTCTGGCATTTAAGGTCTTGGGGAAGAAAGGAGCCCCTTTGGCTTTATATGTCATTTTTTTGCTTGCAGGCTGGCTTATTATGGGTAACAGCATTGACGTAAGGGAGAAAATGGAAGGGATAGGGCAGGATACGGTTATTACGGTTACGGGAAAGGTGGATAACGCCGAGGAGGGAGAGTACGGCTGTAGGCTTTATATAAAGCTGAAAGAAGGCTATTGCATAGCAAATTTATATGATGAAAGCCAGAAATCACTAAACAAGGAAGCTTTGACGGAAATGCTTGGAAGCAGGATAAGGGTTACAGGGAGAAAAAAGGACTTTAAGGAGGCAGTAAATCAGGGGAATTTCAGCGAAAAGGCTTATAATTATTCAAGGGGAGTTATTTTAAAAATAGATGCCGTGAGTATCGGGATAATTGACCATAGAGCAGATGAATTTAAGATTTGGGCATATAGGCTTAGGGAAAGATTTAATGAAACTATGAGAAATATATGTACGGACAGGCTGGCAGGAGTGTTTATGGCAATAATTTACGGGGAAAAGGGAATGGTTGATAAGGAAATTAAAAGCAGCTTTTCTGACGCAGGAATAAGTCATATACTTGTTATATCAGGCGTTCACATCTCCATAGCAGGCATGGGATTTTTTTGTCTCCTAAGAAAGCTGCTGCCCATAAGTCAGGCCGCCGCCGTAAGCAGCCTTGCAATGATAATGTATGTAATTATTGCAGGAGGAGGCGTGTCGGCAGTACGGGCTCTTATTATGTTTTTGCTATGTATTGGGGGAAGTCTTACAGGCCGTATATACGACATAAAAAATGCTGTTGCGGTTTCTGCAATAATACTTATAGTAAACAACCCCTATTATTTATTTAACACAGGCTTTCTTTTATCATTTACGTCAGTTTTTTCCATAGGCTTTGTTCTTCCATATATAATTGAGTTTATTAATACAAAAAAGCCTGTTATAAAGGCGTTTATTACCTCTGTAGCCGTTAATACAATCAACGCTCCCATAATTGCAAACACTTATTTTGAAATATCGCCTTACAGCGTGCTTTTAAATATAATAGTAGTACCATTTATGAGTATTGTGGTAATATTCGGGATTTTAGGACTTGCGGCAGGACAGCTTTCATATGGGGTGGGAGCTGTGGTTATATATCCGGCTGTGTTTATAATAAACTTTTATGAGCTGTTATGCAGGCTTGTCATAAAGCTGCCTTTTGCAAGAATAGTGACGGGACATTTTGAGGTCTGGCAGCTTATATTGTACTATGGCTTTACGGCTGTAACGGTGTACGGAATGTATAAGATAACCCTAAGGGATAAGAGGAAAATAATAAAGACATATATAAAGGCGGCTGCTTGTGGAGCATCCGGCATAATTTTAAGCCTGACCTTATATATAGCTGTTCCAAGAAGGAATACCATAACATTTCTTGATGTAGGGCAAGGAGACAGCAGCGTCTTTATAAGCGGAGGGGGCATGGTATGTATTTTTGATGCTGGAAGCACTTCAAGGGATAATTGCGGCAGATATAATATACTGCCATATTTAAAGTATAGCGGAATATCCCATATAGACTATATTATTTTAAGCCACAGTGATGAGGACCATATAAACGGCGTAATGGAAATATTAGACGACAAGAGCGTAAGCGTAGGAAATATAATAGTGCCGCCGGGGGATAAGGGCTTTGACGAGCTTATGAGAAATTATGGTGAGAATATAAATATAATATATGGACATGAGGGAGTGATTATTGAGGACAGGGAGGCAAAAATATACCTTTTAAATCCGCCGCCGCCCGCCTCTGATATATCCGGCAGCCTGACAGATGACGTAAACGAAAGGTCAATAGCGGCGGTAATTAATACAAACGGCAGAAAAATAGTGATGACCGGCGATATAGGAAGTGAGACGGAGGAGGCTCTTGCGGTAAAATATGGCTGTATCGATAAGGAAAATAATGGGGAGATATATGGCAATATTATTGGCGCGGATATATTAAAGGTTCCCCATCACGGCTCAAAATTCTCTTCCTCTGATTATTTTTTAAGTATTGTATCACCAGAGCTGGCGGTTATTTCCTGTGGGGAAAACAACATGTACGGACATCCTCACAGGGAGGCACTTGAAAGGCTTTCATTGTATGCAGGGAATGTTGAGATAACATATAAGACGGGAGCCATAACCGTTTATCTTGACAATTTAGAAACCTTAAATTATGATATATTCAAATACTGATATTATATATTATTTTGGAATAAGGGTGAAAAATGCGGATAATTAACGAGGATATTAAAGCGGGAAAATATAAAAGAGCGTATCTTTTATACGGTGAGGAGGATTATTTAAAGAAGCAGTATAAGGATAAGCTGAAGGAAGCCATAACCTTAGGCGATACCATGAATTACGGATATTTTGAGGGAAAGGGAATTGACGTAAATTCCCTTATTGAAATGTCGGAAACAATGCCCTTTTTTGCAGATTACAGGCTTGTTGTAGTGGAAAATTCAGGCTTTTTTAAAGGCGCAAATGAAAGAATGGCAGAATATGTGGAAAAAATTCCCGAAAGCACGGTTATGGTTTTTGTGGAGTCAGAGGTGGACAAGCGTGGAAAGCTTTATAAGAGGGTGAAGGAAAAGGGACATGAATGTGAGATGACTGTTCAGACGCCTGCCGTATTGGAAAAATGGATACTCGGCATACTTGGCAGGGGGGGAAAGAGAATCACAAAGGAAGCCATTGACTATTTCCTGTCAATATCAGGAAGCGATATGACAAATATATACGGCGAGCTGGAAAAGCTTATTTGCTATTGTATGGATAAGGAAGCTATAGATGTAGCCGATATAAAGGAAATTACTACAGAGCAGATATCAGCGAAAATATTTGACATGATAGATGCGCTAGGCTATAAAAACCAAAAAAGGACCCTTGATATATATTATGATTTAATAAATACGAAGGAGCCTCCTATGCGTATATTGTTTATGCTTACAAGGCAGTTTAATATAATGCTTCAGGTAAAGGAGCTTAAGGAGCAGGGGATGGGACAGAAGGATATAGCGTCAAGGTTGTCAATGCAGCCCTTTATAGTGGGAAAGGCAATGAAGCAGACAGGGAATTTTAAGGGCAGCACATTAAGGGTAGCCATACATGAGGCCGTAGATATGGAGAAGAATATTAAGTCGGGAAATATGGATGAGAAGATGGGAGTGGAGCTGCTTCTGATAAAATATTCAATATAAAAAAGGTATTGCAGAATTATTTTAATTAATGATACAGCCGTCCTCCCTGCTTTATAAACGAAAAATTAGCTGTATTATCGGCATATTATTTATCTGCTTTTTCGACAGCTCCCTTAAAAATTCACTTTTTGCCCTTGCTTTAGGAAATAAAAAACAGTGGACTTTTCAATATAAATTTGATAAATTATATGTATAAATTTTTTTTAATGAAAGCGGCATTCAAGCCATGCATACATACAAAAGTTCATATTAATTTGTATGATATATTACAACATTTAAGGAAAGATTGGTAGCAAATATGAGTGATTTGGCTGAAATAACGCAGCAGACTCTGCGTTTTCCAATGATGGAAAATGACGAATATCAAAAAGCGCAGCATCAGGAAATTAAGCTGGGTAAGGAAGAAGGATTGGATGTGTCCATTTATTCCAATCCGGAGTTTAACTGGCTGCAGATGGAGCAGATACGTATGGGGCTGAAGGATAAGCTGGATGCCACCGTTTATGCTAATCCCGAATATAATTATGAGACCATGAGGCAGATTAGGCTGTCTCTTTATTCCGGGATAGACCTGCTCCCATATCTGAAAAGAGGGTTTGAGGATGATGATTTGGAGGAGATACGGTTTGCGCTGGTAAACAGACTGCCCATTGACAGGTGGCTTAAGGATAATATGTGCGCTCCGCAGATTCACCAGATTCGTGTTGGACTTTGCGAGGATATAGATATTTCTGCCTATGCGGATATAAAATATAACTGGATGCAGATGCAGGAAATCCGGCTGGGACTTGAAAAAAAGCTGGATGTTTCTATTTATTCCAATTATTTATACAGTCATGCCCAGATGCGGGAAATCAGGCTGGGGATGGAGTCGGGGCTTGATGTTTCCGGTTATTGCAGTCTGGTTTATTCTGCCACGGATATGAGAGAAAAGCGGCAGAATATTGAGAAACAAAAAAAGTCAAACGTTGTGTCCGACGGTGGAGGCAATGAGTTAGAGACAAGGCAGAAAACAGATGAGAAAAAAGCTTCCGGATTAAAAGCAAATACAGGTGAGAAGGAGAAAAAAGGCAGAATTTCCCATGAGGATTCTCCTGTAAGGAAAGAATTTTCCATCACAATAGAAGAGAACGGTAATAAGGCATATGCGTATATTCCATGGATTTCCGGCAATGTTGTGACAAAGAAGGACATTTATCTGGATTTGGAGAGAAGAGGAATTGTATTTGGAATTATTGATAAAGCCATTGATGATTTAATTGAATCCAAAAGAATGAATGAAAAGATTTTGATTGCCGAGGGAATTCCGGCAAAGCAGGGGAATGACGGCTGGTTTGAGTGGTTTGTAAGGCTGGATTTGCCACGTATTCCTGCTCCGTTGCCGGACGGCGGGGTTGACTACGTTAATATAGAAGCCTTTGAGATGGTTGAGGCAGGAGAAAAGATTGCTTATTATCATCGAGCACAGGAGGGCCTCAGCGGGAAAAACATATACGGAGAGACAATACATGCCGAAGACGGTATAGAGAAGAAGCCATTGAGGGGAACAGGCTTTGAGATTGAGCCGGACGGAGTTACCTATGTATCCCAGCTAAACGGCAAATTTGAGTATCTGGCAGGGCGTATTATTATTACTAACATGATGGTTGTCCGTGAGGATGTTACTGCAGTCACGGGCAAGCTGGAGGTGGACGGCTCAATCTATGTGATTGGCAGCGTTTATTCCGGAGGCTATATTAAGGTTACCGGAGACATTATCATTGAGCATAACGTGCAGACGGCCAGATTGATTGCCGGAGGAAATGTTATGATTAAAAGGGGAAGCTGCTCTAAAAACGGATGCTTTATCGATGCGGGAGGAGAGGTTTCCGGAAGCTTTTTCGAGGCTGCAAATATTAATGCCGGAGGAAATGTTAAGGCCAATTATATTATGAATAGTGTAATTAATACCATGGGAAAGGTTATTGTATCAGGCAAGAAGGGAATGCTTCTTGGCGGCAGCATAAGCGCAGTATGCGGTGTGGATACCTATAATCTGGGAAATCAGTTATCTCTGGAAACAGTATTGGACGTAGGGCGAAACAGGCTGTATGAAAAACAACATAGTGAATATGAAAAAAAGCGGGAAAAGCTTTTAAGCGATTTGAAATCTCTGGAGCATGAGTGGAAAAAGGTTATAAAGCTGGAAGAAGCCGGGAAGACAGTACCGGAGGAGCTTCGGCGTAAATTACATGCCGCAATCGAAATTCAGAGTCAGAGGCTGGCGGAGTTAGACGGCGAGGAGTCCAAACTGGCTAATCAGACAGGTACGGACAAGGGACTGGTTATTGTCAGGGGAAAGGCCTATGACGGCAGTATTGTCATACTGAACGGTTTTAAATATACGCTGTCGTCGGAGGTGCGCAGGGTATTGTTTAAGCTGCGAAATAAACAGGTAGTAATGGTAACTTTATAAAAAATAGAATAATATAGGGAAAGTATAGGAAAGCTATGAAACGTGATACGATTTTAATTTTTGAAGATAATAAAATAGACCGTGAAATTCTGGTGGAATTGTTCCGGCAGGATTTCAAGATTTTGGAGGCAGCTAACGGCAGGGAGGGAATTGCGCTTTTAAAAGACCATTTTGCGTCTATTGCCATTGTACTGCTGGATAATGTGATGCCGGTGATGGATGGCTTTACAGTGCTGGAAAATTTAAAAGACAAGAATATTCTTAATAAGATACCTTTTATTATGATTACTGGAGAAACCTCCCCGGAATTGGAGAGAAAAGGCTATGAATACGGCATTGTCAGCTATGTAAAGAAGCCATATCAGGCTGATGTGGTAAAACAGGTGGTTAATAATGCAATCGGCTGGTTCCAGTATAAAATGCAGTTAGAGATTATGGTTAAAAAGCAGAATATGGTGTTGCAGCAGCAGACAAAAAAGCTGAATCAGGTGAATGAGATTTTAGTTGATTCCCTGAGTAATATTGTGGAGTTCAGAAATATGGAAACAAAGCAGCATATTAAGAGAATCCGGGAATATTCCATTTGTCTTGGAGAGAGTGTTATGAAGCTGTACCCTGAATACGGACTGACTCAGAAGAAGCTGGAGCAGATTGGATGGGCGTCTTCGCTGCATGATATCGGAAAGATAGCTATTCCGGACACCATTATCTTAAAGCCTGCAAAGCTGACGCCTGATGAATTTGAGCTGATTAAGTCCCATACCACGAAGGGAGCCGAGATTATACAGAACAGAGTGCGGATAAACGATAAGGCCCTTTATGATTATGCCTATGATATAGCAAGGCATCACCATGAAAAATATGACGGCAAGGGATATCCCGACGGTCTGAAGGGTGATGAGATTAGTATAGCGGCGCAGATTGTTTCCCTTGTGGACGTGTATGACGCCCTCACTTCAAAGCGTGTCTACAAAATAGCATATGAATCGGATAAGGTTTATCAAATGATTTTGAACGGACATAGCGGAGCCTTTTCACCAAAGCTTTTGAAGGCCTTTACAGAGGTAAAACAAAGCTTTGAGCATTTGCATGACTTATATTGTGACGAAGATTAGTAACAGTTTACAAAAAAAAGGTATGCCCGGTCATTTTTATAATGATTGAGCATACCTTTTTTCAGACTAATTTAATTTATTTACAGCGGCTGCAAGACGTGAAACCTTTCTTGCGGCATTATTCTTATGATATACGCCCTTTGAACAAGCTTTGCTTATTTCTGTTGTGGCAGCCTTTAAAGCAGCCTCGGCAACAGCTTTATCTTTTTCGGCTATGGCAGCCTCAACCTTCTTTATAGAGGTCTTAACCTTTGAGCGGATAGCCTTGTTTCTTGCTGTTCTTGTTGCAGTTACATCAATTCTTTTCTTTGCTGACTTAATATTAGCCATTTTTAATTACCTCCAAATAGTATCTTACATATTTAATGGTTTATTGAGAGAGTATAAACCACCGGTAACTGTTGCTTGCATACTAAGACTTGCGGACAATGCAAACATCGTTTTATATTTTAAGTCAGTTTTTGGGGATTGTCAAGAATTTTTAAAGTATTTTTGTTTCCTTTTAAGCTAAATAAAAAGGAGCAAAAGGGGCAAAATAACCTTATAAGAAAAATATTTTAAAGAGGGCGGCAGGAGAAATGACAAAAATAAATATGAGAACTGACCTGGCACTGGAGACAAGAGAGCAGTATAAACAGGACAACGTAGAAATTTCAGGCGTTATTTTAGAAGAAAATAAGGTAGATGGAGGAGACATAAAGATAACAACCGTAATAATAGAAAATGAGCATGGAGAAAAAGCAATGAAAAAACCAAAGGGAAATTATGTTACCATAGAGGCTATGGGGCTTAGGGAGATTGACGATGCAAAAAGATACAGCATTACAAAAACTCTTAAGGAGGAGCTTAAAAAGCTTATAAAAAACGATTCAGGAAAAAGGGTATTGGTGGTGGGTCTTGGAAACAGGGATGCAACGCCTGACGCCTTAGGGCCAAGGGTGATAAAGGAAATAGAAATAGGAAGCAGCATATACGCCATAGCTCCCGGAGTGATGGCGCAGACAGGAATGGAAACGGCAGAATATATACATGCCCTTGTAAAGGAAATGAGTCCTGACCTGATTATAGCAGTTGACGCATTGGCTGCAAGAAAAGTAAACAGGCTTAATACGACGATACAAATATCGGATACAGGTATATGTCCCGGCTCGGGAGTAGGAAACCACAGAAAGGAAATAAGTAAGAGAACTTTAGGCATTCCTGTTATTTCAATAGGCGTTCCTACGGTTGTAGATGCGGCAACTATTGTAAACGACGCTATGGATAAGCTTATAGAGGTCTTGTCGGCGTCAGCGGCATTTGAAAGCCTTAAGTCGTCTATGGAAAATATGGATATGTATGAGAAATACCAGCTTATAAAGGAAATTCTTGAGCCTGCAGGAGGGGATATGTATGTAACCCCAAAGGATATAGATGAGAATGTTAAAAATTTAAGTATTATACTGTCAGATGCAATAAATATGGCATTAAACTGATAAGTACCTTCATATTATAATATGAAGGAGATTTCAGACTATGAAAAGAGTGATTTTTATTGGAAAAGGAAGCTACAAAAACAAAATATGCATATTCCTTCTTACAGTCTTTGCGTTTTATGTAGTTTTTTTTTCCTTAAGACTTATTACCCTTGATGATATATGGAAAGCGGCAAACAGCTCCGTAAAGGAGTGGATTTATAATATTACTGTCAGCAGGACAAGGGAATCCTATAGAACTATAGCCTACAAAGAGTATGTAAATAATAAAAAGACGGTGGCTGGAGTCCTTATTGACGGTGTGAACAGCTCTATTTCATATTACGGATATGTAAAGGAAAACGTAAAGGAGGAAAAGCTGGTAGTATATGACCCAAATAAATTATATTTAAATCAGACGGTGGCGGAAAATAAGCCTGAGCAAAAGGACACAGAGAGCGTAACGGAAAGTATAAAGGATAATACAGAGGCTCCTCCTAAGGATGTGCCTGTAAGCCTTACCGGAAACGGAATAATGAAGCTTACGGGGGCAGGTGGAGGTAATGTATATTCATTAGAAAATCTTAATGATTTTAATTATCTTATGAATAACCTTTATGTGGTGCCAAAAAGAGCCTCTGTTTTAAGCAGCGAGCTTAATGCCTCTGAGCTTCTTGGCATGGATTTATCAATAGAAAAGGATTCTACGGTGCCCCAGATACTTATATATCACACTCATTCCATGGAGGGCTTTACCGATTCCATAGAGGGCAATAAGGATACTAATATTGTAGCTGTAGGTACATATCTTTCAAAGCTCTTATCTGAGGGCTATGGCTATAATGTTATACATTGTATGGAGTCCTTTGATTATGTAAACGGAGTTTTAGACAGAAGCAAGGCGTATACATATGCGAGAACATCATTAGAGCAGATTTTGGCAGACAATCCTACTATACAGGTTGTCCTTGATATACACAGGGACGGAGTGGGAGAAACCACACATCTTGTTACGGAGGTAAACGGAAAACAGACCTCCCAGATAATGTTCTTTAACGGTGTAAGCAGAACAAGCGCAGGAGGAGACATAGATTATCTCTATAATAAATATAAAAAGCAAAATCTTGCAATGAGTCTGCAGATGAAGCTTCTTGCAGAGGAATATTTTCCGGGGTTTACAAGAAGAAATTATGTAGACGCATATCAGTATAATCTTGATTTAAGAGAACGCTCAATGCTTATAGAGGTAGGAGCGCAGACAAACAGCTTAAGCGAGGCAAAGAATGCCATGGAGCCTCTGGCGGCGCTGCTTGACAGGCTTTTAAGGGGAGATGAGGGAGGAATATAGGATGATTTAAGGGAGATAAATATTAATTTGTACGTTTGAAATATGTTTTTTCCTCGCATGTAGTCCGGGCAT
>CAJUAO010000029.1 GCA_910584685.1 uncultured Lachnospiraceae bacterium | reverse complement strand
GAAATACCGTCAGCTTCTTAGCGTAGAGCGTCTGTCTGAGCAGGGGGCTTGCTTTTCAGCCCCTTGCGAGTTACGCTCGCAGCTTGGAAGGTGGCGGTATTTCGTTGATAGAATTTCTTCCATGTTCCGAAGCTTTAAAAAATTATATTTAGCTGCCTGTCCCGCTTAAGCCCTCCCATTTCAACCCTAGGAGCCTGTTAATGGGACATACCCGGTGTACATGTGAGGAAAAATGTTTTCACCTGTACAAATTATCAATACTAATTATGTTTTCTTATTTTTTTAATCAATTTTTTTCTCCCAAAATGTCCAATTAATCATAGGCTTAAACCCTATCTTTTCATAAAATGCATTACTGCCTCCAGTCATATGCGTTGCGCCTAGAGGTTTAAGCCTGCGGTAATGCTCTGAAAGCGCCGCTGCTGCCAGGCCTTTCTTTCGATATTTAGGAATAGTACACAGTGGTTCCATATAAGCCAGATGATTTTCCGGAGTCCACCACATGCCTGCATAACATACATACTCCCCCTCGTCATTTTCAATGACAACCGAAGCCTCCAGATGCATATGCGGCGCCATTAACATATAGTACCCATACTCAGCATCTCCATTCCATGTACCTTCATCTTTTTCGTGGTCAAAACCTTTCCAACAGCACTCTGCTATTTTTTCTACTGAAAGCCTTTTAGATTCCACGAAATGAAATCCATCCGGCAAGGGGTATTTAAGTGATTGTTCAAAGTCGAATACATTCTCTATATAGCCTGAAAATTGTTGAAAACCAACTTTTGATGCTGCTTCTTTAACTGCATTTTGCCCATCAAAAATCACAAATCTGAGTTTCCCATCCACACGCGGCATAGATGAAACTGCATACTCAACCATCTCATCCGCCAACATCTCAAAGCCCGGACGCAGACTGAAATATACATCATTTATAGGATTTTCGTAAAAAACAAAACCTGTTATACGTCCATTATCTTCCCAAATTTTCCACCGATGTACCAAGGATTTATCCATCCAGTCGCTAGAAAGCGCATACTCTAAAAATGGAGCAGGAACACCATTTCTCCAGTCCTTTTCATATATATCAAGCATAAATTGATATACATCCATAAAATCACATAAAACCCTAAAGTTTCTTGAAATTATTTTAGCCATAAATACATCCTCCTCATATTATAATATACATTATTGTATATAAAAATTATGTACAGGTAAATATCAAGAATGGTTATAATCATTATTACCACAAAAGGACGCCTGCTTACGCAAGCGTCCTTTGATTAACCATATATTATTTTCTTTAGTGTGCTATGCGCCAGTCCGTAACGCTTTGACAGTGCTTCTATAGAGTATCCGTTTTCAAAAAGAAAATGTATTTCATTATTTCTTTTTTGATAAAATTCTCGTGAACCACTGGCTGACCCCCATCCCTTTTTGACTGATGTTTTGGGAATATATAATACACCTCCATCAATGTATGTCTGAATTTCTTTTAGTAATTCCTCCGGAAGTATTTCTGCTGCATTTATATATTTCATTCTTGCCGCTCCTTATTTATCTTTTATAAAAAAGTGTCGGCTTGTCCAACACTTGCAGATTTTGCAGAGCCAAACTTGTGGCTTGCCTGTAGCAATTTCCTAATAAGTTAAATAAAGTGCAGATACAGCAGCGCATATAGTGTTATTCGCCCATGCAGATTGCTATATGTCTGCTATTCTGCATGGGCAAAGCTGCACTTAAGACCATTTTGATATAACGCCTGCATTTTTATTTTCATAAAACATTACTCCTTTCAATTTTTCTTTGACAACAATACATATATGTATCTATAAATGTTTTATTGTATATCTGTCTATGCACAAACACAGTATATCATATATTTCTATATTCTTCTACATGAGTTTACCACAATTCCCGTTTACATTGTACATCAGCGCCTTTCTTTTATATAGGAAGAAACTCTTTTTTTTGACTAATTTCACTAGACAGAACATGCTTTAATATAGTAAGATAGTATTATCGCAGGAAAATATTATTGCAAGATAATATTTTCACCAGAGCCTTGGATAGACTCTCAAAAGTATTTTGTGAGAGGCGGCTTTTATTCTTAAATATGGCTCTTACTGATACTCTTTCACGATAAAAGGAGGATTTTTATGTTTTGTTCTAAATGTGGAACTATGTTGCCGGATGGCGCAAATTTCTGCGCTTCCTGCGGTACACCTGTAGCGGCTCCAAATCCGATATACACTGCGCCGAATGTTGAGCCTGCTCCTTCAAACGAACAGGTATATCAGTCGCCTGTTATTGAACCTGTAGAAATACCTGTAAGCGAAACTGTTAATAGCAGCCAATTTTCAGCCCCTGAAAATGCAGCTCCTGTTATGGATTCTCCATTTTCAGCTCCTGTTAATGAGGCTCCTTCTATGGAAGCTCCTTTCTCAGCTCCTGTTAATGAGGCTCCTTCTATGGAAGCTCCTTTCTCAGCTCCCGTTAATGAAGCTCCTTCTATGGAAGCTCCTTTCCCGACTCCCGTCAATGAGGCCCCTGCTGCTAATTCATCGTTTTCAACTCCTGTTATGAACTATAATAATCAGCCGGGCTCTAATGGAAGTTATTCCCAGCCTCAAAATAATACATATGCTAATCCTGCATTTGGAAGCGGAAACGCTGCGCCGAATCCACAGCCTGTGTATCCGAATCCTATGGGTATGCCGCCTGAAAATTCACAAAATTGGGGACCTCTTATGCCTCCAAAAAAGAAGTCAAAGGCTCCTATTATTATTGTAATATCAATTATTGCGCTGCTTATAGCTGCTGCCGTTGTTGTGTGCTGTCTGTTTTTCTGCGGAAAGAAAGACGGCTCAGGGAGCGCAGAGGATGCTCTTATAGCTGCTTTTGATGCTTTTGCTGATGAAAACAGCGAAGATGCCCTTAAGGCTATGCACCCGTTATACAATGCAATGTGCGATGCTTTAGATGACCTTGGCAGCACATATGCATCTCTTGGTCTTACGTCTGAGGCTCTTGAAAATCAGCTTATTGAATCATCAAATCCAAAATCCGGCGGATTTAAATATTCTAATCTTAAAATAGAAGATAAGGAAACAATGGATAAGGAGGATGTTGATGAATACAATGATACCATCCGCTCTACCTTCAAAACATATAGTGTGTATTTCAGCGCCATAGGTATTGACGTTGGCGATGTAGAGGATTATATGTGCGAGGCTGCAGTTAAATATACCGGTACGGTGGATATTGATAAGACAGAATATTATTTTATGGCTGCAATGGTTAAAATAGACGGAAACTGGTATGTTGCAACAATTACATCATATGAAAATTAGTATACGAAAAGAGGTTTATTATGTGGGTTGCCAATAACTGGAATGATTATGAGGTAATCGACTGCTCTGACGGAGAAAAACTTGAAAGATGGGGCGAATATTTACTTGTTCGCCCTGACCCTCAGGTTATATGGAATACGGAAAAATCCCATTATGGTTGGAAAAAAATGAACGGCCACTATCATCGCAGCGCAAAAGGAGGCGGTGAATGGGAATTTTTTAATTTACCGGAGCAGTGGAGTATAAATTATAAGTCCCTTAAATTTCAATTAAAGCCCTTTAGCTTTAAACATACGGGTCTGTTTCCTGAACAGGCTGTAAATTGGGACTGGTTTTCCGAAAAAATACAACATGCCGGACGTCCTGTTAAGGTTTTAAACCTTTTTGCTTATACCGGCGGCGCTACACTTGCTGCCGCTGCAGCAGGAGCTTTCGTCACACATGTTGACGCCTCAAAGGGTATGGTTGGCTGGGCAAAGGAAAACGCCAAAGCCTCGGGGCTTTCAGAAGCTCCCATACGATGGCTTGTTGATGATTGTGTAAAATTTGTTGAACGTGAAATAAGGCGCGGAAATAAATATGACGGAATCATAATGGACCCACCCTCCTACGGCAGGGGCCCAAAAGGTGAAATATGGAAAATTGAAGCTTCTATCTATGATTTTATAGGACTTTGCACTCAGATTTTATCTGATGAGCCATTATTTTTTCTAATAAATTCATACACCACAGGCCTTGCGCCTTCAGTTCTGTCATATATGATTTCTACGGAAATTGTAAAAAAATTTGGCGGAAAGGCAGTATCTGATGAAATAGGACTTCCTGTTGCTTCAACAGGCCTGATACTGCCTTG
This sequence comes from uncultured Lachnospiraceae bacterium, assembly GCA_910584685.1. GTDB lineage: Bacteria > Bacillota > Clostridia > Lachnospirales > Lachnospiraceae > CAG-303. The sequence continues at coordinate 22,665 of CAJUAO010000029.1, read as the reverse complement.
CGGCGCTTCCGGAAGATGGTGCAGGGAAGCAGAAGCTTAATATTTTTAACCACATAAAAAAGCTTATATCATATCCCATTACTGATATTCAGTTTGATATTTCATCTGTCTGCTTGACAGGGAGCGTATCAAAAACCTTATGCACTTTTTTCACATTCTGAAAATCAGTATGGGATTATTTCTCCTTTATGCCTGCTTTATATTTTATATGTAATAAATATCAAATATTTCCCTTATTGCCTCGGCTAATCTTTTTAACATTGCCTTCTCTTTCTCATCAATATCGTCAAATATCTGTCTTATGTATTCTCTTGATACTGCCTCCTTATTACGCAGCGACTTGTCAAAAATATAATCCACGGAAACATCAAGCTCGTCTGCTATTTTCATATATGATGACATAGATGCGGTTCCGTTGTTGCTCTCTATATTTCTGTAGGTTCCCTCCTTCATTCCCGCACGTTTTTCCATTCTTTTAGACATGGTATGTTGGTCAAGATGCTTTCCCTCTCTGAGCTTTACTATGCTTTTTCCTACAGAGCCATAATCAATTTCCTCCGCCATCATATGCTCCTTACTGCTTTTCTCTATATTGTACTCCCGCAGCTTTTCCTTTATAGCCTCCAGTATCTTAAGAAGAAGCAGCGTTCGCAGAGAGCTTAAATCCCCAAACCACCTTTCATAGTCAGCTAATTTTTTATTATCCGCATCATAGCTTTTATCTACTATTCTGCTAAGAGGCACGTCAAGACTATTTGCCATATTTATGAATGTTTTTGTTCTCGGAACAGATTTTTTACATTCTATATTGCTAATCTGAACCTCCGAAAAATCAAAATTATCCACAAGATTCCTCTGTGTCAGGCTTTTTTCTTTTCTGATTTTCTTAAGTCGTGCTGCTATTTCGCCTTTGTCCATAAATAAAGCGTACTCCTTTTTGTTTCATTCTAACTTAAGAAGTACGCTTTCTTACATAAAATACCACAGGTATTTGCACCTGTCATTTTATTTATTCACTTTTTGTATTATACGCTCTATATTGTGCATTGAAGGCGTTTTTTAACTATTATGACATTATTCTGTCTACTACGGATTTAAGCATATCTCTGTCAACGTCTTCTATTTTTCCTTCATCGCACGCTTTTGCAAACGAAGCGTCAATAGGAAGCTTTGCCAATGTATTAATGCCATGCCTTTCGGCAACCTCCTCTACCCTGCTTCTGCCAAAAATATAATGCTCCTTTTTACAGTCAGGACATTTAAAATAACTCATATTCTCTACTATACCTAGGACTGGCACTCCCATCATGGCAGCCATATTTACCGCCTTTTCCACTATCATATTTACCAAATCCTGAGGTGACGTAACTACAATAATTCCTGCTACAGGCAGGGACTGAAATACCGTAAGGGGAACATCTCCCGTCCCCGGAGGCATGTCCACAAACATATAATCCACATCACCCCAGATGACGTCTGTCCAAAATTGCTTTACAGTGCCTGCTATAATAGGGCCTCTCCAAACAACAGGGTCTGTTTCATTAACCATCAGAAGGTTAAGTGACATTATCTTAACTCCTCCTGCTGAAACAGACGGATAAATGCTTTCATTTTCAATGACCGCCCTTTCCGTTATTCCAAAAGCCTTAGGTATAGACGGCCCTGTTATATCGGCATCAAGAATAGCCACAGACGCTCCTCTTCCCGCTGTCTCCGCCGCAAGAAGAGATGTGACAAGGGATTTTCCTACGCCGCCCTTTCCGCTGACTATTCCTATTACCTTCTTTATATTGCTGTCCTTATTCATAGGCTCAAGAAAGCTGTTTGGAGCCTTTCTGCTCTCACAGTCCTTTCCGCATGATGAGCAGTTTGAATCACAATTTTCACTCATAGTGTATCCTCCTTTTTATAAAAACATATTTACAAAAATACGTATGAATTAGTATACCACCTTTTTACGCTTTATACAAATTATTAATTGAAAACAAAAAACAAAGCTGCCCTTTTATGATTTGTAATCAATAAAGTGCAGCCCTGCTTTTATCAATTTCAACTATTATTTAACGCTTAAAAGCTCATTCTCAATATATCCTATTATATCGAAATCAGTCCTGCAGCATACGCTCTTATTATTGCGCCTTATGCGGATTAAATCGTTTCCGCTTATGGTAATCTGCATATCGTCATTATTTATAAGAAGATTATAGCGCCATCCGGAGCTCTGAGGGTCCTCATATTCTGTAAATTCTATTTGCATAAGCTTTTGCGCTATATTACTTACCGCTTCGTTTTCTTTCTCCTCGAAAATAATCTTCCCTGTGTTTCCGTCTCTTATGGCTACGGATTTTATTTCCTTATCTGACGGCAATTTCCCATTATTTAAAATTTCAGCCTTATCCATACCTTCTTTTTTTGTTGTATTTTCCTCCTTTTTTGTTGTATTTTTTTCAGCTTTTGTTATATTATCTTCTGTTTTTGAGTTTTTTTCCTCCTTATTACCGCAGGCTGCCAGCAATATTGATGTTAAAAAAATAAATAATACAAAAATTTTCTTCATGATACACTCTCCTTTCCTATGGCGCCAGTCTTACGCTTATCATTGACAGGCTGTCAATATTAACAGAACAATTTACGTATCTGACTGATGAATTCCAACCGTCTTCTGTTGTTTCTCAATATAGTAAGAATTCTTTAATAATAAGAATATTTAAAATAAAACCCGATAATTTTCTAACTACTTACGTGATGTTTATAATATAGCATATATAATTTTAGATGTCAATTAATGAATATTCAATTTAACATATTCATCATTTTATTTGTTTCAATATACTGCAACCTCTCTTATGGTATATCCCCTTATTACTTCCCTTACTGCAATCTCCCTCTCCAAATCATACTGTCTGAAAATACGTATAGCTTCTGCAGCATTTTCATATACCTTCCAATATCCTGAATAAATATAGTTTTTTCCTTCATTCTCAATAAAACCCTTTACATCTGCAACCGGATAGCCTAAAAAAATGCCAAGCTCATGAGGAAACTTTATTTCTCCAACTCCGTAAAGAATAATTCTGCGTGAAAGCCTGTCCAGCATTTCTTCTACAGAAGCCCCACAGTATCCGTATTCCTTAAGGAATCCGGCAGTATCCATCCGGCTCATATAATTGTACAGCTTGTTTTCCCTGTACAAATACAATTTAAAATGCTTTCCACATGGCTTTATAAGCCGGTAGTACAAGCCTGTATCTGCCAGCATATTTATTATTATTGGAAATTCTTCCGGATTTACGTTAATTATGCACGCCGCCTTGCTTCCCTTTAATATAGGCCCGCAGTTTAATGCAAGCATAACAGACAGCCTCAGCCTTCTATCCATGCTGCACTCTGGTTTTATAATTTCCCCTAAAGACATGCCTTCCCCTCCATTTCAGGTTTTTAAGTTTAAATTTTTATTTTTAAGCGCTAATATTTTCAGAAATTATACATATGACATATAGTTAGTGTTCGCTAACCATTTGTCAGCACACCATTTATCATAGCTAAAATCAATGCTGTAAATAATAGCTTTTGTCAATGACTTTCCAAACTTGTCGCTCTCATGGAGAGCTTTCCTAAATAATATAAAATAAATGAAGCATACTTATATTCCTCATTTAAAATGTTCAATATTAGTATGCTCCATTCTTATATATATCATTCCTGTATTTTTTTAGCTTTATAATGATAAATTTTTTTATCACAAATATTTTATCATAAATTATTCTATGGATGTTACTGTATAATCCTTATCCTCAACTGCCTTTTTTAACACAGCGTCCTCCACCTGTCCATCTAATTCAACAGCTGCCGTACCTGCCTCATGTGATACTACGGCTTCCCTTACGCCGTCTAATTCCTCAAGCGCCTTCTTTACTGCCGCCTCACAGTGTCCGCACATCATTCCCTCAATTTTCATTGTCTTTGTCATAATTTTTTCCTCCATTTTTTCTTCTTTATTATTTATATTATTTAAATTTTTTATAGCATTTTTAATCCTTTTGTCCTTTGACGCGTCATTTATGTTAAACAAGTTCAGCCGCAATGCATTTGTAACTACGCAAAAGCTTGAAAGGCTCATTGCCGCAGCGCCAAACATAGGATTAAGCTCCCAGCCGAACACAGGTATCCATAAGCCTGCTGCAAGAGGTATACCTATTATATTGTATATAAACGCCCAAAACAAATTTTCGTGGATGTTTTTAAGTGTTTTTCTGCTAAGCCTTATAGCTGCCGGCACATCCATAAGCCTGCTTTTCACAAGCACAATATCCGCCGCATCTATGGCTATGTCGGTTCCGGCGCCTATGGCTATACCTATATCTGCTCTTGTAAGCGCGGGAGCATCATTTATTCCGTCTCCTACCATTGCAACCTTGCCGTTTTTCTGCAGTAAGCGTATAGCCTCCTCCTTTCCGTCAGGAAGCACCCCTGCAATAACATTGTCCACTCCTGCCTGACTTCCGATAGCCTTGGCTGTCTTTTCGTTGTCTCCTGTTATCATAACCACCTGTATACCCATATTTTTAAGCTGCCTTACGGCTTCGTGGCTATCCTCCTTTATAACATCCGCCACTGCAACAATACCTAACAGCCTGCTTCCCAATGCAAAAAGCAGCGGCGTCTTTCCCTCACCTGATAACCTTTCTGCTTCTGCCTTAACATTTTTATCCGGTAAAATTAACTGCTCTGATATAAATTTAAGACTTCCTCCCATAAGCCTCTGTCCATTGTATAGTGCCGATAATCCATTGCCGGATAACGTTGTAAAATCAGTAAGCATATCATCATTTTTATTCTCAATGGATTTTGATGCTTTAAGCTTTTCATCGCCATATGCCATAATGGCTTTTGCCAAAGGATGCTCGCTCTTTTTTTCAAGAATATACGCAAGAGTGATAAGCTCATTTTCGTCTGTGCCCTCTGACGGTATAATATCCGTAACCCTTGGTTCTCCCTTTGTGATGGTTCCTGTCTTATCAAGTGCTACTATCTGTACCCTTCCTGTTTCCTCCAATGATGCTGCCGTCTTGAACATAATACCCTTTTTTGCGCCTGCTCCGTTTCCAACCATAATAGCCACCGGCGTTGCAAGTCCCAAGGCGCACGGACAGCTTATAACAAGCACAGAAATCGCCCTTGCTAAGCTAAAGCCTACTGTTTTTCCCACAAGCATCCAGATTATAAAGGTCGCTAATGCTATAAGCAGCACTATAGGCACAAATATTCCCGATACCTTGTCTGCCACCTTCGCTATAGGTGCCTTAGTAGCCGCCGCATCACTTACCATTTTTATAATCTGCGATATGGTGGTATCCTCTCCTACCCGGAGAGCCCTGCATTTCATATAACCTGATTTACTGATTGTAGCTGCCGATACTCTGTCTCCGTTTTCCTTGTCTACAGGTATGCTTTCTCCTGTAAGGGATGCTTCGTCTACAGTTCCTCCTCCTTCAATAACAACGCCGTCAACAGGTATGCTTGCCCCTGCCTTTACTATAAAAATATCTCCCACATTTATCTTGTCTATGGAAACCTCTGCTTCCATTCCGTCTGTCTCTATGAGCGCTGTTTTCGGCGCAAGCCTCATAAGCCCCTTTAACGCGTCAGTTGTACGTCCCTTTGATATGGATTCAAGAAGCTTTCCAACTGTAATAAGAGTAAGTATCATGGCTGCCGACTCAAAATAAAACTCATGCATATATGACATAACGCCGTCCATATCGCCCCTTAGCTGCGCGTCTGTCATGGCAAACAAAGCGTACGCGCTGTATACAAATGCTGCCGCCGAGCCAAGGGCTACAAGTGTATCCATATTTGGAGCCCTGTGGTATAGCCCCTTAAAGCCGCTTATAAAAAACCTTTGATTTATTACCATTACTCCTATGGTAAGGAGCATCTGCAAAAGTCCCATTGCCACATGATTATTTTCAAGAGCCTTTGGCGCAGGAAAGCCCCACATCATATGTCCCATTGAAAAATACATAAGAACAATTAAAAATATAAGCGATACAATAAGTCGGTTTCTAAGAGCTACGCTGGCCTTATTTGAAAATATTTCGTTATTTTCATTGGAAGCTTTTTCTGACATAGCATTTTTAACATTATCAGCGCCTGTCTTAAAACTTGCTCCATAGCCTGCCGCCTCAACTGCGCTTATAACAGCTTCCGATGACGCGCTTCCCTCTACTCCCATAGAATTTGTAAGCAGGCTTACGGAGCAGGAGGTCACTCCTTCAACCTTTTTTACTGCCTTTTCTACTCTTGCACTGCAGGCTGCGCAGCTCATTCCTGTCACTGTGTACTGCTTCATAATCTATCATTCCTTTCTGTTTTTCAAATAAAAGCCTTTGCTTTTAACATCAGCATATTGTCCTGCAAAAAATTTATATTATTTATATGTTTCCTATATTCTTTATTTTTATTTATAGAAAATTCCTAAATGCAGGCAGCAGGCTTGGCTTTGGCGCTCTATCTCATAAGCTTTTGCAGCACCAAAACAAGTTCGTCAACCGTTTCCTCCTTCCCCTCCTTTATATCATTTATTACGCAGGTTTTTATATGATTTGAAAGAAGGAGCTTATTAAAGCTGTTTAATGCCGCATTTACCGCAGACACCTGAATCAGGATATCTGTGCAGTATGCATCCTCCTCCACCATTTTTTTTATGCCCCTGACCTGACCTTCTATACGGTTAAGCCTGTTTATCATACTTTTATATTCCTTATCTGTCCTTTCCTTAGTTCTGTGACAGCAGGCATAATCCATATCTCTTTCAAAATCTGATGTGCTTTCTTTTTTCTTTTTCATCTGTTTCCTCCTTTTATGTTTATAATTATATACCCCGTGGGGGTATATTGCAACTATATTTTTTCTCAATAATGAAAATAATGTACGCCAATAGGATACTTAGAGAATCTTCTTTAATTTTTATAAGCAGTTGTTCTCAATAGTTACTTTTTTGTAACTATGTAATAAAAAAGTGCGTACTTTAATACTTCTGGAATTTCTGATAGAATAAACATGTACAAAGCAGCAGGAAAGCATATAGGAGTCAATAAAAATGCGTTTATCTTTATCAAAAAATAATAGAATAACCCAAAGCATTTCAGAAAAGAGCAAGGAATTATGCAGCAGGCTGACACAGGCAGACGCCGTCATAATCGGCGCAGGCGCGGGTCTATCCACCGCTGCCGGTTTCACATACAGCGCTGAGCGGTTTCAGACATATTTTCATGATTTTGCAGAAATATATAAATTTGATGATATGTACGCAGGTGGCTTTTACCCCTATAAAACCCTCAACGAAAACTGGGCATACTGGAGCAGATACGTTTATATCAACCGTTATATGAATCCTCCAAAAGGCCTTTATCAAACCCTTTACAAGCTAATAAAGGAAAAAGATTATTTTGTGATTACTACAAATGTAGACCATTGCTTTCAGAAATCGGGATTTGATAAAAACAGACTGTACTATACACAGGGCGATTATGGGTTATTTCAATGCAGCAAGCCATGCCACGAAAAAACCTATGACAATGAGGAGGCCATACGGAATATGGTAAAGGCCCAGGGATTTGAACTTGACTCCGATAACAGCCTTTATCTGCCAAAGGGCATTACCGCCAAAATGTCTGTGCCTGATGAACTTATTCCCCTTTGCCCAAAATGCGGCAAGCCTATGAGCATGAATTTAAGGACGGACAATACCTTTGTTCAGGACGAGGGATGGTACAGAGCGGCAGAGCGATATGAACTGTTTTTAAGACGCCATAAAAATGCAAGGGTTCTATTCTTAGAATTAGGGGTAGGATATAATACGCCTTCCATTATAAAATATCCCTTTTGGAATATGACAAATACATGGGAAAACGCCTTCTACGCATGTCTGAATGGCGGAGAGGCTTATGCTCCAGAGGAAATAGCCGGAAAATCAATTTGCATAAATGAAGATATTTATAATATTTTAAATAAAATCAGTGAATATCTTTAAGGATAATGAAAAAGAAAGCATGGAAATTAATTTAGGACCGGAGAACTTTAATCCGGTCCTAAAAATATTTATCCAAATTATTTATTCCGCGCTCCAATGCTTAAGCTTCGGTAGCTGCTCCTCCAAAAATGTACGCGCCTGTTCCTTAGAGCAATTATCATTTGTCATTTGCTCTGCCAGAAAATCTATCAGCTCTCCAATATTTGTATAAACAAATTTTCCGTCGGTATAACACCACTTACAATACTCCTCGTTAAAGGCGCCGTCCGGCTCTCTGCTTATAGACGCGTCGTCAAGGGGCATGCCGCAGCATTGGCAAATCAGTTTATTCGGCGAGCCTAAAAGCGTATTTATTGAAACATTAAACATAATTGAAAGCTGCTTTAAGGTTTCTATATTTGGCGTTGTTTCTCCCATCTCCCAGCGTGAAACAGCCTGTCTTGTTACGGAAAGCCTCCCTGCAAGCTCCTCCTGTGTAAGCCCCTCCTTTGTTCGTAATTCAGCTATAACATCCTTTGTCTCCATATAGTTATCCTCCATATCCAAAAAGCCTGAAGCTTTCTTTTAAAATTGTTACCCATATTATAGCATTGTAATCTGTCACAAGACAAGCAACTGCTTGTTGCTATGTAATCAATAGGATTTTCTCTGAAAATACATTGCAAGCACAGCGCCTGCAAGGGCTCCGCATATTTTCCCTGCAAGGAGCGGAGTAAGCATTTCCGGCTCCACACTGACTGTAAAGCCCATATGGGCCGCCAGCAGACTTGTTCCGCTTACAAGAAATGCTCCCACGGCAACCTTTCCCTTGGAATCCATATCCTTATACATAGAAAACGCAGGAATGGCGCTTACAAGCCCCAAAAGCATTCCGGTAAGGCTTTGAGGCTTTAGCTTAAGCATTTTCCCCAGACGTGAAAAAACAGGCTCAAGGAGACGGCGCAAAAGCTCCGCCGCAGGAAGGCTTCCCAGCAAAACCACGCCAATAGACGATACAACGCTCATAGCCTCCTCTATTGGCGCAAGCCCTGGTACAGGACACCAGCCGCAGAGGGATTTTACCGCCGCAAGCACCAGTCCCACAGTGACTAACGCCCGTATTCCCCCTGCAAAAATGCAAAAGCCCTTTATCATTTTATCCTGTATCCTCCACAGTCCCAGCAACAGTAGTAAGGCTGATATAAATACGGGTATATTTTGATGAATACACTCCTTTAAGGACAGCCCGGAAAGAATGCCTCCGGCAAGGAGTCCTGCCGGCATTGCTGCAAGCCCCAGCATAATTCCCTTGGCAAAAAAGCTCTTATCCTCCTTTTGTATCATTCCCATTCCCACAGGAATAGTAAAAACTAAGGTACAGCCGAATATTGCCGATACAACTATTCCCCCGTAGCTTCCAATTCTGCCGTCCACCGCCAGCTCCTTAGCCATCTGATATCCGCCCATGTCAATAGCAAATACGCCGCCAAACATGGAAGGGTCAACGCCGATAGCCTTGTAAAAGGGGACTATGAGCCGCCCTAAAGCGTCGGCAAGAGCCGGAGCCAGACAAATCATTCCCGCCATTGACAATGCCGTAGGCCCAAGGAGCCTGAAGCCCTCCTCAAATTTGTCACCATATCCAAGCCTGTTTCCCAAAAGCCTGTCTATTCCCCCAAGCACAGCTCCCCCGGCTATAATTACCATAAGTATCTGATTCATATTTCCTGACTACCTCTTTATGTATCATGCATTAAAATCCGGGAACAAAGCCCTTTTGCATGGTATCCTCAATCTCTTCTATTGTTCTTGGAGTGACTGCCGACAGATTTTCACAGCCTGCTTCCGTAACAAGGCAGTTATCCTCCAGCCTAAAGCCGATACCCCATTCCTCATGGTAAATTCCAATATCCACGCAAAATACCATGCCCGGCGCAATAACCTCCGGCGCTTCTACCGCATCATGTACGTCAAAGCCTACGTGATGGGCTCCCCCATGCCACATGTAAGTTCCTATATTTTCGGGAGTATCTAACACTCCTTCCTCAACTAAAAGCTCTGCATTGTATCGGCGGGCAGTCGCATCCACCTCCATCATTTTCATACCCGGCTTAATAATATCAAACATATGATTTGAAGTGTTTAAGGCACATTCATACAAAAGCCGCTGCCTTTCGCTGAATTTTCCATTACACGGCCATCCTCTGGACACATCGTTCATCAGATAATCATGCCATGCCCCCACATCATTCAGCACCATATCTCCGTCCATTGCCTGCCCCTTATAAGCATAATAATGAATACAGAAATTATTTTTTCCTGCTGAAATAATGGATGGAAATGCAGGCCCCTGAGGTCCGTACTGGCCTAACACATAATCAAATACCGCCTTATACTGATACTCATACATTCCGGGCTTAGATGCTTTCATCATGGCTGTTATGCCCTCGCAGGTAATCTTCTCTGCCTTCTTCATGGCTTCAATCTCACAAGGCTGTTTTATCGTCCGAAGGCGGCGAAGAATAATATTTGCATTTTCAATTTTAAGATATGGATAATTCTCTGCCATACGCTTTAAAAGCATATGAGCAGGCTGGTTCCTGTCTGACGGCGATACCCGGTAAAGGTCAAGATACAGATAACTATAATTTCCTGTTGTGGCAAGACGATGAAATTCCTCCTCAAATTCTCCCACATATCCTATATTATCTATTCCCGAAAGCTCCTGGGCCTGCTCCGGCTTTATTCGCGCTCCCGTCCAACGCTCCTTAAGTAAATCAGGAGGCAGAATAAAAATTTTCTCCTGTATACCTCCTTCTTTATCCTTTCTGGCTATTAAAGCCAGCTCCTTTCCGTCCAGTCCAGTAAGATACAAAAAATTTCTGTCCGTATAAAAAGGATAAAACTCATCATTAGTCTTTCTTACCTCTGTCCCCGAAAACATTACAAGCAGGGAATTTTCCTTCATCTGCCTGTAAAATTCCTGTCTGTTATTACTATAAAATTCTTTATTCATTTTTAACAATCACTCCTTTCCCCTGCATTAAAGCCCATATTTCATCGAAAAAATTAATTTAAGTGTCTTTGGGCTGCCTGTAAAAATTATAATGTGTTTATAATTTAATGTCAAGGAAGCCTGATACTGCAAACCCTCTGTCACAGTAGTACAGCGTTATTATTCAACCTTAGCTTATGTGATATTTGCGGGTTTAAATAAGACTTGGACTTTCCTAGTCAAAAAAGTTTTTTATGAATAAACTAATAATATTTGGAGTTTTACGCATAATAAAAAAGTGTCGTCTAAAGCCGACACTTGCAAATTCAGCTCTGCTGAATTTGTGGCTTGCGTGACGGAATTTCCTATATATTAAAAAAGTCTCGTCTAAAGCCGAGACTTGCAAATTCGGCCCTGCCGAATTTGTGGCTTGCGTGTCGGAATTTCCTATATATTAAAAAAGTCTCGTCTAAAGCCGAGACTTGCAAGTTTGGCTCCGCCAAACTTGTTGACTGCATGAAGTACTTTCCTAATTATATAAAAAAACGGAGGATGCTATGAAAAAAATTTTAAATTATATTCCGGGGATACTTATTTCATTAGTTATAGCTGCAATATCGGTATTTTTAGAGGGGCTGCTACCGGTGCATCTTATAGGCGGCGCCGTTATAGCTATGTTTATAGGTATAATTATTAATTATTTTTGGACTCCAAATGAGGAGCTTGCAGTTGGATTAAAATTTACATCAAAAAAGATATTGAAATTTGCCATTATTCTTTTAGGCGCATCCTTAAATATTACCGTGATTTTAAATATTGGAAAAATGTCCCTTCTTGTAATGCTGTTTACACTTCTTACCTGCTTTGGAGGGGGATATTTTATAGGAAGGGCTCTTGGCCTTAACTGGAAGCTGTCAAACCTTATATCTGCCGGAACAGGAATATGCGGCGGCTCTGCCATTGCCGCTATAGCTCCTACCATTGACGCTAAGGACAGCGATATAGCCTATGCAATGTCTGCCACCTTTCTTTTTGATATGGCCATGATAATTCTTTTTCCTATTGTAGGAAACGCAATGGGACTTACTGATATTGCATATGGGCTTTGGACCGGAACTGCGGTTAACGACACCTCCAGCGTGGTAGCCGCAGGCTACGGATATTCAGAGGGAGCAGGCGACTTTGCCACTATGGTTAAGCTTACGCGTACGCTTGTAATTATTCCTACCGTTATAATATTTGCGCTTGTCAATATCCGCCTTAAGAAAAAGGCTTCTGCAGAAAACGGAGAAGCCTCTGAGCTTCACGCAAATGTCAGCTTTACCAAAATTATTCCCTGGTTTATTTTAGGTTTTGTCGGTCTTGCCATTGTAAACAGTATTTTTGGATTTCCTGAAGCCGTTTCATCCTGCGCCAAGGAGATAAGCAAATTTCTTATGGTTGCAGCACTTGCCGCTATCGGCCTTAACACAAGCTTCAGGGATATGAAAAGCGCAGGCATACGACCGATGATACATGGGTTTATTATATCTGCGCTGGTGGTGATTGTAGCCATCGGAGTGGAATATGTCATGTACATTTTCGGAGGACTGGAATTGTTTAAGTCTGCTGCTGTTTAATATGCAGCTGCTTATTATGTGGCTGCTTAGTCCGTTAAGCTTAGTCTGCCATGGCTTTATATTTTATCTGCCATACCTTCGTATGTGGCTGTTTCAGCCTGAATATAATTTGTTAAGCCCAGCGCTTTTAATACGGCGCTGCATTTTTCCCCTATGGAGATTATCCTTTTATCTGATAAGGTCTGCATATATAATTGAGGCGTTATAATTTCAAAAAACCTTTCTGCATTTGACCCGCAGGTAAAAAGTATTCCGGCGGCGGATTTTGTTTCTTTTATTATGCGCTGCTTTTCATCATCACCGATAATTGTTTTTTTATTTTCATACACCTCTAGGCATGTAATATTCATGGTGTTTTGCAGCTGACCGGAAAGGCTGTTTTTTACATTTTTTCCTTTTATATATAAAATGCTTTCTCCTAAAGAAATATTTTTTAACTCTATGAGCTTTAGCAATTCATCACTGTTATAGGTTTTTGGCATTATATCCGCTGTTATTCCAAAGGCTCTTAGGGCTTTTGCCGTGCCCGGTCCTACGGCGGCTATTTCTAATCCGGCAAGGCTTCTTACATCAAGCTTGTTTTTATACAAATTTTCAAAAAAGCCCTTTACGCCGTTTGCACTTGTAAATATAACCGCCTTTTTATCCTGTAATAATTTTTTATCTATATTTATGTCAATGATTTCAATAGAGCCTAATTGTACTTCAACAGGATTGCAGCCCTTTTCTCTCACAAGGTCAGACAGACGTGATTTTTCACTTCCAATTTTTGGTATAATGTATTTAGGGCATGATATGCTTTGAATATGGTTTTGAATATGATTTTCATATCCTGAAAGACTGCCTTCCACATTAAGCTTTTCTCTAAGCTTCACCACATTTCCAACCACAATAAGAGCAGGTGAAACTATCCCGTCTGCTTCCCTTACCGCTCCGGCTATATCGCAAAGCTTAGCCGTTACGGTTTTTTGCGCCTTTGTCGTGGCGTTTGATATTACCGCCACAGGCATGTTCTTGTTCATACCTGCCTTTAAAAGACTTTCGCAGATTTCATCAAGCTTTGATAATCCCATCATAAATACAAGCGTTTCGTTTCCTCCTGCCATGCTTTCAAAATCTAATTCCAACGGCTCATCCTTTTTATTATGAGCGGTAACTATTCTTACTCCTCCTGCTATTCCTCTGTGGGTTATTGGTATTTTCGCATATGAAAGCCCCGCGATTGCCGAGGTTACGCCGGGTATTGTTTCAAAAAAGACTCCTGCCTGCAAAAGGGCAAGTCCCTCCTCGCCGCCTCTGCCAAACACATAAGGGTCGCCTCCTTTTAGCCTTACCACATTGTCATATTCCAGTGATTTTTTTATGAGGAGCCCGTTTATATCCTCCTGCCTCATGGTGTGATATTGATTTTCCTTGCCTGCATATATTTTTTCACATGTATTTTTGCAAAGGCTGAGTATTTCTTCATTTACCAGCCTGTCATATACTATGCAGTCTGCATTTTCTATAATTTCCTTACCTTTTAACGTCAACAGCCCTGTATCGCCGGGGCCTGCCCCAACAAGCCAGACCATTCCCGACATCTGCTTTCTTATTTCCTTAGCTGCAAGCTGCGCCAGTCCGCAAGGATTATTTCCTGTTACCTCTGCCTTGACAGTCTTGCTTCCGTCGCTCCTTCCAAAGAACACCTTAAGGGATAAATCCTTTTTATTTTCACACAGCCTGCAGCTTGCCCCTACAGGCATATGACAGTCTGCTCCCATTTCCCTTAAAAATTCTCTTTCAACCCTTCCCTCTGTGTCTGTTTCCTCATCACTTAAGCTGTCAAGCATTTCCCTTAATGCATAATCTTCTTCTCTTAATTCCAATGATAAAATTCCCTGGCCCGGAGCAGGCACCATCTCATCCTCACTGAAATAACAGGCTATAATATCTTCCATTCCAAGACGCTTAAGACCTGCCGCCGCCAGCACAATGCCGTCGAAGCCCTCCTCCTCCATCTTCTTAAGCCTTGTATCTACGTTTCCTCTTATATTTATGACGCTTATATTATTTCTCAGAGTCCCAAGCAAAGCCTTGCGTCTTATGCTTCCGGTACCTATAACAGCCCCCGGCGCAAGCTCCATAAGATTTTTTTCCAGTGGATTTTTCTTACGGTTTATTATAAGCGCATCCCTGTTGTCCTCTCTTTTCCACAGCTTTGAAAATACAAGCCCTGATGATGGCTCTGTTGGCGTATCCTTCATACTGTGGACAGCCATATCTATATCGCCTGCCTTAAGCTTTTCCTCTATTTCCTTTACAAACACCCCAACAGAGCCAATACTGCTTAAGGGCTTATCAGAAATGATATCGCCTTTTGTCTTTATAATGACAACCTCATAGGAGTTATCAGGATATTTTTCCCTTAATCTGCCTATTACGTATTCCGTTTGTTTAAGCGCCAGCCTTGAGCCTCTTGTTCCGATTTTTATATTCATAATAATGCCCCCTGCATATACTGCACAAATAAAATGTGAAATTCCTCAAAGCATTCCACAGGTCAGGCTTCGCCAAACCTGTAAGTGTCGGCTTCACAATGAGTTAAAACTCTTGACACTTTTTATATATGAAACAGCTTCTCCACAGTCCTCTTATAAAGCTCCTGCTCCTCCTCTTCCAAGCTTTTAAGCTCCACTATAGGCTCTCTTAAAAGCCTTTTAAGAGACGCCTTGAGCGTTCTTTTTATAACCATCTGCTCATGCTCTGAAAGGCTAAGCTTGCTGTTTATATATGAAAAGCTGTCGTTTACAATATCCTCACAACGTTTTTGCAGGGATTCTATAGTTCCGTCTACTGACGTAAGCCTTAGCCACTTAACGGTTTCCTCTGCGCAGCCTTCTATAATTGAAGCCGCTTTTTCAGACAGCTCCTTTCTTTCACTTTTATTCCTTTCAACCACTTCCCCAATCATATCTATATTTATCAATGTGCAAAGGGAATTGTCTTTTAAATTTACATCTATATCTCTCGGAGCTGCTAAATCAAGCATATATATTTTTTTATTTATATTACATTTTTCTGCTTCAATTATCAGGTGGGGCGAGGAGGTTGCCGAAACAACTATATCGCTCTGTCCCGCTATATTATACCTTTCCGATAAATCTCTAATTTGTATATTTACGGCGCCATCAGTTAAATTACCCTCTGTTAAGCGCTTTGCCCCCTCCCTTGTTCTGCTGCATACAGTTACGGATAAGGGCTGATATTCACATATATATTTTAATGCCAACCCTGCTGTCTGCCCGCTTCCTATAAGCAATACCTTTTTCCCCCTTATGGAACACTGCCCGTTAAGCTCCTTGACTCCCACATATCCCACTGACAATGGAATTTCACTTATTTTATATAATGTCTTTATTTTCTTTGCGCAGGCAATGGCGTCTGTAACTACCCTGTTCATTTCCTTTTTGCTGTAGCCCATTGTTCTTGAAAATTCCATAGCCTCACGGACCTGTCCCAGTATCTGGTCTTCCCCAAGCACCATTGACTCTAAGCCTGCTGTCACTCTGAACAGATACTCTACGGCTTCCTTTTCAAAGCCCTGCTCAATGTACATATCAAGGATATTATTTCCGCAATCCTTATATATGTTATTCTGAGCCTTGTTCACACTACTGCACAAGCCTGCCTTTTTCTCAGGCAGCTCCCTTGAAAAAATCAGTTTAAAGCAGTCAGCCCCTATATTTTTCTGACTGTCCTTTTCATAGAAGTAAAATACCTCGCTTCTGTTGCAGGTGGAAAGTATCATGCTCTGATATATGCCCCGCTCATGCAAAAGCCCGAACATTTCCTCCTTTTTACTGTCCGTAAATGAAATCTTATCTCTTATATCCTGATTTGCTTTTCTGTAATTTACTCCGCAATATCCAAACCTCACAGCTTTTTCCTCTTTTATTTTTTATTATTTTTTACTGCCAAAATAATCCTTAAATACCTGACATGTTTTTTCTATATCCTCATCACTATGGGCGTCTGATACAAACATAGCCTCAAACTGTGACGGCGCCGCATATATTCCGTTTTCCAGGAGAAATTTAAAATATTCCGCATATGCCTCTGTGTCCGACGATATGGCGCTGTCATAATCTGTTACATGTCTGTCCGTAAAAAATATACTCATAAGTGAGCCTATCCTGTTTACCCTTATGGCTCCGCCTGCTGCCGCCTGCTCAAGCCTTTTAGTCTTTTCCTCCAGCCTTAAATATATGCTTTTGTCCCTCATAAGTATTTTTAATGTCTCTATACCTGCCGTTGTAGCTATAGGATTTCCCGATAATGTGCCTGCCTGATATACCTCTCCTACAGGCGATACCATATCCATTATTTCTTTT
Organism: uncultured Lachnospiraceae bacterium; assembly: GCA_910584685.1. Lineage (GTDB taxonomy): Bacteria > Bacillota > Clostridia > Lachnospirales > Lachnospiraceae > CAG-303. Next base: position 5,664 of record CAJUAO010000029.1, on the reverse strand, counting down.
CTTCCCCCGTATGCTCCCACAGGCATACCTCCGCCTATTATCTTTCCAAGGGTGGTAATATCCGGCTTAACGCCGTAATACTCCTGAGCTCCTCCAAGGCCTAGCCTAAAGCCTGTGATAACCTCGTCAAATATAAGCAATGCGCCGTACCTGTCTGTTATATCCCTTAAAAAATTCAGGAAACCATCCTCAGGCAGAACAACTCCCATATTAGCCGCCACAGGCTCCACAATTACCGCCGCAATATCATTCTTATTCCTTATAAAAAGCTCCTCCACTGATTTTTTATCATTATACAGCGCCACAAGAGTATGCTTTGAAAAATCTGACGGCACTCCCTTACTGTCGGGAACTGATGTAGTAAGCGCGCCGGAGCCTGCCTTTACTAAAAGTCCGTCCGAATGTCCGTGATAACAGCCCTTAAACTTTATTATCTTTGTTCTTCCCGTAAAGCCTCTTGCCACACGAATTGCGCTCATTACCGCCTCTGTGCCTGAGCATACCAGCCTGCTTACCTCAACTGAAGGCATACACTCATATATAAGCTCTGATAAAATAATCTCCTTTTCTGTAGGCGCTCCATATGTAAGTCCAAGCTCTGCCGCCTCCTTTACCTTTTCAATAACCAAAGGATGGGCATGTCCCAGTATCCCCGCTCCCCATGAGCAGACGTAATCTATATATGTATTGTTATCCTCATCTGTTATATATGCGCCCCTTGCGCTTTTTATAAATCTTGGCGTAAGGCCCACCGAGCCAAACGCCCTTACAGGACTGTTTACTCCTCCCGGTATATGCTTTTTAGCCCGTTCAAAAAGCTCCTTTGATTTTGCATCCTTCATTTTAGACCTCTTTCTCTGCTAATACTCATACATATCGCAGACTTTCTCCCAATAATTCTCAACATACAAAGTAAATTTTCACTCTATCCATTTAGCCACGTCCAATGCATGATACGTTATAATCATATCGGCTCCTGCCCTTTTTAGTCCTACCATATTTTCCATAACCATCTTTTTTTCATCTAGCCAGCCCTGCATTGCGGCCGCCTTTACCATAGAATACTCGCCGCTGACATTGTAGGCTGCTATGGGAACATTGAAATGTATGGAAATATCCTTTATTACATCCATATATCCAAGGGCCGGCTTAGCAATGACAATGTCGGCGCCCTCCGCCAAATCTGCCGCCACCTCTCTTAATGCCTCTCTTCCGTTCGCGGTGTCCATCTGATATGTCTTTCTGTCGCCAAACTCTGGCGCTGAATGCGCCGCATCCCTAAAGGGAGAATAATAGCATGATGCAAATTTAGCGCTGTAGGACATAATAGGAATATCCGTAAAGCCCTCGCTGTCCAAGGCATCGCGTATAACCTTAACCCTGCCGTCCATCATATCGCTTGGGGCAACTATATCGGCTCCTGCCCTTGCGTAGCTTACTGCTGTTCTTGCAAGATACGGCAAAGTTTCATCATTTAATATTATGCCGTTTTTTACAATTCCACAATGTCCGTGAGATGTATATTCACAGAGACACACATCTGCTATAACTGTTATATCACTGTAGCTTTCCTTTATAAGCCTTATTGCCCTCTGGATTATTCCGTTTTCATCATATGCTCCGCTTCCAAGCTCATCCTTGTGGGCAGGTATTCCAAACAAAAGCACCGCTGATACTCCCGCCGCAGCTACCATGTCCAGCTCCTTCGGCAGCCTGTCAATGGAATGCTGGCAAATACCCGGCATAGACGGTATTGGATTGCATATATTTTCTCCCTCTGTAACAAATATGGGATAAATAAGCTCGTCCCTTCTTACATGGTTTTCCCTTACCATTCTTCTTATATTTTCGGTTTTCCTAAGTCTTCTCATTCTGTCCATTTATTCTTCCTCACCATAAATTGTTTTTTTACAAGTCATTATTTATTCTTTTTATAATTTTCTCCACCTCATCCTCCTCCGGTATTCTTCCGGCTCTCATGCCCAAGTCAAGTATCTCTTTGTATATGGCTTTCCTTATGCTTTCACTGCCGGTATGCTCCTTTACGTAAGGTCTTATATTTCCCATAAATTCCGCCATATCTCCTACAAATTCCGTAAGAATATGTTTTCCCCTGTCTCTGAGATACTGTGTGATAACGGGACTGTTTCCTCCGCTTGAGTATGCCGCCACTACATCCTTTTCCCTGTGATATGACGGAAATATAAACGTGGAATCCTCAATGCTGTCCACTGCATTAACTGGTATATTAAGCTCCTTTGCCTTACATGCAATCTCATGGTTGACTCTCTTATTGTCCGTTGCGGCTACTATAAGCAGCTTACCCTTAAAGTCCTCATCCTTAAGCTGTCTTTCATATATGTATATATTTCCTGTCTTTCGTGACATAAGCCTTATCTCCCCACATATATCAGGCGCTGTAACATAAATTACTGCTCCAAAGTCCTTAAGCGCTCTAATCTTTTTTAATGCTACCCTGCCTCCTCCCACTATAAGACAGTCAGCCCCCTCTAAATTTATAAACATAGGAAAATATGCCATATTTCACCTCTTATTAGCATTTCATAAATTTTACTGCTAAATTTGTATCTTTTATATTTTATCATATGAAATGTGTATTGTTAATCCAAAATTTTAAAGTTTATAATGGATTAATAATGCATCTGTTCAATACATGATTTTTAAATTATTGATTTTTCATACCCCTTATGATAAACTTAAAAAAATTAATAATACGTTTTATCATTAGCATATACTTAAAAAAGGAGCATTATGGTATTATTTATAATTTGTTTTCTCACCGCTTTTTTGGCCTGCAGCATAGGCACAATCTGCGGCATGGGAGGCGGTATTATTATAAAACCGGTCCTTGACGCAACCGGTGTAATGTCAGTTTCCGCCATTACGTTTATGTCAGGCTGTACGGTGATAGCCATGACCTGCTGGAGCGTAGGAAAAACAATGGTAAAAAAGGAATCTGTCATAGATTTAAAAAACACTACATATTTAGCAATAGGCGCAGCCGTTGGCGGTCTTTTAGGCAAGCAGCTGTATAATATGGTAGCAAAGCTTTTTACTAATGCTGATACAGCAGGAGGAGTTCAGGCTTTCCTGCTTCTTATTGCCACTCTTGCTACATTTATATACACCATAAACAAAAACAAAATAACTGCAAAAAAAATTACGTCACCTGCTATAGCCATTATTATAGGCTTATTTTTGGGTATACTTGGTTCTTTTCTTGGAATAGGCGGAGGTCCCTTTAATGTAGCCGTTCTCTACTACTTCTTTTCTATGAATACAAAGACAGCTACACAAAACAGCCTGTACATAGTATTGTTTTCACAGGTTACAAGCACCTTGAAAACAGCCTGCTTTGATACCATTCCTGCCTTTAATGAATTTGCATTAATTGGCATGATTATATTTGGTATAGCCGGCAGTGAGCTTGGCAGGCAAATAAACAGAAAAATTGATGACAAACAGGCTACTTACCTTTTTGAAGGCGCCATGCTTCTGATTATGTGCATCAATATATATAATGTTATTAAATTTTTTAACTAAAAACCTTTAACAATATTTTAGGAGGATAAAATGTTAGCAGAAAAAACAAAATATTATTACGGAGAACTTGACAAAAACTGTGCGGAGGCGCTTTTGCTTGCGGCAAATGAGGTTTATGGTTTAGATATAAGCGAAACAGACATAAATCTTTTTGCAGGCTTTGGCGGAGGAATGGGCTGTCAAAGTACATGCGGCGCCCTCTCAGGCGTTATGGGTATACTTAGCAAATTATATGGAGATAAACCAAAGGATGAATTCAGGGCAATCTGCGGAGAATTTGTATCTAAATTCCAGTCAAGGCTTGGCTCTATAAGCTGTGATGAATTATCAGCCAAATACAAGACAGAGGCTGACCGCTGTATAAAAGCCGTTGTTATGACGGCTGAAGTCCTTGAAGAATACATAAACAAGCTTGAGGGTAAGACTTCCGCTCCTGCAGGCGAAGGCTGTACTCTTTCTGCCGATGATATAAAAAGAGTAAAGGGACTTGGTTTCCTCCAGCATAAGGGTACAAATAAATTTAACGGTCGTATCATCACAAGAAACGGTCGTATTACTGATAAAGAATGCGCCGTTATAGCCGAGGCTGCAAAGCTTTACGGCGACGGACATATGATGTTTACCACACGTCTTACCGTTGAAGTATCGGGAATTGACTATGAAAATATAGATGCTTTCAGAGCATTTCTTGCAAAGGCTGGTCTTGAAACAGGCGGCACCGGAAGCAAGGTCCGTCCCGTGGTTTCCTGCAAGGGTACTACATGCCAGTATGGCTTATACGATACATATGAATTAAGTGAAGCAGCCCACGAAATGTTTTTCCATGGCTACAGCAGCGTAGCTCTTCCTCACAAATTTAAAATTGCATTTGGCGGCTGTCCAAACAACTGCGTAAAGCCTAACCTTAACGATATTGGTATAATAGGCGCCAGAGTTCCGGGCTACGATGACAGTAAATGCCGGGGCTGTAAGGTATGCCAGATAGAAAAGGCTTGTCCTATAGGCGCCGCAAGGCTTACAGACGGAAAGCTTGTCATTGATGAAGCTGCATGTAACAACTGCGGTCGCTGTATAGCCAAGTGTCCTTTCCATTGCTCCGATGACGGCACATACGGCTGGAAAATTTATATTGGCGGACGCTGGGGAAAAAAGGTTGCAGAAGGAAAGATGCTTAGAAAGGTGTTTACCTCTAAGCAGGAAGTTCTTGATACAATAGAAAAAGCTATCCTTTTATTCCGCTCTGAGGGTAAATCAGGCGAAAGATTTGCTGATACCATTAACAGGATTGGCTTTGAGAAGGCTGAGGCTATGCTGCTTAGTGACGAGCTTCTTAAACGTAAGAAGGAAATACTTGGAATAAATGTAGTTGGGGGAGCTACCTGCTAAAGGTATTGGATAGGATTGATTTGTGCAGGTTTGGAGATGTTGCAGAGATATGTAATTGGTTGTAAAAATATTAATTTGTACGCTTGAAAAAATTTTTCCCTCGCATGTAGTCCGGGTATGTCCCATTAACAGGCTTTAAGCGGTGGAACGGGTTGGAGCAGACAGCTGAATATAATTTTTTAAAGCTTCGAAACAGGGAAGAAATTCTATCAACGAAATACCGCCATCTTCTAAGCTGCGAGCGTAACTCGCAAGGGGCTAAAGAGCAAGCCCCCTGCTCAGACAGACGCTCTCCGCTAAGAAGCTGACGGTATTCCGTTGATGAATTTCTAACCCTGTTCCTCAATGCTTTAAAAAATTATATTCAGCTGTCTGCTCCAACCCGTTCCACCGCTTAAAGCCTGTTAATGGGACATACCCTCATTTATATACTGTAAGGGGAAAGAAAACTTGTGTTTATTTTAGTGTTATAAATTTGCAGAATGCAGGCGTATAATTATAGTGAGTACCAGCAAATTTATATCTATCTAATACTGAATGTTGTATTTTTATTGATACGCCATCTACTTGAATTTTTTATAGAATTAATATGTGAAAAGTACTTTTTCCCAATGAGGGGCTTAAGAATAAAGGGAGTATAAGACCTTAGGGTGGTGGCGGGGACAGGGAGTTATATATATTTTTTAAAGCATTGAGAAAAGTGTTAGAAATTCA
>CAJUAO010000028.1 GCA_910584685.1 uncultured Lachnospiraceae bacterium | reverse complement strand
AACATAGGTTAAGGGATAACTCATTTTGATTTGTACTATTTATATACTAACACCAGTATAAAAAGATGAGAAAATAGAATTATAGGAATGTTTTTTAGATTGAACTGAAAATCTTACATCATTCTAAATAGGGATGGTGTAAGATTTTCTTTTTTGATGTAGAAATGATGTAGGAACGGTGTAGAAAGCTAAAATTTTGGTGTAGTAATGGTATGTTTGTTAAGGAGAAGCCTTCTCAACGGTGTAGAAATGGTGTAACAAAGATATAGGAATGATATAGAAACTGCAAAAAATGATGTAGTAATGGAGTGCTTTTTTAGATGGAGTGTATTTCAGCGGTGTAGAAATGATGTAGTAAAGATGTAACAATGATATAGACAATGCCTAAAATGATATAGTAATGGTGTAGATTTCCTGTTTTATGCTATTTATTGGTATATTATCAGGATTTTAGGGACTGTGTCCCTAACCAGAAAGCTGAAGGCTTGCATTTTGTGACACAAAATGCGTATCTGGCGAAAGCGGTGGGAGTAAAAAGGGAGGCATCGTTTTTATCAAAAGATATAATGCCGTCGTACTTCCGCTCGGCAACTTCGGTAATGAAGATGATGGGAATCTATAGGAAGATTAAATAAAGAAATCTCTCTGGCAGAAGTCAAGGGGCTATTTGAAAGTCCTGCTGAGTTGTGCGTGGAAAGCTAGAGGCATGGTGGGGGCTATTAACTTCATTATAACGAATGTGAGTAGAAGAGCAAGACATTTATAGAAATTCTTGCTCTCAGAAAGGACTGATAAAAATGAGATTTATAAATGCTTGGTACAATATGCAGAATAACAGTGTTGAAATCAATACTTATGACGGATACATGCTACGAATTGACTGCAATAAACCAGAACAAGGAATTGCCACTACTCCGTGGGGACAGCATTGCATAGATGCATTGGCATCAGATAATCCGTCGGAATATGCCAGGCTTGCTTTGAATAGTGAAATGGAAGTGCAGGCAGACACACGATACATTTGAACTGTGAAATTTGCAATTAAGAGGCTGACATCTAAAAAGAGATGCGGTAAAATAATAGTAGATAAAGATAAGCAGGCTATTTATATGAAGATTCCGACAATAGATTACATCAAGGATGTCAGTATTATGAGTACAAAAATCAAAAAATCATACCCATTATCGTGTTTCTAATCTTATTCATGCCAAGGATAACAGCAGAGGCAAAAACAAAACTGGCAAAAATGAAAAGACCGTGACAATAGGACAGTACAGAGCTTCCTGTGATATGGTAAGTGGCATATAGATGGAGATGGAAATGGATTTTCTCTTGAAATGGGGTAAGAATAATTGTACAATAGATAAGTTGACTTACATATATTCTTTTGAGAGTGATGAAATGACATTTTTAGAATATTTCAGATATTTGTGAAAACAAAAGTATTTTACTCAAGAAGAGATTTCTTGAGAATTGGGAAAATGTTCTTAGTGGTATTGAAATTAGCAGAAACGATCCCTTTGTTAATGAAGATCTAGAAATAATTCTGAAGAGTATGAACTGTCATCTGATGAAAATATTATTTTAATATGTTTCATGGGTCTGAGAATGAATTTCTGGTTGTTTATAACATTGCATAAATAAATTTGATTGGATGTATGTGGTGTTATAAATAATGGTATGGGGAGAAGTGGGGAGGGATTTGCTTCAGAGAAATTAAAGAATGTGTGGAGGCTTGAGAAATGTTAAAAACGATTGATTTATTTGCAGGTGCAGGTGGATTGAGCTATGGTTTTGAATCAACTGGAGAATTTCGTATGGTTGCAGCTGCTGAGAATAATTCATATGCACGTGATACGTATAAAATTAATCATAATAATAAAGACATTAAAATGATCGAGGATGTTAGAGGGTTTAATTTTAAGAAACTGTCAGAGAGCCTTGGAGGAATTGATGTTGTTATTGGAGGACCTCCGTGTCAAGGATTTTCAAATGCAAATAGGCAAAAGAATCATATCATCAGTATGAATAATTCGCTTGTAAAGGAATACTTTCGTGCAGTTAGAGAAATTCAACCTATTGCATTTGTTATGGAAAATGTAAGCATGTTGTCTTCTGATACTCACAGGTTTTATGATTCATCTATGGATCACGATGAGGTGATACGGCTTGGAATGAAAATGCGGAAAGAAGAATTAGTTATATCTGAGCAAAATTATGATGAAGTTGATTGTTTCAAGGTGCTTCAAGGTGAGGGGAAAGTTAGTTATCGCATTCCGGATGAACTGTTTCAACTCATAAATGTCCTTTACAAGAATAGAAGAAGTAAAGATAGGTTGCCTAGGTTTATAAATAAGCACAGCAATATTATAAGAAAAAAGATAGGGCAGTTTTTTGAAGGAAATGTATATGATTATGAAATACTGCATAGGATTTTAGATGATATTGACACAGAGAGGGTGAAAGATTTATTTGACGAACTTGGACAGTTTATAAAATTTCAAAAGAGTTTTCGGCTGAAAGAGGAGTTGGATTATAATAAGATCAATTATACTATGGTGCAAAATCCAGAAACTAAGAAAATTACTGCCACTTTGTACTCATATTCAGTGATTGATTACGTTAATAAAATACTTGGTGATACTTACGTAAAAGATAGTGGTGAAGTTAATTCTTTATGGTTTGGAGCTCCTCAGGAGAGAAAAAGGTTTATTATGCTGGGAGTGCGGTCGGATGTTATCAAAGGAGGTGATGTTAGAGTTCCACGAGAAGAAGATTACGAATATGACGAAGTTACTGTTGGACAAGCTATTTTTGACCTTATAGGATATGATGTTTCGGAAGCGTTGAATAATAATGAAATCCCTTATAATGCAGAAGATGCGTTATCAGATTATGCAAAGAAAATGAGAAAGGGGTCTAAGGGCATTACAAATCATATTGTGCCGAAAACAAGAGAAACTGCCAAAAAGAGATTTGCTGCCTTAAATGAGGGGGAAAACTTTCATCAGCTTACATCTGATTTGAAAGAAAACTATACTGACCCTGGTAGAACACAGAATAGCATATATTTAAGACTTGATTCTTCTCGGCCGAGTGGGACTGTGGTAAATGTAAGAAAGTCCATGTGGGTACATCCAACAATAGATCGAGCAATAAGCGTAAGAGAAGCTGCTAGATTACAATCTTTTCCTGATCGGTTTATTTTTAAGGGGACAAAAGATTCACAATATCAACAGGTCGGAAATGCGGTTCCGCCATTGATGGCTCAAGGAATAGCACAAGTATTATTGAAATATTTAGAAAATAATTTCAAAAATGGGTTATAGAATTAAAGTATTTTGGAGGCTTGCATAAAATATGCTTGCCTCTATTTTTTATTTATCTCAATTATTTTCAAATAATATTATAATTATTTGAAAAATAATTGACGAATATAAATGCATATGATAATATTAAATTGTCCAATTTCTATTAAAAAATGCGTGGAGGTGAAATGTGTGAAAGAAGAAACAAAGCGTGAGAAGTTTGTGAGAATAGCTGAGGCGAGGACGAACAAAATAATCAATATGATTCAGTTGCTTGGAAACTGCTCGAATCAGGGACTTTATGAATATACAACAAAGGATGTAAATAAGATTTTTAGTGCTATTCAGGCAGAGTTGGATGAGGCGAAAAAGAGATACAGTAAGCAAGATAGTCAAAAAGGAAGTAAATTTACACTTGATTAAGGGGGATGTCTATGAATAGTGTATGGAATGAAAAATATAAGTGGTGTTTTGGCCCGCTTTATACTGGGGATAAAGTGGGTGTTAATAATGCTGGAATAGGAATATTCAAAAAGCAACCATATATAGGACTGGCTAAGGAAATTTTGCAGAACGTAATCGATGCTAAAAATCCAGATGTCAAGGAACCAGCGAGAGCACGTTTTGAAATTATCCGCATAAATAGAAGTGAAATACCAGGAGCAGAAAGATTATCTGATGTTATTAAACGTTGTTGTGAGTATTATAATGAGGGTGATGATGGAAGTAAAATGAGAATGCTTAAAAAGGCAGCAGAGGATTTTCTTGACCAGGATAGGCTTGTTCCGGTTCTTAAAATCAGCGATTACAATACGATAGGGCTGACTGGCGCAAAAGAAGAAAAAGGTAGTAATTGGACAGGACTTGTAAGAGAAGTAAGTGCAACAAATAAAGGAAATGGACTTAGCGGTTCGTTTGGAGTAGGGAAGTTTGCGCCGTTTAATTTTTCTGCTATTAGGACAATAATATACTCAACACTCAATAAAGATGGGGAAACGGCATTGCAGGGGAAGACTATTCTTACGACATTCAAAGATTCGGACAATAAGTTAAAGCAGAATGTTGGCTTGTTTGGATCTGATCAGGAAGAAGATTGTAAGGCAATTTATGATATAAATGAAATTCCAGAAACATTTCGTAGGGAAGAGTGTGGCACTGATTTATTTGTCTTGGGTTTTAAGGAGGATAGTGACTGGATGGAACAGATCACTGCAAGTGTTCTTGAATATTTCTTTTATACTATATATAAAGGAAATCTTGAGGTGTCGATAGTGGATGGAAAGAAGGAAATTTCAATAAGACAGGACAATTTGGGAGATCTTATTGATTCATATAAAGGCTATTGTGAGAGCCATGCGATTGAATTCAATGCACCATTATTTTGGGAAATTCTTAATGATGCATCAGGGAGAACAAAACATTTTAAGGAAATCTTTAGAAAGAAGGGAGAAGTAGAACTATATCTGTTAATGGATCCAGATTTTTCTGAACGTAGAATTTTAGAAATGCGAACAGCCGGAATGAAAATTCAGGAGGATACAGCCTTTAGAATTGGTGCATATTTTAGGGGTATATTTATTGCAACTGGAAACAGGAGCAAATCTGATGATCCTAAAGACAATATCAATAGCTTTTTGAGAAGATGTGAAAATCAAGCTCATGATACTTGGAGCAAAGATGAATACGAAGATAATAAGGATGAGGCTGGTAAAGTCATTAGAGGTATTCATGCATGGATCCTGGAGAAAATAAAAAGTGAGATGCCAGATGTTAAAGAGGATGAAACTGAAGCATATGGATTAAATGATTTGCTCCCAAGGCTGGATAGTTCGGGAGCGGATGATCAGGAGGAAAAGGCTTATTCATCTTTTGAACCGTTTCCAGTAGATATTATATCTGTAAATGCAAAAACCAACAGGAGAAAAGCGTCTGATGTGAGTATTGTGTCGGATTCCCCTATAAATAGAGAAATAGAAGAAATATTAACACCTGAAGAAGAGGGCGTTGAAGTGTTGCCAGGGGGAGGCAAGTCTGGAACGTCAAACCCTCCGCATCCTCCGTATCCTGGTCCATTTCCTGGCCCATTCCCAGGTGATAAGCCGATATCTGAACCGATACCAAGTGTTGATGGGAAGAACGAAATTCCTGCAAGAAAAAAGGAGAAGGGAAGCGATACGGGCAAGACTATACTAAAAAGTTTACATATTTTGAATGTAAAGACACCATATGATAGTGCTAATGATGTGTTCAGAGTATCCTTTATTCCGTCAAAATCTGCAAAAAATGTCTATATAAAAATTCGAATAGGTGCAGATGATGATGATAAGAGAATTGCGGATGTTAAATCCGCATTATGGGATGGAAATGAACTTGCAATGGAAAAAGGTTTTATTATTTTGGACCATATGGATAAGGATGCAAAAGTTCTTCTGTTAGTAAAACTGCGTAATGCAAAGAGATGTCCATTGGAGGTGACGGCTTATGCTGAATAGTAGTATGAATTATCCATATCCTATCCTTCGTGCTAATCCGGTAGATTACAGAAGTAGTATATTCAATGTTGATATAAAGAAAGAAACAAGGAAGGATGGTTTTTATCTTAACGTAACTTATGATGTAAACAATAGTGAAATTAAGAAATTACTAAACGAACGTGTTCTTGCATATGCGGTTCAGCTTCAATGTATTTCGACATGGTATCGTGATTTGCGGATAAGTAACTCAGAGGAACAAGAGATATTTCTTCCATCAGAGTTAGTGCATGAACGGGTTGATTTATGTCCGTGTATTGTGGCAGTTGAAAAAATAGAAAATTTTATCAACAGTGATTTTTTAGAGGAATTTGATGGTATTTCATATGAAATCAATAAAGGTGAAGTTATTGCAATTGGAGAAAGACAGAAATTTGATGCCATCTATAAAAATGATATTATAAAAAAGGGTGACCCCATTGTACATTTTGTGAAAGACGATAACAGTTCAGTTATGTTTTGCGAGTGGGAATATGATGCAATCAGAATTCATCTCCCCAAGGAACAATATAAGAAATACAACGAAATTGGAATGTACGAATCATGGAAGATTCCTGTACTGAATGCGATTTATGTTGTTCCAGTAATAGTGCAAGGCATTTATGAGATATATCAGGATGTCATTAATTCTGGACAGGAGACCTTAGCGCAATATTCATGGTATAAAACACTAAAGCTGATGATTATGAATGCGGCGAAGAATGATGATGCTGAATTCAAAAAAATGCTTAATAATCCAATCAAGACATCACAGAGACTTATGAATGACAATTCGTTACATGCACTGGAACTTGTTGCCAATTCTACGAAACAACAATAAGGAGGCGCACAAATGATTATAAATTTTTTGCAAAATGATGCTTTGGATATGCTTATCTCAGATATACCTAAAAATACGGCTTTATACAATTCAAAAGATAGATGGATTGATCAGTACTTTGAGGATAGCGGATTCAGCAATTATTCGTTTAGTACTGGTATTATGGTTCCTGATGTTGATTTAAGCATTGGAGATTCGAAAAAGGATTATGGAAATGCAGTCAAGCTTTATGAAGCTTTTAAGAATCAATTAAATCCAGTCCAGGCGAGTGATTTAAGACTGTGGGCATATCTGGCGCATTATACATATTGGGATTATATGCGAACAAGATGGGCAATCGATGTAGCCTCAGAAGAGGATGAAGATGATGCGGGAAAGAGTAAAATAGTATCGAGAATTGGTTCAAGATATTTTTTTAAAGCATCAAAAGGAAAGGCTTTTGTACGTCAAGGAATAGCAAGATTATACTGGAGCGCATATCTTACATATGATGAAGAAAACAAAAATAATCCGTATGAAATGACGGAATATTTTTTGAGCAAGCAAGATATTTTTACAGTGTCGACTGAACGGTCGCTGGCTCGATGTAAGACATTATTGCTTGCAGCATTAAAAGTATTAAAGGAACATGGAGAATTAAAAAGAACAGAAATCAGAAACTATTTCTTAAACTTGAATCAAATGGGGGGAGTTGTTATATTTGATTCGCTTTCCAAGGAGGATGCATGTGAATTAGCCAAAAGGACATTAGAAGAAACATTTGCGAATATTGGCAAGGATATAGAATTAGAGCAGATTGCATCTAAAGATAACAAAGGTCCAAAAGAAGAGAGAGCAGAATTATTCCAACCAAGTGAAGCTGTTCAGTCAGAAAAAGCAGTTACTTGGAATAGCAAACTTGTGGTAAGAAAGGTTAATACCAATGTACGAATGCCGTTAGTTGTTGGGAAGAATAAATTCCAAATAAAATCAGGCCTTATCGGATTAAAAGTGGGAGATAAGTTTAAAATACGTAAAGATTCATGGATTATTGAATCTGTAGAGTAATATGTCAGGAACTGCCATATGGAGGTGAGTGATATGGATAATCTGACACCTAAGCAACGTAAGCGAAATATGCAAAATATAAAATCAAAAGACACAGAGATTGAGATATTGTTGCGGCATGAATTATGGAGAAGAGGTTATAGATATCGCAAAAATGACAAAACCCTTCCAGGAACCCCTGATATAGTAATGCCAAAATATAATATCGTTATCTTCTGTGACGGAGAGTTTTTTCATGGAAAGGATTGGGAAGTATTAAGACCAAAACTTATGAAAAGCAATAACTCGGATTATTGGATTTCAAAAATATCCAGAAATATAGACCATGATAATGAGGTTAATAAGGCACTTTTATTTATGGGGTGGACAGTGATACGTTTCTGGGGAAATGATATCAAGAAGGATATAGAAGGTTGTGTAAAGGTGATTGAAGAAACAATTCTAGATTTGAAGATACTTGAAAGTGATTATAAATGAAACACCTTACTGGATATTATAGACGTTGAAGATTTAAAATTATTTAGGTATTCACTATATAAAACACTTAATTCGCAACAGTAGAAAGTAGAATATGATGTTCTTGGTGGTGATATTACGGTTAAATTAATGCATGCGAGGAACATCAAAAGACAACTTGCAGTCAACTATGTAGTTGATGAAAGAGTAATTACTGTATTGAAGGAAAATCCAGAGATTTCCCACAAAAAATAGTAGTGATGGTTGGTGAAAGATATAATGCTGTAAGATACCCAAGGTTGCTTTTGATTGTTATGTGATTGCAGATATGATAAGTACTTTGAAAAAGATTACAAATAGCGAAATCAAGTATTACTTGATAAATTATTTGAACCCAAAATGCAAGAGATGATTGACAGAGAAATAAAATCGTAAAGAGAGATTTTGAAAAGTTGGCAGAAACAGAGTTGGTTTTAATTTCACGATTCCATTGTATTATTAAGAATAGCGTGGTAAGATAAAGAAAAGAACAAAAACAAAGGCAGGTGCATTAGTTGGCAGATAAAAAACAAAACAGCGAACAGAAAAGACAGTATATTTTAGATCGGATTCAGGAAATGTGCTATTTTGATGATGACTTCATGACTAAGTGTTTTGAGGATTATAAGGAAGGCATTGAACTGGTTTTACGTATTATCATGAATGATGATGAACTGGTGGTAGAAAAAGCACGTACACAAGTTGGTATAAAGAACTTACAAGGGCGTTCTATACGAATGGATGTGACAGCAGTTGACCGTGCAGCTAAACAGTATGATGTGGAAACACAGCGTGCACCTTCCGGGGCAAAACCAAAGAGGGCAAGATATAATAGCAGTATTATGGATGCTAACGCTATTCTTCCGGGAGATGATACGGAATATTTGCCGGAAACTTATGTGATTTTTATTACGGAAAGTGATGTTTTGCAAAGAAATTTGCCGATATACCATATAGATAGAAGAATTGAAGAGACAGGAGAGCTTTTTGGAGATGATGCACATATTATATATGTGAATGGACAAATTAAAGATAACACGCCACTAGGAAAACTGATGCATGATTTCAGTTGTACGAATCCGGAAGATATGAATTATAAAGAATTGGCAGAACGTGCCAGATATTTCAAGACAGATAAGGAGGGACAAAGATCTATGTGTAAGATTGTGGAAGATATTGTGGCAAAAGAAATGAAAGAAGAGCGGATAGAGTTTGCAAAAAATCTCTTAAACAATGGTAAATTGACATTGGAAGAGATTGCACAATGTTCAGGATTGACAGTAGAAGAAGTAAAGGCAGTTAAGGTTTTGCAACCAGCTTGAGTGAAATTATTAGCAGGTAAATTAAATGGAAAAGACAGGAACTTCGAAATGAGGTTATCCTGTCTTTTCTATCGTAATGGATGTGACAATATAGAACAGATGATTATTTGAAAGAAATTTTCGAATAACAGGCTGACTTCTGAAATAGAGCGCGGTATAATCTGAATCAATAAAGATAAGCATGCTATTTTTAGAGTTTCAGAAAACCAACTATTCAGACAAGGAGGCAGAGGTTATGGAGAGAAAATATATAAGAAAGGTTCTCTTTGCACTGGCACTTATGCTGTTATTGCCCGGCATGGTGGCAGAGGCAAAGTCAAAGCTAGAGGCAAAGAATAAGGCGGTAACAATAGGGAAGACTTACCAAATGAAATTAAAAGGGGTGTCATGCAAAGCAAAAGTAAAATGGAGAACCAGTAATAAATCTGTGGTTTCGATTGCAAAGAGGAAAGGAAATACGGTTACTTTCAAGAGCAAGAAAAAGGGAACAGCAGTGGTTACGGCGGTTTATAAGCGAAAGAAATATAAGTGCCGGGTTACGGTTAAAGAAGTAAAAAAGAAAAAGTCGATGGCAGATAATCCAGTGCTAAACAGTAGTGATGTGACATTATATCATCTTTCGGAATCATACAAAGATTACATAAAATATGACAGTAGCCATCTCCGAGAATACCGTTTTCGGGTATCTGGCACAAAGAAAGAAGTAAGGGACTGGAAGATTAGCGGGGAGGATGCAGGATATTTTAAGATTACGGATTATGGGCTACTGCAGATGGAGTGGGGACCAGATTATACGGAACCGTGCGTGGAGGCAACGGTAACTGCTGTTCTGGAGGATGGAAGAAAGCTGAAGGCAAATGTGCGGGCATATTCGGAGCTGAATATCTACATAGATATTGTGTTTACAAATTTTGAGAAACAGTACATTACCTCTTCCATGACACAAAAGGAAAAAGCGGAGAAGGTAGCATGTTACATCAGTACAACCTCTGATTATGAACTATACAATGATAACTGGTTTGATATTTTTATCAGGGGAAAAGGAGACTGTATGGCAAGCCGGTTTGCCCTCCAGTATATGTGCAATCATATGGGGATCAAGGCAGCAGGATGTGGGAACCTAAATGCACATGGGAAAACACTGGTCTATGCAGACGGTAAATTTTATGTCATTGTAACCGGTTTCAATGAGCCGAAGCCACGGCCGTATGGAATCTATGAAATCAATGGCAGAGCTTTGGAGGATTTGGCAGACGAGAATAATTTTGATTTAGATTATTTTCGCCAGTAGAAAGGGGCAGAGACATGGATGTTATATCAGATGAATTTATCTTTGCCCGTACCGGGGAACCTCTGGAGGCGAGGATTCGTGAAAATGATAAATTCCAGCAGCAGATGAAATCTCTGCACAAGGCTTCAAATGCATTTTCAAAGGGTTCAGGCATGTCAAAGAAGTGTTGGAAACTGTATGATACATTGGAAAATGAGTGGACAAAATATAATATTATGTATGGGGAAGAATCCTATCGTTTGGGGTTTGAGGATGGTGTGCAGACAGCATCAGAGAGGAAAATCAGAGCAAAAGGTTCCGTCCTGTCTTTTCAGGATATGACACATCTTATTTATCTGTATGACGCTGTTAAAAAACTGAATATGTTTCTGGTGGGGGAATGGGAAATATATGACAGGGAAAGCGGCATACTGAAAGAACTTGATCGGGTGTGTAAGGTAATTGAGAATGGTGCCTGCGCTGAAATCAGACTGCAGGGAGAGGATGAAATGTTTGAATGCCTGACGGACATTCTGGACAATTCAGAGATAACACCGGAGGGGCGTGCAAAAATGCTGACAGAGTTTGGCAAGGCATGAGCAGGAAGGGGCTTATTACGGATGAGAATGGAAGAAAAATGAAGACTAAACAAAAAGGAGGAGTGTTATTTTGGAAAAAACGGATATGGAATTATTGATAGAGGTGGAAGATGAGTTACATAACATGGACAAGGCACTGGAACAGCTTGCCGGACACGGTCATGCCAGCGGGGCATTTATCAAGCTGGATAATGTATTTGATGTGATCCACCGTAATTCACATGAATACTATACTAGTGAGGCAGATGACAGGATGCAGTTGTTTTTCCAGATTTTAATGAGTAGGGAAATGACACCGGAGGAGCGGGCAGATATTTTGATGAATGGAACAATTCGCATGAATACATAGGACAATATGAAGTGACCTCACATTTGTAGCAACGTGGATTTACCTGTATACTAAGTTGTTGAAAAAACAATGGTAACAGGGATTACCGCATACAAAAGGAGGTCACCATATGAAAAGAATACTACGAATTGGAATGGATGTCCATAGCACAAACTACACTTTATGCGCCATTGAGCCAAGACTTGACGGAGATGACATTATTTATGCAAATGTTAAGGTAACACCTGATCCGGACAATATCATGCAGTTTATTGAAAGCCTGAAATCGAAAATAAAAGATGACTGCGATATTCTCTGCGGTTATGAGGCAGGATGTCTGGGATTCTCTTTGTATCATGAACTGGCAAAAAAGGAAATCCGTTGTGTGATTCTGGCTCCGACGACAATGATGACACAGCAGGGAAAACGAATTAAAACAGATAAACGGGATGCACTGATGATAGCGCAGTGCCTTGCCTATGGTGGTTATCATGCAGTACACATCCCGACAGATAAAGACGATGACGTAAAAGTATATCTTCGGATGCGGGATGACCATAAACTGGATTTGAAGAAAACAAAACAGAGAATCAATGCATTTTGTCTTAGCCAGGGATTCCATTATGCCAAAGGGAAATGGACACAGGCACATTTAAAATGGCTGGGGGCCATAGAGCTTGGAGCGATGGACAGGGAAACCCTGAATGAGTATCTGATTACGTATGAATATCTGGAGAACCGGATAGAGACATTCGATAAGAGGATAGAGGAGCTGGCATCAGAAACAGAGTATGTGGAGAAAGTAAAAAAACTGGTGTGCTTTCTCGGCGTAAAAACCCATACGGCGTTATCCTGTCTGGTTGAAACAGGAGATTTCCGGAGATTTGCAAAAGGGAATATCTATTCCGCATATCTGGGTCTGGTGCCGGGGGAGGATTCAAGCAGCGACAACATCAACAGGCTGCCCATCACAAAAGCCGGGAACAGCCATTTGCGGAAACTGCTGATAGAGGCATCCAAGGGAATCTGTAAAGGAGCAGTGGGGCATAAATCAAAAGATTTAAAAGCGAGGCAGAGCGGTAATCCAGCGGAGGTGATTGCGTATGCGGACAAAGCAAACGAGAGGCTGAGAAGAAAGTATTACAGGATGATAAGACATGGCAAGAAAAAGAATGTGGCAGTAACAGCGGTTGCAAGGGAACTTGCCTGCTTTATATGGGGCATGATGACAGGCAATATCAGCAAGGTGTGATATCAGACTGCCATCCGCCCGTCAAGGGTAAATAAACTGCTGCGCAGCCCTTGAGACAGCCGGCTGTCATTCTGACAGTTGGCAATTAAGCTGATTAAGCAGGAGCAGCTGCATAATCAGCAGAAACGGTAAACAAAGCAAACTGGAGATATCCGGGAGGAGCCTTTGGCTGCTTCAAGGTTCAAGCCATCTGCGGCACCTCCTTGTCGGCAGTGCAGGAATGCATTGATCCACGTTTTAGGACAGCAGGGCTTACGGCGGACCATTGACCTGTAGGTAACCAATCCACGAATAACGGAGTGGCCAAAAGCCGGGAACTGTCAGACCAAAGACTTCTTCTGGATATCTTCAGAAAACAAATGTGGGTTTTGTCAAAGAGAAAAAAGTTTGTTGTTTTTTTAATTTACTTCTTGACAAAAGTCACTTCATAACGGGGGTGTGGAATCGTCTTAGTAAATGAGAGCAAACTGCAATCATTTGGGTCTAAAAAGATTTTTAATCATGATGAGGAAGAAATTTTGACAAGGAGTGATTTTGTAAAAGAAATTGCTCCTTTTTCTTTTTAAAACCAGAGGTGACCGTGCCACGGTCACTAAAGTGACCGAACTTTTCTTCAGAGAGTTTTATTATGCATGAAAATAGTATGGAAATACATAATGATGCAGAAATTATTTTGGATGAAGCAAAACAGGCAATTTCAGAAATAATTTCGAAGGATGACTGTTGTCGAATTAAATCCGTAACTCCTGAATTTAAATATTGTTCCGATGTTCCAGATTTTTATCTTGTTTTAAATCTTTATAAAGGGCTTGTAGATTTGTTATTTTCACATATTGAAAAAGGAGATAATGTAATTACAAATAGTTCTGTTACAAATGAGATTTTGCTAAATTATTATTCCTGGCATAATACAAAACTAAGGAAAGCAGAACCGAAGTATAATTTTGCTCATATAGAAGCTACAAAAATTTTACTACCATTTGTTCAAAATGCACCTATAGACGACATTTTAGAAATCCGCTATAAGGCGAACGATGAATTATTAGAACTCAGAAATTATGTTGAAACAACACTAAAAAGTTTAACGAGCCACTCAGTTTAACTAATGAGATTTTTTTAAATTCATCATCCAAGGAAATCGAACAAATACTTAATCGAAAAATAACTCCATCAATAAAGCAATTTGAAAGAAAACATTTTTAATGTATTCACTGCTCAGGAATTATTAAAAATATGACAAATCCATTATAGTATTCACCTATCCTTACAACTTTTTTTTAATGTACCAGCAGTTGCATCTATGGGATTTTCGCTTGGAATGATTTCGCTTCAGACATTTTTGCAACGCAAATCAAAAAAATTATTAATTCAAAATGACCCATTGCATTTTACTGTAAAAATGCAAAATCAGCTATAAAACCTTTATTTGTGTATAAATGGGATTGAAATTTATTTTTACATAGCCGAAAGGTTTTCATTTTCCGACAGCCTCATATTATTCTTCAAAATGTCTGCCAAAAAAGTCAAGTGATCGTTTGTCTTGAAATTTGGTATTATAAATATCCATATATTCAAGATAAATGGTTATTTTAGAAAGTTCTTTTCTAATTAATAATTTTGTTTCATCACTTTCTGGATGTAATTTAAGGAATATTAGCTGTCCGCCAACTGGAACAGTCCAACCATCAACAGATTCTGTGTAAGTAGTCCACAGTTGGTTTATGGGTGGCATCATAGATATCAAAGTAGATGATTCTTGGGACTCATTTTTAAAAACTAATCTTTTTATTGTTAAAGGACCTGTTCCTACATTTTCAAGCTTAACAGCAAGTTCATCCTCATAATCGCTGAATTTAATTGCTGATATAGGTTTTACGCTGTTTTTATTGTGCTTGAGTTGTTGAAAACTAAAAATAACTGTAAATATCATTGATACAATACTTATAATTACAGCAAAAATAGAAGTGATTGCTATCAAAGTGTTGCTATCGAAATTAAGTGAGTTAAAAGAGAGCATAGATTTATTCTCCTTGATTGAGGTTAAAGTATAAATGCAGAAACCACTTCCGTCAGGATTTTGTTCCAGAAAGGAGATATCTGTATTTATTTGGATAGTCCTGTTATATGCTTTACCTTGAACATCTAAGTAAGAAACTGACAGGTAAAGAGTAGGGATTTCCTTATTATCTGTTCTTATGTATGTTTCTTTAATTAACGTATAATAAGAATATGGAAATGCTAATGTTTCAAACTCTTGAGTGGAATTTAATAAAAAATCAAATTGACTTTCATCTGATTGTCCAATTCCCTGTTCAATAGTTGGTGTTTTGAGATGAAGCATATTTCCATCATAAGAAGTATCTATATCATCGCAGGGATTTAAAACATCCATAAATGCTTTCATATTTCTATTAGTATCCCAATTGAAACAAATATTTTTTGCTGTACCAACACCAATATTATATATCTTTATTTGAGGAAGTTTGTTTATTATAGTGTCTTCATCAGCCAATTTTGAAACAATATCCTCGGCTTCTTGGGTTATGCAGGGAAGTCCATTTTTGTCCCAAGAAATAGCTGCTACTGTATTGCTCAGAGAAATGTCGGGTAAATATGTTGCATTTCTTTCAGCTTGCATTTCAAATAATGTTAATAACACTAGAAAAGTCGAAATTATTGATCTTGAAATCAAAATTTCTTTTCTTAAAGGGGTTTTGCTCTTTGCAATAGTCAGCATATGCAGAATTTACAATATCAATAGTAGTATTTAGTATTTCTGCAACTTGATGTGTTGTCAAATATCCTTTTTGTATTTTTTTGAGATAATATCTACCTGTATGTTTAAAAATTTTCATAATCACGCATCCAATCTGTGAGTCATATACCTACTTTTAGAATAAAATTATAACATATTTTTCAAAATATTCAATTAGTATACATAAGCTCTAAATGGCAACTCATTACCCAATCCCCAGAGAATTTCAAAGATGGTGCGATATGGAAAGTCATTGTTGACATCCACAGTGCATTGTAGGTGGTAGGGTTTGTAATGCTAGTGTTGTTCTTTGTTGTGGACATGATGCGTACCTGCGGTGCTTCGTATAGGTGAAGAAATCCGAACACGCATTAAAACTGTTTATCCGCTTCTGCATGGCAGAAAAGACGGTATTGCCGACAGAGATTGTGTCAGCCGTGGAAGACTGCAGCTTTTTAGAGAGCATACCTCTAGGGGTGGTCTGTTCATAAAGATACTGTCGTTCATTGTTGGTGCGCTCAAGATGGCAGACCATGTCGTGTGTGAGATGATGGGACTTTAGGGAGAATGAAATTAAGCGCATTTGTAAGACGAAATTGAGCAGGCTCATTGCATCAAAAGGGAAAATTCCAAAAATTACTTGACATTTAATTGTCAGATGATTATAATACAATGATTTGGATTTCTAAGTCTAAATGGTCGGTTTGGGAATGAAAGGAGATTTTTATGTTTGATTATGTAAAAGATAAGAGATTTCTAAGCCGTATGCGAAATTTATGTGGTGAGATAATGCAGAATTTTTGTCATTACTTGAAAGAGGACTATGATATTGGCACAATATTCTATCTTGTAGGGAGCGGTGCACGAAATCTCATTGTACAAAATGCTTCGTTACCGACAGATTTGGATTACAACCTTGAAATTGTAAGATGTGAAGATTATGAGGATTGTAGGTCTATAAAAGAATGTGCAAGAAAAACCTTTAATAAGGTGCTGAACGAATACGGTTTAGGAGATTGTGAGGATTCAACATCTTCTTTGACCACAGGAAAAATTCATTTTATCAAAGGTAATCCAACCGAGTTTTCGATGGATATCTGCATTGTTTGCAGAGATACAGAAGAACATTTTTACAGACTTATTCATAAAAAAACAGGATTGACCTATTGTGACCAATACTATTGGAACGAAGCCCCTCATTCTGCGGGAATTCAGAAAAAGGCTAAGTATATTAAGAAAAAGGGAAAATGGGAGCTTGTCAGAACGCAGTATTTGAATATTAAAAATAGATACCTGTGGCAAAACGACCATGACCATCCCTCTTTCATATGCTATATTGAAGCTGTAAACAATGTATATAACACAAGAATGAGTTGGAAGTAAACTGAATAAAATTTGAAGAATCGTCATTTTTCCCAAGATGGCGATTTTTTGTGTCAAAAAGGAGGTGACCGTGTCACGGTCACTAAAGTGACCGAACTATGGTCTTGACAAATCTGTATGTATCTGTTCTTATTGTAAGATTTCTAAGTAGGAAAAGTCTCTTTTTGCCCATAAATACGGCTATTACAGCCAGGTTTGCAGAATCTGCCATAAGCAGTATATTAAAATTAGAGGTGACCGTACCACGGTCACTAAAGTGTCCGAACTGTAGTCTTTTCATTTCTTTATGCTGCCTGTAAAATAATGTTACAAGCTAAAAAACAGCCACGTTGCAAAATGTATTAGATTTGTGCATAGCGAATTTGATGGCCTGTTGCTTGAAAAAGAAGGAAAGAGAGGCAGGAGGATATTTTGGATGCATTGAGATTGGCAAAAAAGCTGGCGGTTCTTGGAAGAATATACGCATTGGGCTTATTAAATGAAGATGAATATACAAAGGTCAAAAACAGAATTATGCGGGAACACGGAATAGTTACCTTTGAGGCCGTATAATCCTCTGAGAAATAAATAGAAAAAATTAAAATCCGCGTTTTGTACATTGGTTAATATTTCATTATGGCGGTATAGTGAAATCAGAAACAGGGAGTTTCTAAAATATATATCCGAAGGAAGGAGGAACAGGTATGGCAGGAGAAGTGGAAGTGATCAAGGCAGTAGAGGGGAATGCAACCAGACGCAGGAATATGATTGGGAATGGTCTTTCCATTGACCGGAAACGGGTGGCAGCCTATGTGCGGGTAAGCACGGATGGAGAGGAACAGCTACAGAGTTTCCAGTCGCAAAAAGAGTATTATCAGGACAAGATTTCCAAAAACAAAGAGTGGGTAATGGTTGGTATCTATGCAGATGAAGCAATTACCGGAACTAAAACGGTCAAAAGAGACGGTTTTCTGAAAATGATTAACGATTGCATGGCAGGCATGGTTGATGTCATTCTCACGAAGTCTATCTCCAGATTTTCCCGTAATCTGGTAGATACCCTTCAATATGTCCGTATGCTCAAGGGCAAAGGGATTGCGGTTATTTTTGAAAAAGAAAATATCAACACGCTTTCCATGGAAAGTGAGATGGCGTTAGCATTGCTTTCTACCCTTGCGCAGAATGAGGTGGAATCATTATCTGCCAATGTAAAGCTGGGCATCAAAATGAAGATGAAACGGGGAGAATTGATGGGGTTCAATGGCTGTCTCGGTTATGATTACCACCCGGAAGACAAGTCGATTACGGTTAATCCGGAAGAGGCAGAGGTGGTCCGTGAAATATTTGACATGTACCTCAGTGGATATGGAGCACCAACCATCGCAAAAGAGCTGACCAGACTTGGCAGGAAAAACAAAAAAGGGGAGGTGAAGTGGACAGACAGCGGAATACGTTCGATTATCAATAATGAAAAATACAAAGGAGACCTTCTGCTCGGTAAAACATTTACGGTAGATCCAATTTCCAAACGCAGGCTGGAAAATATGGGAGAGGAAGAGCAGTATTATATCAAGGAACATCATGAGCCCATTGTTTCGCCTGAAATATGGGATGCGGCACAGGAGATTAAAAAGAGCCGTTATCGCAGGAGTACCATGTCAGTACCGGGAACAAGAAAGAAGTATAGCAGGAAATATGCCTTCAGCAGCATGTGTGAGTGCGGTTTTTGTGGTAAGTATATGACAAGACGTGCTCATAACCAGACTACAACACAGACAAAACCAGTGTGGAAATGTCGGACTGCAACCAATTTTGGCATTGAGAACTGCCCGCACAGCAAGTCGATTGACGAAGCAATCATTGAAAATGCCTTTTTGGAGATGTTCCATCTGCTGGCAGATAATTTTGATGATGTGCTGAATTCTGTTATCCGTTCCGTGGAAGAAACATTATCTGATGATGAGAGTGCGGTTAAGCTGCAAAGGCTGGATAAATCGCTTAGTTCTATGGAATCCAAAAGAAAGAAATTGACCGATATGCTCTTGGATGATAACATTACAAAAGAGGCATACGATGCGAAGTATAATGAGCTGACACGAAAAATTAACCAGGCAAAAGGGGAACGTGCCCTGTATTCTGCCAATGTGGAGGCACAGCAGCATATCAGCCAGAGGATGCGGGAGATTCGCACCTGTATTGCAGAGGCAGATATGCTTGATAAGTTCGATAGGGTAGTTTTTGAGAGCATTGTTGATAAAGTCATTGTAGGAGATATTAGTGAGGATGGCACCATTGATCCATACAAGCTGACATTTGTGCTGAAGGGTATGGAGGACAGAGTTGTGTCAGATGCAAGGAACAGATATAAAAATTTGAATAAGAAAGTTGTTTAGTTTTGGCATTGTCAAAAAGAAAGGACTGAGGAAAATGAACACTCATAATGACTTTTTGAATAATGCAGTGAATGATGAATTGGAAATGGAAGGCATAGAGAGTTTGACCGCAGATGTGTGTTCGGATATGCAAAACGACACGGAAAAAATGTGTTTATCTTTGCGAAACGACACATGTAGAGACGGTAGTACTGCTTTCCCACAAAAAGCCAGACGGACATATCAACGTAAAAGTTGAGTTTGGTGAGGGTGAGGGAAAAGTTCCGCTTGATAATATCGCTAAAAGAGCCGAAGAATACAAGCCCAAGGAACGAGTGACCTACAAAATGATAAAGGAGTACATAGAAGCAAAATACGGTTTCAAGGTACATACCGCATATATCGCAGAGGTAAAGAGGGAGTTAGGATTGCCGATGTATGATGCTCCTAATGCGGTAGAGGAATTGAAACAGCCGAGGAAGCATCCGACAGTGGAGAAAGTGGAAGCGATAAAGGATGCGTTGAAGCATTTTGAAGTGATTTAATGAGGATAGGCGTATCATTAGAAATAGTGGTACGCTTATTTTTGTCCTTTTTCGCAGATTTGTCCTTTCCCCTGCTTTCCAATATAATGAAGCTAAAGAAGTGGAGGTGTGCTTATGAGAGAGAAATTTAATCATCTGTATTTGGATAGCCACGAAAGAAAACTTTTGATACATAGCCTTGTAGAGTTAAAAAATCAACTTATTCAGCAAGGCAGATATACGGATTGTATTGACGAGCTTATTTTTAAGGTCATAAATGCACCGACCAAGAGAATGAAAATTGAATATGTCTAAGGCATTTTACAAAGCCGCTTATTCTTATTGATTTCACAAGCTCATCGGCTCTTAATTAACATATTGGCGGGATGTATCCGAGTTGAATAGCTTTTGTCACGGCTTCAACCGCTGATGCAACATCAAGTTTTTCAAATATATGCTGCAAATGATTTGATAAGGTACGTTCACTAATATAAAGTGTGCTTGATATGTCTTTTCGCTTTTGTCCCTCTGCTATAAGCTGTATAATTTGTTTCTCACTATCGGTCAATCCTTCTATGAATGGAATTTCCCTGTCAAAATAAAGTATCCCCTGCATTATTTTAGAAAGAATAGATATGAGCTTTTCAGGTTCAATATTTTTATTAACAAATCCTTTTGCTCCTATTTTTCTTGCTTCACTTCGATATACAGGCAAATCATAACCAGACAGAATTACAACCCTTTGTTTTGGATAGCAACTTAGTATTTGTTTGGCTAATTCCAGACCATCCTCAGAAGATATATTCTTCAAGTTTATATCCATAAGGATGATGTCTGGTTTCTTAGATACAATAAAATTGTCTAATTGAGAAACATCATTGATACTATCAAAGGCGTCAATTTCTGAATAATCTGACAATGCAATCTCTAAACTTTTAGAAAATAAAGCATGGTCATCTACTAACAAAATGTTGATAAGAAACATCTCCTTTCATCGGCAATATCGTTTGTACGCAAATCCCATGTGGATGGTTATTAGATATAGTTACAGAGCCGTCCATATCTTTCACTCGTTCCGTAATCATTGCAAGTCCTCGATGCTTTAACCTGTCAGCAGATGAGAGAACATCTGCATCAACAGTTCCATTGTCACTCACATTCAGTATTATAATCCCATTATCCTGCGTAAGGGTTATCCATGCTTTTTCCCCTGTCGAATGTTTGTAAATATTCGTGACAAGTTCCTTCAACAGGCGGTACACAAAGATATTGTATGGTTCAACCAGAAACAAGGAGTCTGAACAATCAAAGGAGACACAGATATTACGATTCGGAAAAGATTGCGAAATACCATCAAGCAAGTTTTGGTAGTTTTCCTTTATAGTAAGTTTTGGAAGCAACGTAGGATGGTAATCCTGCATTTGCTCACGAATATAAGTATTCATATTATCCAGAGTTTCCGTGATGATTTTCTGTACTTCAGGGCGGTCTGCTTTTTTCATCATATTTTTTACAGAAAGCAGGTCTTGAAGAATATCATCGTGGAGAAAGTTTGCAAATTCAAGATTTAATTGTTCTTCCCGTTGTAATTGTTGTAGTGCAACATGGTATTTGCTTTCCCTGATTATCTTATTTTGCCCTTTCTTAAAATTGAAATCCAAAGCAATATTACAAACATATAAAAACGCAAACAGGGCATCAAGCATAATAAAAAGCAAAGAATATCCACCATCTAAAATTATTGCTATTAAACTAAAAATAATTACTCCTGAAAAAATAAGTAATGTTAATTGGCGATTATTGAATACGACAGATAATGGAAGGCTGTTATGTTCTTTCAGTATGATACCGTGGACGCTTACCCAAAACAATAGTATAGGAATATATACACCAAAATTTGAAAGATGTTCGGGAACTCTCATTGTTGAAAAATAATATGTAAGGAATAAAACTATAACTGTAATAAGGGAGAAAATGATATGCTTCCATTCTGACTTAAAAACAAAAGCAACTCTTTTTCTATGATATATCACAGTAAAAATAAAACACAGCCAGCTTGCCATAAATTGTATGAAATAGAGCAGGAAAAATATTTTACTTGACACCAATACGCCGATAATAGTACAAATACAAGTTCCCGTCAGGCAGAAATTAATTGATTTCTGATATTTGTATCCGCTGTTTTGGAACAAAAACATTAGTATGAATTTTATGGAAACACACCATATTACCGGGCTTAAAGCGAAAAAAATAGTGTTTGTGATGGAGTTGCCCGAAGCTGCTAAGAGTATATACCAACTTTCCAATGCTAATAAACCACAAAATAGGGAAATAGTTTTATTTTCCCTAATATTACAGGAACTTACATAAGTAACATCTATTAGTAGCAAAGATGATAAAAATAAGGGAATGACACCTCTGGTGTTTAAATGCAAATCTGCATGAGCGGTCAGCCCCATATATGCAATGAGTAAAATAGAATTTATAAAAAGCAGTAGCTTTAATATTGTTTGCTTCATGTTTTGCCTCCTTTCTATTTCCTCATTAAATTATACCATCTCTCTGTGAACAAATAAAGTGTACGAAATCGCCGAGCTATAAAACTCGCCGATTTCATATAGCTTTTTACCTCTTTAGAACTGTTTTACAGCAAGCATGGACAGTCATACAGTAATATATCATATAAATTATAAATGTCAGCAGAATAGCTATAAACGTAGGAATATACAGAATAAGGCTTTCTTTCAGAATGTTCTGCATAAGGGCTGTCCTGTATACTAATGTTGCAAAGACACAGTCTATCAACCCAAATAAAAACGGAATACTAAAAAAAGATATCGTCTGCTTCTTTATTATTATTTTCACCTTTCTGTCTGTGTATCCCATTTTTCTTAAGATTTCATAATCAGCCTTCGAATCGCTTATGGCAGAAAGATTATTAAAATATAGTATGCTTCCAGTTGCGATAAAAAACAAGATTACAAGAAATCCAAGCAGTAAGAAGGTTGAACTGCTTAGGGAAAATATCTCATGTATCCTATGCGAGTTTCCCTGTAGATAAGGACTATCATTTAAATATTCGGATAAATCAAGAAACAGAGCTTCATTATCTTTGATTGACTGCCCATTTATACTTAGGACTTTCGTTTCGGGGGTAAATTCTTCTGCTATGGCATCATATAAGTTGTCACTAACAATCAAAGTACCAATGCTATTTGCAAATGAAATGGGATTATCTAAAGTAGTTGCGATGACTGTTACAGAAATTTCTTCATTACCTATAAGCAAAGGATAAACATTACCCGTTTCATCATTGTCTGAAGCTGGCTGGTATTTTACTAAAATACACTCACTATCGTGTATCTCGCCAATTTGTTCCAAAGCCCCTTTTTTCCCTTGTGCTTCTAAGAGAGCTATATAGTTTGAATAAGAGATACATTCAAACCCTGCATTTCGCAGAATTTTTTCGTTATCTGAATCACCTTTAGAGCTTCCTACACTATATTCCAAAGGAACTTGTTCGGAAGTAGATGTAACTTTATAAATATTGGTTTGCAAGAATGAAACATCATTTTGTGATGAATGCTCATTTACAATTTGCTTGATTGCATCTATTTCGCTTTCATTTTCAATTCTACATTCAATTTCTGACGGCGCTATACGTGACACAGCAGCTATTGGATAGTATAGAGATAAAGCCATAACGCTGGAGACGGTAAGCGTCGCTGCCGATAACAGTGTAAGCATGATTAATGTCTTAGAGTTTGAACGCATACGGTATATGAAATTCGGGGAAGTAATTATTTTTGTTTCTGTATAAAACTTGCGTTTGTTGTTTTTACTTATTTGTACTACAAAAGGAAGAAAGGATGAAATAAAAAGTATCGTTCCCACAACTACAAGTACAAGTGTCAGCATGGCAATAGGAGTATAACCAATCGCAAACCAAACAGATTTATCTCCTCTGAGGATATCCAATGCAAGAACATACCCAAAAATAATACAGCAGAAGCCAATGATGGCGGGAACAGCATGGAATTCCATTTTTTGTTCAGCACTTTTTTCAAATCTAACTAATCCCATAAGAGATGTCTTGAAAAGAAACCTGCTGTTAGACATCATCAATACAATCATAATAGCAAAAATGAAGCAGGCTGTTTTTGAAATGGCATTGACATTGAAAAAAGGTATTTCTGAATTATTGATAGATAAATCCAGTAACTTAGTTATACCAAAAACAATGCCTTTATGAAAAACACTACCGAGAAGTATTCCTACTATAAACGCTCCGAAGCAAACCAGTAAATTCTCTGTTGTCAGCAATGACAACACTGTAGTTTTTCTATATCCTAATAATGCGTAAACACCAAGTTCTTTTGTTCGACGACGTAAAAAGAAACGGTTGGAATATGACATATAAAAAACGACAAAAGTCATTAGGAATACAGAAATTACATTACACATTGTTTCAACTCGCCCGTTACCAGATATCTTTTCAAGCATAACTGTATTCATTGAGAATGAAGTAAATGCAAAAAAGACCGTAATTACAAATGATACAGAAAGCAGGTAAAGGGCGTAAAATGAAAAATTTTTTTTAAGATTTTTAAGTGCCATTGATAAATTATTCATAAATTTTGCCCCCCTTATCTTTCTGTATCTAATTTGGCTACTTCCTGTGCAATGGTTTCATAGAATGTTCGTCTATCAGCATCCTGTTTAAGAAGTTCGCGTATAATGCTTCCGTCTTTGAAAATCAGAATACGGTTAGCAAAACTTGCAGCGTATGCATCATGTGTGACCATTAGTATAGTGGTATGCAATTCTTCATTTGCTTCTTTCAAAGTTTTTAATAACTCGGTAGCAGAGTTTGAGTCCAATGCTCCTGTCGGTTCATCAGCAAATAAAATACTTGGCTGTTTTACAATGGCTCTTGCAGCCGATGCCCGTTGCCTCTGCCCGCCAGACAGCTCGTTTGGATATTTGTCTAACTGAGATGCAATGCCAAAACGTTCTGCTAAACTCCGCACCATTTTTTCGATTTTTTTATGCGGAAGCTTTTGTAAAGTGAGTGGAACAGAGATGTTTTCTCGGATGGTAAGGCTGTCAAGTAAAAAGTATTCCTGAAAAATAAATCCAAGATTATCCCTGCGGAAATCCGCTGCACCTGTGTCGCTCAGTTGTTTTAAATTAACACCATTAATTACAATGCTGCCACTTGTAGGGGTATCAATAGTGGAAAGAACATTAAGCAATGTAGTCTTTCCAGAGCCAGAAGCACCCATAATAGCGATAAATTCACTTTCTGCTACATTGAAAGATACTTTATTTAGGCTTGGACGTTGCCCTTTGGCATAAATTTTTGTTACCTCATTTGCTTTTAATAATGTTGCCATATTTTAATCTCCTTTTCGTTTGATGGTTTCATTGTACTTTTTCTGGTCAAAAAGCGAATGAGTAAATCAGGCAATTTTTTTGCGTGATTTACTCATTCAAAATCAAGGGCATTGTGGTAAGGTAATAAATATTGGAAAGCAATTTTTTTTTATCGTATTGTCTGTTGATGTGATAAAGAAGATAAAATCTATGATTTATGATGAATGGGTGTTTCACGATGTGGAACATATTTATTTGCAACTTATAAAAAAAATAAGGTGTGCGATTTATAGTGGACAACTTTCAGCAGGCGAAAAAATCCCATCTGTTCGAGAAATGGCAAAGATACTGAATATCAATCCGAATACTGTTATGAGGGCTTATAAGATTGTGAGTAATGATAAATTGATTGTGTCATACCGAAACGGTCAATATTCTGTAACCACAGATGAACAGTACATAGCAAAGAAGCGAGAGGATACTGCAAAGGTACTTTGTTGTTCTTACTTCGATAATATGTTTGCATTAGGATTTTCCAAAGATGAAGCAATAAGATTTATTCAAGACTATTCTAAGAGATTGAAACTACGGACTAATTTACAGTAGTAGAATGAAAAGGACAGAGAACACCATGAAAAAACGATTATCTAAAAAAACTTTGATTTCTGTATGCACGTTGATTGCTGCTTTGATTATTTGGACTATGTGGAGCAATACAGCTTTGATGTTGAGTACGGTGACTGTTTCAAGCAATCGTATCCCTGCCGCATTTAATGGTTTTCGGATAGCTCAAATATCCGACCTGCACAATGCAGTGTTCGGAGAAGACAATGCAGAACTGTTACAAATACTGTCAGAATGTGAGCCAAACATAATAGTAATAACGGGTGATTTAGTTGATGCTGAACATACGGACATTGATGTTGCCCTTGATTTTGCAAAAGAAGCTGTTCAAATTGCAGATACATATTATGTAACAGGCAATCACGAAGCCAGTTTGTCACAGTATGATGAGCTTAAAGCAGAACTTGAAAATACTGGTGTAGTTGTCCTTGAAGATAAAGCAATGCAGTTAGAATATAATGGAGATGACATTACGCTTATCGGACTTTCCGACCCAAGCTTTACGCTTAAAGGGGATATGTTTGGAGAAGTTCCTGCTATGGTTGATACGAAATTACGGGGACTAATCGGAGATAAAGACAATTACACTATTTTGCTTTCACATCGCCCAGAATTGTTTGAAGCCTATGTAATTTGTGGTGTCGATTTAGTTTTCAGCGGTCACGCACATGGTGGTCAGTTTCGTTTACCGTTTATTGGCGGTTTGGTTGCTCCAAATCAAGGCTTGTTTCCAAAATATGATGCAGGCTTATATACGAAAGGTGACACAAATATGATTGTTTGCAGAGGACTTGGCAATAGTATTATCCCTATTCGATTTAATAACCGTCCAGAAATCGTGTTATTGGAGCTTATCGCAGAATGATAGTAAGTAAATGTATTTAATTTTGAAAGGTAGGTTGTAACTTGAAGCAGACAGAATGGCTATTATGTCCTCTTTGCGGAAACAAAACCCGAAACAAAATCAGAGAGGACACAGTTTTGAAAAACTATCCTCTTTACTGCCCAAAATGTAAACAGGAAACATTGATTGATGTAAAGGATTTACAAATAACCGTCATCAAAGAGCCAGACGCATAAGATGCAGAGCCGATGAACAAAACCTCACAGCTCATCGGCTCTGTTTGTTAGAAAGAATAAATATTTAGTCGTTGTCTTTCTTGCTTATTGCGGAAGTTTGTTTCTGCATTTCATTCAGTTTTTTGTGGAGCGGTATCGCCATGAATACCGTTATGACTGCGGAAAGCACATCGGCAATCGGTTGGGCGTACATAATTCCATTTAGCCCCCAGACAATCGGAAGAAGCAGGATAACGGGGATAAAGCAAATCCCCTGCCTGCAAGCTCCGAGGATGAAACCCTCTCTGCCTTTTCCCAAAGCAAGGAACAGGGAAGAATACACCGTATAAAATCCAAAGAGCATAATGGAAATGCCGTTTGCCCTCAAAGACGCTGCCCCGATGCGAATCATCTCGGCATCGCCCTTTGTGAATTGGGAAACGATAGCTGTAGGGAACAGAGCCAGTATCACACCGAAAATCACACAGAAAACCGTAGACCATAGGATGGAAGTCTTGATTGCTTCACGCAGACGGTCAAACTTCTTCGCCCCGTAACTGTACCCTGCAATGGGCTGAAAGCCTTTGATGAACCCGAATACGGACAAGCTGCCCATTGAAATAAGGCGGGTAACAACGCCCATGCCTGCAATGGCAGAGTCCCCGTAATCGCCAGCGGCATTGTTGATTAAGGAAATGGACACACTCGTTAAAATCTGGAATACCAATGTCGGGATGCCGATTTTGAAAATCTCAGACATGGTTTCTTTTGTATATGTGCAGTCCTTAACCCGAAAATGGAATACGCTTTTTTTCCGAAAAATATAGGTCAGATATACGCAGGTTGAAACGACTTGTGAGATTGCGGTCGCTATCGCCGCTCCTGCCACGCCTAAATCAAACACATAGATAAACAGCGGGTCTAGGGCGATATTGAGTACCGCACCCGTCAGCAAGGCACACATGGTTGTTTTAGCTGCCCCCTCGCTAGTCACAATGTTATTCATCGTGACATTGAATACATTGAAGATGCAGGAAACAATGTAAATGCCTGCGTATGTGGCGGCATAAGGCAGGATGCTGTCGGTTGCCCCCAAGAGCTTCAGTATGGGATGCAGGAACACCATAGAAATGATAATGATGACCGCCCCTACGGATACGCTGCTGTATAAAGCGGTACTTGCCACTTTATCCGCATTTTCCTTATCCCCACGACCTAATAATCGGGAAATGTAAGAAGCCGCACCGTTTCCGAACAGCAGGCCAAGACCGACAACGACCTGTCCGAGCGGATAGACCACGGAGATTGCCCCCATCTGGCTCTCCCCTAACCCGCCGACAAAATAAGCGTCAACAAGGTTGTAGAAAGCATTTACCAACATGCCAATCATTGTTGGGATGCCCATTGCTAAAAGTGCTTTTGGTATGGATGTGCTGCCGAGTAGCTCCATCTTTTGGAGAGCACGTTTTTTAGCTGCACTTTTTTGACTGTTCATTTTGAACTCCTTTCTCTTGACAAATAGTGTTATTTATACTAC
>CAJUAO010000027.1 GCA_910584685.1 uncultured Lachnospiraceae bacterium | reverse complement strand
AGCCTTTTAATGGGACATACCCTCATTTATATGGTGTTAGTGGAAGAAAAGCTTGTGTTTATTTTACTACCTTATAAATATAATGGTTAGAGAGTAGATATGATATCTGCACTTATTTTTATATAAGGCATATGATAAATATCAAACTTAAAAAGAAGTAACTTTTCTCCCAATGAGGGGCTTAAGAAAAAAGGGAGTTTGGGGCAGCAGGGCGGCTTGGGAAGGGAGTTATATATTTTTTTAAAGCATTGAGAAAAGGGTTAGAAATTCATCAAGGGAATACCGTCAGCTTCTTAGCGTAGAGCGTCTGTCTGAGCAGGGGGCTTGCTTTTCAGCCCCTTGCGAGTTACGCTCGCAGCTTGGAAGGTGGCGGTATTCCCTTGATAGAATTTCTTCCTCTTTTTGAAGCTTTAAAAAAATATATAACTCCCTCCCCAAATTCTTTAATTTTACCCCTTGACATTTAAAATTTCTGCAAGTATAATGAGTAAGCGTGCGAAAAATCGCTGATTTTTTTGTGTGCAAAATTACAGGTAAAAAACAAATTTCTAATCAGGAGGTGAAAAAGAATGCCTACATTTAACCAGTTAGTAAGAAAAGGAAGAAAAACAGCTGAAAAGAAGTACACAGCTCCGGCTCTCTTAAAGGGATACAACTCTTTAAAGAAGACAGCAACTGACACTACATCACCACAGAAGAGAGGTGTATGTACAGCAGTTAAGACAACAACTCCTAAGAAGCCTAACTCAGCGCTTAGAAAAATTGCCAGAGTACGTCTTTCTAACGGTATCGAAGTAACAAGCTACATTCCGGGCGAGGGACACAACCTTCAGGAGCATAGTGTTGTTCTTATCAGAGGAGGTAGAGTTAAGGACCTTCCGGGTACAAGATACCATATTGTAAGAGGTACGCTCGATACAGCAGGCGTAGCAAAGAGACGTCAGGCTCGTTCTAAGTATGGTGCAAAGAGACCAAAGGACGCTAAATAGGAAAGAGTTAATATCAAAGGTTGAATGAATTAGTGCCGGATTAGAAATATTGTTTTAAGTTCGTATAGATTTTTAATTAATGTTTTTAAGAAAGCACGAACACATTTTAATATGTGAGTACCGATGATTTAATTAAGACGGCGGAAAAATATTATAAGCCGCTGTAAAAATTGTTAAGGAGGGAAGAACCGTGCCACGTAAAGGACATACTCAAAAAAGAGAAGTATTAGCAGACCCATTGTACAATAATAAGACAGTTACAAAGCTTATCAACAACATTATGCTTGACGGTAAGAGAGGTATAGCTCAGAAAATAGTATATGGCGCCTTCGCTAGAGTTGAGGAGAAGTCAGGAAAGCCTGCTCTTGAAGTATTTGATGAGGCAATGAACAACATTATGCCGGTGCTTGAGGTTAAGGCAAGGCGTATCGGCGGCGCCACCTATCAGGTGCCTATCGAGGTAAGACCGGAAAGAAGACAGGCCTTAGCGCTTCGTTGGCTGACAATGTTTTCACGCAAGAGAGGCGAGAAGACAATGGAAGAAAAATTAGCAAATGAGCTTCTTGACGCTGCTAACAACACAGGCGCATCTGTAAAGAGAAAAGAAGACATGCACAAGATGGCAGACGCAAACAAGGCATTTGCTCATTATCGTTTCTAAATTTCGATAATTTTTTGACATTTTTAATTAGGAGGACAAAATCTTGGCTGGAAGAGAATATCCGTTAGAGAGAACCAGAAATATAGGTATTATGGCTCATATCGATGCAGGCAAGACTACATTGACAGAGCGTATACTCTACTATACTGGTGTTAATCATAAAATCGGTGATACACATGAAGGTACTGCTACCATGGACTGGATGGCCCAGGAGCAGGAAAGAGGTATCACAATTACTTCAGCTGCAACAACCTGTCATTGGACGCCTGAATTTGAGGCTAAGCCAATGGAAGGTGCGCCGGAATATCGTATTAATATTATTGATACACCGGGACACGTTGATTTCACGGTTGAAGTAGAGCGTTCGCTTAGAGTGCTTGACGGCGCTGTAGGTGTATTTGATGCTCAAAACGGCGTAGAGCCACAGTCGGAAAATGTATGGCGTCAGGCTGACAAA
Organism: uncultured Lachnospiraceae bacterium; assembly: GCA_910584685.1. Lineage (GTDB taxonomy): Bacteria > Bacillota > Clostridia > Lachnospirales > Lachnospiraceae > CAG-303. Next base: position 30,004 of record CAJUAO010000027.1, on the reverse strand, counting down.
TATAATGTTCCCCGTATGGCTTTTATGAACAAGATGGATAAGCTTGGAGCTGATTTCTTTGGCTCATGCAGCCAGCTTACAACAAAGCTTGGAAAAAATCCTGTGCTTGTTCAGATTCCAATAGGTAAGGAAGATTATTTCAAGGGCATAATAGACCTGTTTGAAATGAAGGCTTATGTGTTTAATGACGATAAGGGAGACAATATCACAATAGGTGAGATTCCTGACGATTTAAAGGAGCAGGCGGCAGAGTATCATGATAAGCTGGTAGAGCAGTGTGTTGAACTTGACGAGGAGCTTATGGAGAAGTATCTTGAGGGCGAGGAGGTTTCAGAGGCAGAATTAAAGGCTGCTTTGAGAAAGGGAACAATCTCAGGCGAAGCGATTCCATGCCTTTGTGGTACAGCATACAAGAATAAGGGCGTTCAGAAGCTTTTGGATGCAGTTATTGAATATATGCCGGCTCCTACAGACATTCCTGATATTAAGGGAGTTGACGAGGACGGCAACGAGGTAGACAGAAAGTCATCGGATGCAGAGCCATTTTCAGCCCTTGCATTTAAAATTATGACTGACCCGTTTGTAGGAAAGTTAGCATTCTTCAGAGTTTATTCAGGAACCTTAAATTCAGGTTCATATGTGCTTAACTCAAGCAAGAATAAGAAGGAGCGTGTGGGACGTATTCTTCAGATGCATGCTAATAACAGAAAAGAAATAGATAAGGTTTATTCAGGAGATATAGCCGCTGCGGTAGGTCTTAAGTTTACCGTAACAGGCGATACAATATGTGACGAGCAGCATCCTGTTATTCTTGAGTCAATGGAATTCCCAGAGCCTGTTATTGAGCTGGCAATAGAGCCAAAGACAAAGGATGCCCAGGGCAAGATGGGCGAAGCGCTGGCAAAGCTTGCTGAGGAGGACCCTACGTTCCGTGCCCATACAGATTCAGAGACAGGACAGACCATTATTGCAGGTATGGGTGAGCTTCATCTTGATATTATCGTAGACAGACTTCTTCGTGAGTTTAAGGTAGAAGCTAACGTTGGCGCTCCGCAGGTTGCCTACAGAGAGTGCTTTACCAAGACAGTTGACGTTGATAGTAAGTACGCTAAGCAGTCAGGCGGTCGTGGACAATATGGTCACTGTAAGGTTCGTTTTGAGCCTATGGATGCCAACGGTGACGAATTATTTAAGTTTGATTCAGAGGTTACCGGAGGAGCTATTCCTAAGGAATATATTCCTGCAGTTGGCGAGGGTATCGAGGAAGCATCACAGGCAGGTATCCTTGCAGGCTTCCCTGTTGTAGGCGTACATGCTATTGTATATGACGGCTCTTACCATGAAGTCGACTCATCAGAAATGGCGTTCCATATTGCAGGCTCTATGGCATTTAAGGACGCTATGGCAAAGGCAGCGCCGGCGCTCCTTGAGCCGATAATGAAGGTTGAGGTTACAATGCCGGAGGAATACATGGGTGATGTAATCGGTGATATTAATTCCCGCAGAGGCCGTATTGAAGGTATGGACGACATCAGCGGAGGTAAGATGGTTAAGGCCTTCGTTCCTCTTTCAGAGATGTTCGGTTATGCTACAGACCTTCGTTCAAAGACACAGGGACGCGGTAATTACTCAATGTTCTTCGACAGATATGAGCAGGCGCCTAAGAGCGTGCAGGACAAGGTAGTTGCTGCCAAGAGCGGAAAATAATAAAGTCTCGTCTAAAGCCGAGACTTGCAAATTCGGCAGAGCCGAATTTGTGATTGTATTTACAGGATTTTCTATAAACAGGATAAATGGCTAATATTTGCAAAAAAGTAAAAATTTATCTTGCAAATATCAATGTTATGAAATATAATCATAATTAGCCGATTAGGGGCATATGCTGTTTTTATGCGGTATATTTCCCTATAAACAGAAAAAAGAATTATTTTTTAAGGAGGATTTACAAAATGGCTAAGGCTAAGTTTGAAAGAAACAAACCACATTGTAATATCGGAACAATTGGTCACGTTGACCATGGTAAAACAACTTTAACAGCTGCAATCACAAAGGTTCTCTCAGAGAGAGTTGCAGGTAATGAAGCTACAGATTTTGAAAATATCGATAAGGCTCCGGAAGAGAGAGAAAGAGGTATCACAATTTCTACAGCTCACGTTGAGTATGAGACAGAGAACAGACATTATGCGCACGTTGACTGTCCGGGACATGCTGACTATGTAAAGAACATGATTACAGGTGCTGCTCAGATGGATGGAGCTATCCTCGTTGTTGCTGCTACTGATGGTGTTATGGCTCAGACAAAGGAGCATATCCTTCTGTCTCGTCAGGTAGGTGTTCCTTACATTGTAGTATTCATGAACAAGTGTGATATGGTTGATGATGATGAGCTTCTTGAGCTGGTTGAGATGGATATCAGAGAGTTATTGAATGAGTACGAGTTCCCTGGTGATGATACACCAATCGTTCAGGGTTCAGCTCTTAAGGCTCTTGAGGACCCAAGCAGCGAGTGGGGCGACAAGGTTATGGAGCTTATGGCTGCAGTTGATTCATATATTCCTGACCCACAGAGAGATACAGATAAGCCATTCCTTATGCCGGTAGAGGATGTATTCACAATTACAGGCCGTGGTACAGTTGCTACAGGTAGAGTTGAGAGAGGTACCCTTCATCTTAATGACGAAGTTGAAATCCTTGGCGTTCACGAGGATGTTAGAAAGACAGTTGTAACAGGTATTGAAATGTTCAGAAAGCTTCTTGACGAGGCTCAGGCAGGTGATAATATCGGCGCTCTTCTTCGTGGTGTCCAGAGAACAGATATCGAAAGAGGACAGGTTATTGCAAAGCCGGGTACAGTAACATGTCATAAGAAGTTTACAGCTCAGGTATACGTTCTTACAAAGGATGAAGGTGGCCGTCATACACCATTCTTCAACAACTACCGTCCACAGTTCTATTTCAGAACAACAGACGTTACAGGTGTTTGTGAGTTACCTGCAGGTACAGAAATGTGCATGCCTGGTGATAACGTAGAGATGACAGTAGAGCTCATCCATCCAATCGCTATGGAGCAGGGACTTGGTTTCGCTATCCGTGAGGGCGGCAGAACAGTTGGCTCAGGCAAGGTTGCTAAGATTGTTGAGTAAATAGAATTCTGTCGGATTCATTAATAAAAAATTAGATTTTATGGGGCTTTCCTAAGAATAGGGAAGCCCTTTTTCAAACCTTGTAACAGTGAAAAAGTGGAAAGCGGCGCTATAAAAAAGAACTCTGATGAAACTTGATACGGCTTTCATTAGAGTTTGTCTTTTTTCTAACCTTTTATTTGTTTTACCTGCTCTACTAATTCTTTGTTTTTGTAATACTGTAATTTGAATTGTATCGTTTCTATTACTTCCTTTCTTGCTTTATAGTCTAGCTGATAATAATGAAGTCAACAGGTTATCTACATCAAGCATGCTGTTTTTCTCAAACAGATATATAAGCGGTAATAGTGAATTTTTCAGATATACCTTTACCCAGTTTTTCTTTCAATTTCTTTTTATCGTCCATAGTAATCGCTTAATTTCATATGTTGAATAAGTACGAAAACTGGAACGAATTGTGCAAAGCAGAAAGTAGCAGAACAGATTATATGGGATGGATAGGTAAGAAAGGATGGGTTGATATGGTGGATAGTGGAAATTGGAAAGGCAGTATTCTATGGAAAATATTATAGGTTTTGAGGACAACATGGATAATGGTTATGTGTAGATTTATTATATGATGGTAATGTTTTGGGGTTAAAGTGTGAGGAAATAGAAGCTAATCTGCATACTACAGAACAATTGCTTGCGAAACTGCATATGCTGTTGTTAGTGGACAAGCTGATTGATTATATTGCGATAGCGCTGTTGAGAGAGTAGCAAGCCTATTGTCATAGAGATGGATATGGTAAAAAGCATGTTTGGCACGATTTCAGGGCTATTTGAACAAGGATACAATAAGATAGAGGCATTACAAGGGGAATTTTCAGATGTGAAAGTTGAGAGAGGGTATGACATATACAGAGAAGAAAGCAATAGCGCGTCTCAGTGCATATTTATTTTTAGTTTTCTGACATTCTCAATTATTTTTTTGAAATTAGTGGAAAAGTGTATATAGATGTGCTAAAATTAAAGCGATGAAAAAGGAGTAAGAACTTTTAGGGAGCAGCTATAAAAATTATATAGCAGTCATATATAATTAAGAAATGAGGTAAAAGTATTGGCGGAGATAAAATTATTCTCTTTGAATGAAGGAGTAAAGGAATGTACATCATCTGAGGTAATTTTGGAAAAAGAACTCCAAATGTTAATAGAACAGAATATGGAAATATTTTTTGGGGTGCGGTTTTTAAAAAGTGAGTATGCTGTTACAAATGGGCGCATGGACAGTATTGGAATTGATGAAAATAACAGTCCTGTCATATTTGAATATAAGCGCAGCCAGAATGAAAACGTAATTAATCAGGGATTGTTTTACCTCGACTGGCTGTTAGACCATAAGGCAGATTTTAAATTATTGGTTATTGATAAATTGGGAGTGAAAGCGGCTGATAAAATAGATTGGTCTGTTCCGTGTGTTATTTGTGTTGCGCATGATTTTACAAAATATGATATGCATGCAGTCAATCAAATGCAGAGGAATATTAAATTGGTAAGTTATCGCAGATACGATAACGGAATGCTCCTTCTTGAACATTTAAATACTCCTATTGTAAAGCCGATTATAGAAAATGTGGGAGATGAAAATGGTACAAAAAATAGTACGCAAAAAACTCACTTGGAAAAATTAACGGCGATTTCTGAAAGTATGAAAAAACTTTACCATTCTATATGTGATTTTATTGAGTCTCTAGGGGATGATATTGTATCGAATCAACTGAAATTATACTTGGCGTATAAGAAGGTTCAAAACATGGTATGTATAGAAATATACAACAAACAGATTATACTGTTTTTAAAACTTAATCCAGAAACTGTCGAATTGGAAAACGGATTTACGAGAGATATGCGCAGCATTGGACATTATGGCACAGGGGACTTGCAAATAACGATTAAAAATGCAGCGGATTTTGAAAAGGCAAAGCCTTTATTGGAAAGAGTATATAATGAGATATAAAAACTGGATGTAGTGGAACGTATGAAAGCAGAGGAAGAAGATGTTAGATTGGATTATTGAACGTACAAACAAATATATTTATGGTATGTCTAAAAAAGAGCGTAAAAAATATGGTCAGTTTTTTACAAGCAAAGAAACAGCACATTTTATGGCTGGATTATTTACTATTCCTGAAAACTTGTCAAAGGTTCGAATTTTAGACGCGGGAGCAGGTTCAGGCATATTGTCATGTGCACTTTTAGAACGATTGGAGAGGATGTCTTCTGTTCAGACGATAGAATTGACTTGTTATGAGAATGATGACAATATTTTGGGATTATTGAGAGAAAACCTGTATACTTATCAGGCGAATTCAAAAAAAGACATTCAAATTAATATTATTACGGATAATTATATTACAAGCCAGTATTTAGACTTCAATCATATGTTAGGTGGCAATCCCGAGCCTAAGAAATATGATTTTGTAATTGGAAATCCTCCATATATGAAGATACCTAAAGATGCACCGGAAGCAACAGCTATGCCGGAAGTTTGTTATGGAGCTCCCAATTTATATTTCATTTTTGCGGCAATGGGATTATTTAATCTTGATAATGAAGGGGAGATGGTGTATATTATCCCTCGCTCATGGACTTCGGGGGCTTATTTTAAGAGGTTTAGACAGTATTTTCTGACAGAAGGGAAATTAGAGCATATTCATTTATTTGTCAGTAGGAATAAGGTGTTTGATAAAGAAGATGTCTTGCAGGAAACAATCATAATAAAAATAGAAAAGACAAACCAAACACCAGAAAAGATTACAATTACTTCTTCACAGTCAAATAATGATTTTGATAATCTGACTTCGCTAATAGTGCCATATAGCATTGTGGTTTCGGGCGATGATTATTATGTTTATTTAGTAACAGATGAAAAAGAAGTTTCTGTGTTGGAACGATTACATAGATTTGATAAAACATTGCCGGATATTGGACTAAAAATGAAAACAGGATTGACAGTTGATTTTCGCAATCGCGAGATGCTTCGTGATGATGCAGAGGAAGGTGCAATTCCACTCTTTTATTCACAGCATATCAAGCAGGGAGAAGTTCAGTTTCCTATACAGAAAGAACATGAGTATGTGGTAACGAATCAAAAGGGTTTAATGCAGGACAATCGAAATTATTTGTTTGTCAAGCGTTTTACAGCAAAAGAAGAAAGACGCAGATTACAGTGTGGGGTATATTTATCAAAGAAATATCCACAGTATAAGAAAATTAGCACACAGAATAAGATAAATTTTGTAGATGGATTGATAACAGAAATGTCAGAGTGTCTTGTGTACGGATTATATGTAATTTTTAATTCTACGCTTTACGATGAATATTATAGAATTTTGAATGGCTCAACGCAGGTAAATTCAACAGAAATTAATGCAATGCCAGTGCCTGATTTAGAAAGCATACAGGAAATGGGCAGAAAATTAATGAAAAGCAGAGATATGTCAGAAAATAACTGTAATATGATATTGGAGGGATACTGTGGATAAAATTGATGAGGCAAGAGAACTTCTGAAAATGCTCGGAATGCCTAAAGCGCAACAGGCGGATATTTGCTGTTATGTACTGTTGGCAATGGCAGGGATAAAGCAAGATACATTATGGAAAGATGCTGGAAATGAGTGGATTCGTATCCATGATATTATACAGTTTGCAAATACATATTATGGCTCGACTTATGCGGAAAACAGCAGGGAAACTTTTCGTAAGCAGGCATTGCACCATTTTCGGAACGCTGCGCTTGTAGAAGATAATGGGAAAGCCACAAACAGCCCTAATTATAGGTACAGGCTTACAGGAGAAGCATTGCAGATGGTAAGGGCATTTCAAACATCAGAGTGGCAAAAATATATGAATCGATTTTTGATGTATCACGAAAAGTTGGTAGATATTTATGCTTCAAAAAAGAAAATGACAATGATGCCAGTGCGTATTAATGGAGCAGATTTTCGATTTTCTACAGGCAAGCATAATGAATTGCAGAAAGCTATTATTGAGGGATTTGCGCCACGGTTTGCACCTAATTCAGAATGTTTGTATGTTGGTGATACCATAGAGAAAGATTTGGTAAAAAGTGTTGATAAGCTGAAAGAATTAGGATTTGAAATAACTTTGCATGATAAGATGCCGGATGTGGTTTTATATAGAGAGGATAAGAACTGGATATATTTTGTAGAATCAGTGACTTCCGTGGGTCCGATGGACGCTAAAAGAATATTGGAAATAACTGAAATGACAAAGAATGTAACAGCAGGGAAAATCTTTGTGACAGCATTTCTTAATTTTAAGACTTATAAGAGATTTTCGGAAATATTGGCATGGGAAACGGAAGTATGGATTGCGGAAATGCCAGAGCATATGATACATTTGAATGGGGATAAGTTTTTGGGACCAAGATAGGAGATAAATATGGGATTGAAAGAGGAAATTGTAGAAAAGAGAAAAGAAATTATAGTAGATTCTTATCCTATGTCGATTGGAGAGATGATGAATTTATATCGAGATGGTGAGTTGGATGTGCATCCGGAATTTCAGAGATTTTATAGGTGGGATGAAGAACAAAAATCTAAACTTATAGAATCTATACTTTTGGGGATACCGATTCCTCCAATTTTTGTTTCACAAAAAGTGAATGGAAAATGGGATGTTATTGATGGACAGCAGAGATTGTCTACCATTTTACAATTTTTGCAGGTTTTAAAAAAGGAAAATGGAGAAAAGTATAATCCATTGGTCTTACAGGCAACAAAATTTCTGCCTGCTTTAGAAGGAGTTCGTTGGGATAACAACGACTTATTTTCTGAAGAACAAAAGATTACTTTCAAAAGAGAAAAATTGAATTTTACAATTATTAAAGAGACTGGAGAAAAGGATTCTTCTAAATATGAAATGTTTCAACGTTTAAATACTGGGGGTACGCACTTATCACCACAGGAAATTAGAAATTGTTTACTGATTATGATTAATAAGGATGTTTATGAGATTATTAATGATTTATATAAAGATGTATATTATAAAAAGTGCACGCCTATGACAGAAACGCAAGCAGAGGAAAGGCATGATATGGAGTGGATTGTGCGATATATAGTTTATACATCTTTATCAAACAATCAGCTTAAACATATTGATAAAAGTAGAAATATGGATGTGTTTTTGACGGAGAAGATTGAGGAGGTGGCTTTAGAGAATAATGAAAAGATTATATCTGAGTATACAGATAAATTTTATAGAATTTTTAAATTATTATCGGAGTTGTTTGGGGAAAATGCATTTAAGCGATTTAAAGATGATAAATTTAAAGGACCAATATTAATCAGTGCTTATGAGGCTATCATTCCGGGAGTCTGCAATAACGTAGATTATTGGGAAGATAATAAGGAGTTGTTAAGAACGAAAGTGGTTCAATTATATAATCAGCCACAATATGAAAATGCAACTCGTAGGGGTGTTAGGCCACTTGATAGAATGTGTCAGTTAATTGAGTTTAGTAGGGTATGGTTTTCAAATGAAAATAAGGACAATAGAGAAGCTACAGGATGTGTTAGATGACGATTTTGCATGGCGAAAAAAGGAACTAATTGACTTTCAGATGATGATTCATTCTACAAAGAATAGAACTATATGCAGAATGGGATTAGCATTACTATGTGCTCATTTTGAAGGTTTTATAAAAAAGTCTGCTAATTACTATATTATATTTGTAGCTTCGCAGAATTTAAAGATTTCTGAACTAAAGATAAACTTTGCAGCAATAAGTTGTAAAGGTAGTTTTAATTCTTGCTGTGAAACTAATAAGATATCAGTATATAGCAGTATTTTACATAATTTTTTAGATTGTTACGAGAATCGCAATTTTAGAGTACATTATTTACAGGAGAGTCCTATAATAAAGACAGGAGGAAATCCTTCATCATTAGTGTTTAAAGAAATCCTAAATAGTATAGGTTTGGACTTTTCGATATATGAAACAAAACAAAAGTATATTGACACTGATTTATTGAGTAATCGGCATGGAATAGTTCATGGGGAAAAAGTGTTTATTACGGAAAAAGAATTTGACGAGACATTAAAGAATATTTTAGAAATTATGGAATTGTTCAAGGATCAAATTCTTGATGCAGCAATTAATGAGCGGTATCTTCACGAATAAATAAAGTTATGATCTATATATGACGTTGAGGTCAAGAAATCAGACAAATAAAATATGGTACACAAAATCATCGAATTTACACTGTTTTTCTTAATAAAAAGCATGGAAAATATTATAAAAACGCTATTCAAAAACCGTGAGGGCGAAAGAACAGTTGGCTTAGGCAAGTCTGTAAGCATTAAATGGTATACCTCGTTACGGTAGTTATTCATTGGTTTTTCCTTTGTTAATACGAATTCGTATCAAAGTCAAGAGTAAATTAAAATTTATAAAAACAGTGAAAATGCGGGGGAAATTGGATAATAAACAGATTGAAAAAAGCATATCGATATGATATAATTAAACCAACGGTTTAATTATTGGAAGGAGATATACAGATGGCCCGCAGAAAAAAAGAACCCAAAAGCGTACATAGAGAAAATATTGCGTCTGCCGCCTCCGCATTGTTTATGGAGAAAGGGATTACGGCAACCTCCATGAATGATATATCAAAAGCGGCCGGATACAGCAAAGCGACATTGTATGTGTATTTTGAGAACAAGGAGGAAATTATTGGTTTTTTAGTGTTAGACAGCATGAAAAAGCTTTATAGCTATATAACCTCCGCATTGGAGCAGCAGGAGGAAACAAAAGCAAGATATGATATGATTTGCCGGGGGCTGGTCATGTATCAGGAGGAGTTTCCTTTTTATTTTAAAATGGTGTTAGATAAAATCAATATTGATTTTGAAGGTCAAAATTATTTACCGGAAGAAAAAGAAACTTATCAGGTAGGCGAAGAAATAAATGAAAAAATAAAGGATTTTTTAGTAGAAGGCATAAAAAAAGGCGATTTGCGTGATGACATAAAAATTATGCCTGCTATCTTTCAATTTTGGGGTATGTTGTCAGGGCTTATCCAGTTGGCTGCAAATAAAGAAGAATATATTGAAAAAACAATGCACTTATCTAAAACACAATTTTTAGAGTGTGGTTTTGATATGTTGTATCATTCGATTGAAAAGGAGTGAGCGAAATGACTGCAAACAAGAAATTGGTGCTTGCAATTTTAGGCAGCCCTCATAAAAATGGAAGGACGGCGTCTATGATGGATATTGCAATCCGCAAAGCCGAGGAAAAGGGCTATATGGTAACTAAAATAAATCTGTATGAAAAAAATATCTCATACTGCATAGGATGCCGTAGCTGTATAGATACGAAAATCTGTACGCAAAAAGATGACATACAGGAAATTGCCCGCCTTTTACGTGAATGTCAAATAGTCTTTCTTGCGGCTCCCGTTTATTGGGCGAATGTTCCTGCTCCCGTAAAAAACTTATTTGACCGGTTATTAGGAACGGCTATGGAAGAAACAAGCGCCTTCCCAAAGCCACGTCTGAAAGGAAAAAAATATATGATTTTTACCTCCTGCAATACCCCTTTCCCATTTTCATGGATATTTGGACAAAGCAGGGGGGCAATCCGCAATATGGACGAATTTTTTAAGATAGCAGGCATGAAACCAATGGGAAAAGTTGTTTATTCTGGTAGAGCCTCTAAAAAAGAACTGCCAAAGAGGATAGTTGGAAAAATTGAGAGGTATTTGAAATGAGAATATCTAAAAAGAAAATAATTTTATTTATTATTTTATTTCTTTTTCTTGTCAGTTTAATTTTCGGAGCAGTTTATCTAAAAAAGGTTGCAGATTATAAGCGGGCTGTAAGGGAAACTACTTTTGGCGAAATAAATGTTGCTGATATTTCCGATGGAATTTATATGGGAGAATATGATGTGAATTTTATATATGCCAAAGTGGAGGTTACTGTGAAAAATGGAAAAATAATAAGTATTAACATTCTGGAGCATAGGAATGAACGAGGAAAAGCCGCAGAAACAATTATAGATAAAATAATTGGGGAACAGAAAATAGACGTTGATGCAATCTCAGGCGCAACAAATTCAAGTACTGTCATTAAAAAGGCTGTTGAAAATGCGCTCAAAGGAAAACAGCAAAATATAAATGAAAAAATAAGATAAATACTTAACAAAGGGGAAAATCTTTAATGTTAAAATGCGTTGCTTGCGGCAACGGGCATTTATCCGCATAATGGTGATGATGATTGAAAGAAAGGAGCTCATTCATAATGCTAAACGAAAATATTAAAGCAATCAGAAAATCAAAAGGGCTTTCGCAGGAGGAGCTTGCTGTCAGGCTGAATGTGGTACGGCAAACAGTCTCTAAGTGGGAGAATGGATTGTCAGTTCCCGATTCTGATATGTTAATATTGATATCAGAATCACTTGAAACGCCCGTAAGCGCTTTACTTGGGGAAACTGTTGCTGAATCGGAGGCTGATAGCTTAAAATCGATTTCTGAAAAATTGGAGGTAATAAACTTGCAGCTTGCTCAAAGAAATAACGCAAGAAAAAGAATACTCCATTGGCTGTTTATATCGCTGTGTTTTGTTATAGTAACAGTTTTTGCGGTTTTAATTGTATTAAACAGTCCCTACCAAAGGTGGAATTATAATGACCCGGAAACTGCCGTTTTTGGAGCAGTTTTTCATGTGTTTGAATATTTATTTGTCAGATTAGCGCCGGTTATTTTCATAGGAGCAGTTGCCGGAATTTTCCTGACACGGAAAAAAGAATAAAACGTCTCTGCTTTTTTTAGATACAGTTCAGGTTATAAATTTTCCCTTGTTTTTGCCCTTATGGGCAATTTACAAGGGAAATTTAAATTATATATCAATCAAAAAATATAAAGCAGGTTGTTTTCAAGCTAGAAATTTCATATAATATAGATGGAAATGAGGTGCATATAAAAAGGAAAGCAATAACAGATGATTTATCAAAAGTAGCTGAAATATATGTATTCAATAATAGGATAAATTTTTTACATATAAAAGAAAAGAGCTTTTCTTTCGGTGAGCTGCAAGTTTATGGAGGCATACAACATGATAAAAGCAATAATTTTTGATTTTGATTATACGTTAGGAGATTCTGCAAAGGGTATTGCATTAAGCATAAATTATGCTTTAAATAAATTAGGCTATCCGGCTCTAGATATTGAGGCAGTAAAAAGGACAATAGGATTATCTTTAACAGAGACATACCTTGCGCTGACGTCAGATGATGATTTAGATAAGGCGGAACAATTTGCTAAGCTGTTTAAGGAAGAAGCCGACAAGGTTATGGTTGCTAACACCAGCCTATATCCAGGGGTAAAAATGGTTTTGCAGCATATGAAAGCTAAAGGATATAAGACAGCTATTGTTACAACAAAATATCATTACAGAATTGAGCAGATATTAAGTAAATTCCGTGCAAATGAATTAATTGATATTATTGTGGGAGCTGAGGACGTAAAAATAGAAAAACCAAATCCCGAAGGATTGCTTTGGGCTATTGAACATTTGGGAGTAAGGAAGGAAGAGGCCCTTTATGTGGGAGACAGCATAGTTGACGCTAAGACAGCCGAAAATGCAGGGGTAAAGTTTGCCGCCGTGGTGACGGGAACAACTACAAGGGAGGATTTTAGAAGCTATAATAGCGTTTACACAGGCAATAGCATATCAGATGTCTGTGAATATGTTTTTGCCCTGGAATAGAAAAATCCGGAAGATTAGGAGGATACCGTTATGACCCATGAGGAGAAAAGGATATATCTGATTAAGGAGCTGTTATCAGAGGAATCCCAATACAGGTATATGGAAATTCCTGATGACGAGGAGGAGCAAAAAAAGCTTCTTAGAGGCTTAATGAATATACGTGCTCCACGTTCTATAGGGAGTGGGTTTCTTAAGATACAGGATGAGTATTTAATGGAGGAAGTCAGGAAAAAGGGAATTACTGACAGCGATATGCTGCCTGTTTCCCCTGTTGATAACCGTCTTGCCCTTTGGCGCGGCGATATTACGACATTAAGGATAGACGCCATTGTAAATGCAGCAAACAGCGCCTTAAGGGGCTGCTTTGTACCCTGTCATTCCTGTGTGGATAACATTATTCACAGTATGAGTGGTATCCAGCTTCGCTTAGCCTGTGACGAAATAATGACGGAGCAGGGATATGACGAGCCGACAGGAAAAGCAAAAATTACGCCTGCCTTCAATCTTCCGTGCAGCTATGTGCTTCATACGGTAGGCCCCATTGTATCAGGCGTTTTGACAGAAAACCACTGCCGGCAGCTTTCTGACTGTTATAGCTCCTGTTTAAGACTGGCGTCTGACAAGGGCTTAAGGAGTATTGCATTTTGCTGTATTTCCACAGGCGAGTTTCATTTTCCGCAGAAAAAAGCCGCTGACATTGCCGTTAAGACGGTTACTGATTTTTTGCACAGCGATACGCAGATAGAAAGGGTAGTATTTAATGTTTTTAAGGAAGAGGATTACCGTATTTACAAAGAGATATTGTATGTTTAAGTATTAGGAGCTTTCATATATAAAGTTAATGAGCAGCCGATAGGCAGGCAGCAAATCATAAAAATGGCAAATCATATAAAAAATAAAAGGACTATTGATTTTTATTTGCTTAAGAGGTAAGCTATAATTAATTATTATATAATAGGAAATTCTTGGTGGCTTTAGTTTTTTTGGCGTCCAAAGAGTTAAAACCTAAAGAGTTAAAACTCAAAGAGTTAAAACTCAAAGAGTTAAAACTCTTGGAATTTTTTGCGGAAAGAAGGATTATATATGGAGACAAGAACAGAAACAGCAGCAGAAAAGAGAAATACGGGATATAACTGCGCGCAGGCAGTAGCCTGTACATACTGTGATATGGTGGGAATAGATGAAGAAACCATGTTTAAAATTACAGAGGGATTAGGCGTAGGGCTTGGCTGTATGGAGGGTACATGCGGGGCAATATTAGGAGCGTGTGTGCTGGCAGGCATGGTAAACAGCACGGGGAATCTTGAAGGACATGACAGTAAGGCGGCTACCATTAAGCTGTCAAAGGAAATGACAAGGCTGTTTTTAGAGAGAAATTCTACCTTGGTTTGCAAGGAATTAAAGGGTATTAAAACAGGAAAGATGATACGCTCATGTCCGGACTGTGTGAGAGATGCGGCAGAGTTTGCAGAGAAGGTATTGTTTTCTGAAAAATAATAAGTATAAAAAATATTCGTAACAGCTAATGGAGCTATTTCCGCAGCATGGGGTATTTAGGAAAAGGGGTTGCTGCAAAACCTGAAGAATATGCAAAATATAGTAATATGTATACCATTAAAGCTACTATATCCTGCATAAATCTTTGTTTTGCAGCAGCCCCTTTTTTAATACCCCAAATAGAAGAGATAACCATAATTTAATATGCCCTATGTTTTTCCGTTAAAAAACAGCGTGCAATTCAGTTAAAAACAATGTGTAATTTAGTTAAAAAACAACGTGCAGCCCTGCCTTTTAAAATGCTCTATTTTTTCATATACCAGCCTTTCGTCAACCTGAAAATAATCTGCCATGCATCTGATGCATAAAAAGCTGGTTGCGCCCCGGTTTACCATACGCTTATAAATTGCAATTTCGTCAGGTAAAAGCTCCTTTTTACATTGCTTACAATAGCTTATCACAGCTTTACAACCTTTGCCTTATAAACCTTACAGGTATGAGGTTTAAGTGATACAAAGAAATTTTCGCGTACCATAAGGTTTTCATTTGTAAATATTTCATTAAGCTCAAGGCCATAGCCTGTGTGATTAGAAATACCAATATCGTAAAGCTCCACGCACCTGCGGCAGGCAGCGTCGTTAAAATTAAATGCCGCCAAAGCATATTCATTATTTTCTAAATGTCTGAAAAGAACAAGCTCGTTAGAAATGTTTCCTCCTACAGGGAAAGGCGGTCTTGCCTCAGCGTCCTGGTTTAATTTAATCAATTCCTTATTTGTAAGAAGCTCAAGAGTCTCTTTTGTCATATTGCGGACGTCGCAGCCAATCATAAGGGGAGAAGCCATCATGCACCACAATGCAAAATGCATTTTATATTCTTCATCATTACAGCCCCCGAACGCCACATTGCCCTTGCCATACATACCGCAAATAAGCATATCTGTATCGTTAAAGCAGCCCGGAGCAGAATAGCCAAGCATAGGAAGCTGGCTCATGGCAATGTCCCTGAAGGAATTCAGGCTGTCATTGATATCGCCCGTAGACCTGTACATATGGGCGCCGGTGGAGCGAATCCATTGCCATACGTTATCGGAGCCCCAGTTGCAGGCAGAGAACAGAATATCACGACCGGTTGCTTTTAAAGCAATACCCATTCTGTGGTATAAGAGGGGACCGCTTACATAAGACGGCTTATAGCAAAAATCATATTTTAAGAAATCAACTCCAAAATCAGCAAATGTCTGCGCGTCCACAAATTCATGGTCAAAGCTTGACGGATAGCCTGCGCATGTTTTTGTACCTGCACAGGAGTACATGCCGAATTTTAATCCCTTTGAATGAATATAATCTGAAAGATATTCAATACCATGTGGAAATTTCTCCGGGTCGGCAGCAAGCCTGCCATTTTTGTCTCTTTCACGCAGGGACCAGCAGTCGTCGATAACAACATACTCGTATCCGCAATCCTTAAGTCCGGTGGAAACTATTGCGTCTGCGGTTTCCATAAGAAGCTTCTCAGAAATATTTTCACCAAATGTGTTCCATGAGTTCCAGCCCATAGGCGGTTTTTGTACCAGCATAAAAATAACCTCCTTTTTACAGCCGATAAGGCTTAAAATGTTAAGATTATTTTACATGATGTAAAAAATAAAAGCAAGGCTTTTAAAAAATTCATTATTTGGGTAGGGATAGGAAATGCAATCTTATATAAAATAATAATTAAGCTAAATTAATAATTATTAACAGTTACTTATAAGATTGGAGATATAATGTCGGCTTCTTATGATAAGTTTGTAAAAAGATTAATTGCATACAGAAAAGCTAATGGTTTAAGTCAGGAGGAAATGGGAAGACGCTCCAATCTGACACAGAGTCATTATAATAAAATTGAGAATATGAGTAAAATAATGTCTTATAATTCTCTTGCCGTTTTAAACAGGACATGGATAAGCGCTGATTTTTTAGTGACGGGAATAGAGCAGAAGCATACGGTGTTAAATGATTTGCTTAAGCAGTGCCATGAATCGGACAGGGCGGACTTTATGTATATGACGGTTATGTGTATGGAATTAGGGCTAAAGTATAAGGGAGCAGAGCATGAAAAATATCAGCAGATAAGCAGAAATGAAATAAAGCTTCTCAGATATGATATGGAGGACAATGGCGCAGAAAATCACAGCGTATGGAAATCCATTAGAAGAATAAACAGTCTGACACAGGAAAAAATATCAAGGGAGCTTGACATAGATATTAAAACATACCGCGATATAGAAAAGGGAAAATCTAAGCCAAATGTAGAAATATTATCTTTAATATATGATAAATTCGGCTATCCTCCATCACTTATACTGGATGCAGAGAATAAAAATTATTTATTTATAATCAATGAAATATGGATTAGATTATCAGAGGAGCTTCAAAATAAGATAGAGAATGAATTAAAAAGGCTTATGGAGTTTATACACAGTATACGGTCGTGATTGCCATATATAATTAAAGAACAAAGATTTTAACAAGGTGTAGAAGTAAGGGCTTTTATGTGTTATAATATTTATGCATGCAATAAAAATTAATAAGTCGGCTCGAAAAATTCACTATTTGGGTAGGGATAGGAAACACAATCTTATATACAATATTAATAATTTTATTATTAGCAGTTGTATATAAGATTGGAGATAAAATGCCGGCTTCTTATGAAAAGTTTATAAAAAGATTAATTGCATACAGAAAAGATAATGGCTTAAGTCAGGAGGAAATGGGGAAGCGCTCCAATATTACACAGAGCCATTACAATAAAATCGAGAAAATGAGTAAGGTAATGTCCTACAATTCTCTTGCTGTTTTAAATAGGACAACCATAAGCGCTGATTTCTTAGTTACGGGAATAGAACAGAAGCATACGGCATTGAATGATTTGCTTAAGCAATGCAGTGAGGCTGACAGAGCGGATTTTATGTATATGGCAGTTATATTTATGGAATTATGCTTAAGATATCAGGGAGTAGAGAATGAATTATACAGGGAAATAAGCACAAAAGAAATAAAGCTTCTTAGGTCGGATATGGAGAATAGGGAAGCTAACAGCGTATGGAAATGTATAAGAGAAATAAATAATCTGACCCAGGAGCAGATATCAAATGAGCTAGAGATAGATATTAAGACATATCGTGATATAGAAAAGGGAAAATCAAAGCCAAATGCGGAAATACTTGCATTGGTTTATGATAAGTTCGGATATCCTCCGTCACTTTTGCTGGATGTAGAGGACAAAAATTATTTATTTGTAATAAATGAAGTATGGCTCAGACTATCTGAAAGCTTACAAAATAAAATAGAGAGGGAGCTTAAGGGACTTTTGGAATTTATACAAAGAATACGATAGAAGAAAGGAATGCAGAAAATGCGTATAGCCATTTGCGATGATAAAGAAGAAATAACAATGCAGATGAAGGAATACCTGATTTCTATGGGAAATATGGTAGAAAGCAAAATGGATATAAGAACCTTTAATGAGGCTGATGATTTTATGTATGAGGTGGAGAATAACGCTCCTTATGATGCTGTTTTTATGGATATTGATTTAGGAAAGCTAAATGGAATAGATATAGCAAAGAGAATATATGACAGGCATCCTTTTACAATGATTGCCTTTATAACGGGACACAGGCAATATATTCATGATGTATTTGACGTTCAGCCCTGCGGATTTATAGAAAAGCCGATTCATAAGGAAAATGTGAAAAAAGTATTTGAGCTTATAGTGAAAAAGTGCGACGAGCTTCCAAAATTATGTTATAATGTAGGCGGAAGCCAAAAATGTATAATGCTGAGAGACGTAGTATATCTGAAAAGCGACGGCAGAAAAATAATAGTTACAACAATGAGTGAAAATGATAGTTTTTATGGTAAAATGAATGAGCTGGATGAAAAGCTGCAAAAGCTAAGCAGTAATTTTGTCAGAATAAGCCAGTCTTACATAGTTAATGCAAAGTATATTAAGTCAATAAGCTATACAGAGATTGTTTTAAAGAATAGCAGGGGAAATATCACATTAAGTATAAGCCAAAGGTATCGCACACAGGTTAAAAAATGGTATATAAATCAAAACATGATTTAAGACATAGGAAAGGTTGGATAATTACATGGGAGATATTATTGTTTATTTTATAGCATGTATCATTCAAATGATGGTATTTTTAATATACGTAAGAGAAATGCTTGGCTTGAAGGGAAAATTGAGATTGTTTGTCATAAGCTGGATGGCCACGACGTTGGCGGATGATTTAATCATCAGGCTGACAGGAAACGAGAATGTAGTTATAAATGCGGCTTTATATTTATTATGTATGGAAATTACAGCCTTTATATCATGTAACGGCTCCTGGAAGAAAAAATTATTTACTGTTTTAGCCTTTGCTGTGTTTATAATTTCACTGGAGTCGGTGTTAGTAAATTCTCTTTCATTGTTTATGGGTAAGGATATCGGGAAGCTAATGTCAAATCAGATGATGGCAAATGCGGTGCTTATGGTAACGCAGATGTTAACAGCATTTATGGTAATGCTTGTTACATATATTTGGAGAAAAAATAAGGAATATGATGTTTCAATATTACAGTGGCTTGGAATATTGATGGTATCCGTTGGCTGCTTTGCAGCTATATGTATTATTGCAACAAAAGCCTTGTATGAGGATAGGATATCTATAGGATACATAGCAGTATTTATAATACTTATTTTTATAAATTTTATCAGCTATTACTATTATATTATTCTGGCGCAAAAAAACAAAACAGAGTTTCAGTCAAAGCTGCAGACTAGGCAGTTGTCAATGTATGAGGGGTGGTATGAGGAGATAAAAAATGTAAGAAAGGAAATTATCTCCTTCAGGCACGATATGAAAAATCATTTTAGCGTTATGAGAAAAATCTGTGAGGACGAAGAGGAAAATCCAAATAAAAATATAACAAAGCTACAGGATTATCTCGACAGTCTTGGCATGGAATACCTGAGCTTTGGAGCAGGTGAGGAAAGCGGAAACATGGCGATAGATGCAGTTGTCGGAATAAAGAAAAGCTATGCAGAGTCAAGGGGAATAAGGTTTTATGCAGGAATTCATATTCCGGAGGATATGAAATGCGACAGTATGGATATGGTAATTATACTTGGAAACCTGCTGGACAATGCAATAGAGGCATGTGAAAAAGCAGACGGCAATAAAGAAATAAAGCTTATAATTAAATATTCCTTAAGCAATCTTTTTATTACGGTAGAAAATACATATAACGGCAGTCTTAATAATTTAGAAAAAAACAGTGGCAGGTCAGAGCTTCCGAGGACGACAAAGGGTGACTTTTCCCATCATGGTATAGGATTGCAGAATGTTAAAAATGTAGTGAAAAAATATAACGGTGAAATGTTCTGGAGCGCAAGGGACAATATGTTCAAAGTGGAAATTTTAATGTATCAGCTTGAAGAAAATATAAAAAAAGACGAATTATTACAAAAATCAAACTAATTTTTACAAAGTCCGTTTAAGAGAAAAAAATATGCTATTATATTGTTGTGTCGAAAAATGTCGAATACATATTTAATAAAATTATGGTTTTGACGTGGGTGTAAATATTTATATAAAAATATTTTGCAGACGCAAAAATAAATAGTATAGGAGAATAACGATTATGAAGAACAGCGTAAAAACGTTAGTAAAGGAAACCTTGGGAAAGGTTGGAGATAAGGCCAATGCAGCGGTATGTCCGATTTATTTATATCAGCCAAAGGCATGCAGGAGAGGTGAAAGCGTAGCTGCAAGCTCTTTAAAGGAATCTAAGTAGCTATGGAAAAGGCAGCCGGAACACTGGCAGATATACTGGTCAAAAAAAGCGTTGTGGAAAAGGCAGACAGGGATTTTTACAGATATGCCATAGAGACTGTTTTAATTTACGCTGTTAATTTTGCCACAATGTTTATATTGGCGGCTGTTACAGGGAAGCTTCCTGAGCTGGCTTTGCTTTTGGCGGTTTTATATCCGCTGCGTCAAAGCTGCGGAGGAAAGCATATGAACACATGGTATGGATGTTACGTTATTTCCTGCAGTGTTTTTGAAGCGACTCTGCTTATATCAGGCATGATACATATGCATATAGCCGTAATGGCGGCTATAACGGTGGTATGTATAAGCTGTATATGGCGGTTTGCGCCTGTGGAGCACCACAATCATATTTTGGATAAGCAGGATTTTATACAAAATAAAAAGAGGGCAAGAATATTAAGCATGTCCATAGCTGCGGCAGCATTTATATTTAAGCTTTTTGGCTTTGAGGTGGGAGCTGTTATATGCGTAAGCTCAGAGGTATTGTGTTCCGTTTTGCTGCTTTTGGGAGTTCTTGAAGAGAAAAGATATTTGACAAGTGATAAGAAGTTTGGAGGATGAAAATATGTTTTCAGAACTTAAGGTTAGAATACAAAGAGATTTTTTTGAAAATAAAAAATATACATATGAGGAATATATTGATATTGGAATTGAGCATCTGGAGCATATGGCAAAAGCGTTTGAGAAGGATATGTATGCATGCATAAATGTACAGACTACAGGGCAGCTTATAATTAAGGAGGATTGGTTTCCAGAGCTGCGTATAGACGTATTTCTTTCACACACATGGATGAACGACGGATTGCAGCTTGCGTTTGCAGGATGGCTGTACAGCACCTTTGGATTAAGATGTATGGTGGATTCGTATATATGGGGAAATTTTGGAAAGCTGACAGGCGAATATAATGGCTTATACAGTAACCGCAGGAAAAAAGCAAACGGAGGCGAGGTATTTGACTATAGCTGCAGCAACCGTGTGTTAAATCACATTGTCAGCATGCTGCATATAGCGGCGGCTAAGATGATGGACAAGGCAGAGGCCGTTGTTTTGCTTAATACTGACGAGGATTGGGATATTTATGATAACAGGGTATTATCAAGAACATATCTGCCATGGATATATACAGAGGCAGTTATTGTAAATAGTATGAGAGCAAAGCCTTTAGCCGAATACAGAAGACAGGCTTTAGACAGTGAAAGCTTTATGGAAGAGAACAGAACTACAAAGATATGTGAAGATATTTTGGAAAATGAGTTAGTACAGTGGGAACAGGAATATGATGAAGATAAGGATATTCATCCGTTGGATATACTTTATAAGCTGATAAATACGATAGAATATAATTAGAAAAGATTGTTTAATGACATATACGTGTACTGATTAGAGGAATTATATATAAGAAAAACCGAGGGTGTAAAAAAGTCATATGACTTTTTTACACCCTTTCAAACTTTTTTCTAAAGACAATATATTTCTTTAAATGGTATAATAGTCTCCGCACAGATGAGCCATGCAGTTTTGCTCCATAAACTTGTGTATGTGTAAAAAATGTACGAGAATAAGGCAATATAAGTACATAAAAATTATTAAATGACTGACAAAAAAGAAAGAGGAGAAGTAAAACCATGAAAAGGAAAAAAATAATGCGGGCCATAGCGGCGGCTATGGCATGTATGGTTGCATTACAGGCAGTTAATTTTCCGTCAATTACGGCGTTGGCAGAGAATGATGGTAACGGCGGGACTAAAGCTGAAGATTTTATAGGAAATCTGTCAGCCTATGAGCTGTCGCAGGTGCAGCTTACAGACAGCTATCTTACAAACGCGCAGGATAAGGATATTCAGTATCTGTTGTCTCTTGACAGCGATAAGCTTCTGGCAGGCTTTAGAGAGACTGCAGGCTTAGATATGAACGGCGCATCAAGATATGGAGGATGGGAAAATTCACTTATAGGCGGTCACACTATGGGGCATTATCTTACGGCAATGGCCCAGGCAGTACAGTCACTTCCTGAGACTGACGAAAGGAGAGGGCAGGTTATAGAAAAGCTTAATCACATTATAGATGAGCTTAAGAAGTGTCAGGACAGCACAGGCACGGGATATATATTCGGCGCAACCCTTACAGACAAAAACAATATTTATCTCCAGTTTGACAATGTGGAAAAGGGTCAGACCAACATTACCACACAGGCATGGGTGCCATGGTACACTATGCATAAAATATTGGCAGGACTTGTGGATACATATAAATATACAGGAAATGAAACAGCCCTTACAGTGGCAAAGGGACTTGGAAACTGGGTTTATGACAGAACGGCTGCTTGGAGCGCCGCTACGAGAAATACTGTGCTTAATATAGAATATGGCGGTATGAATGACTGCCTTTATGAGCTTTATGCTGTTACAGGGGACGAAAAGTATGCAGCTGCCGCCCATCAGTTTGACGAGGATACTCTTTTTAAGTCGGTTGCCGCAGGCAGCGCAAATGTACTTAACAACAGGCATGCAAATACTACCATTCCAAAGTTTTTAGGCGCGCTTAACAGATATGTCACGACAAACGGAAAGACGATAAACGGAGAAACCGTAGATGCATCGGAATATCTTGGGTATGCGGAAAAGTTTTTTGATATGGTAAACGAAAGGCATACATATATAACAGGCGACAACAGTGAGTGGGAGCATTTCGGCGCAGACAATATACTTGACGCGGAAAGAACAAACTGCAACTGCGAGACATGTAACGCCTACAATATGCTTAAGCTTGCAAAGGCGCTTTACATGGTAACAGGCAATTCAAAGTATACTGATTTTTATGAAAATACATTTTATAATACAATATTGTCATCACAAAACCCTGATACAGGAATGACAACATATTTCCAGCCTATGGCAACAGGATATTTTAAGGTATATACAACAGACACAAACAGCTTTTGGTGCTGTACGGGAAGCGGTATGGAAAACTTCACAAAGCTTGGAGGAGCATTGTATTACAGCAATGCTGATATGGTTGTGGTAAGCGGATATTTCAGCTCTGTCCTTACAGACAGCAATAAGAATATAAAGCTTACGCAGGAGGCGGACATACCTTCAAAGGATACGGTAAAGATAACCGTAAACACACTTGACAACGCAGAAACCGTAGGAACAAAGGTTGCATTAAGGCTTCCTTCATGGCTTGCAAAGGATGCGTCGGTGCAGGTAAACGGAAACGGCGCGGAGGCAGAAAATAAATCAGGCTACGCAATACTATCAAATCTTAAAAACGGAGATGTAATAACAATTACCCTTCCTATGGATATTAAGGCATATAATCTGCCTGACGGAGAAAGCACATACGGCTTTAAGTACGGTCCTATAGTGCTTAGCGCAAAGCTTGGTACGGAGAAAATGGAAACTACCTTTACAGGCGTAAGCGTAATCATACCGTCATCAAAGCTTATTGAGGATAAGTATATAAGCGGCGGAAGCGATACTGTTTCAGTCACCTCTGGTACAGTGGCGGATTTTATTTCATCTGTTAATGATAATCTTGTAAAGACAGAGGGTAAGCTTGAGTGGACTCTTGACAATACAGATGCAAATCTTACCTTCGTGCCTCATTACAGCCAGCATACTGAAAGATACGGAATTTACTTTAATTATGTAAGTAATACGGGAGCCATAAATGCGTCAAAGTACATAAGCCAAAAGGCGCAGGACAGACTTGACGCGGCAAAAACAGATACGGTACAGCCGGGCTACGGACAGTATGAAAACGACGAGCTTCATTCCATGAAGGAGGAGGGAGCAGGCTCTGTGGGCGATACTGCAGACGGAACAAGCAGATATGCAAAGGCAGGAGGTTCATTTACCTACACCATGAAGGTAAGCGAGGGAGAGGATAATTACCTTCAAGTGTATTTAAAAAAGGCTGACAATAATAAAACCCTTAAGATATCAGCAGGCGGAAGCATAGTATATAATGAAACCCTTAATTACAGCGGTGACGACGACGAGTACATGGTAAGAATACCTATAAAGGAAGAGGTTATTTCAGACGTAATGTACGAGAAGGAGGACAACACAGAGGAAAAATCCGGCAAGGTTAAGGTGGCAGACATAAAAATAGAGAGCGGCAAGGCAGATGAGGATTCTGCAAGGGTGTGCAGCTTTATATATATGACAAGGGCATATAAAACAAATGCGTCAATGAGCCTTAAGGCGTCGGAAGGCAAGCTTACCCAGGACAAAGACACGTATAACCTTAAGGTAGACGGAAATACAGACAGTGTAGACTTAACGGCTGAAATTGCCGATACATACGGCTATATAAGAATAAATGACACAGTAGTGAGAGAAACTGCGCCTTATACGGTGGAGCTTACAAACAGCAATCATGTTACCCTTGTATATGAGGTATTTGCAGAGGACCATGAGACCTCAAAGAAATATACGGTAATAATTGATAAGGATGTTGACATATTTAACAGAGGCAATGCTGACAGAAAGCTGGCATATTTTGTAGACTGTGGTGATTTTGACGTAAATACACTGTCAGAGGGTGATTTGTTCGGAGTACTAAACGGAGTAACGGACCAGTCATATGGGGAGGACCCGGTAACAGGCTATAAGTGGGGTATTGTTGATACCGTGTCAAACCCGTTAAAGAATGGAACAGCTACAAACCCGGAGATGAAAAATGCAGTATACACAGATAATACATGGCCTTTTGAGACAGATAATTCAATAAAGGACGGGGCAGCAAAGACGTCAACAAACAGATATACAAAAAATCAGTATGAAAACGGCATTGCAAGAAACTTAAATTATGATTTTGAGCTTCCAAACGGTGAATATGAGATAGAGCTTTACTTTACCGACCCTTGGAACTGCTCAAAGAACCCTGTTGTATCAGCAGAGGGAGTCAAGATTATAGAAAAGGCAGATGTAAACAAGGCAGTGACAGGCAAGGTTAAGGTAAATGACGGAAAGCTTTCCCTTAACATAACCTCACCGGACGCAACACTTTGCTTAAATCTTGCTTATATAAAGATTTATATGCCGGAGGATATTTTAAAGACGCTGGAGGCAGATGCAGATGCAAAGACTGATGGTGACGAGGCATCAAATAATGCTCCAGAGGATAAGAACAGTATTTCATCTGCCACTATAATAATAGTATCGACGGTTGTAGTGGTCGTAGTGGCGGCAGCAGTAGTTATTTTAATCATGATTAAGAAAAAGAAGAAGTAGTCATAAATAAATTACAGCAGTATTAAAAAGCCTTATAAATAAATACTGCATATTTCCTGTCAGTACTGAATGGGAAATATGCAGTATTTTTGTTTTATATTGCTTTTTATTTTGAGGTTTTTAAAAGCATGCAGGAATTGTAATGTAAGGATATATATAGTATAATATATGCAAAAATTATAAGAAAGGAAAACAGGGGAAAATGGAATTAAAGGAAACAGCAGAATCAAGGAGAAGTATAAGAGCATATAAAAACCAGCCTGTAGAAAGGGAAAAGGTAGAGGAAATTATATGTTTTTTACAGAATGCGCCTTCATGGAAAAATTCACAGACAGGCAGATATTATATAGTGATGTCGCCTGACAAGGTATCCCATGTAAAGGAAAAATGCCTGCCGGATTTTAACAGGAATAATTGTAAGGATGCGCCGGTGCTTATAGTTACGGCCTTTGAGAAGGCGCGCTCAGGCTTTGATAATGATAAAAATCCCGTGAATGAAATAGGAGACGAGTGGGGAGCGTATGATTTGGGACTTCAAAATCAGCTTCTTATGCTTAAGGCAAGAGAGCTTGGGCTTGATACTCTTATTATGGGAATACGTGACGGCAGCGCGCTGAGAAGCGAGCTTGAGATACCTGACAGCCAGGAAGTGGTAGCCGTCATATCCCTTGGCTACAGGGATATAAATCCTGATAAGCCAAAGCGTAAGGCTCTAAGCGAGATAGCAAAATTTTTCTAAGTAAATATTAATTGTATTGTTATGGGGCTGTTGCTTAAGGCGACAGTCTTTTAGCGTTTTGCGCAGCAGTCTTATAGAAAAAAGCTATAGTTGGCTACTGCTTTTTTGTATTAGATAATTACAGATATGTATGTTAATATTTCATTGTATTCAAATAGGAATACAATGAAAATAAAAGAAAACCAAAAAATTAATAGGAAAAATATTAAAAGGAAAAGAGAGGTAGAAAATATGAGCAAAAAATCATACGCAGACAGAAATTTAAGGTTTGAGACCTTACAGCTTCATGTAGGACAGGAGCAGCCGGACCCGGTGACAGATGCAAGGGCAGTGCCTATATATCAGACATCGTCATATGTATTTAGAAACAGCGACCATGCGGCGGCAAGATTTGGACTTAGCGACGCAGGCAATATTTACGGCAGGCTTACAAATCCTACAGAGGATGTATTTGAGCAGAGAATAGCAGCCTTAGAGGGCGGCGTGGCAGCCCTTGCAGTAGCGTCAGGCGCGGCGGCAATAAGCTACACCTTCCAAAATCTTGCCCATGCAGGAGAGCATATTGTGGCAGCAAAAAATATTTACGGAGGTACATACAATCTCCTTGCGCATACTCTGAAGGATTACGGAATTACAACTACGTTTGTGGAGCCCTTTAATTATGACGAGGTTGAAAATGCCATAAAGGAAAATACAAAGGCAGTATTTATTGAAACTCTTGGCAATCCTAATTCTGATGTGGTTGACATAGAAAGACTTGCAGATATAGCGCATTCACATAAGATACCCCTAGTTATAGACAATACGTTTGCTACTCCTTATCTTGTAAGACCTATTGAATACGGCGCAGACATAGTAGTACATTCTGCCACAAAATTTATAGGAGGACACGGAACGACTATAGGAGGAGTTATTGTTGACAGCGGAAGGTTCGACTGGGAGGCAAGCGGAAAGTTCCCTTCACTTACGGAGCCGAATCCAAGCTATCACGGAATCAGCTTTACTAAGGCAGTCGGACCGGCGGCATTTGTTACAAAAATAAGAGCTATACTTCTCCGCGATACAGGCGCCACCCTTTCGCCATTCCATGCATTTTTCTTTCTGCAGGGACTTGAGACCCTTTCCCTTAGAGTAGAAAGACATGTAGAGAATGCCCTTAAGGTAGTTGAATATTTAAACAATCATCCGCAGGTTGAGAAGGTTAATCACCCGTCGGTGTCAGAGGATAAGGAGCAGCAGGAGCTTTATAAAAAGTATTTCCCTAATGGAGGAGGCTCTATATTTACATTTGAGATAAAGGGAGATGACAGAAAGGCAAAGGACTTTATAGATAATCTTGAGCTGTTTTCACTTCTTGCAAATGTGGCTGATGTAAAGTCTCTTGTAATTCATCCTGCGTCTACTACTCATTCACAGCTTAATGAGGAGGAGCTTTTACAGCAGGGAATTAAGCCAAACACTATAAGGCTTTCTATTGGAACGGAGAATATAGATGATATTATAGAGGATTTAGAAGAGGCCTTTAAGGCGGTACAGTAGAAATAATGTTGCGGGAGGTTTAAAATCGACAGGAAAGCCAAACTGTGTTGTTCAGTTATATGAATTACTTCTCTATAATCGTATTAACAGCTACGGCTGAAATATAATTTTTGAGGAGAAACTACTATGAACACAGACAAAATTTATGCAGAAGCAATCGCCAACGAATATGCGCCAAAGGACACTTCTAAAGTTGTTGCTTTGAAAAAACTGGACAGAAAGGCAAAAAGCAGAGCAAATATTTTTACTTATACCTTCGGGGTGATTATGACACTTGTGTTTGGTGTGGGGATGTGCCTGGCCATGAAAGTAATTGGGGATGGAAGCAGTTTTATGATGATTTTTGGTATTATTGTAGGAGTTATTGGCATTGTTGGCATCAGCATCAATTATCCGATTTATAAAAAACTGCTTGAAAATGGGAAAAAGCAGTATGCGTTTGAAATTATGCAGCTTGCAAAGGAAATCAGTGAAGAAGCAGAATAACAAAAGAAAGGGGCGGTAGCATATGAACAAATCTGAAAGCAAATACTTCAATACCGCCCTCGCTATGGATAATGCACTGATTGCCTTATTAGAAGTGAAAGATTTGGAGTATATTACAGTAAAAGAAATTTGTGAAAAGGCCGGAGTGAACAGGTCAACATTTTATCTGCATTATGAAACGATTACAGATTTAGTAAATGAAGCAATGGAAAGTGTTGATACGCGCTTTCTGTCTTATTTTGCACAAGATACAAAGGATATTTGGGATAAGATAAACGGCAATGAATTAAGTGAGCTTATTTTGATTACACAAGATTATTTGAAGCCATATCTCCGGTTTATAAGCGACAATAGAAATGTTTATCGTGCATCGTTTAGAAATCCGAATAACATGCAGGCAAATATCCGCTATGGGAATTTAAAAAAATATATTCTTGAACCGATTTTGGAAAAATTTGGAGTATCAGGCAAAATTCAACAATATTATATTGTGTACTACATAGAAGGAATTGCGGCCATTATAAAAGAATGGCTGAAGCGTGATTGTATGGATTCAGTTGAAGTAATAGCGGCTGTCATTGAAGAATGCGTTAGACCATCAGGTGGAGCAGATAGAAAAGAAAATGAGTGATAAAAATTTAAAATTAATTATTGAAAAATGGAAGAAAGATTATACTTTCAAGACAATAACAAGCTCTGTTATTTCTTTTGGCGTTACTATCTTGTTTGCTTTATATAATGGTTTTTTAGGCATCAGTCTTTTGTCTGTATGGCATGGAAGCATTTGTGTTTTTTATCTTCTTCTGATTGCAATTCGGGGAATGATTCTACTAAATGAAAAGAGAAACGCCATAGGAAGTGAAAATGACGGTGGGTATTGCAGAGGTAAAACTTTTGCCATCAGTTCAATTATTCTTTTGGCGTTGAATTTGGCATTAATACTACCTATTGCATTGATGGTTACATTTAAAAAGCCGGTAAATATGGGATTGATTCCTGCAATCGCAATGGCAGCTTATACAACTTACAAAATCACAATGGCTTCTATTCATATTAGAAAGCAAAAGCGCAGCAGGTGCAGCAATATCCTTATTACCGAATTGCGGACAATAAACTTTATTGATGCATTAGTTTCCATTCTTACGCTTCAAAACACATTAATAATGGTTAATCAGACAAAATCAAGTGCTAAGGATATGACTACATTATCTGCTGTTTCAAGCGCGGCAATTTACATAGTGATTTTGTTTACAACAGTTCATCTGTTAGCAAAAGGACTTAGTCAAATAAGAAAGCAGCATTGCTTTTCAAAAGAAGCTAAAAGGTAAAGCCATGATAACAATAAATACCAGAGGCTTGTTTTGGAGAAGAAAAGCCAGAGTTTATTTTAGTACCATAAAAGTGTAGTAGTCCGAGAGCATTTTAATTTGATATATGCAAATTCACATAAATATAAAGCAAATAGGTAATTGTAAGTTGATTGTACCTTTTATGTAAAACATTGATTTAATGCAGCTTTTAAAGGTACAAATTTTCAAAAAGGAAAAACTTAAAAAATATATTACCGTACCTCATAAGCTTAAATTATTTATACAGATTAATATGTGAAAAGTATAAATGTTAATTTGTACAGGTGAAAAAGAAAATTCTTCACATGAAGTCCGGGGCTTAAGAATAAAGGGAGTATAAGACCTTAGGGTGGTGGCGGGGACAGGG
>CAJUAO010000026.1 GCA_910584685.1 uncultured Lachnospiraceae bacterium | reverse complement strand
CGATTAGCTCAGTTGGTAGAGCACCTGACTCTTAATCAGGGTGTCCAGGGTTCGAACCCCTGATCGCGCACTCAAAAGTACTTTTTTTCAGACGTAAGAGCTGGGGGAAAGTGCTTTTTATTTTTGTAAAGGATTAGCTTGGTATCCTGTTGCTTACCCTTGTTAGTCTGTGTTATCAGATTTTCAAGGACAAAAATAACTAACCGCCACTACTCCTAATAGTGACGGTTATTGAATAATAACTAAATATCTATAGGGCGTACCGTTCGGGTATTCCCTTTTTCATTCTCATATTAACATACTTTTTATATTTTGTAAATCCTTTATTTCTACTGCTGAATTTCCTCAAGCTTCCTAAGTCGCCCTAACCTAATTACAATATATGCAGGTATTGGTTTTAAGAATTTTAATTCCTTTGAGTTTTAACTCTTTCGGCGCTTTCCTATCGCCCGCTTATATCCACAAGCTTCTTAAGCATCATTATCTTCTTTGCCGAAAACTCTCCCTGCTGCAGCCTCCACTTCCAGTTATCTCCTATAGTAGAAGGGAAATTCATCCTTGCAAAATTATTTTTCTCCAGAATATCCTGCATCTGTATAATGCATACATTTGAAACAGACAGATACGCCGACTTTATCATCTGTACGCATATACTCTTATTGTCGGCGGCGCTGATATATTCCTTTATCCTCTCCACAACATTTTCCGGCTGGTTGTCTATAAAGCCCTTAAGGGTTTCATTGTCATGGGTGCCTATGTACATAATGCTGTTCTTTGACGCCTGATGAGGAAGATGCTCATTATTTGGATTGCCGTCAAAGCCAAACATCATTACCTTCATTCCCGGATAGCCGACCTTATCAAGAAGCTCCTGAACAGGCTCATACTTCACTCCTAAATCCTCGGCAATAATCTTTGCATCGCCTAAAACGCTGTCTATTGCCTTTGTAAGCTTTTCTCCCGGCCCTGCCTCATAATGGCCGTCCTTTGTAGGAAGCTCCACAGGAATTGAAAAATATCTTACTATACCTATAAAATGGTCAATACGGATAATATCATACAAGGTGGCTGACGCTGTTATCCTCTTTTTCCACCATGCAAAGTCATCCTTCTCCATAACGTCCCATGCGTAAAGAGGATTTCCCCATCTCTGTCCCTCCGCTGCAAATGCGTCAGGAGGACAGCCCGCTATAGCCCTTGGCTCTAATTTCTCATCAAGCTGGAATAATTCAGGATTTGACCACACGTCGCTGCTGTCAAGGGAAACGTATATAGGAATATCGCCTATTATCTTTATGCCCTCATTATTTGCATATTTTTTAAGCTTATCCCACTCCCTGTAAAATCTAAACTGGATAAACTTCCAGTAGTCTGTCTTATCCTTTAGTAACTCACTATACTTAATCACAGCCTCAGGCTTCTTATTCTTTATATCCTCATCCCAGTGAAGCCATGACTTGTTATTAAAATGCTCCCTGCATGACATATACAATGCATAATCGTCAAGCCAGTAGGAATTCTTTCTTACAAACTCTTCGTATTCAGGCTCCCTTATGTTTTTCCAGTTATCGTATGCAATTCCCAAAAGCTTTTGCCTGCCCTCATACACCTTATCATATTCTACATATTCGGCATATCTTCCCCAAAGGATTCCGTCGGCAGCCTTACGCTCTATCAACCCATCATTTATAAGGTTTTCAATATCAACGAAAAAAGGATTTCCTGCAAATGCGGAAAACGACTGGTATGGACTGTCTCCAAAGCCTGTCTGTCCCACAGGAAGCACCTGCCAGTATTTTTGCCCTGCCGCCCTAAGATTATCAACAAACTCATAAGCAGCCTTTCCCATAGTTCCTATTCCATATGGTGACGGAAGACTTGAGATATGTAAAAGTACTCCCGCGCCTCTCTCTAAATTATTTGTCATATTATATGTACCTCATCTTTGCTTTTTAATATGACATATATTATACTAGACTTTATGATATTTTTCCACCTGTTTTTATTCAATTAGCCTTATCCATTTTCCTTTTCCTCTGTCTGATTGTACTCTCCTGTCACCTCGCAGACATTATTATCAGGGTCAATTATATGAAAATAATAATAGCCCTCGTTAACCTTTCTAATTTCCGTCATCCTGCCAATATCTGCTTTCTTAAGTCTTTCGTATTCCCTCTTTAAATCCTCTACCCAGAAATTTAAAACAAACTTATAATCTCCGTCGGTATAATGATGTCCATGAAGATTTGCTTCATTCATAAGGGCAAGACACTTGTTATCAAAATAAAATTCCGCAAACTTATTTCCG
This sequence comes from uncultured Lachnospiraceae bacterium, assembly GCA_910584685.1. Classification (GTDB taxonomy): domain Bacteria; phylum Bacillota; class Clostridia; order Lachnospirales; family Lachnospiraceae; genus CAG-303. The sequence continues at coordinate 30,211 of CAJUAO010000026.1, read as the reverse complement.
CAGTTTCTTGTGGAGACAGTCATAGACAATAAATTCTCATAAAATGAAACTGCCTTTTCAAAATCCCTTACAATTAAATAAATTGAGCCAAGATGTATCTGCTGTGTCCGTAAATCCTTTATTTCCTTATCGTCCAAAAGAATTGCATCCGTATCTACCGAAAATAATTTACTCATTAAAATAACCTTGTCTATTTCCGGCAGAGACTGGTCCATCTCCCACTTTGAAATTGATTGTCTTGATATGGAAAGCTTTTCAGCTAATTGCTCCTGCGTCAGTCCATTGTCAATCCTAAGCTTTTGTATTCTGCTTCCTAATCCCATCTTCAATATTACCTCCTTATTCTTTTCATTATACAGGCTCCCTCCCCATCGTCTACCAAGTTTACCTTGAACTGCTGCAACTAAGGGTTGCGTAAGTTAAAACAGCATCATCTGCCGGTACTTCTCGGGAAATTCATGTAAATACCCAAAGCACTTATCAACATCAGATATAATATTGTTTTTTCTGCATGTATCTTTAAATATTTTCATCAGCTTACCGTTATTATCACTTAAAAGATTATAGCTGTATCCATACCTTTGCTGGTATCTTTCCTTCATTCCCGGAAAATGCCTGTCCAATGCCTTATAAAAATATTCTCTGTCACCCTCCCGCAGTGTGACTCCCATTCCAAAGCAGATAATTCCATAAACCTTTGCCTCAATGCAGTAATTTAAAATACCTTCTATATTTTCCTTTGTATCGTTAATAAATGGAAGAATCGGGGACAGCCAGACTATTGTGGGGATTCTATTATCCCTGAATATTTTTAACGCCTCCGCTCTCTCCCTTGTTGTGGAAACATTAGGCTCCAGCAGCCTGCACAGCTTTTCATCATAAGTAGTAAGCGTCATCTGCACCACGCACTTTGCCTTCTCGTTTATGCTTCTTAAAATATCTAAATCCCTTAATATTTTGTCTGACTTTGTCTGAATCGCCGCGCCATATTCATACTTATCTATTATCTCAAGACAGCTTCGGGTAAGCTTAAGAGCTTCCTCACAGTGCATATAAGGGTCGCACATGGCTCCCGTTCCTATCATGCATTTTTTACGCTTGGAGCGAAGGGCTTTTTCCAATAATTCCGGAGCGTTACTTTTTACTTCTATGTCCTCAAAATCATGTGTCATCCCATAACATTTGCTTCTGCTGTCACAGTAGATACAGCCGTGTGTACAGCCTCTGTATATATTCATTCCGTTACCGGAGGATAAAATCCCCTTTGCTTTCGTAAAATGCATATCCCACCTCTATGTATAACTTATTCCTTTTGTGTTGTTTACTACCACATTGCTTGCTACTACGTTGCTTCCTATTATTATTGCTTCCTTGATTATATCACTTTTATTTCCCCCTGCACATTATCTTTGAAAATATAATTGCGGCAAGTGTCGATACAAGCGTTGCAATAATAGCCGGCCCCACCACCGCCATAGGATTTACGCTGCCATACTGGCTTCTGTAGGCTATCATATTCACAGGTATAAGCTGCAGGGAGGATATATTTAAAACAAGAAACGTACACATTTCATTGCTTGCCCCGTACTGTTTTTTATATATATTCCTGCTTTTGTTTTCTTTTTTTATTTCTTTACCGACATTCCCTGCCCCTGCCTCATCATTAAGCCGCTTTTCCTCCAGACGCTCCAACGCCTTCATAGCCTTTAGTCCTGCAGGCGTGGCTGCGGCTCCCAGCCCGAATATATTTGATATAACATTTACCGTAATATGCTCAAGAGACTCGTCTCCCTCCGGTATTTTAGGAAATAAAAACCTTATAAGAGGCCTTAACAGCCTTGTGGCCCCCGCTACTATTCCCGACTCCTTTGCTATTTCCATAAGCCCCGACCATAGCGCCACCACACCCATCATTGCTATGGCAAGTGATACGGCTTCCTTTGCGCTGTCCATTATGCCGTTTCCCACAGCCTCCATATTTCCCGTAACGGAGCCATAGGCAATTCCCGCAACAATCATTACTCCCCATATTACATTTAACATCTTTGCCCCTCACTGACGCGCATAAATAATATAAATTATACTAAGCATCAAAATCCCTCAAAAAAGGATTTTTCTTTCGTACCTTTTCTGAGGGATTATATTTTTTACATTATATGCTTAATTTTTTTTTTTATGTTTCCGGCTGAAGCTTTACATAATTTTTAATATCCATAATTTTGTGTGCTTTAGCACACATGGAATCAGAAGTTGACGCAATGTCCTTCTGCGTCAAAATTATACCTTAAAGCTCCATAAGCTCAAGCACTGTTTCCATACCATTTGCCACCGCTATATCCATGCCTGTCTCGCCATCCCCATTCGGAGTCTTATAATCTGCGCCCTTCTTTATAAGAAGTCTTGCTACCATATCATCTCTGTCGTCTAACGCAATATGAAGAGGAGTATTTCCCTCATTATTCTTTGCGTTAACGTCTGCTCCCGCCTTTATTATCTCCTTTACCGTATCCTTATCAAATAAGCAAAGGTGAAGAAGGGTATTTCCTTTGTTATCAGCTTTATTTACATCAATACCCATGTCCAGAAGCGCCATTGTTATTTCCACAGCATCGCTGTAGGAAAGATTCTGCGCCAGCATAGCAGGCGTTTTTCCGTCATTTCTCTGTACATCAACATTTTTAAGGGCCTTAATTATTTCCAGCCTGTTTTCACTACGTACAGGTCTGTATCTCTGCTTCTCCTGTACAATAAAGTGCGCCGGCGTCTCGCCGTCCTTAGTTGCAAGCGTATCGTCTGCTCCCGAATCCATCAGCAGCTTGACAATATCTGTATTTCCCAATAAGCACGCCTCATGCAGTGGTGTTGCTCCAATGGTGGCAGGCGCATCCTCCGTAACATCCACATTTGCGCCCTTGCCTATCATTATCTTAAGCATATTTACATGGTTATTCTTCGCCGCATAATGCATAGCTGTCATTCCGTCGGCAGACAGCTCCTCCGCAGACGCTGCGTCAAAATATTCCGCCACATTGCCAAAGGCTTCTCTTTCCTTCGTAAAGCTTCTGTCTGCTGCAGGCTGTGATGCCACAATATAAGCGGCTGTTTTCCCCTTTAAATATGAGCCGTTTAAATCTATGCCAAGCTCTGACATTTTTCTTATGACATTTGGATTCCAGCAATACTCAAGTATTTTGTCGCGAAGTGTTTCTGTGGAAGAACGGAGAACATACGGCTTATTGAAATCAAAGCCTGCGGCATGTATTGATTCAATAATATCCTCCGCGCAGCATTCGGTTTTTACAGTCTCCGCTATGTCAAATAATACCTGTACCTCGTCATCGTCGTCATCATCAATTTCCTTCAAAAGCTTTTTTGCCAGATACACGCCAAAGGGAGCCTTGTCCGTGTCATCAGAATTACAGCTAAAGAATGTTCTTTCAACCAGCCGTACTATATCCTCCTGCTTCATTCCTCTTTTGCCCTGTAAGCGCTTTTTAAGATTTTCGTCCCAGCCGTTCTCTATAAGAGCTCGTGGAGTCTCTCCTTCACCGTTTGCCGCTTCAACATCTCCTCCCATTTCAATCAGGATATAAGCCGCTTCATTATTCTGATTTTTAAGGGCAAGATGAAGGGCTGTATTTTTGTCATTGTCCTGCTGATTTATATTTTCTGCATTTTCAGCTAATTTAAGCGTTGCGGTAACTGAACCCTTTTCCGCTGCAAGCATAAGAGGCGTTTTTCCGTCGCCGGATGTTTTAGACGTATCGGCTCCCTGCTCTATCAAAGCTCCTAAAAGGGCTTGAATAATAGGTGCATAGCTGTTTGAAAGCAGCGTAAACAACGGTGTTTCTCCGTTTTCATCCTCCCCGTTTATATCGCATTTTAACAGGGGCAGTATTTCTGCCTTCTGGTCTGTTACATGCCACTGGGCGTATGTATTTTCTATCATTCCCTCACGCTTAACCATCATAAGATAATGGAGAGGCGATTTTCCCTTAGCATCCTTAATGCCTGCATCTGCTCCCGACTCAAGCAAAAGCTTTACCATCTTTAAATTTCCCAGAAATGCCGCAATATGCAAAGGAGTTGCTCCTACCATACTCTTATAGGAGGTAGAGGCCGTGGTATCGGCTGTGGCAACATTTACGTCGGCGCCCTTTTCAATAAGCTCCTTTACAAGGTCGTAAAAATTGTGCCACACTCCATAATGCAATATGCTAAGTCCGTATTTATCAAGGGTGGCAGCCTCCTCCCTTGTCAGCGGGCCTCCCTTTTCCATAACCATAGCGTTCTGCTCCTCAGTGGCTATTTTACACTCATAGGCATAAAACATGCCGTCTGACTCCCACCAGAGATTATAAATATTTCTGTTGTCATTAAAAAATCTTAATAATTCTTCCATTATTAAAAGCTCCTTTCCTATTGCTTTTATATTTTATATAAATCTGCTTCAAGACCCTGCAATAATAATCCACATGCCGCCTCGGCGGCTTAAATTACCTTACGAATCTGCTCCTGCCATAATAAGCTGCTCAACAATTTCATTGTAGCCTGCCTCTGTGGCATAGTAAAGAGCCGTATGCTCCTCGGCGTCTGCTGCGTTTACCTCTGCTCCCGCCTCAATAAGCATGGCCGTAATATTGTTATGGCCGTTTTTCGCTGCAAGAATAAGAGCGCTTTCTCCGCCACGGTTACGCTGGCTTAAATCAGCCCCGCCGTCTATTAAAGCCTTTGTAATGTGCTCGTTTCCATTTTCTACTGATAACAAAAGGGGAACATTTCCATTGTTGGTTGCCTTGGACAGGTCTGCCCCTGCCTTAATCAAAAGCTCTGCCGCATATAGAAAATCATAGCCTACCGCTAAGTACAAGGGTGTTTCTCCGCTGTCGCTTGCTGCGTTTATATCAGTTTCAGGCTTATTAATCAATACCTTAACCATCTCTGTCTGATTGTTTGCGCATGCATGGTGTAGAGGCGTATAGCCGTGAACGTCTTTATTCTCGCCGCCCTCTGTATTTATGTCTGCCACTATCTGGGTAAGTCCCGCAGCCGTAGCATAATCTAAGGCTGAATGGTTATTGTGGTCCATAATATTAACATCTGCGCCAAGGGATATGAGAAATTTAACAGCCTCAACCCTCTTTGCATCTATTCCGTACATAAGGGAATTTCTTCCCTCCTTATCCGTAGCGTTTACGTCTGCTCCGGCATCCGCAAGCATTTTTATAATCTCCTTATTGCCTGACATAACGGCAAGATGAAGCGGCGTCACGCTTGTATTTGTCTCCATTGTTACGTCTGCTCCGTTTTCAATTAAAAGCCTTACTATATCTCTTGAGCCCTTCTGGCATGCATAATGAAGGGGCGTAAGTCCCTTTTCATCACGCTTGTCTATATTTATTCCGCCCTTTTTTAAAAAAGTTTGAATAACTCCCTTCTGCCCATTCTGGCAGGCCTTCAAAAATAAATCGTCCATCTGCATACAACATTTTCCTCCTTAAAATAATGTTTATTTTATATTTTTCAAATCCACCACATATTTGCTTCTGTCCTCCCTGTCTGCATACACAGTCACATATTTATCTATGTATGTTTCAGGCGGCTCCCATATAATATCGCTGGTGCATATAACAGGCTGGCCTGACACCTCGTCATAATACACGCACTCAAGCCTGCAGGGATGCTTATTGTTTATTGTGTATGAGGTATCAACTACGCTTCCCTTAACCTGCGCATATATCCTTACGCCTGTCTCCATAATTCTTTTTCTTCTTCTGTCCCTCCGAAGCCTTAAAATTAATATAATTGCCGCAATAATCAAAAATATAATTCCTATGCCTGTAAAGACAGCCGGAAACAGATATATTATGGATTTTATTCTCACACTCTCCGGGTTATTCTTATCAAGATAAAGCTCTATGGTTTTTCCTTCATAAAGAGAGCTGCTATACTCCTTAAGCCTTATTCTTTTATATTCCTTTTCCTCATATTCGTATGTGACATACGCCGTATAATCTGTTTCTCCCTCATCATTTATTTCCCCTTCTATGGCGCTTACCTTTGCCTTAACTATAACCCCATCATCGGCAAATTCCTTCGTCTTAACAAAAGCTGCTGCTCCTACGGCAATGCACACCCCTCCGGTTATTGCAAATATTATTGCCACTATTAAACTGATAAGCTTTATTCTCCTCATTCCATACCTCATTCCATACTGTTCCTGCTTTAACAATACTTTTATATTGTAGCATATTTACCACAAACTTTCTACTTTATATAATAAATTTCTCTGGCTTTTTCCTAATACATATGATAATCTTGAAATACCAAAGTGTTTAAACCATACTATAGGAGGATTATGAATTTGAACGGATTATTACTTATGGCAGGATTATCGCCTCTTATTATCTTTTCCGTTATATTTATGGTAAAGAAAAGGGCAGTCTTATTTCCGGTGATTTCTCTTGCCGTATCATGCGCAGCTATTATCACGGGCTTTCTCTTCTGGAAGGCTCCTAAGGAAAAACATTCCGCCATGTCTGCCGGACATCTGAATTATATGGCAAATATAAATATGCTTTCGGGAAATCTAAACGAAGCAAAGCATTATCTTGAGAAGCTTTTTGCAGGCTATGGAGATACGGAGGAGGGACTTATTTCCTTTGTAAGATTGGGAATATTATCAGGTGATGAGCAGAAATCTATTCTTATGGCCTGGACTCTTTCCGAATACATTGACAAGACAGAAGGCGCAATACCTGACGACATTAATGACTTTGTAAATAACGTAACCTCAGGGGGATATGCCTCTGCCATAACTCTTTCATCCCAGCAGGCATTATTTGACAGCCTAAAGGCTTCTCAGGTTTCACCTGAAGAATACGGAGTTAAAAATGTTTCTGACGCAGATATTTTAAAGGCTGAGGAGGCTGAGGAAAAAAGGACTGAGGAGGTTACTAAAGCCATTAAAGCTAACGTAAGCTCCTATCTTTCAGACAACAAGTCTGCAGTAAGCCTTAACGCAGCAATAGCCGCTTCAAACAGCCTTATTGACGCAAGGGAAGAATACGCCGATTCCGGTGATAAGGAAAGCTATGAAATAATAAAAAAAATGACGGCTTCCTTAGCCGATTTATATAAGGAGGACAACAGTATATTTGATTTGCCTGAAATAAGGGATTCCTATATTGCAGGACTTATCTCCTTAGAAAAATACCAGTTGTTAATAAATTATGCCATATCCGCAGAGGCCGATTACGCCCTTGCCGCAGTTGCTAACCTATACATAACAGGCAGCATAAAGGCGGAGGACTTTCCGTCTGATTTTGCAGAAGCCTCCGACTACTTAAACGTATTAAAAAAATGTAATAATATATACAAAAGCCTTGATTCAAACGATTACACAAATGCAGAAATCAGCAATATCCAATCTAATCTTCAGACCATTGCCGCCAAAAACAGCAATCCCATATTATCTGAAATTGAAGAAAGACTTGAGCCTGACGCTGCAAAGGAGGAGGACGCTGCAGGTCTTTATATTCAGGATTCATGTATAAACAGCGTTCTTGAAGATAAGCCTGCTGCCTTTGAAGCCCTTAACAACGCCTTGAATAATCTTAATTCCAGTGATAATGACGCCTTAAAGGATGCCCTGAAGGAGATAAGCTCTATTGTAGATAATTCCTCTGCAGACGACAACATTACAAGCCTTGACTCTTATCTTTCCCAGGCCTACAAGGCGTCGCTGCCAATAGACGGAAGCGATATCACTGTGCCTGAGCAATACCTTAACACAAGCAATTCCTACGTTAATGAAAAGCGGGCCATGATTAACATAGGCATTGTCAGGACAGATGATTTTCCAACCGTTAAAGCCTATGTCTCTACCAGCGGCACAGACCTTACGGACAAGGATAATATAATTCTCACCGACTGCGGTACTGTTATTGAGGATTACACTATAGAAAAGGTACAGTATTCTAAATCAAGAATTTTTCTTGTATGCGATAATTCAGGAAGTATGAGCGGCGATATAGACTCTCTTAAAGCCGCCGTATCAAAATTTGTAGAATCAAGAAATTCCAAGGAGCAGATAGGAATTATAACCTTTGATTCCCAAGTCCTGTCAAACACAGGCCTGTCAAATAATTCCTCGGAATTACTGGCTGCCATAGACAGCTTTCAATCAGGAGGCGGAACAGACATAGGCTGCGGCGTTGACGCTGCCTTTAACGGACTTTCCTCCTCTGATAATTCATTTAACGCCATTATAGTAATGACAGATGGACAGGATTCCTCATATAATACTGCCAAAGCCCTTAATGAGCTAAGACAGCGCTGTATAAAAAATAATGTTGTTATGTACACTATAGGGTTAGGCGACGTAAGCACATCATACCTTCAAAGCATTGCCGATTCAGGAATGGGCAGCTTTATCTACAGCAGCAGCAGCGTACAGCTTGAGGATTTATATTCCTTTATACACAATCAGCTTGACAATAACTATCTCATAACCTATAAGGCCGCCGACACCACCACCTCAAAAAACAGACTTTTAACCATTGCAAACAAGGCTGACGGATATATGGGAAAGCGTACTTATTCACTTGATTATTCCGACTCTGATGACAATGAGGATAACTCTGATATAAATTTAAACGGAATAACAATAAGCAGGCTTGGTATCTCTACCATAATAAAGGGCGCCGGCAGGGAAGCTTCCTTTACAATACTCGGCTCCGGCTTTGACAGGGCAAAAAATATATCGGTATCTCTGTCCGGCAGCAAAATATATTCAAATCTTAACTGTGCGGTTACAAACGATAAAAAGCTTACTGTCACCATACCTGCCTCAACAGCCTATGACACATACAAGGTAATAATAAATACAGACGGCGGTACCTGCACTCTTTCAGACTTATTTATCCTTGAGGAGGGGGAATATGCTTCTGTAACCTTCGGAGATTATACCTTTACGGCAATGTCCATAACCATCGCAGACAATAACATATACCTCAGAGGCAATGTAAGCCTTAACAATTATCTGCATTTTAACGGAGATGTTACCCTTACGGGAAATCTGTCAGGAAATACCTTAGCCCTGACCGATGCTTACGGCTCATATATTGCATATGATAAAGCATTGCCGGGACTCCTTGGCGTCTTCTATGACAATACCATATCCGTTCCTCCTATATCAAATCTTACCTTATATAAGGACGGCAGCCGGTTTGATAAATATTATACCCACGGAAAGACCTACTATGGCCCTCTTGAAATATACGAGCCATATTTAGAGCTTCACCCTGAATATATTAACATGACAATAACCAGTGTGAACTTTGATTTTCCTACCCTTAATAATCTTCTTGAATATGCCGATTCTCCTATATCTGCATCAGGCGTGGAAAAATCTGTTGTTATCACAAAGGATAAGGTGGGAATAGTCGTAAGCCTTTCCTCTGACCTAAACCTTTCGGGACGTAAGGCACTTCATTTAGGCCCTGCCTCCCTGTCAGTATCTCATGTTGAATTATCCTTAGACACTATAAATCACAACTACACTGCCGGACTTTCAGTAGGTATAGACAACGTTCCGCTTTTTAAGGACAATGACGGCGTAAGCTTTGGCTTTACCATAGGCATTGCAGACGGCCGCTTTGACGCCTTAGACCTTGCTGCTGATATAGACTTTAACGTAGTTAAGGTTCCCCCTGTTACCATTAATGATTTTCATGCAGGGGTGGAAGGCTTAGCCGGCGAATCCCAGAACGCTTCTATGAGCTCAAGGCTTCTTGGCGCCACATGGTACGGTCAATGCGATGTAAACTTCTTTAAGCTTAACGAGATTATTCCGGGGCTTAGCTCCTTCCTTGGAGATATTTTGGACATATCAATACTTGCCCTTGACGATACCAGACTAAGCCTTACCCTTAGCAACTGGAATGTTTCGCTTGATACTACGGCAGTTCTCTTAGAGGTTTTAACTCTTGGAAAGCTTGAGGTTGATATAGGCCACTATAATTACAGCAATTATCTTCTTGGACTTAGCGACAGCGACGTGGCGGGAGTTCATGCTGCAATATCAAACGATTTAAACCTTGACTTTGGCAACAACCTAAAGTTTAATGTAAGCGGCTCGTCACAGGTAGATATAAATAATAAATTTGCCGGTCTTATGTGCCGTGGAGCCGTAGATTACAACATAAAAATATTTAAGAAATTTACAGGCGACTTAGAGGGCAATTTCCTAATCGGCTTACATAATAACAGCTCTCAATTTACTATCCTTATAAAGGGAGATAACCATGCCGCCGGAAAGGACAGCGGCGTCAGAATTACCTTTACAAAGGGAGACTGGCTTCCGGGGGTTACACTTTATTAAATCCAATTTTTCAGGAGGAAAAACTTCATGATAAAACTTAAAAAGCACCTATACATCATTCCTGCTCTGATTATATGCGCAATACTTCTTATACCGGATATGCTTTTGACAGCCCTTGCAGAGGAAAGCACGGCTGAGCTTTTTAACTATGATAAGGAACAGGATGTTGCCGTCATAATTGAATATGAGCATAACGATATTTCATTTACTATCACCTCTCCCTCCGGTGAGAAGATAGATAAAAATACAGATACCGACAATATAACTGTCTTTGCCGGAAGCTCCTCCACCACCATATTTATTGGCGGCGCGCAGGCAGGACAATGGAGCATCACCTATGATAAGGGCTCAAACGACCACCTTACGGTAAGAAGCGTGGTACAAAATTCAGACTTTTGGATTACCGCCTTTAAGGCAGACGCCCTGTCAGGAGAAACCTTTCCCGTAGCCTTTAGTGTTTCGGGAGCTGAAAATACAGGCTATAAATATTCTATTATGGCAACTACGTCTAAGGATACCCTTAACGGAAAGGAGCTTGCCTTTGGCCGCGGAAATACGGGAGAGGAGGTTTCCGTAAATGTTTCTCTGGCTGATTTAAGCACATATAATGAATATTATCTGTTGCTTTATGTTACATATGATTACAATGGCTCGGAAATATTTGATTATGCCTATAGCGATTCCTTTTCCTATACTAATCCCAAATCTCCCGACTCTATAAAAGAGGTAGATATAACCGTTCTCCATGACTCAAAAGCTATAACGGTGGACTGGAATCACCATATAAGCTATGGAACAAAGGCTGTATATGTAGAATATTACCTTGATAACGAGCTTATTTCATCATCGGAATATCCTGCCTCCGACGTAAAATCAGGCTTTTTTACATATGATGACGACGCAGAATCTGCGCTGTTTAAAATCAGTATCAGCAATAAGTCAGGTCTGGCTTCATCGTTATCGGAATTTAATGTGAATATATCCTCTGACGATTCCCTTAAGCTTACCCTTCCTGAAACAGGCATGACTGATTCAAACATATGGACCTTTGGCTATACCGGCGCAGATAAAACAGAGGTTACCTTTACCATAAATAGCAATAGTGAAACCTACACTCTTGACGGCAACGGAAGCAGCTCCATAACACTTCCTGAGACAAGAAATACCATTATGGTATCCTATACCGACAAGAACGGATATGTTCATAATTATAACCGTATGGCTAACGTAAACTCCATAACTCCGTCCCTAAGCTTAAGCCATAGTATTGACGGAATAACTACGGAAAATGATTTTATCATTATATCCGGCGCTACAAACTGCACGGATGTGACAGTCAACGGAGATAAAGCTGAGGTAAAAGACGGCATTTTTACATATACCCTTGAGCTTGACAAGGGAGAAAATCCCGTATTTATAGAAGCCTCTCGGGGCGACATCGGCACTTCACTTACCGCCACGGTTACAAGGAGGTCTAAGGGAATTCTCTCGTCAGACAGCGTTTTTTCAAAGCTGCTGCCTCTTATTGTGGGACTTGTAATTTCTGCTGCCGGTATAATTCTTATTATAGTATTTACAAAAAAACGCGGCAGTAAAAAGAATACTGATGCTGCCGTAAATAACACTGTTATAAATAACAGTGCTATAAATAGCGGTTCAAATATTCCTGCTGAAAATATTAATACTGATACTAAAGCAGAAAAAAGAGCTGCTAAGAAGGCTGCTAAAATTGCCGCTAAGCGAAATGCCCAAATTAAAAATAACAATGAAAAAAAATCAGGTTTTATATGGCTGTACATTATTGTTATAAGCTGGGCTGCCTCTATAGGCTTATGGGTTTGGTTTATTATAAGAAAGGTGTTTGAAAACAGCGTTGGCTATATAAGGCTGGCTTATGAATCCTTAAGCAGGGCAGACGCCTATATGACACATACGGTTATTATTCTTGTTTTTGCCATTATATTAACTGTCCTTGCCATTGGATTTACCCTTGTGTTTGTATTGGTAAGAATACGTAAAAAGAAAAAAGCTTAAAGCCTTCGCGGGCATATGGAAGGCACAATCAAAGCTTTTTGAGATGAAAGCATGGAATGACGAAACAGGCGGTTACGGAAACAATCCGTATTTGCAAGGATAGGAACATCTTAAAACAATATCTAAGCAGCAAGGAAGTGGAGGTAATAACGATTATGATGAGTTTATTTGATGACGAACAGATTATGAGAACTTATACGAAAGACATTGAAAAAGAAACGGAAAGAAAGTCAGCAGAAAGAATGATTAAAGACGGAGAACTTTCTCTTGAAAAAATTGCACGTTATGTTCCTGCCTTATCAATGGAGGAATTAAAGGAGATTGAAGCCGAAGTCATGCAGTTAGCATAATCAACAACATAATTTAATATTAAAATAACAGCATAAAGACGCATGGAACAGTAAATTGTAAACCATGCGTCTTTTTTTGCGCCCAAAAGAAGGAGCTTGAGCACAACATCCATGCCAACACCACAAGGCGATTGACCACCTGCCTGCAAAAAAAAATTGATAAGACGACCTGCTTCCTTTTATTTTCTCTCAGGCATTTTAAAATTAACAAGGGCCTTGTTAAGATAATCGTTAAAGGGCTTCATTATCTCAAAAAGCTTCACCGCCGTTTCTATAAATTTATCTGAATCCTTAAGCTCCTCATCTCTTACGGAGTATTCTAAATACCAGCTTTTAAATTTCAAAAACTCTGCCTGGGGATGCTCCTTATTATACTCCTTAGGTACATTTTTCAAGGCCGTCCCCTTCACCTTAAAATATTTCTCAAAATCAGGATTGTAAATAATTTTCTCCCACTCCTGCGGATTTTCTGCAATATAATTCCTAACCATTGATGTGGCGTCCTTAAACATATCGGCAAACAGCCCGCCTCCCAGGAATGACTGATTGTCAGGCTTTATCATAATATAATATCCCACAGGAACCGGAAGCTTGCCCTTAGATGATATATGCGCCCTAAACGCAGGATTATACGGCGACTTGTCATAACTAAACCGTGTATCTCTTACAAGCTTAAAGGTAAGCTCCTTTGGATTATTCTGCAGGATGCTCTTGTCAAATGTACCTATTTTTAATATCATGGCCTCCAGTAATTCCTCAAATTCCTTATTTGCTTCCTTAAATTCACTTTTATGGCTGTGGTACCATTCACGATTATTATTTTTATCCAGCTCTGACAAATATTTAATAATTAATTCCATATTCATTTTTTATCTCCCTTATGCATTTTTTACGGTTGTAAGCTGTGTGGACTTTATAAAGTCTTCTATAAACCCTTTTATTTTTTCAGGCGCTTCATATGTTCTGCAAAATGAAAACCTCTGTGACAAATCATCAATATCCTCCATTGCGTTTTTAACATGCATCATTGTTTCCATTTTAATTGGATTGGCATTTTGAAAATCCAGCCTTTGAGGATTAAGCCTGTGGTTTTGAATTGCATAATTAATCCTATCCTCACATCTGCATTTGCCATCTCCGTATTTTCCACAATATTCTTGAAGAAACTCCGCCATTTTTTTCCTTGCTCTTGAAAGCCTTTGACGATACGCCTCAGGCGTCATTTCCAAAATCTCCCCTGCCATGCGGCTGTCAAGCTTAAACATTGTACCCAATATAAAAATACATCTGCTCTCTGCATCAAGACACTGGAGCATTACATTTGTGCAGGACAGCTTTAATTCCTCTGCCAGTATTTCCCTTTCAACATTCTGTGTCATATCGGGAACATCATGAATTTTTGCGTTTTCTATATCCTCCCCATAAAACTCAAAGCTTAAAGGATACTTGGCAAACATATGCTTTTTATAATTTTTCAGATGATTTGACGCTATGGCAAATACCCATGTTGAAAAAGAGCTTTCCTTTCTAAAGGTGGAAAGATGCGTTATAATCTTAAGCAGTATATCCTGTGTGGCGTCCTCCGCATCCGAAAATGTACCCAGCATCCTTAAGGACAAATTAAAAATTAAATCCTGCACGCTTACAATAATTTCCTCCAGAGCTTTTTTATCTCCTGCGACAGCCTTATCAATTAAAGCCGCCATTTCAGTATTAGTTAATTTATTCATAGCTTTTACCTCCTAAATAATTAGACATCATTATATTGCTTTTGTGACATAGAAACAAATTTTTTTATATTTTTTTTTTAAGCCTGACGGCAGATACAAAGAAGGAGATACTCCTTTTTATTTAAAAGTATCTCCCTAATATAATAATCTATTAAGCTTTCTACTGACGCACCTTTATATGCACCTCTCTAAGCTGCTGCTCCGTAACCTCTCCCGGGGCTCCGCACATTAAATCCTGTGCGTTTCCGTTCATTGGGAACGGAATAACCTCCCTTATATTCTCCTCGTTTCTAAGAAGCATAATCATACGGTCTACGCCGGGAGCCATACCTGCATGTGGAGGCGCTCCAAACTGGAATGCGTTATACAAGGCTCCAAACTTCTCCTTAAGGTCCTCCTCCGTGTAGCCCGCTATCTCAAATGCCTTAACCATAATATCAAGGTCATGGTTTCTCACTGCTCCCGAAGAAAGCTCCACGCCGTTACATACAATATCATACTGATATGCAAGTATTTCCTCCGGCTTTTTTGTGTTAAGGGCCTCAAGACCACCCTGCGGCATAGAGAACGGATTATGGGTAAATATTATCTTCTTTTCTTCCTTGTCATACTCATACATAGGAAAATCATTGACAAAGCAGAAGCGGTACGCATTCTTTTCATATAAATCAAGCCTCTTTCCCAGCTCGTTTCTTATTTGTCCTGCATAATCTGCCGCCTGCTCCTCATTGTCGGCAATAAAGAATATGGTATCTCCTGCTGCAAGTCCTGCTATATTGGCTATCTCTGCCTTCATGTCATCAGGAATAAATTTATCTATAGGTCCCTTATATGTCCTATCCTCAAGCACCTCAAGGTATCCAAGTCCGCCCATTCCTATTTCCTGCGCAAACTTAAGAAGCTTCTCGTGAAAGCCCTTTGACATCTCTGCATGAACCTTTATGGCTCTTACTGTCTTTCCGTGGAAAGGCTTAAAGGTACATCTTTGGAAAAAGTCTGTCACATCTACTATACGGAGAGGATTTCTAAGGTCAGGCTTGTCTGTTCCAAACTCAAGCATAGCCTGCTTATAGCTGATAACAGGATACGGCGACCTTGTAACTACGCTTCCCTTAGGCGCAAACCTTTCAAACGCCGCCGAGAGAACCTCCTCTCCTGCCTTAAACACATCCTCCTGCGTGGCAAAGCTCATTTCAAAATCAAGCTGGTAAAACTCACCCGGCGAGCGGTCTGCCCTTGCATCCTCATCCCTGAAGCAAGGCGCTATCTGGAAATACTTATCAAAGCCTGACACCATAAGAAGCTGCTTATACTGCTGGGGCGCCTGTGGAAGCGCATAAAACCTTCCCTTAAACTTTCTTGACGGTACAATATAATCCCTTGCTCCCTCAGGACTTGACGCGCAGAGAATAGGCGTCTGTATCTCCAAAAATCCCATCTCCGTCATCTTTTGTCTTAGAAAGCTTATAACCTGTGAGCGGAATATCATGTTATCCCTTACCTTTTGATTTCTAAGGTCAAGATATCGGTACTTAAGCCTTACGTCCTCCCTTGTTTCCTTTGAGGTCATTACCTCAAAGGGAAGCTGTCTGTACACCTTGCCAAGTATATTTACCTTCTTTGCTTCAAGCTCTATTGTTCCTGTAGGAATCTTAGGATTGTAGGTTTCCTCGTCTCTGTGCTCTATTATTCCTTCTATGGAAATACACTCCTCCTTTGTTATTCCATCCATAAGCCTTGTGTCCCGCATAACAACCTGAAGCACGCCATACATATCCCTCAGGTCAATAAAGGATACGCCTCCGTGGTCGCGGATATTTTCTACCCAGCCTGCCACCTTAAGTGAAGCTCCCACATCGCCTTCCGTTATCTCATTTAAAGTTCTGCTTCTATAAATGTTTTCTGAACTCATCTTTATTTACTCCTAATCATCTTTATATACAGGCATTACAGCCAATTATTGCTATTTTGTGATTATAAACTAATGCTTGGCAAATGTCAACCTGTGCAAATGCCAATGTAGGAAAATCGTAAGAATTTCCCTAAAAAAACGTAAGGATTTCTTATTACTGTGAGAAAACCTTTTCATCCGTATTATGCTACTATTTGTTTGTATAAATACTTAATGAGGTGATAACATATGAAGGAATACACGAGGAAACATAAATACCGCCGGCTAAATGAAATGCAGTATATTACCATTGGCGCTTTTCTTACTGCTGCCGTCCTTGGAATATGTATGATTATTTTCGTATTATCCAAGGATACGGCTTCCACCTTTTCAAGCTCAGGAAACTTTGCCCTATCCAGTCTCCCGTCGGATATTGAAGGCATAGACCTTAATCAATATCCTGCGGAGCTTGAAGAGCTTTTATCACGGAATCCCGAAACCCTAGACTTTGTAAAAAGCTATCCCGACAGGGCGTCCCTTCGCACACAGTCCATTGATTTATCAAAGGATATAACCCTCGGTCAGCCGCCTCTCTTTCTCCAATGGGATACAAGATGGGGCTGGAATTATTACGGAAATGATTTTATTGCCATTGCCGGCTGCGGCCCCGCCTGTCTTTCCATGGCGTATGTATATCTTACAGGGGACAATGAAATGAATCCAAGAAAAATGTCGGAATGGGCATATAATATGGGATACTACAGCTCCTCCGGAACAAAATGGAGCCTGTGGACAGAGGGCGTAAATATCCTTGGACTTTCGGGCTATGAGCTGTCCCTAAACGAAAGCTCCATGAAAAAACAGCTTGACAGGGGAGGACTTATTATATGCAGCATGTCTCCCGGTGATTTTACCACCACAGGACATATTATACTGATTCGGGGCTATGATGAAAACGGTTTCTATGTAAACGACCCAAACAGCATAAAACGCAGCGGCATGCAATGGAGCTATTCCACCCTTCAAAAGCAGATTAAGGGCATGTGGGGAATTTCAAAGTAATTTTTAATGGAATTTCCTTAATATAGTTTACTTAATGTATTTTTCCCTAATGCAATTACTTGTTTTATATGCTATACTACCCTTAAAAAAATACGGTAAAAATTTGGGAGCGGCGCATTATGAATGAAAATATATTAGTAGTTGACGATGAAAAGGAAATTGCAGATTTGCTAGAGGTATACCTGACCAACGAGGGCTTTTCTGTACACAAATTTTATAATGGCCTTGACGCCATGAATTATATAAATCAAGCGTCTGTCGACCTTGCCGTTCTTGACGTTATGCTGCCGGGAATGGACGGCTTTTCCATCTGCAGAAAGGTCCGTGAAAGCTTTTTCTTTCCCGTTATAATGCTGACTGCAAAGGTTGAGGATATGGATAAAATAACAGGTCTTACCCTTGGCGCAGACGACTATATTACAAAGCCCTTTAATCCTCTGGAGGTTGTTGCCCGCATAAAGACACAGCTTAGAAGATACACAAAATATAATTCAATGGGAGCCCTTACGTCCCAAAATGAGTATGACATCCGTGGCCTTAACATTAATAAGGCTACGCACAAATGCAGCCTTTACGGTGAAAATATACCCCTTACTCCAATAGAATTTTCTATTTTGTGGTATCTGTGCGAGCGCCATGGAACTGTCGTTTCCTCTGAGGAGCTTTTTGAGGCCGTATGGGAGGATAAATTTTTAGACAATAACAATACCGTTATGGCTCATATAGGAAGACTCCGTGAAAAGCTTAAGGAGCCTTCCAAAAAACCAAGGTTTATAAAAACCGTCTGGGGGGTTGGATATCAAATTGAAGACTAAATTAACACAAAACAATAAAAGCAACACCTTAAAGCTAAGCCTGTACTTTACCATATGTATGGCTTTATATACAGGCTTTGGGTTTCTGCTATATATGATTATAAGCCTGCTATATCATTCCTTTTCCTTTGAAAGATATGATATGCTGTATATTCTCGCCAATATTTATGGCAGCTTAGAGCCGGTCATATTTATTGCCTATATAATAACGGGATTTTTTTTCATGTCATATATTTTTCTTAAGAAGCCCTTTTCATACATGCAGGAGCTTGCCTACGCCACAAAACGTCTCTATGAAAATGAAACCCCGCTTTCACTATCGCCTGCTCTCAAGGAGTATGAGGCCGATATAAGCAATATCCGCTTAAAATTACTTCAAAATGAGCGGGCTGCAAAGGAAGCCGAGCAGCGAAAAAACGACCTTGTGGTCTATCTGGCCCATGACCTTAAAACTCCCCTTACATCTGTTATAGGATATCTGTCACTTTTAAAGGACGAAAGAGAAATATCCGATTCCCTCCGTGAAAAATACATTAATATCTCCCTTAATAAGGCTGAGCATCTGGAGGAATTAATAAATGAGTTTTTTGAAATCACCAGATTTAACCTTACAACCCTGACTCTTGAGGCAAGCCGTATAAATCTTTCTCTTATGCTTAATCAGCTCACATACGAGTTTAAGCCCATACTTGACGAAAAGGGGCTTCAATGTACATTGTCAGCCCCTCAAAGCCTGTATTATGACTGTGATGCTGTAAAGCTTTCAAGGGCCTTTGATAACCTCCTTAGAAATGCCGCAAACTACAGCTTTCCTGACAGCGTAATTGAAATAACACTTACAGAGCGTCAGTCGCAAATAGAAATTATATTTAAAAATAAAGGCAATACTATCCCGCCTGAAAAGCTGTCCCGTATATTTGAGCAATTCTACAGACTGGATTCCTCCAGAACAACAGCAAAGGGAGGCGCAGGGCTTGGCCTTGCCATTGCAAAGGAAATTATAGAGCTGCACCGGGGAAATATCACTGCGGAAAGCTTTGATAATAATATTATATTTCTTATAACCCTGCCTAAGGATTAAATTTCCCTTGTTGCCTCCTTAAGCCACTTAAGCTCCTCATCATCCATATATTGCGAAACTGCGTCAAATACCTGCTTATGGTACTCGTTTAAAAGCCTTACCTGCCTGTCAGTAAGATAAGCCTTGTCTACAGCCTCCAAATCCCACGGTACCATTGTCAGGGTTTCAAAGCCAAGAAATTGTCCGTACTCATTTTTTTCCTTCTTAACGCAAACCGTCAGGTTTTCCAGTCTGACGCCGTACTGTCCCGCCAGATACATACCCGGCTCATTTGAGGTAATCATGCCTTCCTTAAAGCC
This sequence comes from uncultured Lachnospiraceae bacterium, assembly GCA_910584685.1. Lineage (GTDB taxonomy): Bacteria > Bacillota > Clostridia > Lachnospirales > Lachnospiraceae > CAG-303. Next base: position 10,565 of record CAJUAO010000026.1, on the reverse strand, counting down.
CTCGCTGTCATATGCGCCGTACGCTATCCGCTGGGGGCCCTCGTGAACATTTAAAAGAAAGCCAACTCCATGTCCTGTTCCGTGATTGAAATCAAGTCCATGCTCCCAAAGAGGCTGTCTCGCAAGCATATCGAGGGTGCAGCCCCTTACATTTTCCTTGAATTTTGCAGCCCCAAGCTCAAGGTTTCCTGCCAGCACAAGGGTGTATATTTTTTTCTGCTCCTTAGTTAATTCTCCTAACGCAAAGGTTCTTGTTATATCCGTTGTTCCCTCAAGATATTGTCCTCCCGTATCAGTCAAAAGAAAGCCCTCTGCTTTTATTTCTGCATTACTCTCCTTAGTAGCGGAGTAATGAACTATAGCGCCGTGCTCCCCATAGGCAAATATAGGCTCAAAGCTTGCTCCAAGATAATTTTCCTGCTGCCTGCGGAATTCCTCAAGCTTATCTGCTCCGCTTATCTCTGTTATTTCCTCTTTTCCCGCATGCTTTTTTATCCAGTGCATAAATCTTGTAACTGCCGCCCCGTCCTTTATATGAGCCTTCCTCATATTTTCCATCTCCACCGGAGTCTTTACCGCCTTAAAAAGCGTAGTTGGATTAAGCCTGTTTATAATTTTTTTGCTCTTATCTATGCTGTTTATAATTGCAAAATTTACCTTGGCCTCATCAAGAAGTATATTATCTGCCGTCAGCGTCTTAAGGTTTTTATATATATTATTATAGCCTCTTATTTCCACGTTTGCCTTCGCTAAGGCTATCAGTATCTCATCAGAAAAAATTTTATTGTCGGCGTAAAGATAAGCCTTCTCATCAAAAATAATCATATATGACAAAAATACAGGATTGCACTCTACATCGTCGCCGCGAAGATTTAAAAGCCATGCAATATCATCAATGGAAGAAAGAACAAACACATCTGCATTTTCCTTCTTCATCATTTCCCTTACCCTTGTAAGCTTTTCTATCCTGTCCATTCCTGCGTACTTTGTATCAAGCTCCCATACCTTCTTACTTTTAAGCCTTGGCCTGTCAGTCCAGATTCTATCCGGCAAATCAAGCTCCGGATTTAAGCTTATGTTTCTTTTATCTGCCTCCTTCTTTAAGCCTTCTGCATATAATGCGCTGATTGTCCTTCCGTCAAAGCCTATCGTCTGTCCGTTCTTTACCTGTGATAAAAGAAACTCCTTTGTTCCCGGCGTTCCCTCCGTACCTATCTTCATAAGCTCAATGCCGCTGCCCTTTAGCTGCTCCTCAGCCTGAAGAAAATATCTTCCGTCCGTCCACAGGGCCGCCCTGTCCATAGTCACTACAAGCGAGCCTGCCGAGCCTGTAAAGCCTGACATATACTCCCTCTCCTTAAAATATTCTCCCACATATTCTGAGCCGTGAAAATCCTCTGTTTCAATAAGATATGCGTTAACCCCTGCTTCCTTCATAAGCTCCCTGAGCTGTCCTATTCTTTCCTTAATCATCTTCTTATCATTCCTTTCCGCATTTTTTATTTTTCTTTAGTTTTAACCTTTTTATTAATCCCTGTTTTATATTTCCGTTAAAATAATCAGCCTGTTTTTCATAACAATTTCTGTCATGCTTTTGGGCTTGCTTCTACTTATTTTTTTCTGCAAATAACATCATATATATCCCTCTTTGACACCCCTCTGTCCCTTGCAACCATTTTCATGGCCTCCTTTTTATCTGTTCCCTGTGACATATACATTTCCATATGCTCCTCCACAGTCATTTCTAAAAAAGCTTCTATCGTCTCGTTTCTTATCTCCTCAAAAGGCTTTCCTGCTATAACAAGCACATACTCGCCTCTCGGCTCTTTATTTGTATATTTTTCAATAGCTGCTTTAATTGTTGTTTTCTCCGCATTTTCATGGACCTTTGTAAGCTCCCTGCACAGTGTAATGCTTCTGTCTCCCACAGTCTCGTATAGCTCCTCAAGTGTCCTTAGGAGATGATGAGGCGCCTCATATATAATAATTGTTCTTGTTTCATTTTTTATCTCCGATAACACCTGAGCCCTTTCCTTCTTATCATAGGGCAAAAATGCTTCAAATGCAAATCTTCTTGTATTCTGGCCCGACATGGTAAGGGCAGTTATACATGCGGCAGGCCCCGGTATGCTTGAAACCTCTATTCCCGCATCAAAGCACTGCCTTACAATTTCCTCCCCCGGGTCGGATATTCCCGGAGTTCCTGCGTCAGTTATTATGGCAACGTTTTTTCCCGACAATATTTCTCCTACAAGCTGCCTTGCCTTATCCACCTTATTATACTCGTGATAGCTTGTCATAGGCGTCTTTATGTCAAAGTGATTTAAAAGCTTTATGCTGTGCCTTGTATCCTCCGCGCCTATTATATCTGCCTCCCTTAAGATTTTTAAGGCTCTGTAGGTTATATCCTCCAGATTGCCTATGGGAGTCGCCACCAAATACAGCCTTCCTGCCATTTTATCTCCTCCGGTTTTTGTTTTATCTCCGGTTATATAATAAATTATATTATTTAACCCTTTATACTTTTCCGTATATTCTTAATATTTCCTCTGTATAGCTTCCATCTGGTTTATACACTATAAGAGGCGGCTCCACCTTTGTCATGGGTCTTCCTCCCCTAAAGCCTTCTATAAGCACCATATTTGCATCCTTATCCTTATATGGATGGACAAATCTTATTCTTTTTGGCTCTATATTATACCTCTTGCACGTATCAATAATTTCCGTAAGCCTGTGAGGTCTGTGCACCATATACAGCCTGCCCTTTGGCTTAAGCAGCGCTGCCGCCTGGCTTACCACATCCTCAAGGGTACATTTTACCTCATGTCTGGCTATTGCAAGCTTATCGTCAGGGTTTTTTATGCCGTGCATATCATTCATATATGGAGGATTTGCCGTAACAACGCTAAAAGAAGCTTTCCCGAATATCCGGTCCGCTTCTTTTAAATCTCCCCATACTATATCTATCTTTTCCTCTAACTTATTTAAGGCAACGCTCCGCTTAGCCATATGGGCGCTTTCCTCCTGTATTTCCAGCCCTGTAAAATGCTCTCCCTTTGTCTTTGCCTCAAGAAGAATAGGGATAATGCCTGTACCGCATCCAAGGTCTATAACATTTTCCCCCTCCCTTACATTTGCAAAGCCGCTTAAAAGCACTGCGTCCATGCCAAAGCAAAAGCCTTTGCCGCTTTGAATTATCCTGTATCCGTTTCTCTCTAAATCATCTATTCTCTCATCAGGTAATAAATTAATCATCAAATTTTGACTTTCCTTCCGATTTTTCAAGGGCTTCCAGCGCCTTAAGCTCCTCGTCGTTAATATTTAAGGTTTCTCTCTTTCTCTTAGGCTTAAACTTAAGCTGCTCTACCTTATATTCCCTGATTTCCTTTTCATCGCCTATCTCCACTATAACCTTTACAAGCTGCCTTAACACGCTTACGCTCTGGACCTCTCCTCTGTAGCCGTCGTCTGTTGTTACGTAATCCTCTACATTTGGAAGCCTTGAGTTAAGTTCCTCATATGTCTCCTCCTCGTTTTTAAGACAGCACATAAGCCTTCCGCATACGCCTGAAATTTTCGTAGGATTAAGGGAAAGATTTTGCTCCTTTGCCATCTTTATGGAAACAGGAACAAACTCAGGCATATAGGAATTGCAGCAGAGGGGTCTTCCGCATATGCTTATTCCCCCCAGAGCCTTAGTCTCGTCTCTTACGCCAATCTGACGAAGCTCAATACGCGTCTTGAACACTGCCGCCAAATCCTTAACAAGCTCCCTGAAATCTATTCTTCCGTCTGCCGTAAAATAAAACAGAACCTTATTGTTGTCAAAGGTATATTCCGTATCTATAAGCTTCATCTCAAGCCCATGCTTTTTTATTTTTTCAAGGCATATCTCAAAGGCCTTCTTTTCCTTTTCTTTATTGTTTGCCTCTGTAATATCGTCCTCAGGGGTAGCTACTCTTATAACAGTCTTAAGGGGCTGGACTACCTTGCTCTCCTCCACATCCTTAGGCCCAAGCACCACATTTCCGTATTCCACTCCTCTTGCAGTCTCTACAATAACATGCTGCCCTACCTGTATATCCATATCTGCAGGACTGAAAAAATATATCTTTCCCGCCTTTCTAAATCTGACTCCTATTATTCTAACCATTTGTATCCCTTTCTATATATAAGCTGAAATGCCTGCCTTCATATATTCAAATATTTTATCAAAAAAATCCCTTTAAATTTTTTAATTAGTTGATTTTCCCGATTTCCTTCATTATACACCAATAAATCTTTTATTGTCTAGCTAAAAGTATTTCCATTTCCGGTTTGACGTCGCCTCTTAGTCCGTCTCTTACCGTAAGCAGTAAAAGCTCTATTACCATATCAAAATTTACATTTACCCTAAGCTTTTCGTTTATACCGTCAAGCTCCGTAAATATTCTTTCAATAGCTTCATAGGAGCAAGCCTCCGACTGCTGCCTTATAAACTTTATATAATCGGCAAAAATTATTTTTTGATTTATATTATCACCTTTTTCACCGCAGGACTTATATATTAAAACATCCCTGTACCATGTAAAAAGCAGCTCCAGATATTCCTCAATATTTTCCTTATATGAAGAAATTTCCTTTATAGCTGCATTAATATCAGCGGCAGTCATTTTTGCAATATTTTTTGCTACTCTGGCTACGCTTTCCTTAAGCTCCATAAAATCATCCGAGGAAGCCAGCCTTATAGCCTTTCCTATATTCCCTCCGGCAAAATCGGATACCTCCCTGGCCTTGTAATCTACTATTCCTGCTTTTTCCACAAGATAACTTTCCACCTGCTGTTTTCTTAAGGGCCTAAGCTCCATGCTTACACACCTTGACAATATGGTGGATAGCAGCATATCCTTATTTACCGTAAGGAGCAAAATCACCACATATGGCGGCGGCTCCTCTATTGTCTTCAAAATTGCATTCTGGGCCGGCTGATTCATTTTATCGGCGTCATCCACTATATATATTTTATAATCACTGCTGTAGGGCTTTATCTGTACGTCTGCATTTATCTGCCTTCGTACCTCGTCTACAGATATAACGTTAGGCTTCTCATGAGTCACCCACCTTACGTCAGGATTATTGTCTGTCATTATCTGCTTACAGGCATGGCACTCCATACATGGACTTTCCCCATGTCTTTCGCACATAAGGGTCATTGAAAATGCCCTTGCAATAGTCTTTTTTCCCATGCCCTTCTCTCCGTTTAATATATAGGCGTGAGAAATCCTATTAAGTTTTATGGCATTTTTAAAGTGCGTGACAACGCCCTTCTGCCCCTCTATATCGTCAAATCCTGCCATCTTTCTATCCTTTATGTTATTATATCAAGGAGCAGACCTCTTATCTCATCTATTGTGCTTAATATGGAAATATTATCCTTTTCATCCTTTAAAAGCTCCTCCGCAAGCTTATCAAGATTTTCATCAATAAGCCTTACTATTCCGTATACCCTGTGTCTGCCTCTCCTGTCAAGATAATTTTCTCTTGAAAACTTATGGGAACGGTAAACTACCTCGTTTAAAAAGCTTTTTATAAGCTCTCTGTATCTTTTCATATCTCTTATATCAGTCTTTTTTCCCAGCTTCTTTCCCTGCTCGGTTATGGAGCCCATAAGCTCTGCTACCCTCTCCTGCACTTCCTTCTCCATAATGCTGCTTATTAGGGAGAACTTAAAGGTTTCGTCAGACGGATTGCTCTGCCTTACCTGCTCTACCTGTGTAGATGTAAGCAGCTCTGAAATTTTCATATTATTCATATCCATATCTGATATCTCCTTCACACATTCCTGCCTGTATCACATTTGTTATATTATCCATAAATATCACTGCATATTTCTTCTATGCATTTTTCCAAATCTATATTTTTATATCGTCTTACTATGCCGCACTCTGTAAGTCTTTCCTCGCAAAAATCCTGTTGGTCTGCCAAAAACCTTCTGCACATTTCCTCATACCCCGGCGCTTCCTGCTTTTTTTCTCTCTTTATAGCTCTTAACAGCCTGTCGCCGTCGTCTGCTTCTATATATAACGGTATTATTTTTTCTTTTCCGTAATAATCTCTAAGGCCCTTATAGGACTCTAAGGTTCCTATAAGGAGATAATCGCTTTTTTCAAGCTCTATCTGTCCGTCGTCAGCAGTAAAATATGTCCATACGCCATATACTGTATTATAATCCCTGCTTTCAATGACTATCCCCTGACTTTTCATTTCCCTGTATTTTTCCCTGGTTACAAAAAAATACTCAACGCCGTCGGTTTCCCCCTCCCGCATAGGTCTGGTGGTGTAGCCTGTTACTGTCTTTAATTTGCCCCTCATCCTTTCCATAAGCTTTTTATATATGGTATCCTTTCCTGATGAGCTTTTTCCCATTATATAATAAATCTTTCCCATTTACCTGCCTCGCCTGCATTGATGTATTTCACGTAAATTATATACTATATGGCGTAGTTTTTCTATATAAAATTTTAAAATAAATCATACAGGCTAAGCTTTTTAAATTCCAGCGAGCTCCAGCTTTCCGCTGTAACAGGTACCTGCTTACTATCCTCACTTAAACCCAGAACATTTAATCCCTTTTGTATACACTCCTTTAAATACCGCAGAATTTCCCCGCTAAGCATTTCTCCGGGGGCAATAACAGGTATTCCCGGAGGATATATATATATAAATTCCGCTCCGACTCTGCCCTCCGCCTTATCAATATCAATATATTCCTTTTCCTTCATAAGTGCGTCGCTTATTTTTGAAAATACCACAGCCTCTGAAAGCTTCACAGGCTTATAATTTCTTTCCTTAAGCAATGGCAGCTCATACAGCCGTATTCCTCTGTCTATATCGTCAAGAGCATGGAAAAGCCTTTCAAAGCCCTCCTTTGTATCGTTGACGGAGGTCATTGCTATAACGTAATTAAGGGACGCCATTTCCATCTGCAAATGATATTTTTCTAAAAGCCTTTCATATAATACCTGCCCGTTGTACTGATTGCTCCTTGGAAAAATAACAAGCTTTGATATATCAAAGTCATAAACACTGTTTTTCCCTATGATGCTTTTTTCCAAAAGCTTTATGTTTGTAAATTTCTCAGCCCTTGAATAAAACTCCGTAAGCTCTCCCTTAAGCCTGTCAAAAGGCGTAAAGGTATCCTCCATAAGCTTATCAATACACTCGTCAATACTTGCCATAAGAACATACGACGGACTGCTTGTTTGAAATATTCTTAAATATTTTTCTATTTCCCTCTCATCTGCAGGAGAATTTTTTCCAATATGAAGCATTGCCGTCTGGGTAAGGGACGGCAATGTTTTATGGAGGCTTTGTATAACTATATCTGCCCCAAGCTCAAGGGCTGATATTGGAAAATCCTTATGCATACTGAAATGCGCTCCGTGAGCCTCGTCAACCACAAGGGGAATATTGTAGCTGCGGCATATTCTGCTTATTGACAGAATATCAGATACTATTCCCTCATATGTAGGCGATGTAATAAATACACAGCATATAGAAGCTATATTTCCCTCAAGCTTCTCTCTCTTTAATATTTCTTCTATCTTTTCAGGCGGTATTCCTCCGTTTATTCCGTATTCCTCAATTAAATCAGGATATACGTATAATGCATCCAATTCATTTATCAGCACACTATTATATGCTGCCGTATGGGAATTTCTAGCCATTATTATTTTATTTTTTTTAGTTATACCATCCCTTTTCTTATCTGAAGCTGACCTTATATGACAGCAGGCCGATATTGCCGCCAATATGCCGCAGGTGCTTCCGTTGACAAGATAATAGCTTTTTTTTGACTCATAAAAATCACTGGCCTTCTCCATTCGTTCCCTTAGGATTCCGGCAGGCGCATGCAGATTGTCAAAGCCGTCAATTTCTGTTATATCATAATCATAGGGAGATATATTTTTTAAGCTGCCGTCGGAATTTCTCTTATGCCCCGGCATATGAAAGGGATAGTAATCCCCGTCTGAATAATCCGTTAATTTTTCAAATAATGTTTTATTTTCCATAGAAGGCTCCCCGTTTTCCTAATCCATGAAAAAGCTTATAATACTGTTAATACCATTAATTGCCTGCTTATCCTCCACTGCAGGTCTGTCATTTGTATTATGACTGAATACAACCTGATGTATATTATAACAATTCATATGATGTAATAGCGTACATGCTGTCTCATACGGCTTATCTATATGACCGTCTCCTCCGCCAACTAAAACAACTGCGCCCTTTTTTGCCTTAACTATTGGCTCTTCTTTTCTAAAAAATCTTGCGCAAAAGTAAGTCTGAAGCCTGCTTCCAACATCCAGCAGCTTTCCTGTCAGCTCTGAAAAATAAATTGGAGAAGCTATCAATATATTATCACATTCCTGTATATAAGCATAAATCTGCTCCATTTCATCTTTTATGGCGCATCCGCTGTTTTCCCAGCAAAATCTGCAGTCTGTGCAAGGCGAAACCTTGCATCTGTATGCATCTACCGTCATACATTCACCGTTAATTTTTTCCTTTAAAATATTAACTAAGCTTACCGTATCTCCATTTACTCTTGGCGAGCCGTTTATAATTAATGTTTTCATTGTTCTCCTTTTTAACTGTCCTGTAATATATTTCCCTTTTATAAGACTGCCTTTATTAATTATAAGAATATTCTTCCTATTTTATTACTGACTTAGCCAGCTCCTCTAACTGCTTCCCGCTGTTGTCATCCAATGAAGATTTAATTGTTACAACAGGCTCTATTATTTCCATTTCCTTCATGGCTTCTAACATTCCCCTCATTGCCTTCGCTGCAGTAGGCGCCCATGAGCCGTTTTCAATAAGGGCAACCTTACGCTTCTGATATGCCTTTGCCTGAAGGTGATTTAAAAATTCCTGCATACATGGAAAAACTCCTGCGTCATAGCTTGCGGCCGCCAGCGCCATTCTGTCATATCTGAATGCATCCTCCACTGCTTCGGCAATATCTGCTCTTGCAAGGTCTGTTACCACTACCTTTTCCTCTCCGTTTGCCCTGAGAAGCTCAGCAAATTTTTCCGCCGCTTTTGCCGTATTTCCGTGAATAGATGCATACGCTATAAATACTCCCTTGGTTTCCGGCTTGTAGCTGCTCCATGTATCATATAAATTTATGTAATAAGATAAATTATCCTTTAAAACAGGTCCGTGCAACGGACATATATACTTAAAGTCTAGTCCCGAAAGCTTTTTCAATAATCCCTGAACCGGCGCGCCGTATTTTCCCACAATATTAAAATAGTATCTCCGCGCCTCGCAAGCCCAATCGTCATCCTCCTCTGACAATGCTCCGAATTTTCCAAAGCCATCCGCAGAAAACAATACCTTTTCCGCCTGCTCATATGTAACCATTACCTCCGGCCAATGTACCATAGGCGCCATATAAAATTTTAATGTATGGCTGCCAAGGGAAAGAGTATCTCCCTCCTTTACCTCCAATGTACAATTTTCAAGGTCTACCTTAAAAAATTGCTTTAACATTCCAAATGTTTTTTGATTTCCTACAAGGGTAATATTTGGATATAGCTGAATCAGCCTTAATATACTTCCCGAATGGTCAGGCTCAACATGTGAAACTACAAGATAATCCACCTCTCTGCCATTAAGCTTATCCTTTAAATTATTAAGCCATTCGTCAGTACAGCGTAAATCTACAGTATCCATTACCGCTGTCTTATCATCAATAATCAAGTAGGAATTATATGAAATTCCTTTTGGAACTACATACTGACTTTCAAACAAATCTATTGTTTTGTCGTCCGTTCCTATGTATCTTATGCTTTCTGTAACATCCATCTTTTTATCCTCCATTTCCGTATTTAGCTGATTTATTCAATATACCACATCATGTAGTGTTTTTCAATAATTTCTAAATTTCTGCTTTTTGCTTTTTTAAATTTTTAAAAAGGTTAAGGCATTAAAAAGACTGTTGCAAAACAAAAATTTTATACAAGATATAGTAGATACCATAGTATATCCATTACTACATTTTGCATATTTTCTGAATTTTGCAACAGCCTATCCTCATAGGGAAACTTCCTAATATAAAAATAATGCCCAGTTCCGGAATCGAACCAGAGACACGAGGATTTTCAGTCCTCTGCTCTACCAACTGAGCTAACTGGGCATTTAGCAGTTATTATATAACCGCTGAGTTGCGGGGATAGGATTTGAACCTATGACCTTCGGGTTATGAGCCCGACGAGCTTCCAGACTGCTCCACCCCGCGATATTAAATTATATGCTGTTTACTTAAAAGTGTTACAAAATCATACACTTTATATAAACAAAATGGGCAGAGGTGGATTCGAACCACCGAAGCAAGTTGCAGCAGATTTACAGTCTGTCCCCTTTGGCCACTCGGGAATCTACCCATAAGCCGATGATCGGACTCGAACCGATAACCTGCTGATTACAAATCAGCTGCTCTGCCAATTGAGCCACATCGGCATATAGTGGGACCTATAGGGCTCGAACCTATGACCCTCTGCTTGTAAGGCAGATGCTCT
>CAJUAO010000025.1 GCA_910584685.1 uncultured Lachnospiraceae bacterium | reverse complement strand
CTAGAGCCTTTTAATGGGACATACCCGGATTCCATGTGAGGAAAAACATATTTTAAACGTACAAATTAATATTTAACAATCCTTTCCCACAACCCCAAAGCCCCTTATGCATAATTATAAACATTTTATGAATTTTATAAGTTTATACTTTATTAACTTGCCGACAACACGTTTTTATGGTAGAATTCTATATACTTTAAAAAGAAAGGGGCTATTTAGATGGCAAATACCAATTTTTCTGAGATTACTCCGGAAATACTCTCATTATCCGAGAAATGTCAGTCTCACACCATTGACCCGGAGCTTTACGGAAAATATGAGGTTAAACGAGGATTACGTGACCTTAACGGAAGGGGAGTCCTGACAGGCTTAACGGAAATCGGTGAAATTAAATCATATATTATAGACAACAGCGAATACATACCTTGCGAGGGACAGTTATTTTATCGGGGCTACGATTTAGATGACTTGGTAAACGGATTTTTAAAGGACAACCGATTTGGCTTTGAGGAGGTTACATATCTTTTACTTTTTGGCTCGCTTCCTACAGAAAAGGAGCTTTCCGATTTTAACGTTCTGTTATCTAAATACCGTTCGCTTCCTACCAGCTTTGTAAGGGATATTATTATGAAGGCTCCAAGCAAGGATATGATGAATACACTGGCAAGAAGCGTTCTAACTCTATATTCATATGACGACGCGGCAGATGATACCTCTATTCCAAACGTATTAAGGCAAAGCTTACAGCTTATCGCATTGTTTCCTATGCTTTCAGTGTATGGCTATCAGGCATATAAGCATTATCACGACGGAGACAGTCTTTTTATACACACGCCAAATCCTTCTCTATCAACGGCAGAAAATATTTTATACACCCTGAGGGCAGACCAGCAATATACTCCTCTTGAGGCAAAAATACTTGACCTTGCCCTTGTTCTTCACGCAGAACACGGTGGAGGAAACAACTCAACCTTTACCAATCACGTTGTTACCTCGTCAGGAACAGACACTTATTCAGCCGTAGCCGCATCCTTAGGCTCCCTTAAAGGCCCAAAGCACGGCGGCGCAAATATTAAGGTTGTCCGCATGTTTGAGGATATGAAACAGGCTGTAAAGGATTGGGATGATGAGGAGGAAATAGAAAATTATTTAAAGGCGCTTCTTCATAAGGAGGCGTTTGATAAAGCAGGTCTTATATATGGTATGGGGCATGCCGTTTACTCTATTTCAGACCCGAGAGCCCGGATATTAAAGGGCTTTGTTGAAAGTCTTTCAAAGGAAAAGGGTATGGATAATGAATTCCGCCTGTACTCCGCCGTAGAGCATTTAGCTCCAAAGGTTATTGCAAATGAGCGAAAGATTTATAAGGGTGTCAGCGCAAATATTGATTTCTACAGCGGATTTGTATACAATATGCTTGAGCTTCCTTTAGAGCTTTACACTCCTATATTTGCCATTGCACGTATATCAGGCTGGAGCGCCCACCGCATAGAGGAGCTTATTAACGCAGGAAAAATTATACGTCCGGGCTATAAAGCGGTATCTAAGCATATGGCGTATACAAGTATGTGCGACAGAAACGGACAGTAATTTAATATAAAATCTTTAAGATTGGGGCTTTTAAGCCCTAATCTTTTTTCTTATAGAAAATCTTTTTCAAAATAACACAACAGGCACAGGATAAATTAAGTATGCATTATTTTTAATAATCAATTAAGACCGTCTACGGGAAAAAAATTTCATCCACCGTAACAAATTCATATCCCTGCGCCTTCAATATATCTACAACTTCCAGCGCCGAATCTACAGAAGTATCAAAAATATCATGAAGGAGTATTATATCTCCGTCATCCACATGACTGACAATATAATTAACCACGCTTTTAGTATTCATTACGCTCCAGTCCCTTGGGTCCACGTCCCACATTACCTTGAACATATTAAGCTCACTGTCAAGCTGCTTTCCACATTCGCCAAAGGGCGGTCTTATATAATCGGCATCCATTCCCGTTATATCCCTGATAACGCTGTTTGCAAGATTTATTTCATTTTGCGCCTCTGCGCATGACATTTCCGCAAGATTGCAATGGGTATTTGTATGATTTCCTATAAGATGTCCGTCCTCATACATTGTCTTTATTATATCCCTGTTGCTGTCGGCGCTTTTACCTATTACAAAAAATGTAGCCTTCACCCCTCGCTCCCTTAAGCCGTCAAGAAGCCTTGGGGTAGTAGACGGATGGGGACCGTCATCAAAGGTCAGCGCTACTCTTTTTACATCTTTATAGGGACTGTCAGAAAAGACCCTGTCACCGTCTCCGGCCTTGTCTCCATATGCAAAGCTAACAGCAAATAAGCATACTGACACCAAAGCAAATATAAAAAATAAGGATTTCAAAGAGCCTTCACCATGCTTCATCCATACACCTCCGCTATAGTTACATAATATTTTATTCATACTCCTAAAAATATATGTACTCTACAGCATATATAATACCATCGCCGCCCTGACCCTAATACGCAGGAGTGAAAATGATTTCATTGTATTTTTAAAAAAATTTGTAAAAAAAGAATAAACTCCAAAATCCGGTCAATAATACCTTATGTTAGAAAATTGTTAATGGAGGGAAAAACAATGACAAATTTATCAGAACTTGAGCTTCAAAATCTTCGTCATCTTATTGGCGGCTACGACACCACACACTGCAAAATGCAGGAGTATGCGAACACCTGCTCAGACCCGCAGATAAAGCAGTTTTTTGAAAAGAGCGCGCAGGGCGCAATGAAAAACAAAGAACAGCTTATGACATTTTTTAATTAGGAGGCAGAAATGAATATGGACGACAAAACAATGGTAAATGACACACTGGCAGGTATAAACGGCGAATTGGTAAGATTTGGCGAAATGATACCTCAGACAGAAAACCCGGCTCTTAAGCAGACCTTAAAGCAGTTTAGAAATGCCTGCGAAACATCACAGGAGGAGCTTTATCAGATAGCAAGGGAAAGAAGCTACTATGTTCCTGCTGCAAAGGCTACAGATTCAGAAGTACAGCATGTAAAAAGCCTGTTTTCAGGTAAGATGATGTAAACAAAGCGCCGCTCGGCAGCGGCGCTTTTAAATTTATAAATTCCATATGGCATATATGGGAAGTCTTATAGCTCCTTTAAGCATACTCATATTATCCTTTGATATGGTTATATACATAGCCGGATTGTATCTGGACTTATATACCTTGATGCTTTGCGCCTTTGTATTTTCACACAGGTTTATTTCAATAGGTATTACCTCGTTATTATCCTCAAACATAAACTCTACCTTAGCTGTCGCATCTGACGTCCAATAGTAAATATCCTTTATATTTTCGTTGGAGGTAAGCTCCTGATACACAAACTGCTCTGTAAGCGCTCCGCACTTTAGCTCTGACAAATCCTTTGCCTCACACAGCTCCTTATAGGATATATTGTACATTTCAGTAAGAATTCCTATATCTGTCAGATATACCTCATAGGATTTTTCATCTCTGTGCTCGCAAAGCTTGCTTAACGGCTCCTTAGCCCTATACACCTTATCCATATACTTATTTGAATACAGCCATTCCACTGCGTCGTTATACTCTCTGGCTCTTGCGGTAAGCTTCACTACCCCGAACTGAAACTTCTTATTTTCCTTATTAAGCTGGGCATCAATACTTTTCCAAACCTTCATTACCTTATCAGACAAGGCCTTGTATTCAATCTGGTTTATTTCATTTTCAAAATTATCCAAAAGCCTTTTCTTTTCGTCTGCAACCTCCTTAAGGCTTTTTGTGTCTATATATCTTTGTACTACCGACGGCATGCCTCCCACATAAAAATATAATCTTATATATTTGTCAAGAAGCGCCTTATCCTCATCAGATAATGATTTTTTTCCGCTGTTTTTTATTTTTTCCGTAAGCTCCTCTTTTCCAAGTATATTTAAAAATTCTTTAATATTTAAAGGGTAAAGATGCATAACCTGAATAAGCTCTGACGCCTCGTGAAGCCTGTCCATAAATATCTTTTCCCTCAGAGATGATGTTAATACTATATGAAATTCCTTCATATTATCATAGAGAAACCTTATCACTTCTTTTACATTTGAAAGCTCCTCCGGATTTTCAAGGACAATAAGCGTCTGTCCTGCTGTCATTTTGCCGCCGCAGGCTATCTCAAGTATATTTAAAAATCTTTCCTTATTAGGCTTTTCCTCTAAAAACACCCGTATATAATCCTGCTTCTTTAAATCAACAGCTACGGTATAATCAAAACAGCCCTCTCCAAAATCCTTCAGGGTATAGGTTTTCCCCACACCCTTTCCGCCGTCCAAAAATAATATGCTTCTATTTTTATTATCCTTCCAGCATACAAGCTTTTCCAATATTTCTCTATACATACCTGTCACCTCGTTAAGTTATACAAATTTATTGATTTCACTGTTATACTCATAATCTATTGATTTAAGCTTTTCCCTTATTTCTTCTTCATCTATATCCAGTGCCTTACACATCTCATAAAGACTTGGATAAAAGTCTCTAAGCTGTGTATTTACATAGCTTAACAGCATTACAGAGTCATTTGGTATCGTCATCTTTTTTCCTCTTTTTATTTTTCAATATTTTCCTTCTAATGTAATCAAAGGTATAATCTTCTCCCTTTGCTGAAAGCATTTCAAGCATATACTTAAGAAGCCTGTCTGACTTGGGATGTATAACATAATGGGCTCTGCCCTTTTTATAATAATTCAGGGCGTCTGAATCCGTATACTTTTCCTTATTGTATACCTTACAGGCGGCTACTCTGTCACAAAACATTTCAACCACATATCTTACAGGCATTTCCATTCCTGCAATATCCTGTCCCCTGCCGGGATAATCTATCCAATACTCATAGTGATGCTTGTTTCTGCCCTTGTGGTGAAGCCATGCCTCTGACTTTCCCTTTTCCTCTCTCTCCGCTGCATTTGGGCTTTTGTCTCCCTGATAATATTTTATTCCTGTAATAAATTCAGCAGGAGAATATTTTGACAAATCATGTAAAAGTCCCTGTTTATATAAGCCTACGCGAAAGCAATGCTCCATTACAAGCCTTTTGTGTTCATTAATTGTCCTTAAATGCCCTTTTGCGTTTTCCCACAGCTTTTTTATATTATTAATATTTTTAATATTATTAATATCTGCATTATCCGGCACAGTGATATTTTCCTTTTTTTCTGCCTCCATATATCTGCATATCCTTTCACCCTAACATTATTTCTAGTATTCCACTGATTTTAAAAATAATCCTTCAGGCTCTGCGGTAAAGCCTGCCCTTCCTCTGTCCCTTGCCTCTATAATATCAGCAATATCCCATGGATTAATTCTTCCTCTGCCTACGTCAATCAGAGTTCCCGTAAGGATACGCACCATATTATATAAAAATCCGTTTCCGCAGTAGATTATTTCTATAATACCGTTATTCTTTGTTATATCCACACTGTAAATACGCCTTACGGTTGATTTTTTCATGCTTTTCTTTGTGCAAAAGCTCTTAAAATCATGCTCCCCCACATAAAAGGCGGCTGCCTCCTTCATTGCCTTAACGTCAAGCCTTTCATTAAATCTCATGGCGTATCTTCTGTCAAACACACTTCCGAAATCAGTGTTATCTATTCTGTATATATATGTCTTTCTTTTTGCATTAAGCCTTGAGTGAAACCTGATATCTTCCTTTTTTAAATCTAAAAGCCTTATATCCTTTGGAAGATATCTGTTTATTTCCTTAAGCATATATTCCTCGTCATACTCACTGTCAGTCTTAAAATTCGCAACCTGTCCCAGCGCATGTACTCCGGCGTCAGTTCTTCCCGACCCATTCAGCTCTATTTCCTCCCCTGTAATCCGTGATATAACCGTCTCAATTTTTTCCTGTATGGTGTTTTTCGTATTTCCCTGTCTCTGCCAGCCGTCGTATTTCGTGCCGTCATACTGAATAGTCATTCTTAAATTCTGCATATTAATATCACAGCCTCCAATAGTCAAGCTGCTCGTCGTGTATAAAGCCGTGATGATAGTACATCTTGTGGGCGGCTTTATTCGCATTATTTACATGGAGAAGTATCTTATTGCAGCCATGCTTTAAAAGATGCTCAAGCAAAAGCAGCAGCGTTTCTGTTCCGTAGCCCTTTCCCCTGTGCTTCTCACATATAAAAAAATCAAAAATAAAGGCTGTTTCCCTTGTATATTCCACATAGCAATGACCAACCTCTACGCCATCCTTCATGCTGATATACTTTTCATTATCCCCTTCCTTTTCAATGCTCAGGGTAAGAATATGCTTTGGCTCAGGCTTAAGCTCATTATTATATCTCATAAGATAGTCGGAGCTTTCAAGCCTTGCTCCTATAGCCTCCATGGCTCTTGTACCGACGATACATGTAGGGTCGTTCACCATATAAGTCTTGTCAATATTAAAGTCCTTATTTTTTTCCTTTATCATCTTTAATATACGGTTAAAATATCCCTTTCCTCTGGCGCTTGGAAGCGTATCACCATATATTTCACATGTATTTTCATCAGGAATAAACACCGATGCAAAGCTTACCAGCGTTTCGCCCTCATACATCATAAAAAAGCAAGGGTATTCTCTGATATAGTTTGTCTCCGGCTCTAAAAAGCTTATTCCTCTTGAGCCGTCCGCCTGCTTGCAAAGCTGTACCAGTGATTTTGCATCGTGATATTGATTTGATGTTAATACATTGGTGTTTATAATGTTCATATCCTGTTGTTCCTCCCTCGCATATACTTATAGCCCTGCTATAATCAATCCTTTATAAAGCTAAAATGCGGCCAGTAGGTAAAATATACCTTTCCAAGTATAGCCTCCTCGTCTACAAAAATATCCTCGTATTTGCACTGTATTCTGTCCTCATTGTTTGACGTTTTATAATAATTTGTATACCAGTATCTTGCATCTGCGGAATTGTTTCTGTTATCTCCAAGGACAAGATATTTCCCCTCGGGAATCTCAAATATATATCCGTCGTTTGAAGTCTTCCATTCCTCCTTAAGATACGGCTCCGCAAGCGTTTCCACATATTCCCCATTCTTGTAAATCTCTACGTTTCCGTTTTTTATATACACAGTCTCTCCCGGAAGTCCGATAATCCTCTTTACATAGTTGGTATCCTCCTTAAACTGAAACTCAAATACTACTACGTCGCCCCTTTTAGGCTCATCAAAAAGATATGTCAGCCTGAGTCCCATAATACGGCTCTTGGCAGGTATGGTATCCTCCATGGACTCTGTCGGAACATTTGCATTTATTATGATAAATCTTGTGATTATAAATGCAAGTATAACGGCTGTTACAAGCATTTTAACCCAGCTTAATATCTCCCTTTTCCAGCTGAAGGGCTCCTGCTGTTTTCTTTTCCTCCTACGCCTTTTTCCTGTATCTGAAGACATATTTTTTGTCTCGTCTATGCTTGAGCCATCATCAATATCATACACGCTTAATCCGTCGTCAATGTCATAATCGATAACCTCAAAATTTTCTTTCTTTTCGTTTGATTCGTTACTTTCTGTACTCATTTCCAATCTCCAATTCTATGTTCCTTAGCATACTTCTGCTTTGTAGCATTTAAATAAATTATGCTTTGTAAAATGTGTTTAGTAGTATTATATCACAATATACACTATAATAAAAGTGATAAAAAGGTGAATTTTTTCAGAATAGGTTAATATTAACCTTGATTTATATTTTATAAGGTAAAATAAGCTGTTATACAGGCTTATAAAAATAAATAAATCAAGATTTTTTATTTAGAAAAACAAATTAAAATATAAATCATGCTTCAATAAAATCCAATAAAATAAAAACTTGATTATGGAAGCAAAAATATGAAATAAAGCTGTCGCAGCAAGAACTTAACATACAAGATATAGTATCGATATATAACTGTGTTCTCAATACCTTGTATATATTTTTCTTAATGCGACAGCCATATTTTACTTTTTTGGCGCCTTATTCATTATTTTAAAGAAATATCAAATCCTCAAGATGAACTTTTCTAATTTCCACAGAATTCCTTCCAGTCCAAATCAACCCGTTTGCCAATGCTGTGATAATAAAGCAGTAAGAAAAAGATAGCTGTAAACGCCGCATACTTTCTAAGTCTTGAGCCTTTTTTTGACCATTCAATCAACGCTGACACACGTATATTCTTCTCTTCCTCTGTCATTCCCTCCCTACCCCTTGCAAAAATAAGCATAACATAGGAAAGTCCTGCTATCATGGCGGCAGTTGCATAGATTTCAACACGGTTTGTATCTCCCGTCTTTGGCTTTTCGCCCTTTTCGGCTTCTCCATTTGGAACTGACGCCTCCGGCTCCTCTATTTCCGGTGAGCCGTTTGGTTTAAGCGACGGACTTGGCGTTGACGGCGCTTCCGAGCCTTCCGTATTGCCTGAAGCTGTGGTTGTTTCTGTATCTGCCGGATTATTTGGAGCTGTTGGTTTTTCTATGTCTGACGGATTACTTGGGGCTGTTGGTTTTTCTATGTCCGACGGATTACTTGAGGCTGTTGGTTTTTCTGTATCCGTTGGTTTACTTGGGGCTGTTGAGTTTCCAGTGTCTGTCGGTTTGTTTGAGTCTGAGGGCTTTTCTGTATCTGACGGTTTCTCCGTGTCTGTCGGCTTTTCCGTATCTGACGGTTTCTCTGTGTCTGACGGTTTTTCCGTATCTGTCGGTTTATCTGGCTCTGTAGGCTTCTCTGGCTCTATAGGTTTATCTGGCTCTGTAGGCTTCTCTGTTTCTGCTGGCTTGCTTGGCTCTTCCGAAGCTTTCGACCAGCTTGCATAAATATTCGTTGTGTCGTTTATTCCCACTCCAAAATCAAAAGCCCTGCTTCCCTCTTTATCTGTCTTCCAGCCTGCAAACTTAAAATCAGCCTTTTCAGGGTCAGAATTAGGCTTAACTGCATAATCGCCTTTTCTTACTATCTGCTGTCCCCAAACTGTATCGTTGCCATATGCAGTATCTTCATCATAGAATGTCACTGTAAAATACTCCAGCGTTACGCTTGTATCACTGTCCTTTACCTCCACGGTTACTCCTGTATCAACAACATTTTCTCCGATTTTAACACACACTGTATATGTTCCGCTTTCTGCCTGAAAATCATCTATCAGATAACCGTTTTCGTTTTTAAGCAGGAACGTCTTTCCGTGGTCTTCCCATTTTTCACCGTCCTTTTCCACTTCTATCGTAA
The DNA here is from genome assembly GCA_910584685.1 of uncultured Lachnospiraceae bacterium. GTDB lineage: Bacteria > Bacillota > Clostridia > Lachnospirales > Lachnospiraceae > CAG-303. The sequence goes on along the minus strand of CAJUAO010000025.1, from coordinate 28,995 downwards.
CGGTATAAAGGTCTGACAAATCTCCGATTTTCCACCCATACCAAAGATTATCGGTGGTATCTCCATCATCTGCGTCCATATATGCCTTCTGCGCCGCTGCAAGACTTGTTCCTGCCAGCTCCTTTGTTCCATCACTGTTAAGGAATACTAATTTACGGTCAGTTGGAATTCCCTGAAAGCATACAGTAAGTTCATCTATACTTATAGGCGTAACTGACTTTGTATCTTCTTTATCTACATCAACGGCAATCTTCATTTCCTTCAGACTGGTACAGTTTTCAAATATAAAAGATTCGTCAAAGCTCATAACACTTGCAGGTATTGTTATAGTTTCCAACCCGGTACACTCTGAAAACGCTCTCATGCCAATACCTTTTACACTGTCAGGTATATTAATATATTTCAAGCTTCTACATTCTCTGAATAAGCCGCTCGGAATTTTAACAATTCTGCCTTCTAATATCACCTTTTCTAAATTACTGCATCCATCAAAAGCATTGTTTCCTACTATTTCAACACTGGACGGTATTGTTATCTCCTTTATTTGAGCGCAGCTGGCAAATGCAAATTCTCCAATTTTCTTAACACCCTCCTTCATATTTACAGTTAATTCATCCGTAAGATTTCCACTAACTGAAAACGCCCTGTCACCTATTATTTCCAAGCTGCCCGGCAAACTGATTTTCTTTACATTAGAGCAGGAGGAAAAAGCGTTTTCATTAATTTCCTTAACACCCTCCGGTATTTCAATATCGGTGAATTTCATGCAGCCCCTAAAGGCGCTGACTCCAATTTTTTCAATGCTTTGCGGAAATATAACATTATTCAGATTTACACAATGCCAAAAAGCATTATCACCAATATCGTCAACGGTATCAGGAATTTTTACTTCACTTAATGCCCTGTTATTTTCAAAGGCATTGTCGCTAATCCTTGTAACCCGATATGTAATCCCGTCATATGCAACAGCATCAGGAATTTCCAATACCCATCCTGTAGTTAATATACTATTATCCTCCACCGCTACCTCCACACATTTATTTTCTTCATCAATAACCTTATATTTTAAGCGGCCCTCCGTAAATTCATCTCCATTGGCTAAAGCAACCGGCTCGTCAGCCCATGTATCGCCGCAGGATAAGATAATCAAAATAATTGCCAAAAAACAACTTAACAGCTTTTTCCCTGTATATACTATTTTTCCTGTATTCATATTTTTATTCCTCTCCCGATAAATTTTATCACGCTCTTATTTTACATTTTAACACCTACATTATTTATATTCAAGTTAAAAATCCCAAAAGCCGCCGTCAAAAGGGCAAAAACAAAGCTGCTGTCCGGCTATATTTCAAGCCGGGACAACAGCTTCATTTTACGTATTAAGCTTTCAATCACACAGTATTTTTCACCGTTGCAGCCAAATCCCAACATATATTTTGACCTGTCCGGCGGCTTTCTACCTTATATTCGTATACCCCATGAGGCTCATATCCACAGCCTTCGCTGCATTTCTTCCCTCTCTTATGGCCCAGACTACCAGCGACTGTCCCCTGTGCATGTCTCCCGCCGTAAACACATTATCCACATTAGTGCTATAGCAGTCCTTTTCCGTAGCCACATTTGTCCTTCCGTCAACCTCAACTCCAAACGCCTTAGTGACATAGCTCTCGCTTCCAAGAAAGCCTGCCGCTATAAGTACCATATCGCAGTCTACGGTATACTCGCTGCCTTCTATCTCTGTCATCTGAAGCCTGCCTGTCTCCTCGTTTTTCCTTGCCTCAAGCTTAACAAGCTGTACCTTTACAAGCTTTCCTGACTTATCCTTTATAAATTCCTTAACGGTAGTCTCATATATACGGGGGTCCTGTCCGAATACGGCAATAGCCTCCTCCTGACCGTAATCTGTCTTTAGGACTCTCGGCCACTGAGGCCACGGATTTGCTTCTGTCCTGCATTCAGGCAATTTCGGCATCATCTCCACCTGTATTACGCCCTTTGCGCCATGGCGTATTGCAGTACCAACGCAGTCGTTTCCCGTATCTCCGCCTCCGATTACCATAACAGTTTTATCCTTAGCTGAAATATATGTTCCGTCCTTAAGACCATTGTCAAGGAGGGCCTTTGTTGTAGACTTAAGAAAATCCACTGCAAAATATATGCCCTTTGCATCTCTTCCCGGCGCCTTTATATCCCTTGGATTTGACGCTCCGCAGGCAAGTATTACCCTGTCATAGTCAGCCAAAAGCTTTGACGCCTTTATGTCCCTGCCTGCGTCTGTATTTACAACAAACTCTACGCCCTCAGCCTTCATTACCTCTATCTTCCTGTCAATAATATGCTTTTCAAGCTTCATATTAGGTATACCGTACATAAGAAGTCCCCCTATCCTGTCGGAACGCTCAAATACGGTTACATTGTGGCCTCTCTGGTTAAGTGTATCTGCCGCCGCAAGACCTGAAGGCCCTGAGCCGATAACGGCAATTTTCTTGTCTGTACGGTTTTTTGGCACTCTAGGAGCTGCATATCCATGCTCGTAAGCATACTCTATAATGCTGTTTTCATTTGCCTTTGTGGAAACTGCCTTTCCATTAAGCCCGCATGTGCAGGCTGCCTCGCAAAGGGCAGGACAAACCCTTGAGGTAAACTCAGGAAAATTATTTGTCTTGTGAAGCCTGTCATACGCCTGCTTCATGCTTCCGTTATAGAGCAAATCATTCCACTCAGGTATCAGGTTGTTAAGGGGACATCCTGACGCGGCTCCGGCTATGGTCATGCCTGCCTGACAAAAGGGCACTCCGCAGTCCATACATCTTGCAGCCTGTGTTCGCTGCTCTTCCCTTGAAAGAGGAGTATGGAATTCGTTAAAGTTTTTAATTCTTTCCTTTGGTGAGAATGCCGGTGCATCCTCACGCTCATAATCTAAAAATCCTGTTGGCTTTCCCATGTCTTCTCCTCCTATTTCTGAATTGCATAAAATGCTTCTATCTGCGCCTGCTCGCTGCTAAGTCCCTTCTTTTCCATCTGAACTATAGCCTCAAGCATTCTCTCGTAATCCCTTGGAATTATCTTCTTAAATTTAGGAAGATAATCGCTAAAGTTATCCAGTATTTCCTTGCCCTTTTCGGAATTTGTGTATGATACATGCTCCTGTATAATACTCTTTAGCTCAAGGACATCATACTTATCTGTTACCTCTCTTGTAGAAACAAGCTCCTTGTTAAGCTTTGTGTAAAGAGTTCTGTCCTCGTCAAGAATATATGCAATGCCGCCGCTCATGCCTGCCGCAAAGTTTTTTCCTACCTTGCCGAGAATAACTACCCTGCCTCCTGTCATATATTCACAGCCATGCTCTCCGACGCCTTCTACAACTGCCGTTGCGCCTGAGTTTCTCACGCAAAATCTCTCCCCTGCAGCGCCGTTTATAAATGCCTTTCCGCTTGTAGCTCCGTAAAGCGCTACGTTTCCTACGATAATATTTTCATCCTTCTTATAGCTTACTCCTGCCTGAGGATAAACAACAAGCTTTCCTCCCGACAGTCCCTTTCCAAAGTAATCGTTGCTGTCGCCTACAAGCTCAAGGGTAAGCCCCTTTGGAATAAACGCTCCAAAGCTCTGTCCTCCTGCACCGTTACATATAACGGTAAAGGTATCCTCGTCAAGCCCTTGCGGATATTTCTTTGTAATCTCTGAGCCAAATATGGTGCCAAAGGAACGGTTTATATTTGTTACGTCAACCTGCATGCTTCTCTTTTGTCCGTTCTCCAATGCCTTTGAAAGCTCCTTTACAAGCACTTTTTCATCAAGGGTTTTTTCCAGTTCAAAATTAAAAAGCTTTTTGTCTGTATATTTAACCTTTTCCTTGCAGTAATCGGCATTAAGTATTCTTGAAAGGTCTACCTTGTCGGCTCTTCCGCCGTTAATATTTTCTCTTGGAATTATTAAATCCACACGGCCTACAAGCTCATCTACGGTAGCTATTCCAAGCTTAGCCATATATTCCCTAAGCTCCTCTGCCACAAACCTCATAAAGTTTACCACATATTCAGGCTTTCCCGTAAAACGCTTTCTAAGCTCCGGATTTTGTGTTGCCACGCCTACAGGACATGTATCAAGGTTGCAGACTCTCATCATTACACAGCCAAGGGTAATAAGAGGCGCTGTGGCAAAGCCAAATTCCTCTGCTCCAAGAAGAGCTGCAACAAGCACATCCCTTCCGCTCATAAGCTTTCCGTCTGTCTCAAGAATAACCTTATTTCTAAGGCCGTTCATTATAAGCGTCTGATGGGCCTCTGTAAGTCCAAGCTCCCATGGAAGTCCCGCATTGTATATGGATGTTCTCGGCGCTGCGCCTGTTCCTCCGTCGGCGCCTGATATCAGGATAACTCCTGCGCCTGCTTTGGCCACGCCTGCCGCTACAGTTCCCACTCCTGCCTCTGATACAAGCTTTACGGAAATTCTGGCGCCTTTATTTGCATTTTTAAGGTCGTATATAAGCTGGGCCAAATCCTCTATTGAATAAATATCATGGTGAGGCGGCGGTGATATAAGGCTTACTCCCGGCGTAGAGTGACGCGTCTTTGCTATCCACGGATATACCTTCTTACCCGGCAGATGTCCTCCTTCTCCCGGCTTTGCGCCCTGCGCCATTTTTATCTGTATTTCATTTGCGCTTACCAGATACCTTGATGTAACTCCAAATCTTCCCGAAGCCACCTGCTTTATAGCCGAGCATTTGTTACGTTTATCCCCTATGGTGTTAAGTCTTTCAATGCTCTCTCCGCCCTCGCCGCTGTTTGATTTTCCGTGTATCATATTCATGGCAACGGCAAGCGTCTCATGGGCCTCCTGGGATATAGAGCCGTAAGACATGGCTCCTGTCTTAAATCTTTTCATTATGGATTCTACGCTCTCAACCTTTTCCAACGGAAGCGGCTTCTTTGCATATTTAAAATCCATAAGTCCCCTAAGATTTATAAGACCTACCTCATGGTGTATGGCGTCTGAATATTCCTTATATAAATCATAATTGCCTGTTCTTGCGGCAAGCTGCAAAAGATGTATGGTCTTAGGATTGTAACGGTGCTCCTCCTTGCCGCTTCTAAGCTTGTGGCTTCCCTCGCTGTCAAGGGTTAAGTCGTTGCCAAGCCCCAACGGGTCAAAGGCCTTGGAGTGAAGCTCGTTTACGTCCTCCTCTATATCCTTTAGGCTTATGCCTCCTATACGGCTTACGGTTCCCTTAAAGTATGCGTCTATAACGTCATCGCCTATACCTATAGCCTCGAATATCTGTGAACCCATATATGACTGGATAGTAGATATACCCATCTTTGAAGCTATCTTTACTATACCGTGTATAACCGCCGAATTGTAATCATCTACTGCCGCATAATAATCCTTGTCAAGCTGGTCAGTATCTATAAGATTTTTTATTGACTCCTGGGCAAGATAAGGATTTATTGCGCTTGCGCCATAGCCAAGAAGCGTGGCAAAATGATGTACCTCTCTAGGCTCTCCGCTTTCAAGAATAACCGCAAGTGACGTTCTTTTCTTTGTCTCCACAAGGTGCTGGTGAAGGGCAGAAACCGCAAGGAGAGACGGTATTGCAACATGGTTTTCATCAACTCCCCTGTCTGAAAGAATAAGAATATTTGCTCCGTCCTTATGGGCTCTGTCAGCGTCAAGGAACAGATGCTCTATGGCTTTCTTAAGGGAGGTATTCTTATAGTATATAATAGGTATCTCAGCTACCTTAAAGCCTTCCGCCTTCATATTTTTTATCTTAAGCATATCAGTATTTGTAAGTATCGGATTATTTACCTTAAGAACCTGACAATTTTCAGGCCTTTGCTCCAAGATATTTCCTTCCCTTCCTATATATACCGTGGTAGATGTAACTACCTCCTCCCGGATGGCGTCTATAGGAGGGTTTGTAACCTGCGCAAAAAGCTGCTTAAAGTAATTAAACAATGGCTGCTTTCTGTTTGAAAGAACTGCAAGAGGACTGTCTGCGCCCATTGCCGCTATAGCCTCCGTACCGTTCATTGCCATAGGCAGTATGGAGGTTTTAAGCTCCTCGTAGGTATAGCCGAATGCCTTCTGAAGCCTTTGAAGCTCTGTTTCATTGTGCTCCACTACCTTCTTGTTTGGTATTTTAATATTTTTCAGCTCTACAATATTTGAATCAAGCCACTCTCCGTAAGGCTTTTCTGCCGCATATTTCTCCTTAAGCTCGTCATCGTCTATTATTTTACCGTTTATTGTGTCTACAAGAAGCAGCTTACCCGGTCTTAGCCTTTCCTTTACTATAATCTTTGTAGGCTCTATATCAAGAACTCCTACCTCTGACGACAGAATAAGGTTATCGTCTGTAGTAATATAGTATCTTGACGGTCGAAGACCGTTTCTGTCAAGAATGGCTCCCATAATATCGCCGTCAGAAAAGAGTATGGAAGCCGGACCATCCCAAGGCTCCATCATAGTCGCATAATACTGATAAAAATCCTTCTTCGTCTGGGTAAGTGTCTGATTATTTGCCCATGGCTCAGGTATAAGTATCATGGCTGCCAGAGGCAAATCCATTCCACTCATAACAAGAAACTCCAGCGTATTGTCAAGCATGGCTGAGTCTGAGCCTGCCGTATTTACAACAGGGATAATCTTGTTCATGTCGTTTGCAAAAAGCTTGCTTGCCATTGTTTCCTCTCTGGCAATCATCTTGTCGGCGTTTCCTCTTATTGTATTTATCTCGCCGTTGTGAACAAGAAATCTGTTAGGGTGGGCTCTCTCCCAGCTTGGATTTGTATTTGTAGAAAATCGTGAATGTACAAGGGCAACAGCCGACTCATAGTCCTTATCCTGCAAATCCTCAAAGAAAAGCCTTAGCTGTCCTACAAGGAACATTCCTTTATATACTATTGTTCTGCTTGAAAGGGAAACTACATATGTATTATCATTGCTCTGCTCATACACACGTCTTGCAACGTAAAGCCTTCTGTCAAAATCAAGTCCCTTGTTTATCTTAGCCGGCTTTCCCACAAACGCCTGCCATATAGACGGCATGCACTCTATAGCCTTATGTCCAAGTACATCCGGTACTGTAGGCACCTCTCTCCAGCCAAGGAAGGGTATGCCCTCCTTTTCCACTATAATCTCAAACATTTTTTTTGCCTGATTCCGCTTATTTTCGTCCTGCGGAAAGAAGAACATTCCTACGCCGTATTCCCTCTCCTCGGGAAGCTTTATATCTGTATTTTTTACTGCCTTTTTAAAGAACTTATGTGATATCTGAAGGAGTATACCTACACCGTCTCCGGTCTTTCCCTCTGCATCCTTACCTGCTCTGTGCTCCAGATTTTCTACAATCTTTAATGCGTTGCTCACTGTGTCATGGCTTTTTACGCCCTTTATATTCACCACAGCTCCAATACCGCAGTTGTCATGCTCAAATCTTGCGTCATATAATCCCTTGTTCTTCTGCTGCATAATCTTTTTTCCTTTCCTGATATTTCCCTGACGTATCACACTTTCTTTGGTTTCTTTGGAAAGGCGATTCCTTACGGCATAAACCTTTGACGGGGCTTTATGCCTTATCGGCTTATGATAATTTTTGTCAGGTGATGTTTGTGATAATAAATATACTACATGATTATGGATTTGTAAATATAGACTTTAGGATAAATTGTCTGATTATTCGATAATTTAAGTTGTTTTAAGTAATTGTTTGTAATTTATAGCTAATTTTTCGTTGTATTAGGTTTGTTACATACAATTCAAGCTGATTTTTTACGTGTATGAAGCTATGCTGTTTAACAATATCTTTACTTATAAATCTGCTCCCTTACAAAAAAACAGAGCGTATAGACTTGTTTTCTATACGCCCTTACGCTGTATTACTATTCTGTTACGATTGTGGCAGTAATTGTCTGATACTCTTCTGCCACAAATATGCTAACCCATTCTTCCGGTTATTTATATTTACAAGTTCTAAATTTACCTTCTATCCAGAATGTTGCCTCTATTGTATGAAACCGAATTAATCTGAATTTGGGGTCGTCAATCCCTTTTTTGAAAAATTTCCTATCAGTCTCTTTCCATACAGCCTCCTGTAATTCTCTATCTTCCACAAACTCTACATTTCCAATAAGAGTCACGCTATCTCCACCAAGAAAAAAACAAACGCTTGACTTCGTATTGGTTTCAAAATGTACCGCTTTACCATTAATATCCGAACGTTTTGAAGTCACAAAATAAATATCCGAAAATGTATCCGCTTTCGCAATAGACAGAACACAGGTACGCGGATATCCTTTCTCATTTATAGATGTAAGCGTTGCTATATCACACTTTTTAAGAAGCGCATTTGCTTTATTTTGTTGTTTATTCTGCTTTATCCTTTCTAAGCGCCAGCCACAATCCCAAAGGCAGCAACAATATGCTTATAATCTGTGAGGTTGAAATTCCTCCGTACACTCCCCGGACAATATCTCCTCTAAAAACCTCTGTCACTGTTCTTATAACGGTATAGCATAGCAGGTATATTCCAAGGGTCTGACCCGGTTTTCTTTCTTTTCTGCTATATACATAGAGAAAAGCAAAAAGAATAAAATTTAATCCGCTCTCCATAAGCTGAACGGGAAACCTTGTCACCTCGCTGAGCTCAGGGGTAAGGTCATTATACGGAAAATCCACGGCAAAAGGACCGTGATATTCTATTCCGTAGCAACAGCCTCCAAGAAAGCAGCCTATTCTTCCAAAGGCATGAAACAAAGGAATAACAGGCGCTATTGCATCAGCAAAGGGCATAAGCTTAAGCTTAAACTGCTTTGCGTATACCATAACTCCTAAGGCTCCTCCTATAAGTCCTCCATAAAATACAAAGCCTCCAAAAACTATCATTGTCACTTCCCACGGATGAGCCATAAATACATCCCATTTCATTATAAGCTTTGGAATATAAGTAATAAAGTACATAAGCTTTGCGCCGATAATAATGCCTATTACCATATATGCCGACGCAAAACCCAAATCCTGCTTTGAAATACCGTAAACCTGTGACCTTCTAAGGGCCATAATAAGCGACACTGCAAAGCCTGCTATTGCCATAAGGCCATACATGGGAATTGGAAATCCAAATATATATATATACGGAAGCATTTTACACCTCTTTATATCTGTACAAGGACAAATATATCATATATTGCCTTTATAGCCTTTTCAAAATCATTATCCTTTACTCCGATAATAATGTTAAGCTCGCTTGAGCCCTGGTCTATCATTTTGACGTTTACATTTGCGTGGGCAAGGGCGGAGAATATTCTTCCTGCCGTACCTCTTGTTGATTTCATTCCACGACCAACAACAGCTATAAGGGCAAGCTCTGTCTCCACCTCTATGTGGTCAGGATTTGTCATTCTGTGAATGTCTGCAAGTACCTGCTGCTCATGGGCTTCAAATTCCTCTCTATGTACAAATACTGTCATTGTGTCTATGCCTGACGGCACATGCTCAATGGAAATTCCCTGCGTCTCAAATGCCTTAAGCACCTTCTTAACAAAACCGATTTCAGAATTCATCATCTCTTTTTCTATGCTAAGTGAAACGAAGCCTTTTTTTCCTGCTATACCTGTAATGGTATACTTTGGCTGACGGCATGTGCTTTCCACTATCATGGTGCCCTCATCCTCCGGCTTGTTTGTATTTTTAATATTAATAGGAATGCCTGCTTTTCTTACAGGGAAAATAGCGTCCTCATGGAGAACGTTAAAGCCCATATATGCAAGCTCCCTAAGCTCCTTATAGGTTACGGTTGTAATGGTTTCAGGATTGTGTATTATTCTCGGGTCTGCCACAAGAACTCCTGAAACGTCCGTCCAATTCTCATATATATCTGCGCCTACTGCCTTTGCCACAATGGAGCCTGTAATATCCGAGCCTCCTCTTGAAAAGGTCTTTACCCTGCCGTCCTCATATGAGCCGTAAAATCCCGGTATAACTGCCCTTTCCACGTTCTCAAGACGCCTGCCTAAAATTTCATTTGTGTAATCGGCATTGAAGGTGCCGTCTGAATTAAAGAATATAACCTCCGCCGCGTCTATAAATTCATATCCAAGGTAGTTTGCCATAATGATACCGTTTAAGTACTCGCCCCTTGACGCAGCATAGTCCTTTCCTGCCCTGTCCTTAAAGCTGCTCTCTATTATAGCAAATTCCTCATCTAAGGAAAGCTCAAGGCTTAAGCCTTTTATAATTTCATTGTACCTTTCCTTTATGGCATATAAGGACTCTTTAAAATCCTTGCCCTTTTCTGCCTCTCCATAGCAGCCATACAGCATATCCGTAACCTTTGTATCCTCGTTAAATCTTTTTCCCGGCGCTGAAGGTACAACATATCTTCTTGCCTCGTCTGCATGTATAATATCTCCAACCTTTTTAAACTGCTCTGCGCTTGCAAGGGAGCTGCCTCCAAATTTAACAACCTTTTTCATTTTTACCTCCACATTTTTATGAAATAATGCATACATGATTAATTTATTATTTCACTAAAAATTCATCTTAATATAGTATATGGCGTTAACTTATATGTGTAAACACCCTATCATATAGGAAACCATATTTTTATGGTTTTTTCAAGTATTTTTATATATTTTTTTATTTATATTTTACATATTAAAATCAAGCGGCGCCTGCAGAAGACCATAACCCGTTGATGTCAAGTAATTGTCACTAACTTTTTATCATCTTTCTCAGACTTTCACACCTTCTTCCTTCATCGCATGCAAAACAATAATTTCATGCAGGGTAATTCTCATAAGATAATTATATCGGAAATTTTTTGCATTCAATGTTATCAACTGCTGTTCTATATCCCACGCCTCTTCAAACTAAATAATATTTAAACATCATACTTGCATATCACTTTTCCTCAATCAATTTTATCTGTTCCGCCGCTTTGAGAACATTCAACTGATACTCTGCAATCTCTTTTAAAATCTGAAATCTTTCTTCCTTATTTGCACCATCACGAATCATTTGTGCATTATGTGTTTCCAAATTAGACAAAACTGTAAGTTCATTTATTGAAGCAAAATCTCTTACATTATTCTTTTTTGCCAATTCAGGATTTTCATCCCTCCATGCTTTTGCGGTAAATCCGAATAATGCAACATTCAAAATGTCCGCTTCCTCTGCATATGCCAGCCACTCCAAATTTTCTTTATAATTTCCTGATGGAATCAAGTAATTTTTTACCGCATCTGTTTGAATCAAATAATTATTTTTAGACAGAAATCTTTTTGCATCCCACTCAATTTTCTTTGCATCATTCTCCACTTCTTTCAGCCTTTGAAATTCTTTAATCAAATATAGTTTAAAAACAGGGCTGATTGCCGAAGCAAATTCAAATGCAATATCTTTATGTGCATATGTTCCTCCATATTTTCCACGTTTCACATATAATCCTATCGCTTCGGTCTTTTCAATCCATTCTGAAACACTCAATACAAATGTATGTAAACCTGCTTCGCTTTTAAAGTGGTCGAATTCGACCACTTTAAAAGCAGGGTTATAAATCTGTTCCCACGTGCCCAAAAATTCCAATGTCGTTCTGTTTCGCATCCAGTTTTTTACAACATCTGCTCCTCTGGACTCGCCAACTTTAGCTTTTGCAATATCAGTAATGCAGATATAATCGTCAAAATTTTCCTCTGAAACAGTAATATTGATATTTTGTACCACAATTACTCTATTTTTCCCCATCCTTTTCCTCCCGTATTGCCTTAGCTAAAATCTTATTACATATATAAAATCATATCATGTTATATCAATTTTTTCAACCAGTTTACGAACTTATGTTTCTTTTTGTAAGTTTTACTAAAATTAAAAAACAATTATTGGCTTTTAGATTTACCAACTTCCAATTTGACACACAGCGCCCCGTGTCCACAGACGGAATTATCTGCATATTTTATGCTATCCTTAAGGTTTTTCTTTGAAATACCTATATGCTTTAACTTATACGGCATATCTAAAGCCTTTAGCAAATCTTTTATATAATCCGCCTTGGGAAGCGCACTTATTATAGAAACTGCCTCCTCCCGGTTTTCTTCAAGTATTGCATACTTTTCTTTGAAATTTATATTTTCCTTTGCCATCTCAAAATCAGGCTTTTCTTTTTTTATCTTCCCATATAATTTTATTAGCTTTACAGTACTTACCGCAATGCCTGCCCCATATGGCAGTATCTGTTTTTCCTCCTGCATAAACAGCATTTCCAGATATGTTGAAAGACATTGTACATTTTGCGGCATTAAAATAAATTCTCCAATGAAGCCCTTTGCCATTCCCGACATAATCAATGACTCCATAATTATTTTTATGTTCCTTTTATCCTGTAGAAAATCCCTTGTCTCATCACCTATATGCTTCCTTATAAGCTCCTCTGCCGCTTCTGTTGATTTTCTTATTAAATTTTCCCCCTCACGGCAATAAGTTTCATTATTTATAAGCTCTGCAATACCCAAGTCCGTAAGTGTAACATAATTTCCCAGTAAAACCGCCGCTCCTGATGCTGTCATATGCTTTGGCGCCTTACATAATATTCTTAAATCACATAAAATGTAATCCGGCTGTTTTGTGATTACCGGAGTCTTAACAGCGTTTAATGCAAGCGTTGATATACCTGATGAAAAGCCGTCCATTGACGGAGCCGTAGCTACTATGGCATAGTCAGTTTTTAGCCTTTTGCTTATAAGCTTGCACAGGTCATTTATTGTTCCTGCGCCAATTCCTATTACAAAATCACCCTCTGACGGAGCGTGTACCAGAAGCGTGGCAATGGCTGCTTCGTCCGCAACCAGTCTGTTATCCTTAAATATATGCTTTGTAATTTTTATTTCCCTTCGCTTATCCGTACCTCTGGCTGCCTGCTCTATGGACTTAAGAATCAGCTTTCCCGCTGCCTTCCATGTGTTTTCATCTGCCGCAATATATATGCTTTTATAATTGTTTCTTTCTATTATGGCTGTAAGCTCCTTTATAGCGTTGTCCTTTATAATAATTTCCCTTATATTACTGCTGTGGAGCCTGCCGCAATCACACTGTATATCCTTATTTATATAATCCGTATAGTTCATTGCTTACCTCACGTTCACATTTTATAATATTTTTCTCAAGCCTTGGCGTCCAAAAGCAGTAATTTTTTTCATTAATATTTTAAAAAATTTTTATCTGCCCTATCCTGTCAATTAGTTTATCCTTTTTATGTCTGATAATTCACATAAATAAAAAGCGAATAGGTAATTGTCATCTGTAATTAAGCCTTTTATGTAAAACATTGATTTCATGCAGCTTTTAAAGATACAAATTTAAAAAATGTGAAAACTCAAAATGAAACTCAAAACATAAATCAGATTTACAGATAATATCTGATATGATAAAATATACAGGTAATTTTATTAGCTGCAGGACTAATTACGCATGTCCTGTTTATTTGGAGGCAGATATGATATATCCTGAAGTAACGTTAAAAAAGGGCGAGGGCCGTACCGTAAACGCAGGCGGCATGTGGATTTTTGACAATGAAATAGATAGTATAAACGATTCTTATGAAAACGGAGTCTTAGTGACGGTAAAAGCATTTAACGGCTATCCTCTTGGCATTGGCTTTATAAACGACAATTCAAAAATAAGAATACGTCTCCTTACCAGAAACGCTGACGCCGTTATAGATGAGGATTTTTTTCAAAGACGTGTGGAAAATGCGTGGGAATACAGAAAAAAGACTGTTGACACAGAAAGCTGCCGTATAATTTTCGGTGAGGCTGATTTTTTACCGGGACTTGTAATTGACAAATTTTCTGATGTGCTTGTGGTGGAATCTCTTGCCTTGGGGATAGACGTCTTTAAGCCTCTAATTATTGATATTCTAAAGGCTGCGCTTAAAAAGGATAATATTATAATTCGCGGCGTATACGAGAGAAGCGATGCAAAAGTAAGATTAAACGAAGGAATGGAGCGTATAAAGGGCTTTATAGGTGATGAGTTTGACACTAATGTAGAAATAATTGAAAACGGCGTAAAATATATAGTAGATGTTAAGGACGGTCAAAAGACCGGCTTTTTCCTTGACCAAAAGTATAACCGCCTCGCCATTCAAAGGCTTTGTGACAGCGCAAAAGTCCTTGACTGCTTTACGCACACAGGCTCCTTTGCATTAAATGCAGCCGCAGGAGGCGCAAAATCCGTGACTGGTGTGGATGCATCTGATTTAGCTGTAGCCCGGGCCGAAAAAAATGCTGCTCTTAACGGATTTTCCGACAGGGTAAAGTTTATCTGCGCAGATGTGTTTGAGTTTTTGCCAAGGCTGGAGCAGTCCGGTGAAAAATATGATGTGATTATTCTTGACCCTCCTGCCTTTACCAAATCAAGAAATTCTGTTAAAAATGCAGTTAAGGGATATAAGGAGATTAATCTTCGCGCCATGAAGCTTATTAAAAACGGCGGCTTTCTTGCTACCTGCTCCTGCTCTCATTTTATGTCCTACGAGCTTTTTACGGAAACAATAAATAAGGCTGCAAGAGACGTTCACAAGCATTTAAGACAGGTGGAGTACAGAACGCAGGCTCCCGACCATCCTATACTCTGGGCTGCAAATGAATCATATTATCTTAAGTTTTATATTTTTCAGGTATGTGAGGAATTTTAGTGTTATGGAGACCATAAAGCCCTTCCTTATACAACTCCATAACACATTTTTACTGAAATGCCTTAATTCCATATAAATTTGAGAGTAGTTTTCTGATGCTTCAGACTATTTTCTTTTTTAATCTTTTGACACAAAATGCTTTACAGGTCCATTCAGATGATAAATTTCTTTCCTCAAAAACGCAGGATAAATAATCACATTAAATTATTTTATAATAATATTTATAATTTCCTCAGCAATATACTCTGTACTCATTGTACCGTCTATCACATAATCGGAAGATGGCAATATATCTTTTAGCATTTGGACGTATGCAATCCTTGCATATTTTAAATATCCCATTAAGTCATTTCTTATGTCCTTACCGGATGCATTTCCCATATCTCTTAAAATTCTTCTTGCTAACGCTATATCTAAGGGCGTATCTATAAAGAAAGCCGCATCTATATACTTTCTGATTTGCTCATGACAATAGGCAAAGGGATAATCAAGAATTAAATAATCACAAATTCCACTGTTTTTAACTTTTAATATATCCTTTTCCAACGGTTCAAGCTTCCAGACATTATAATCTGCGCCGTCGAGTACCCATTGATAAAAGTTATCAACCTCTCCTTCAAAAGCATAGTCATCAAAATGCAGCGTCTGCACATTGGATAATCGCTTTTTTATTTCATTTACTGTTGTTGTTTTCCCGCCTGCTGTTACTGCTGCTATTGCAATTATCTTCATACAATCACTCCTTATTGCCTATGCACAAAGCGGAATCTATGACAGCTCCGCCTATTTTTCGTCATTTAGAATCTGTTCTATCCTTTCAAGCTCGTCCTTATTAAACTGCATGTTATCAAGCATACCCACATTGTCTGTAATCTGTGACGGCCTAGACGCGCCAATCAGCACGCTTGTAATATCCCCATCCCGCAAAATCCATGCCAGTGCCATCTGTGCCAGGCTTTGACCCCGCTCGGCTGCAACTGCATTCAGGGTACGCACCTTTTCCAACGTCTCATCTGCGACGGCTTCCTCCTTCAGAAATCTTCCGTCTGTCCTGATGCGGCTATTTTCGGGAATCCCATTCAGATAACGGTCCGTCAGCAGTCCCTGCGCCAGAGGACAGAATGTAATAATACCAATTCCATTTGCTGCGGCATATGCCTTGAGTCCATCCTTCTCAATGCTGCGGTCAAACATGGAGTACCTTCTCTGATTAATAATAAACGGCGTACCCATCTCCTTGAAAAGCGCCGCAATCTCAATCGTCTGTTCCTTATTATAATTTGAAATACCAATATACAGTGCTTTCCCATTCCTGACAATATCGTCCAGAGCCCTGGCAGTCTCCTCTAAGGGCGTCTCCGGGTCAGGTCTGTGATGATAATAGATATCTACATAATCTAATCCCATTCTCCGAAGGCTCTGGTCCAGACTGGCAATCAGGTATTTCCTGCTCCCCCAGTCCCCGTAAGGTCCTGACCACATATCATATCCCGCTTTCGTCGAGATAATCAGTTCATCCCTGTATGCGCCAAGACTCTTTCTCAAAATCCGCCCAAAATTTTCCTCCGCCGCACCAGGCACAGGACCATAGTTATTGGCAAGGTCAAAATGAGTGATTCCCCTGTCAAAAGCAGTCTCACACATCTGTGTCATGTTGTCAAAATTCCCGTTTGAACCGAAATTGTGCCACAGTCCCAAAGACACCGCTGGGAGCTTTAATCCGCTTGCTCCGCAACGATTGTATTTCATCTGTTCGTACCTTGTTTCATTTGCAATATACATAATCTGCCTCCTTATTCTCCAAAAACCAGATAGCGCTTATTTCCCCGGTTTCCTTGTAAATATATATTATCCCTTCATGCTTTCAATTGCAAGACCTTTTAAAAATATTTATGCAAATCTGTTATAATCATCATAGTTCGCCTTTGGCAAACAGGTTATCTTTTCCCATGCCGCATACGAACGGATTAGAGTCATAATAGTGGCAAAAATCCAAGAAGTCAGAACGCTGTTCTGAATCATTCATAAGCTTCACAAGCACTTCTCTCGGAAGTGTTCTTGCATATGCCCCGGGACCTGCCAGCTTAATATTTTTTACACCATAATGTTTCAATATATCCTCTAATTCATCCGGCATAAAAGTATATGTGATGCACCACGGTGTACCTCCATTTTCATATTCGGCAATCTCACTGTCCCCTCCTATAAGCCCGTCCTTATACAGCTGCACAGCAGCATCCTTGTTGAAATGATATGCTTCGATTGCATTTTCCTTATTACCAATGCACCATTTTACAAAAGGGTCATCACAGTTTTCATCTAAAATGAATTGGTTTTTTTGTATTGGATTTGCCAAGTATGGGAGAGAGCCCAAACGGCTCGATACGCTGAGCATAATTTGTTTGCGGCATATGCGTACAAGTTCACCGATAACCTTTTTCTGATTGGGATAAGTATACGAAATAGGGGCATCGAAGGAAATTACCATATCGAAGGCTTTATCGTTGAAACCCTTCAAATCCTCCAATGCGCCGTTCACAAAGGTTATTTTGTCAAGAACTCCTTCTTTTGCCGCCAATTCCTTTGCCTTATCTATCATAGGCTGCGATATATCAAAATGTGTAACCTCACAGCCCTTTTTTGCAAGAAGAATAGAAAATCTTCCACATCCCGCACCGCCGTCAAACACTGTCTTTATTCCGTCCAGATGTGAGAGCAGTTCCTTTTCTATATGACTCTTTTGGATAATGTCATCAATAAAGGTTTCTTCGCGGCGGCTTTCCAATTCACCTTTATCCGGCATATTCCACAGACGTTCCGATATTTTTCTGCTATAATCCATAATTCAGCCTCCTTCTATAACTTTACTGTAATCAAACCGTCATTTCCTTTATGGCATAGCGTAACATATTTTAATCCCACCTTCCACCTCATGCTTTTTTATAAAAAAATGTGAGCCGCCACCGGGCAACCGCAATATTTTATGACAGTTCCCCGGTATCAACCCACATTTTCACGAACAATAGACAGTCTGACTAAAGATATACCTATAACATCCAAAACACAAACTGCTGCACTAACTTAAACTAGAAATCAACCTCTTCATCATAGAAGCAGCACTTAAGAAGCTTAGCCATGGCAGGCGGCTCTATAGGTCTTGGATTTGAGCCTGTACATGCATCTCCTACCGCAAGCTCTGCCACCTTGTCAAGCTTATCCATAAACTCCTTCTCATCAATAATACCGCCCTCATACTCCTTTATACATGTAGGAATATTCAGCTTCTTATTCAGCTCCTTTATATGATTAATAAGCGCGTCAACAGAAGGCTCAAGTCCTATAAACGCCGCAATCTTCTCATAACGCTTCTTTGCTGTCTCATCCTTTGAATTATACTTTATAACCTTTGGAAGATACATTGCGTTTGCGCAGCCGTGTACAATATGTCCTCCTGAATATGCAGCGCCTGTCTTATGTGCCATTGAATGTACAATTCCTAAAAGGGCATTTGAGAACGCCATACCTGCAAGACACTGGGCATTGTGCATTGAAGCCCTTGCAGCAACGTCGCCGTTATACGAATCAACAAGCTTTTCTGAAATCATCTTAATTGCATGAAGAGCCAGCGGGTCTGTGTAATCACAGTTAAGGGTTGATACATACGCCTCAATAGCGTGTGTCATGGCATCCATTCCTGTGTGGGCCGTGAGCTTTTGCGGCATGGTTTCTGCCAAATCAGGGTCTACTATGGCTACATCAGGGGTAATGTTAAAATCTGCAAGAGGATACTTTATACCCTTTGAGTAATCTGTAATAACGGAAAATGCCGTAACCTCCGTTGCCGTACCTGAGGTAGACGGAATGGCGCAAAATCTTGCCTTTGTACGAAGGGTAGGGAAGCTGAACGGCGTTATTAAATCCTCAAAGCTCGTCTCAGGATACTCGTAAAATGCCCACATAGCCTTTGCCGCATCAATAGGAGAGCCTCCTCCCACTGCCACAATCCAGTCCGGCTCAAACTTTTTCATAGCCTCTGCGCCCTTCATAACCGTCTCCACGGAAGGGTCAGGCTCTACGCCCTCGAACAGCTCAACCTCCATATTGGCTTCCTTTAGATAATTCACGATTTTATCAAGAAAACCAAATTTCTTCATAGAGCCTCCGCCTACTACGACTATAGCCTTTTTGCCCGGCAGGGTTTTAAGGTTTTCAATAGCTCCCTTTCCATGATATAAATCTCTCGGTAATGTAAATCTTGCCATTTGATAATACCTCTCTTTCCTTTAATATTTAATTTTTTAGCAAGCTCATTTGGTCTTTTCTTTTGTAATGACCTGTTACAGGATAATTTTACCATACTTGTACAGGGTTTTCAAATAATATATTTTTTTATTATGGACATCTAAAGACTTTCATCATTAATTATCCTTCCCTTTTCCACATTCGGTCTGATAAAATTATTTTTTGCATACTCCCAAAGCTCCTTAGAGCCTTCCTTTGTATTTTCATTCCGCCTTAATATACTGCTAAGCGCCACCCCATGTTCAACCCATGATTTTCCGTCTGTTTTCGCATTTAACATAAGGGGCTGTATATGGTCCATAGTACGTGCAAATTTTGCTTCCGGAGTTACCCCCTCCTCAAATTCCTCCCATATTGACATAAATTTTTCCTTCTGGTCATCAGGAAGAAGTCCGAAAATTCTCTCTGCTGCCGCCTCCTCACGCTTTCTCTGGGTTTTCTTTCCCTCCTCGTCATAGGCGTATGTATCCCCTGCGTCAATTTCTACAATATCGTGTATTAACAGCATAGTCATGGTTTTTAATACATCTATGGTTTCATTGGCATATTCGCTTAAAAGCACTGTCATTATAGCCATGTGCCATGCGTGTTCCGCATCATTTTCCTTTCTTATGCCGTCAGAAATATATGTCTGTCTTCCTATAAGCTTTTCCTTATCAATCTCCTCAATAAAATCAAACTGCTTACGTAACCTGCTTTTATTTTCTTTATTGCTTTCCATTATTTCCTCCATTAAGCTATTAATTTATATGCTGCGTTAAGTATTAATAAAGCTGCGAACATTGTATAATCCTTATATATAAAGGGCGGCTAATATTTTTCCAGTATTTTTTTTATATACTCCTTGTATTCCTTAACAACTCCTTCCGGTGACGTCACCACAACATCGCTTCCTATGCCTGTGAGCCATCCGAAAAACTGAGGGCTGACGTTTATGCTCACTCTCACCTTAAGCACTCCGTTACCTGCGTTTCTCACTGACACATCTGTTCCAAACCTGTCCAATATTACTCCTATGAGCTTTTCGCTGCAATCCAGTGTAACTATCTGCTCATCTCCTGCAAACATTCCAAAGGTCTTTTTTGAAAAATCAGCCGTATTAAACTTTTCAAAATGCTCAAGCCCCTCCCGTTTTTCCTCTAATATATTAATTTTTTTTATTTTATCTACCCTGTAGAATTTCACCATGCCTGCCACATTGTCATACCCTATAAGATAATAATTTTCATCATCCCAGTTTAACGCCCACGGACTTACATTATACAGCTCTCCTCTTTTCTTTGGAACAAGCTTTTTATCTGTTGTCCATTCACAATACTGAAAGGTTATTTTTTTATTCCCGGATATTGCCTCATGCAAATCATCAACATTGTAGTAAATGCTTTCATTCATGGTCTTTATGCGGTTTGTAACGTATACCTGCCTTTGAAGCTTTTTTGCCTGATTGCTTCCTGCAAGGCTCTCCAGCTTTTTTATAAGCTCGTCTGACTTTTTTGTTGTAATAAACTTTGATGACTGGACTGCATCCACCAAAAGCTTAAGCTCCGGCAGCTCAAATTCCCTTAAGCCTATGTAATATCCTGACGGTCTGTCCTTTTTGTTTACAATATCTATTCCAAAGGTTCTGAGAGCCTCTATGTCATCATATATACTCTTTCTCTCCGCATCTATACCACAGGACTTAAGGTATTCAAGTATATCGTTCATACTCATCACGTGCTCCTCATCAGTCCGTTCAAGCAGCACCCTCATTAAATATAAAAGCTTTAGCTTTTGATTTGATGACTTTGCCATAAGCTATAACCCTTTCTTAAAATCTCTCACATACTCTGCAGCCTTCTTCTCATCGTATCCTGTTTTCTCAAGCAGCTCAATAAGATTTGTTCCCACTATCGCGCCGTCTATTGTGTCAATATACGGCTGTACATCCTCCGGCGCCCTTATTCCAAAGCCAAGCATTACAGGTACATCTGACACCTTTTTTACACTGCTTAAATATTCCCTTACATTCTTGTGGAAATCTGCCGCCTGTCCCGTAACTCCCATAGATGACACACAGTATACAAAACCTCTTGCATCCTTAAGCAGCATAGGTATACGCTCCTTTGATATTGGCGCTATAAGCTGGATAAGTATAGTGTCGTCGCCTGCCTCCTTAAGGGCTGTCCTTAAATCCTCCTGCTCCTCAAAGGGCAAATCAGGAACTATTACGCCGTCGACTCCTACCCTGTTACATTCCTTTGCAAAATTTTCTATTCCATAGTGGAGCACAGTATTGTAATACATCATAAATACAATGGGAATCTGACAATCTTCCCTAAGCTCCTCCACCATCTTTAAGCACTTTACAAGATTTGTGCCGTTTTGAATAGACCTGTAGGATGCGTCCTGTATAACAGGCCCGTCTGCAACAGGGTCGGAAAATGGTATTCCCAGCTCCACCGTGTCTATTCCCGCCTCAAACTGGGCACGGAGAATTCTCTTTGTTCCCTCCATATCAGGAAGTCCTGCCGTAATATATGTTATAAAGGCCTTCTTACCCTCGCCCTTAAGCTCTTCCATTCGTTTTTCTATTCTATTCATCTTTTTATTTCCTTTCATTAAAATATAATCGTTAATTAAAATAAAATCGTTAACTTACATAAAATTTCTCAAAAACTTCCATCACTTAGCGGCTATATAACGGCTAACTGCTGAAAA
Organism: uncultured Lachnospiraceae bacterium; assembly: GCA_910584685.1. Classification (GTDB taxonomy): domain Bacteria; phylum Bacillota; class Clostridia; order Lachnospirales; family Lachnospiraceae; genus CAG-303. The sequence continues at coordinate 7,292 of CAJUAO010000025.1, read as the reverse complement.
TTCGGCAAAGCCGAATTTGTAATTGTCGGCTAAAGCCGACAATTTTTTATTTATTTACATCCTTTCCGTCCAGATAATCAGCCACAGTATGGACATCCTTATCGCCGCGGCCTGAAAGGCACATTATGATTATCTGCTCCTTTGTCATTTCCTTTGCCATCTTAAATACATGGGCCATGGCATGGGCGCTTTCTATCGCCGGAATAATACCCTCAAGCTGACACAGCTCCATAAGGGCGTCCATACACTCCTTATCCGTAACGGACACGTACTCTACCCTGCCGCTATCCTTAAGATACGCATGCTCCGGTCCAACTCCCGGATAATCAAGTCCTGCAGATATAGAATGGGCTATCTTTACATTTCCGTCTTCATCCTGCAAAAGATATGACTTCATTCCGTGAAGAACGCCCGGCGCTCCAAGCGCCATGGCGCTTGCATGCTTTCCCGTCTCTATGCCTAGTCCTGCCGCCTCAACGCCTACCAGCTTTACATCCTTTTCATCTAAAAACTCTGCAAACATGCCTATGGCGTTTGAGCCGCCTCCCACGCATGCCACCACTGCGTCAGGGAGTCTTCCTTCCTTTTCAAGTATCTGTCTCTTTGCCTCTTTGCTTATAACCTTCTGAAATTCCTTTACCATTTTTGGATATGGATGAGGGCCTACGGCAGAGCCGATTACATAAAAGGTATCCTCCGCCTCCTTTGCCCACGTACGTATAGCTTCATTTGTTGCATCCTTTAGGGTAGCGCTTCCCGAATGAACGGGTATAACCTCTGCTCCAAGCATCTGCATGCGGAATACATTAAGCTTCTGTCTTTCTATATCCTCCGCTCCCATATATACCTTGCACTTCATTCCAAAAAGGGCGGCTCCCGTAGCTGTGGCAACACCATGCTGTCCTGCTCCCGTCTCGGCAATAACCTTTGTCTTTCCCATACGCCTTGCAAGCAGTATCTGTCCTAATACATTATTTATTTTATGGGCTCCCGTATGATTTAAATCCTCTCTCTTAAGATAAATCTTTACCCCATATTTCTCTGAAAGCCTTTCTGCAAAATAAAGAGGATTTTCCCTTCCCACATAATCCTTAAGATAATATTCATAGTCGGCTATAAACTTCTCATCCTTTACAGCCTCCTCAAATGCTTTCTCAAGCTCCAGCAATGTAGACATAAGTGTCTCTGCCACATACTGTCCGCCAAATTCTCCATAATAAGTATTCTTGTTCATTTTATTTTTCCTTTCTATGCTTTTATTTATCCGGTTAATGTATTTTACTGCAGCCATTAACATGACCTTACAGCGTCTACAAAGCTTTTAAGCTTCTCAAAATCCTTGCCGGCTATGCTCTTATCATCATATTCCACTCCTGAGCTTACATCCGCCACATGAGGCTTTAATATTCTTATTGCCTCTCCCACATTTTCCGGTGTCAGTCCGCCTGCTAAGATAAAAAGCTTATCATTAATATTTATATTTTTAAGGGCCTCCCACTTAAAGGCTTCCCCGCCTCCGTACGAAGCGCCATCAAATACTATACCACTTATTTTGTCATCTGACACTATTTTTTTTAAGCTGCCGGCCGCCATATCAATATCCTCATAAGAGGCAATATCCTCATAAGAGGCAATATCCTCATAAGAGGATAGGTTAAATGCTTTCCATATGGGAAGGTGGGATTCATTTTTTACCTCCTCATTAAGCTTACCATGTATCTGCAATATATCAAAGCCTGCTGCCTCTGCTGCCTTAAGCTGCTCTATGTCGGGGGAAACCATTACGGCGACTGTTTTTAAGGATATTTCCTCCTTTCCTGCCTTCTTTTTTTCCTTAACATATTTTATCAGCTTAGAAGCCTGCTCTATACTGTTATTTCTTCTGCTTTTGGGGTAAAACACAACAAAGCCTCCATAGTCAACCTTAAGCTCTATAAGCTTATCAAGCTCTCTTTCCTGCGTTATGCCGCAAATTTTTATTTTCTGCATATATTTTCACCTGTTAAATTAGTATTACTTTGTTTTCCTTTTTTACCTTTCAATATTACTTCATTTTTTTACTGCTTTATTCCTCTATTTTCTTTCTTACTGCTCATCATACACCCTTTTCCATCGCTCTGCCGCATCCTTTGGTCTTTCGGTTTCCATAAACGCCCTTCCGATAAGAAGCGCGTCAACATGGCTTTCCTTTAAAAACCGTATATCCTCATCTGCTGCCACCCCGCTTTCAGATACAAATAAAGGTCTGTTTTTTTCAGTACCGTTTTCTGAAATAAGCCTGTCCATATATTCTGAAAGCTTCCGGGTATTATTTAAATCTATGGTAAAATCCTTCAGGTTCCTGTTATTTACACCTATTATTTTTGCATTAAGGCTTAATGCCCTCTTCGTTTCCTCCTCATTATGCACCTCTAAAAGCACGTCCATTCCAAGGCTGTATGCCAGCTCATAGAATTTCTTCATATCATTATCATTTAATATGGCGGCTATAAGCAATATACAGTCGGCTCCTATTACCTTTGCCTCATATATCTGATATTCATCTATGATAAAATCCTTTCTTATTATTGGCAGAGGTGATATTTCCCTTACCTTTTTAAGATACCCTGCGCCCCCGTTAAAATGGTCCTCCTCTGTAAGCACGCTTATGGCGTCAACAGATTCGTTGTACTGGTCTATTCTGTCAGTAAGCTCTATCCTTCCGTCTATTACACCCATGCTTGGAGACGCCTTCTTAAACTCTCCGATAATGGAAAGCCCTGCCTTTGCCAGCGCGTTATAAAAGCTTACGGAGCAACGCTTACATGAGAGAGCCAGTCTTTTCATCTCATCCTCTGAAATTGCAGCCTTATGCTCAACAAGCCTTTTTCTCTTGTCGGCAACTATCTCATCTAAAATTCCCATGTGTTTTCCTTTCTAAATTTTCTTTTTTAGCTATTAATTTATTTTATTTATAAAATTTTCTATCATTTTCTTTCCATGCTCTGTATAAATAGACTCAGGATGAAACTGGAGTCCTATAGCGGGAAATTCCTTATGCTCTACCGCCATTATCTCTCCGTCCTCAGTCCTTGCCGTCACTCTAAGGCAGTCCGGCACCGTATCCTCTATAATAGCAAGTGAATGATACCTTGCTACCTTTATAGGTGAATTTATTCCCTCAAAGATACCTGTTCCGTCATGCTCTATAACTGACTGCTTTCCATGAAATATTTTTTTTGCATATGAAACCGTAGCTCCAAACGCCTCTCCTATAGTCTGATGTCCAAGGCAAATTCCAAGCATAGGCTTCTTTCCTGCAAAATGTTTTACTGTCTCTAAGCATATGCCTGCCTCCTTCGGCGACTTTGGTCCCGGCGACAATACTATTTTTTCGGGGTTTATTTCCTCTATCTGCTCTATTGTTATTTTGTCATTTCTCACTACCTTAATCTCGTCGGTAAAAATACCCATATACTGATACAGATTATACGTAAAGGAATCGTAATTATCTATAAGCAAAATCATATTCTCTCTCCTTTCCTCCTACATGTCGGTGTCCTTAGCCACCAAGGTTTTGGCAAGGGCGGCCACCTTATTGCAGCACTCCTTATACTCATACTCCGGAACGGAATCCGCTACAATTCCTGCTCCTGCCTGAAGATATACCTTGTCGCCCTTTTTTATCATTGTTCTTATTGTAATACAGAAATTCATATCTCCCGTAAAATCTATATATCCTGTAGCTCCTCCGTAAAGCCCTCTCCTTACAGTCTCAAGCTCGTCTATTATTTCCATTGCCCTTATCTTAGGCGCCCCGCTTAAAGTTCCTGCAGGAAGAAATGAGGAAACCAAATCAAAGGGATGATACTCCTTGTTTTTTCTTCCCTCTACAAGGGACACAATATGCATAACGTGGGAGTACTTTTCTACATCCATAAACCGCGTAACCTTTACAGTACCAAACTGGGAAACACGTCCCATATCGTTCCTTGCAAGGTCTACTAACATAACATGCTCTGCTCTTTCCTTTTCATCCTTAAGGAGGCTGTCCTTTAAGAGCAAATCCTCCTCCTCGTCTGCGCCTCTTGGCCTTGTTCCCGCTATAGGGCAGGTTTGTATTTTTCCGTCCTTTTCCTTTACTATCATCTCAGGCGAGCTTCCTATAATTTCAAATCCTCCGAAATTAAAATAGTAAAGATATGGCGAAGGATTAAGCTCCCTAAGCTCCCTGTACAAATCATAGCCCTCCTGCTTTGTCTCTATAGTCCATCTCTGGGATAAAACTGTCTGAAATATATGTCCTTCCCTTATATATTCCTTTATTTTATTTACCTTTTCACTATATTGCTCTAAGGTGTCTGATTTTTTTATTATAACTCCATCGTGGATAAACTTTCGTTCATTAGACTTCTCATCATTTGCCTTATTCTTCCCAAGGGCCTTATCTATAAGCTCCTGCGCTTCCTTAAGAGCTCTTTTCCTGCCCTCCTCTGTAGGCTCGTCTAAAACCACACCTGAAAGCGTCTCCGCCACATGGTCTACCACTATAAACTTTGCTGCAAGCATAAACTGAACTGTCTCTATGCCTATCTCATCCGGATTGTCATCAGGAAGCTCCTCTGTATACCTTATATAATCATACCCAAGACTTCCTACAAGTCCTCCTCCAAATGCCAGCTCACCCGCTTCCTTTTCCACATGAAACAAGCTACAGTATTCCTTTAATTTATCTACCGGATTGCCTTCTATTACCTGGGTGCTGCCGTCTTTTTTTGTAATGACAATACTCTGTCCCCTTGACTGTATAAGCTCCTCCGGCTCCACACCCATAAAGGTGTACCTGTCATAATCCTTATCATAGCTTTCCAGTAAAAATCCGATTTTTTCCCTTCCCAGATTTTCATACATGCTCATAGCCGATTCATTTACTACGCTTACTGTTTTTTTATACGCCCTTAGGTTTCTTTCTCTCATTAATATGTCTCCTTCCAACTGCTAAATATAAAAATCCCCGACTGCATATTTTCCTGCAATCGGGGACGAATATACCGTGGTGCCACCCCTGTTCTCATAAAAAAGTCTCGTCTGTAGCCGAGACTTGCAAATTCGGCAAAAGCCGAATTTGTGGATTGCCTGACGGAATTTCCTATAGAAACCGAGTAGTGCAGAAGCAGCTTACCATACCCGCCGCGCGCCCCGCATGCTACGTCAGCAGCAAGCTTCCATATGAGGGACTACACATAAAAAGGCGTATATTCCGATTAGAAATATACGCCACCAATCCATTATGACTCATTCAGATACAAACTTTAATGTGCATATTATTCACACTATTATAGTCTTATATCCTGCCCCTGTAACGTGAGGACACGTATCAGCCTACTTATATATACCATATGTTCAGCCTCAAATCTCACAAACCCATTCCCAACAGCTTTCCGCATCGGTTTCCACCAGCCCGACTCTCTGTGCCTTCCCGCTAAAGGTACTATTTTGCTCATTGACTTTTACCTGATTTAATTATGGTATTAATTTTATCACGATAAAATTATTTGTCAAGATTTTTTATGAAAGCTTTTCAGGTCCGTTTCCTATCTCAACCACATAAAAATCTGCCTTATAACCAATCTTTTCCTTATAAGCCTTGCCGATAGCCTCTATGGCGCCGTCTACCGCCTCGTTTTTTACTATGCTGACTGCACATCCTCCAAAGCCTGCGCCTGTCATTCTGGCGCATATAACGCCTGTCTGCTTTCTTGCCTCCTCCACAAGTGTATCAAGCTCAATGCCTGTAACCTCATAATCATTTTTAAGGGAGTCTCCCGACTGGTTAATAAGCATTGCAAAGGTTTCAATATCATTATTCTTAAGCGCCTGAACTGCCGATATTGTCCTGCGGTTTTCATATACGGCATGCTTTGCGCGCTTCTCCAGTATCTCATCGCCTATAAGCTGCCTGTTTTCCTCAAATTCTTCCTCCGTAAGCTCTCCAAGAGAATTTATATTAAGCTTTGTCTTAAGTCTTTTCAGGGCTTCCTCACACTGACTCCTTCTCTCATTATACTTACTGTCACCAAGTCCTCGCTTCTTGTTGGTGTTAAGTATGACAATCTTGTAGCCTGTAAGATTTATAGGGGCATAGGTATACTCAAGGGTTGCCGTATCAAGGAATATTGCTCTGTTTTCCTTTCCCATGGCTATGGCAAACTGGTCCATAATACCGCAGTTTACGCCGTTAAAATTATTCTCGGAATACTGGCCTGTAAGCGCAATATTTACATTGTCAATATCGAGAGCGAACATATCCTTGCATACAAAGCCTGTAAGAACCTCTATTGACGCAGATGACGACAATCCTGAGCCGTTTGGAATATTTCCGAAATAAAGTATATCCATACCGTAAGGTATATCATAGCCTTTTTCCATAAGCGCCCATATAACTCCCTTTGGATAATTTGTCCAATCATCCTCTTTTTTGTATTCTAATGACTTTATACTGCTTTCTATCACTCCAAGACCTTCAAAATTCATAGAATAAAATCTAAGCCTGTCATCACTTCTCTTTCTTGCCACCGCATATGTGCCTATGGTAAGAGCGCATGGAAATACATGGCCTCCGTTATAATCGGTATGCTCTCCTATCAGATTTACCCTCCCCGGCGCAAAGTAAATATTTTCACTTCCATCCCTGCCAAATATCTTGTCAAATTCTGCCATTAATCTGCTTTTCATATATTATCCTGCCTTTCTTCATAGCTGTACAGCCTGTACTGTTTATGGTGATATGGAAAAATATCACATAAAACAATATCCTGACTGTTTTTGTTGTTTTTACATTTTATGAAATAATATTAGCATAGGAGACTTATATATGCAATGAACTTTGACATATCATATTTGCAAATTAACGATATAATAAGGCGGGAGGAATATCAGATGAATTTTTTGAGTTTTCCCATTTTTTAAATTTATCCCCTTAAGAGCTGCATAAAATCAATGTTTTACATTAAAGGCTTAATAATAATTTACAATTACCTATGCGCTTCGTATTTATATGAATTTGCATATATCAGACATAAAAAATGGGAAAAGTCAAATACATTTATTCTATTATTTTCTATAATATGTATGTATGAATATAAAGATATAAGCTTATTTTCTGATACACACTATATTTGTATATCTGTATCTTACAAATTTCCCAGAAGAAAAATAAACAGATTCAATCTAATTTCCATAATCTAATATTTGTCATATGCCTTATACAAAATAAGTACAGATATCATATCTACTACTTTCTAACTACTATA
>CAJUAO010000024.1:20466-40032 GCA_910584685.1 uncultured Lachnospiraceae bacterium | reverse complement strand
TCTGAGCAGGGGGCTTCTTTTCAGCCCCTTGCGAGTTACGCTCGCAGCTTGGAAGATGGCGGTATTTTGTTGATAGAATTTCTTCCATGTTCCGAAGCTTTAAAAAATTATATTTAGCTGCCTGCCTCCCCTTAAGCCCTCCCCATTCCGCCTCCTAGAGCCTTTTAATGGGACATACCCGGATTCCATGTGAGGAAAAACATATTTCAAACGTACAAATTAATATTTCATCATCTATTTACTGCTTTTATCAGCTAAAAGTATCGCCCGCCAACAAAATTTATCGTTAATAAACAGATTTTACAAAGAATTTTAAACAAACTATAAATATGCCCTCAATTCCCCTCTCAGTTTTTCTTCCTCATCTATAATCTTCCCTGCAAGCTTTTTTACCTTTTCCTCAGCAGCGGGATACTGGTTAAAATATTTATAAAGTGATTTTATACCCATATTGCAGCCGTCTGTTATAAGGTCTGCCGCCGCCTTATCCGCCTTCTCCTTCATCATTTTCATATTTGTCTTTACCTTTGACATAATAGTCGCCATGGCTGCCGGCTCCTTGCCGTCGTCATGGTATTCCGTAAGGAGACTGTGTGTCTCGTCACCCATTCTCTCATGTTTTTCACGACTGGCCTTTAATATATCCCTAAGCTTATTATCCTCAATATTCTCCAGTACGTCGTTTATGGCGGATATCCCCATTTTTATTCCTGCGTTACATTCTCTTAAAAGCTTAATTGTATCGTCGTTCATTTTTACCCTCTTTTCTAATATATTTTGTCATGCATATAATAGTATCTAATTTTAAAGACTTTCATATATATTTAAAAAAGATTACAGTTCTTTATACTGTAATCCTTTCTATTTATATATTATCCGATTTTTCCTCTTAAATATACCTTTTATTTTTTTCATAAGCATTTTTTCACTTTATAAATATCCCCGTTTCTTTGCTTCTTTAAGCAAAGAAGTCTGAACATTGGGATGCTTGCAAAATACAAACAGGATTTGATGCAATCCGCTAATTGCTTTTCGCATTTAGTATCAATTCAAACATTTTTTATTTTATCCAGTCCCTTGTTATACATATCGTCTAAGTTCATTGCCTGTCCTCCTAAAATCTGCTCAACAGGGTAATATTCTTCATTTAAATTTGCTTTCAGTATTGGTATATCTATATTGTGATGATTATAATATTTCAAAACTTCCATTCCAAAATCCCTGCCAATTTCCTCACTGCTATCCTCAAGCAGATATATAAAATCCCTGTCTGTGTCAGTAATTGCAACATCTCCAAAGTCAATTATGCCAACCACTCTGTTGTTTTGCATTATGATATGATTGCAGCTTAAATCATTGTGGCATATACCTTTAACATATTGAGAAATTCTTTCGTCATTAAGGATTTTTTTATATAAACTATCTATATATTCTTTTGATTTATCAGGTATTTTATCATAGATTGTCTCCCTTAAAGCATCATAATCACTACAATAATCATCCATTATATCTGATTCTAATCCCTCTATATCAGGCAGGGCGATTGAGTGCAGTTCTCTTAAGAACAACGCGATGTTTTGAGCTAACATATCTTTTTCATCATCACTTAAATTCTTGTATATACCGGGAGTCAATTTATTACCTTTAATCTCCTTATAACCGCAAACACTGTACTTTTCGCTATAATACTCAATATCCGGTATTTGTAATGTGATTTTACCTTTTAGATAGTTTAATACTTGTATCTCCTTTTTTAAGTTAATTCTTGCTGCGTTATGCTTTGACTGCTTAAATATATATTCATTATTTACAAGGTAGGCAATGCTATCGAGACCTTCCCCCAAAATAATAACGCTGTGAACCATTAAGCCAAATTCCTTTTCAATAATATCTTTAATGTCCATGAATTTTCTCCTTGTAATGCTTCTGCAAAGCCAGATTTTTTATGAACGGATTCTTCATAAAAAGCAATGAATTAAGCTTGTCACACTATCATAGTTCCATCCGGCAAAATAATATCTTCATTCTCCCCGCTTACATCAAAAAAACCACATTATGCTTTCTTGCCAAGCTTCGCATAAGCTCATAGGCTTCATCTGCCACTGACCATGCAAATGCGGCATAAATAACATCCTGTCCGATACAGTAATCTGTCAGGTAACTCTCTAATTTTTCATTCTCATCTAAAAGCTTTAAGTCCGGCGCATATTCCCCGTTCATTGGCGGAAACGTTTCTTTCATTTCCATAAACCAATTTTGCAATGCCTCAGAGGACACGCCTATAGTTGTATAATCGTGTTCCTCGTTCCATTCAGCCTGCCTTTCATACCATGCCATAAAATCCTTTTTAACGGCAGGCGCTTTGGTTTTTTCAAAAACCATTAAATCATAGCTCATAACCATCGTTCCTTTCCCATTATTATAGCTTCCAATTCACGAACTATATATTTTATTTCTTTTTTATTGTCTCAAGCTTTTCCCTTATTCTTTCCTTTACAAGCCCGGCTATCTCCGTCTTATTCATATGTCCGTACTCGTCAAAGTATATAGGCTTTAAAAAATGTACCTGGGTAATTACCTTTTTAAAAGAATTGCTGTTCATAGATTTATAGGAATCATATATGGCCACAGGAAGTATAGGCTTTTTTGACTTTAAGCTGCAGTCAAAGCAGCCGCTTTGAAATTCCTGAAGCTCATTTTTATTGTCAGTGTAGCCTCCCTCCGGAAATATGAGAAAGTTCATTCCATCCTTTACCTTTTTCCCCACATTTCTGATAGTTTTAACCACATCCTTCATATCTCCTAAATCAATAATCTCTCCTCTGAGCAGTCCTACCGTCTGCTTGGTTACAAGCCTGTTTCCCTGTTTTTTGTCAAACAAAACGCCGCAGGGCCTGTTAAAGCCTAAAAGTATACCTAAGGCGTCATATTTTCCCTGATGATTTGCAAATAAAATACAGTTTTCCTCCGGAATATTTTCCGCTCCATATACCCTGGTCTTTGTCCTGCTGCGTCTTCTCATATGATTCATAATCTTACACGCCATACGGTAGCATTTAACATCATCATATTTTTCAGGATGCTTTATCATATAATTTGCCTTTGGTATATTATGGGCCACAAAAAAACCGCTTGTAGCCACCACATATTTAAATCTTAAATTCAAAGACTCCCGCATAAATTGTCTCCTTTATAAATAAATTCAAATACAGACAGGCTTTCTCCATTTTCATCCTTAAATACGGCTGACACGCCATTTTCCCTGTCTGCAATATACGGATATATATACGTTTCCTTCCTTACCTGCCTTTTAAACTCCGCCCGAAGTGTTATACAGCCTGCATCCGCGCCTGATATACTCATTGCAAGCTCTGTAAGCTTTACATTATTTCCGTGAGCATTTGTATCAATAAGGTATGGCTTTACGTAAACCCTTTCTGTCATTCTCATATCATCCGGGACTTCTATACGGCGGCTTGTCTGGGGCGTTTCTGCCTTTTTGCCAAAGTCAGTATTAATCCATTGACCGTCCGGCGCCTCTGCCGGCTCCTGCCTTTCAATATCCATATACACCCACTTGGTATCTCCCACTGCCAAAAGCCTGCCAAGGGCGTCGCGAAGCTCTATGCTTTTATATGCCAGCGACGCCTGATAATCATATATATATGTAGAAACCGTTACCTGCTCCCCTGCTGCAGGCATACTTATACTCCATATATTCCATGATAAAAGATACCATGTGCACCCTGTTCTTTTTGTATACTCCATTCCCAGATTTCTGTCTATTGCATGATTGTAGCCTATATCCTGAAACAGCCTTAAAAGTCCGTTCATTGACAGCCTTCCTGTCATGTCCGTCTCGCTATAACGTATCCGGCAATTCATACTATACATTCTGTCCTCCCCTTTCGTCAGACCAGAATTTATTTAATAAAAGCTTGAAACGCCGTTCTATAAATGGCGCCTCTCTTAATTTTAAAACCGTCTCCTGCGTAAGCTCTCCCGTTTCGCCAAACTCACGCCCTGCCTCTACGTACTTTTCAAGAAAACCCTCCATCCGCTCATAAAGCTCAGGTATGGACAGGGTTTTCCCTTGGGGACAAAGCAGGGCATAGTAATTATTGTGACCGCATATGCAGTCATACTGCGCTAAAAGAGAATCATATATTAAATCTGTCTGGGCATAGCCGCATGTGGATATAATAAAAAAGGACTTTCCTGTCATATCATCCCTAATGCCATGAAAGGGCTCTCCGACTACAGGAGCCTGCCCCTCATAGGTACACATCATGGACAGCATTCTGTCAGTAAACAGCTTCATTTCTCCCGGCATGCCAAAAAAATAAAGGGGAAAGCTTTCTATAATAATGTCCGACTCCATAATCCTCTGCTTTATATAAGTAATGTCATCGTTTCCGATGACACATTTTCCCTCTGTTCTTCCCCAGCAGCTAAGACATCCCATACAGGGCTTTATATTACAGTCGGAAATATTTATTTCCTCCACATTGCATGAACGCACGCTTTTTATTCCGTCTATAAATTTTCTTGTAACTCTTATAGTACAGCTTTTCTCTTTTCTAGGACTGCCGTTTAAAATTAAAATATTAAGGTTAGTATTTTTATTATTCTGATTGGTTATTAATTCCTTTTTATCCATTCTTTAGCCTTCCATTATGCTTTCCTTTGGTATTGATGTAAATACCATTGAGCCCTTTGCCCTTATCTGTCCGTCTACCATAACCTTTGCGTCAAAATATGTAAGCGTTCCTCCGCTGCTTGTTTTTGTCACCGTAATATCAAGAGTATCCCCAGGCAGCACAGGCTTAACAAACTTAAAGGTATCTACCTTAAGCAAAACATAAATAACATCCTCATCTGTCTTTTCACCCTCTATAACAAGGGAGCAAAGCTGGGCGCAGGATTCTATAATAAGCACTCCCGGCATAATGGGAACCTGTGGAAAATGTCCCGTAAAATACGGCTCGTTTATACATACATTCTTTGTTCCTCTGGCGTATTCCCCCGGCGCAAGCTCCAATACCTTTTCTATCATCTGAAAGGGCGGTCTTTGCTTTAACCTTTTATTTACCTCAAATATATTCATCATAAGCTTAAGCCTCCGTCAAGTATAACAGTGTGGCCTGTAATATATGAGCTTTCATCGCTGCACATAAACGACACCACATTCGCCACCTCGTCTACGGTGGCAAATCTCTTTAAAGGCACTTCCTTTAAATACTCCTTTTTCTTTTCCTCCGGAAGTCCGTCTACCATATCGGTAAGGACAAAGCCCGGCGCTACTGCGTTTACCCTGATTCCGTACCGCGCAAGCTCCTTAGCCATAGTCTGTGTCATTGAGTTTACCGCTCCCTTTGTTGCGCTGTATACTGACTGGCCTGCAAGGGCCATCTTTGAGCTTACCGACGATATATTTACAATAACTCCTGATTTTCTGCTCATCATTTTAAGGACTGCCTGCTGGGCGCAGTAAAAATATCCCTTTACATTTAAGTCCATGCACTTATCAAGATTTTCCTCCGTAAGCATAAGGAGATATTCATCCCTTACAATGCCTGCATTGTTTACAAGCACGTCTATCTGACCATACTTATCGGCAATTTCCTTAAACATTGCCTTTACCTGCTCTAAGTCCGACACATCTGCCTTATAGCTTACTGCCTCTCCTCCTGCTTCTTCTATCTCCCTCACAGTTTCCCTTGCCGCCTCGTCAGAGCTGCTGTAGTTTACCACAACTGTCATTCCGTCCTTTGCAAGACGAACGGCGCACGCCTTTCCTATTCCCTTTGATGCGCCTGTAACTATCGCAACCTTTTTCATATTAATCCTCATTTCCGTATATATTTTATACATAACAAACCATGTAAAATATTTTTACAATAGCGCTATGCTGCCCTTTTGCACATCTGCCTGCTCCAAAGCAGTTATTTTTCAATAATTACCGCACAGTAGGAGCCTCCGATACCATATGATGTAACAAGTATTCTCTCTATGGCAGAAACCGGCTTTACCACAGGCTCCATTTTGCTTCCGTTATAAATATAGCCCCTGCATTCGTCTGAAAGCCTTCCTGCAAGCATAAGGGCGGCATGGCCTGCCGAAAGCGCAGCGGAGGCTGCTCTGCCCTCTCCTGTCGTATCCTTTACGGTAAATACAGGTTTATTGTTGAAGCTGTCGCCAAATATTCTCTTATAGCTTTCTGTCTCTATATCATCTACCTGTGACATACCGTTTCCAAAGCCTACTATAGCGTCTATATCCTCCGGAAGTATTCCTGCGTCCTCACAGGCAAGCCTGACAGCCTCGTCAAGGGCCTCGCCGGAGCCTTCCACTGAGGCAAATTCCACAGACTTATGAGCCATACCGTAGCCCGTCACCTGAGCGTATGCCTTTCCACCTCTTGCCTTAAGGCTTTCCTCTCCTTCAAGCACAAGGGAGGTGCTTCCGTCTCCAAGCACAAAGCCTGTGCCTGCTGAGTACGGACTGTTTATATGGTCTGATACCATGCCAAGCTTTCTGTAAAGGCCTTCCATTACATCACAATTTTCGTCCGTACCTGTTGCCAGCACTATTTTTCCCTTATTCTGCCTTATTATCTCACAGCCGTACGCCACGCTGGCAAGTCCTGACTGGGCGCCGTTAGTAACCGTAGCGTTGTAGCCCTTTATGCCTGAGCATATGGAAAGATAGCCTCCTGCAGCATTATATACGGTATTTGGAAATTTAAAGGCGCTTCCTGCAGCGTTTCCGTCAGCAATCAAATCCTTCTGGAAATTACATATTGTGGCGAGAGGGCCTGCCGCCGTACCTACCACTATTCCTATATCCTTTGCATTGTCGTCATTTATGGAAAGCTTAGCGTCACTTATAGCTGCCATTCCCGATACGGACTGAAGCTGACTGAATTTGTCCAGCTTGCGGTAAAACGCCATCTTTAAATCATACATTCCATAGTCTGTACTGTTTACCACGGAAGCTGCTGACGAAGCCTCAGGTTTTTCTCCTGCATTATATTTTTCTATGTAATTTTCTACGCCGTTACCTATAGGACTTACTATTCCAAGACCTGTAATATAAACCTTTTCTCTTTTTTCCGGAACGCGTACATCACCCTTGTCCTTACTGAAAATAATGCTTGCATTGTTTCCTCCAAAGGCAAAGGAATTGCTCATAACTGTTTTAAGCTCCTTATCCCTTGCGTCATTTGGCATAAAGTCTATTTCTCCCGCCTTTTCCTTAAGGCTTTCCTTATCCTCCTCGGAATAGCCTACCGTAGGCGGTATCTTATTCTCTGTCAGCGCCTTTACGGAAAGTACTGCCTCTATAGCCCCCGCCGCGCCGAGACAATGACCTACCATAGCCTTTGTAGAGCTTACGCTTAAGTCGTCATTTTTACCGTCAAATATGGTGTGAAGGGAAAGAAACTCTGCCTCGTCATTCTTTGCCGTACCTGTTCCGTGAGCATTGATGTAGCCTATCTCCTTCTCATCAATTCCCGACGTCTCAAGTCCCCTTCGGATAGCGTTCATCTGTCCCTCTCCGTCAGGTCTTGGGGCCGTAATATGGTGGGCGTCGCTGCTTATACCTGAGCCAAGGACCTCACAGTATATTTTTGCTCCTCTTTTTACCGCATGGTCATATGACTCTACAATAAGTACTCCAGAGCCCTCTCCAAGGGTAATGCCGTCACAATGATTAAATGGCGAGCAGCCGTTTTCTGCCAGCGCGTGAAGTGATAAGAAGCCTGCGTACGGAACTGAGGCAAAGGCATCCGCTCCTCCTGCTATAGCCACGTCGCACTTTCCCGCCCTTATTAAATCACATGCATACGCTATGCTTATAGTTCCTGCCGCGCAGGCGTTTGCAACGTTTGTAACTACTCCTCCTGCATTAAATTCGTACGCCACCTGATTGGCAATAGCCGATATAGGCATCTTTGGAACGTAGCTTTTATCCTCTCCGTTTTTATAAAACTCCTCAATGCTTGCCACACCGCCTACGCAGCTTCCCATTATAACGCTTGCCCTGCCGCTTTCATTATCGCTTATAGTAAGTTTGGCATCATTCATGGCTTCCTTCGCTGCCTTTACGCAAAGCTTTGATACCCTGTCCATTTCATCTGCCCGTCTGCTGCAGCCGTCAAGGTTGTCATCATGCACCTCCGCCGCAAGGGTTGCATAGCAATTTTTTGTATCAACCGTATATGTATCCTTTATTCCGGATACTCCCTTAAGGGCGTTCGCCCATGTTTCTTCTACATTATTTCCTATTGCGCATATCATTCCAAGACCTGTGATTACACAGCGGTTTTTATTTTCAGTCATTTTTGTCTTCTTTCCTTTCTCTCCTTGGGAAAACAGGCTTGGCTGTGCCAAGCCGGAAATAGTCAGCAAGGCTGACCATTTCCTCAAACACAATTACACAAACATAATTACACAAACATAATTACACAAACATAATTACACAAATTCGGCTACGCCGAATTTGAAATAGTCAGCAAAGCTGACTATTTGTGCTCTGCCACATACTTTGCTAAGCTTGCAACATTAAAGAATGGCTCCTTTCCAACGCCCGTCATAGACACGCCAAACTCCTTGTCAATAACTGCTATCATCTCAAGCGAGTCTATAGAGTCAAGACCTATTCCATCGCCAAACAAAGGAATATCATTTGTAAGCATATCTGCTTCAATTCCAAGGTTTGCGCAAAGAAGCTCCTTAATTTTTTCTGCAATCTGAAGTTCCTGTTCGTTCATGACTTATTTTCCTTTCTGTAAAAAAAATTTGTTTATATATAAATGCTAAAATACAGCTTTGCATGTATTCCGGCATTTTTACCAAGGGTTAAAAATTTTTATCAGAGTTAAAATCTAACTCAAAGTATTTTTATATGCCTCTTATTTCTTAAGCATATCCTCCATCTGCCTCCTGCACATTTCCGCTCCCTCCTTCATAATAACGGAAGGACGCCCTGTCTTATGTACGTCAAAATCTATCCTTTTGCCTATCAGTATATGCTGCCTGTGAAATTTTCTGTAGCCGCCCCTTACGGCAACAGGTATAATGGGCGCATCCGTAAGTCTCGCCAGCATAAGAAAGCCGGGATGAAATTCTCCAAGGGTTCCGTCCTTTGACAGCACTCCCTCAGGAAAAATAAGCACTGATTTTCCTTTCTGTATAACTCTCCTTGCCTTCTCTATCCATGAATTATCCATTTCATTAAGGTTAATAGGTATGTATGGCAAATGCCTGAAAAATATATTCAGGATTTTCTTATCATACCACTTAGATGTGACAAGGACATACATTTTACAGCCGTGAAGCGCCTGAGGTACAAAGGAACCGTCTGTATGGCTTGTGTGGTTTGCTATTAATATGCAGGGGGACTTAAGCATTTTTTTATCTGCCCCCTCCATATAGGTTATTTTCGGAAAATATAAAATCCGTGCGGCAAGGCTCCATATCTCATATGCTATATGTATGATTACACTTAAAATACTATGTTCAAATCTTTTCAAAATACTTTTCATATCTATGACCTCAAAAAGCCCTGCAAATCCTCAAAGTTCTTTTCCATAACCTCATATCCATGGCGGTAAAATTCCTTTACCTTTTCCATATCATTTTCAAAATGACCTATATTCAGGCCATCCGGTCTTATTATAAAAGCCTTTCCCTTCTTTTCAAGGCTCTTAAGTCCCTTTATCTGTTTTTCGTACAGGGCTCTTCTTTTTACCATAGCCTCCACTATCTTTGGATACTTTGAACGGTAGCATATATTTAAAAGCAGCTTTACCTTGCTGTAATCTGTGGGCTCATCATTTTCATCCCTTGTCATTATCACTACTATCTTTTCACAGCCCTTTTCCATGGCGCGCCTGTAAGGAATTGAATCAAGAGTGCTTCCGTCAAGATAATGATATCCGTCTATCTCCGTAGGCTGACATATGATGGGAACAGACATTGACGCCTTGCATATCTGCAAAACCCGTTCTCTTGTGTTGTCGGGGGCAAGATACTGGGGCTCTCCCGTCTCGCAGTTTGCAACCACAAACTCGCTTTCTATATTTGAATTAAAAAAAGTATCAAAATCAAAGGGAATTTCATTATAGGAATAATCAAACACCATCTTGTCAAGATTTAACACCTTTTTGCTTTGCTTAAACTGTCCGAGACCATAATAAGGCTCAACGTTTTCATGGGTAATTACCTTCTGTGTCCTGCCCTTCTGCCTTGCAATAAAATTCACTCCATTTCCTGAGCCGGCTGACACGCCTATGACATATGGAAAGGATATTTCCTTATCTAACAGGAAATCCAGTACTCCGGCAGTAAATATGCCTCTAAAGGAGCCTCCCTCCAAAACAAGTCCTACCTTTTTCACAATAAACCTCCAATAATATTTATCCGGCAAAATATATTTTAGCATTTTATGGACATTTGTTGCTTTTTTGTCCAAATTTGTTATAATTATATTAGATTAGTCAAAATGCGTCAATGGACAAATTTTTACTATTTTGTTACCTTTTCGACTTTTTATATCATTAGGGAGGAAAAAATGAGCGGGACAAATAAGAGAGTTGCAAATACGAAAAAAGCCATATCAGACGCTTTGCTTTCTTTGCTTGAAAGCAAGCCTAAAAATAAAATTTCCATAAAAGAGCTTTCAGAAGCGGCAGGAGTAAACAGAAAAACCTTTTATGCCCATTATAGCTGTATTGAGGACGTTCTCCTAGAAATGGAGGATGAAATCGTTATCAATATATCTGATTTTGTAAAAGGCTGTGTGATTAATGAATATGGCTTAAACCCGTATCTTTTCATACAGTTTGTCCATTCCATTTATTTAAGCAATCCTGCCTTTTTTGAAACTATTGCATCTGAGCGAAATTATCATTATATAGCTGAAAAAATCAAACGTGTTTTTAAGGAACAAATAGTGGAAAACATGAATATTCCCGATGACAAAACCCTTGAAACAAACTTTCAGATTGAGTTTTATTTAAGTGGAATCACGTCAGTTTACGTAGAATGGCACAGGCTGGGAAAGCCATGCTCCTTTGAAAAGGTATCAGAGTTTCTTATAAATACGTCTATGGATGAAATAAAGAGTATTGCTTTTACAGGGAAGCTGCCGTGAGTAATTTTTCATTATGGTGTGTAGGAAGTTTGTCTATAAGCCTAAATTAAACCGAATTAACTCGTCAATAGATATGACTTTTCTATTTCTTTGTTCAATGTCCATGTCTATTTGAAGCAACGGATAAAATGAATATCCCTCGCTCAATTTAATGGTTTGGCAATCTTCCTTCCACGTACGCCACCTGAAGCTCTCATAAAATTTATTTATATCCTCTGAATTATTTATTAACCAATATAGAAACTGTGTATAGTATAATTCCAGACATTCCCACTCATTAGTATCCGGCGCAAAGTAATATACTACATTGTCTTTTAATCCAAACAGCCATATATCCTAATCCAGTTATCTATTATTATTCCACCTGAACAAATGAATTGTTCATAAAAGAATTTGTCTTGATATCTATTGAACTCTTCACAAAATTTATTTACAATATTGTCTTTTGGTTGTAAAACAAAAACATTGTCTTTACATTTCAAATCATCAAAGAATACTTCTGTTTTCACATATAACGCCTCCTTATAATTACTGGTTTTCTCTGCGTCATTAACAGTATACCCCGCCGTTAAACATAATTTTTAAGGGCAAAATAACATGATAAATAATTTACCAACGGAGTACCGCCAGCTAAAAATATTGCGGTATTCCGTTGATAGAATTTCTTTCATGGTCCGAAGTCTTAAAAAATATATTTAACTGTCTGCTCCGCTTAGGCTCTCACCAGTCCTCCGCCATAAGCCTGTTAATCAAATATTCCCATACATCATGTGAGAAAAAATATTAATTAACCGTACAAATTAACATTTCATTGCATTCTTAATAGCCTCAAGAAGCTCGTCATAGGTCTCATATGCCGGAAGCTGCGGATTGTCCTCCTTTATCTTATCTGTGCTCTTAAACAGGAAGCCTGCCTTGCTTGCCTTTATCATACCAAGGTCATTGTAGCTGTCGCCGCTTGCAATGGTATCGTATCCGATAGACTGCAATGCCTTAACGGTAGTAAGCTTTGACTGCTCGCACCTCATCTTAAAGCCTGTTATCTCCCCATTTTCTCCTACCTCAAGGGAATTGCAGAATATGGTAGGCCAGCCAAGCTTTTTCATAAGGGGCGTGGCAAACTGGGCAAAGGTATCGCTTATTATAATTACCTGACATATTGAACGAAGCTCGTCAAGAAACTCCTTTGCCCCCGGAATAGGGTCAATCTTAGCTATAGTCTCCTGTATTTCCTTGAGGCCAAGACCATGCTCCTTTAAAATCCCTAAACGCCAGTTCATAAGCTTATCATAATCCGGCTCGTCACGGGTGGTTTTTTTAAGCTCTGGAATTCCGCTCTCCTTTGCAAAGGCAATCCAGATTTCAGGAACTAATACGCCTTCTAGGTCTAAACATGTTATGTACATAATAATCCTCTTTTCTGTGCACGTTTTTTATACATACCGGGCCGGCGCCATGTGCACCCGGACACAAAGCCCTGTGTGAAAAATCTTTTATGTTTTTTTCTTTTATGCTGCTTCAAACATTTCCTCAAAATAATACCATAAATTTATTGCATTTACAATATGAAATACAGGAGGATTTCATATTGATTTGCAGGAGGATTTTACGTTGATTTGCGGGATTACTTTATATTAATTTGCAGAATTATTTTGCATTGATTTACGTGATTATTTTACATTAATATGTAGTATGATTTCACTTTGATTTTATAAGATTATGGTATTAATTATGTTATCTAAGGTTTAAAAAACCTTGACTTTCTGAACAACGTTCACTATAATATTTATGAACATTGTTCAGAAGCTGGATAGTGTAAAAATATCTTTGACATTATGGGAGAATTTTATGAGTGAAAATGAAAAAAACAAAAATCGTATAATCGAAATTACCACCGAATTACTTAAGGAGCACAAGGGCGATACAAGAAAAATTACCTCCCGCTTAATTGCCGAGAGGGCTCATATTGGCCTGGGCTCAATCAATTATTTTTTTGGAAGCAAGGATAATCTTATAACAGAATGTATACAAAAAACAATAAACAGGATGCTTGTAGGATTTACGCCGTATATAACTGATTCCTCTAAAGATGACGGATTGTCTGATAAGTCACGGTTAATATCATGGGCAAGCCAAACCTTTGATTTTCTTTTTGAAAATCAGGAAATTGCCAATATATCAATTTTAAGCGATATGGAAAATTATTCTTTAAACAGCAATTCTGTTTATACCCAAAGGGGATTTGCTTTTGCAATCAGAAATAATCAAAATGAAGAGATAAAAAAGTTACTTGCATTTATTCTTGTTTCTGCCATGCAGACAGCTTTTCTTGCAAAAAATATCGGAACAGAGCTTTTAGGATATGATTTATACTCCAAGGAGCAGCGTGATTTATTTATTTCAGACATAGTTACAATGCTTTTACACGGCGCGGATAATAAGGAGGCTTCTGCTGATGAAATATAATAAAAAAATATGGTTTTTTTTGCCAATGCGGTCCCTGCTGTTTATAGCTGCGTTTTATTTTTGCAGTTTAATCACCAAAAGGGATTTAACAGAAATCACCCATTGGTGGACAATAATTGCGTCAGCGATTAACATTGTTACAATTATTGTTTTATGGATTATTTTTAAACAAAGTAATACTGCTCCGCCTGACAATGGCATTTATAAATACAGCATGGCAGAATTTACAGGCGGCTTGCCGTTTTACTTATACACAAAATCTAACATTCAAAGAACTAAAGTCCAAAGAACTAAAGTTCAAAGAACTAAAGTTCAAAGAACTAAAGTTCTTGGAAAGTTAGTTTCTGGAAAATTCTTATATAGACTTATATTTACCGGTATAATGCTGCTTATCGGCATAGCCGGAATGTATCTGGCAGGATGGCTTTGCTACGGTAAATTTCCGTACCTTGCTCCGATGATGATAGCGCCTGTTCCTCCTTTTATTGCAATATTAAATATTTTTATTCTTCCATTAACAACAACACTGGCGGAGGAAGGGATATATTTAGGTTATGGAGTAAACAGCTTCACATCAAAATGGGCCGCTGTATTTATCCCTGCATTTTTCTACGCTCTGCAGCATAGCTTTATTCCTACCATATTTGACATAAAATTTATAACATATCGTTTTTTATCATTTCTTCCCTTAACCATATGGATATGCCTTAAATATTATAAAGGAGCTTCTATTTCATATATTATGACAGGTCACTTGGTCCTTAATATAGCAACAACAATACAAATCGTAATAACCTCCTTTAACCCAGAGGCTTACGCCCGCATGTCCGGCTCTGTCTGACCTGCGGTATATTCTATAAATATAAACCATGTTTTTAGCTTAATTGTAGCTATGGAAATTTTTCCGCATAAATTATATTAAAAACCTTTTATGGAGAAAACTATGAGCAATCATTTATACCCGTCACTCCAGCCTACATTATTTAAGGTACTTAACAAAACAGTTCCCGCTGCATTTGCTAAAATAAACGGTAACACTGAAAATCCAAAGCTTCATGGAACAGCATATTTTTATGATACTCCCTTTGGGGGCGTCTTAGTGGAGGTGGAGGTTTTCGGACTGCCTGACAATAACAGTTCCTTCTATGGCATGCATATTCATGAAACCGGTAACTGCACAATACCATTTGATAAAACCGGAAATCATTATAATCCTTCTAACACGCCCCACCCTATGCACGCAGGCGATATGCCTCCCCTTCTTGACTGCAATGGTTATGCTTATTCAGTGTTTTATACGGGAAGATTTAAGGTGAATGATATAATCAACCGCTCTATTATTATTCATGATATGGCAGATGATTTTACAACCCAGCCGTCAGGAAACTCAGGAACAAAAATTGGATGCGGAGTTATTGCAAGGGTAAAATAGATTTTTGAAGGCTTTATTAAGGCTTTATTTCGGAGAAGGATGATTAGGTGACAGATAATATATAGTAATATGTATCTTAATTTGTACAGGTAAAAAAGAAAGTTCTTCACATGAAGTCCGGGTCTTAAGAATAAAGGGAGCTTCCGGTTTCAGGGCAGGGGCAGGTACAGGCTATGGCAGTGGGTTATATATTTTTTTAAGCTTCGAAAAGAGTAAGAAATTCTATCAACGGAATACCGCCAGTTTCTTAGCGTAGAGCGTCTGTCTGAGCAGTGGGCTTGCTCTTTAGCCCCTTGCGAGTTACGCTCGCAGCTTAGAAGATGGCGGTATCCCGTTGATAGAATTTCTCCCATGTTTCGAAGCTTTAAAAAATTATATTTAACTGCCTGCTCCCATTAAGCCATCCCACTCCAACTCTAGGAGCCTGTTAATGGGACATACCCGGCCTGCATGTGAGGAAAAATATCTTTTTCAAATGTACAAACTACCATATATTTATACATTACCTGCAAACTACACAAAACACAAATTAGCGCTGAATCTTAACCAACCTTTCATACGCGCAGTAACCTGCCCTAAACCAACGGCATGTTCCGCATATTTCATTAAACTGCTCCTTTGTTATTTTTTCAACGCCTATCTCTATTTCCTCAAGGGTATATAAAATATCTTCCTTTAATCCAGCATATTTAAGAGTTTTTTTGTCCTTATTTCTTACATCATCATCACCTAAATAGCAGAAAATCCCTGTTTTTTCATTTATAAGATTTGGGCATTTCTGGCATACATAATCATGGCTGCATATAAGCCTGACTTTTTTTACCATTTCATATTCTATAGGCTGATTATAATTTTTTAAGCCTGTTATGAACACCACTTCCGCCATACGCTTTACAAAGTCATCGTTATACCCGTATCCGGAAAACAGTCTTGAGCACAAAAGATGATGCCCTCTTAATGTTAATATCTCCATTTTATCACCATTTTCGTGTATGCCCTTTATCTGTAATCTCTTAGATATTCTTCCTCATTTATCCTTCCTGCAAGAAAATCCTCCCAAAAATCCTTTTGTGATACAAACGCTAAATTTGCATCCTTTGGAAACTGTTCCAGAAAATTTAAAACCCTGCTATATTCTGTACCATTCTTAAACGGAATTTCCCACAGCCAGCCTTCCTCTCCAATATAACCCAGTTTCTTGCATTTTATACCGTCGGGACCAAAGGCTGTAACATACATAACCTTACTGTCATTCTCTGTTTTTGTAATTCTTACACTATCTGTCGTAAGCAAATCTATATTATCCTCCATGACTTTTTCACTGTCATCCTTTTTTATTATCTCCGAGTACGCATTCTCCCGGTCAATTACCTCCTGATTTACACGTCTTGTCTCATCTGCCTTAAGACGCCTTTCCTTTTCTTCCTCCACAAGCTTTTTCAATGCTTCCTCTGCCGCGTCAATTTCTGTAAGCAGCTTATCCCATTCTCTCTCTGTAAAGCTCCGTCCTCCTATCTGATATGTAGGCTCAATATCACCGTTTTCAATTTTTTCAAGCATCTCATTTATTTTGTCACGAATAACCTGTATATTTTCCGATTTTGATGCTGAAGGCTTAATATATCCTCCGGCTTTATTAGCTGTACCCGTACCGTTTGTTCTTCCTGCAAAATCCGCCCTGTTTTCTATTCCTATACTCATTTTTCCTGCCTTTCTGCGGCTTTCACTTGTATTTCCTTACAATAAACTTAATATGCCGCCTTTTGCCACTGTAGCCTGCAATATTCCTTTATTTATATCGAAACATACGGCTAAATAATTTATCCTTTCTGACATTCCATTGACTACAATTACTAAGGCTCTTAATCAAAGGCTGTAATATGCCGATAAAAAAGTATCAGCATAGCTGACAAAAGTATCAATTTTATTGATACTTGCAGGTTTGGCGGAGCCAAACTTGTGTGTGCATGTAAAAACTTTGTATAAAAAATACTGGATTACAGGGAGGTAAAGAGTATGAAAATTGGAGAAGCACAAAAAATCTACCGGGAGGAAAGGCAAAACCTGATTGACCAGCGGAAGGCTCTTATAAATCAGCGTGACGAGCTAAGAAAAAAAAGCGCCTATGGAACTGAGGAGGAGAAAAAACTTTTCTCTGAGGAGGCTGCTACTTTAGAGCTTTCCATAAATGAGGTAAATAAGAAATTTGACAAAAATCAGGAGGTGCTTGATAAGCTGGCCGAGCATTATGCAGCAGTGTGGAACGCCGAGGTTGCAAGACAGCAGAGCGACGTCATGGAGGATGCGGCTGTTGATGTGGCAAAGGTTATGGAGGTAGCAAGACGTATTGCCAGGGGCGCCAAGGTGCCTGCCAAGGATGAAAAAAAGCTTATGGACTACAGCATGGAGCTGTATATGGCTGCTAAAAATATGGCAATGATGAATGCCGCAAACAAGGAAAAATATGATTCCCTTTGGGATGATGAGGATGAAGAGCAGGAGATATACGACCCTGAGGGCAGGGCTGAAAACGCTGAGGTTTCTATAGATTTACCGGAAACATCAACAGAGGAAGCGTAGTCTACGCTTCCTCCAGCTTGTAATTTTCAGCCTGCGAATGAAAAAGCTTATAATACAGGCTGTCTGTTTTCTTCATAAGATGTTCGTGAGTATCAAAATCTGCCACGCATCCTCCGTCTATTATCAGTATTCTGTCACAGAACACTGATGATGACATTCTGTGGGATATGTATATTGCCGTCTTATCCTCTACAAGGCTGTTAAATTTCTCATATATTTCAGCTTCCGATATTGGGTCCAAAGCGCTTGCAGGCTCATCAAGTATAACCATAGAGGATTCCTTATATAACGCCCTTGCTATGGCTACCTTCTGCCCCTCTCCTCCCGACATTTCTATGCCGTTTTTATCATATTCCTTTCCAAAGCGGCTATTTATGCCTTCCTTTAATGACGCTATCTTTTCCCCAAGTCCTACCTCTTCTATAAGCCTGTTGATTTTAGCATTATCTGCATTTCTATCCTGACATGATATATTTTCCCCTATTGTAAAGTTAAACAGTCTGTAATCCTGAAATACTGCCGATATTCCTTTCATATATGACCCATAGTCATAATCATATATGCTTTTCCCGTTGATTTTTATTTCTCCGCTGTCTGCCTTATACATGCGGCATATAAGCTTTACTAAGGTTGATTTTCCCGCTCCGTTTAAGCCTACTATGGATATTTTTTCTCCCCTGCGTATGGAAAACGACACATTTTTTAACACAGGCTTTTCTGCCTTTGGATATGTAAAGGTTACATTATTAAATTCCAAGGTTTCTATTTTTCCCTCAAACTTTATTTTTCCTTCTTCCCTTGTTTCCTCCTTTATGGCCATAAATTCCATATACGGCTCAAGAAACGAAAGATTTTGGAGCGTGTTTATAATGCTTGTTCCAAATGACAGTACGTTAGAAGTAAAATTAATAGCTGATGTTACATACATTGTAAGGGAGCCTATGGAAATCCTTTCTCCAAATCTGTCTGATATGGTTCTAAGGCCAACATATCCATAGCTTATGGCTGCAATGGCGTCATTGACTATATTCATTCCTCCCAATACCCTTCCCTGCTTCTTCAGCATTACATCAAACATGTCGCATACATCCTCGGAAAACTCCATTACCTTATCGGCTATCATTCCGCTCATATTGTAAAGCCTTATATCCTTCTGGTGCTGCTTTTCAGTCTCAAGTTCCATATAATATCCATACTTTCTGTTAATGGGTATAATCTGGCTCATAACCTCCACCATTGCTGTCGACATGCTCTTATAAAGCAGCAGCATAATTCCTATTCCCGCTGCCAAAACAAGTATCATAAAGGGACCAAGGGTTGCCATTATCACTAACAGACCGGCTAACGTAACGCCTTTGCTTATGGTATCCGATATCATTATTACAAGATTTGTAATCGCCCCCTGATTGGTTAATGCAAACACTGCCCTCTCCTTTAAATCCAAATAGTAAGGCTCCTCCAGATATGAATATTCCAAATTCATTATTTTTTCCGCCATTTTTTTATTCATGGCGTTTCTCATATAATTTTCCCTCGGCTCAAGCATGCGCCTATACAGCTTTTCAAGCAACGTCATTCCCACATTGTTAAGGACTATAAGACCTCCGTATATTATAAGCCGCCTTACGTCTGCCCCTCCTAACAGCTCATCTACCAGAAATTTCGGAAGTATTACATTAAGCCACAGCCTTACCGCCTGTGTTACCGCCTGTAAAACAAGAAGGACAATATATGACGGACACGCCTTCCACGCAAGATACAAAAAGCTTTTAATTTTTTTCATATTAATCTCCATTCCGCCGCCTTCCGGTTGGCGGCACAAATAGTAATTGTGAAACTTAATACTTCTAAGGCTGCGTATTTTGCTGCCTTGGGCTGCGTATTTTGCTGCCTTGGGCTGCGTATTTTGCTGCCTTGGGCTGCGTATT
>CAJUAO010000024.1:0-20366 GCA_910584685.1 uncultured Lachnospiraceae bacterium | reverse complement strand
TTGCTGTCTTAGGCTGCGTCTTTTGCTGCCATAAAAGTATATTTCACACTATGCATTTTGATAGTACTTTCCCTGTACGGTGAACATGTGATAATATTCCCCCTTAAGCTCCATAAGCTCCTCGTGGCTTCCATACTCCTTCAGCCCTGTCTTGTCAAATAACGCAATTTTATCGCAGAATTTTGTACTTGCAAGCCTGTGGGAAATATAAACTGCTGTCTTCCCTTCGACCATATTGCTAAAGCTTTCATATATCTCTGCCTCAGCCAGCGCGTCAAGAGCCGCCGTAGGCTCATCCATAATAACCATTGGGGCGTCCTTGTAAAGACCTCTTGCTATGGAAAGCTTCTGCCTTTCTCCTCCTGAAAAATCCGTTCCGTTCTCATCTATCACCTTTAGCATCATCTGGTCTAAGCCATTTTCAAAGCCCTCTACCTTTTTCCACAGACCTACCCTTTTAAGGGCCTCCTCAACCCTGCTGTCGTCATTATTATCTATGATGTCATTACTCCTTCCTCCCGTCACATTATCCCTTATGGAAAATGCAAGTATGTTTACATCCTGAAATACTGCGGAATAAAGTCTGTATAGCTGCCGTTTGCCAAAGCTGTTTATGTCCCTGCCGTTTATGTAAATATGTCCTGCCGTAGGCTCAAAAAGGCCTGTCATAAGCTTTACAAGCGTTGATTTTCCTGCCCCGTTTACTCCCACAACAGCTAACTTCTCCCCCCTGTTAATCTTAAAATTTAAATCCTTATAAATATATATGTCGCTTCCCGGATACTTAAAATCCACATGGTCAAAGACTATCTCCAGCGTGTCGTCTATTTTAAGCTCCTCATTTCTTTTATCCTCAAGCTCCTCATCTATAAGCCTGAAAAAGTCTCCAACATACTGACTCTCATTTTGAAGGAAGGTAATATCCTCCCCAAAGGACAGCATACTTGCCATAAGTGTTGTAATTAACGATATATACATGGTAAAGGAGCTTATAGGCATGCCGTTTACGGCTTCATATATAAGTATTCCATACATAGTTACATTTGTTATTAAAAGGGTGGCAATTCCAATAAGATTTAATAAAAATTCATGTCCTGCCAGTCCGCTTATAAAATGCTTAAGGCTCTCTGTTTCTGCCTGATAATTTTTAAGTATTCTGTCCCTGAAATTATATATCCTTATATCCTTTCCAAATGTAAAATCATGGGTGGTCTTATAGTAATAATCTACCTTTCTTTCAAGTTTTGACCTTTCCTCTTTTCTATTGTATCTGTATCTGTTATTCATTACCGATATACACATAATCACTGCCACATGAATTATAAGAGACACAAATACCAACGGACTTAATCCAACGGACAGCGCCGTCATTCCCACAAGAGCAAGCGCCTTAGACGGAATAGTATAAATTCTGTTGTACATTCCCTCTATTCCATTTGTATTACTGTTTCCAGCATTCATTGCCATATGGTTTTTATCCCAAAAGCCTGCGTCCTCCACATATTTATAATCCATGTTCATGATTTTTTTACCAAGAGCTTCAATATATCTTAGCCTGAGCCTCATATTTTCTCCCTCTATGGAATACTTTACCCTCTGCATACAATATCCTATAAATGCTGCCGCACACAAATATGCTGCCATGGCTATAATAAGGAGCTCCTCTGTATTTTGTCTCTCCTCCTCCAGTATTCCTATGGCTATCTTTGGCAGAAACACCGCCATAAAAGGGTAGACTGCCGCCGCAGCCGTATAAACCGCCTTCTTTCCTAAATTGCCTCTCCCCTGCTTTCTCTCCTCCTTTAAAAGCCTCTTTACCACCGGCATAAGCCTGTACTTATTTTTTTCCGGCTTATCTTCCTTTTCCTCTTTTTTCTCTCCCATGCTTTATTTTCCTCTTTTCTTTTAAAACCGGCTAATTCCTGCCGCCATATTTTTTATTTTTTGACTAAAGCTTAATTTACAACAATGCTTAATTAAAAAATATTTTTATGTTTCCAAAGACGCATTCTGCTTTTACCTTAACAACCGGAGCATTTATATCTGTTCTGCACATTCCCTTACAGTTTATGCTTCCAAACACCTTGTCTTCTCTTAGTTCCATTCTCCACTCCTTAGGAAAATAAAGCCTGGTTTCTCCAAAGACATTTTCTACATTTACTACCGCCTCGCCATTTTTCATAACCGCATTGTCAAAATAAACTGTTGTACAGCCAAAAACATTTTCTATATCTGCGCCTGTAAATTCCATTGTGTTTACATATTTATTTGTAGAGCCAAACACATTCTCACAGCTTATAAAGCCTCCATCATCACAGATTTCCGTACATTCTTTCCTATTTTCTGTTTTAAACTCCATATATCTGTAATTTGGATTATTGCTGTCATAGCTTATATCTATATGCATTGTTTTTCTTTTAAATATAATATTTAAGCCTAAGCCCAGCAAAAATGCAGAAAGGAGAATTATCCACGGTGTTATTGCCTCTATTCCGAGAACATCGTCATACACCCAGCCTAAAATACCAAGGGACATTGTTATCTGCATAAAATCCACCTTCATTATTCCCCTTATTGCTGTGTAGCCGAATATAATGGTAAATATTATCTTTCCCATCGGTATACCCGGCATAAGACCTAATCTGCTTATGACAAGATAAGCTGCCAGCAGTATCAGTATAATTCCCCACGCTATACTTTTTTTACTCATTCCTTTTACCTCTTTTCCAATATTTTTATACCATATTTTTGTGCGGTTTTTGCACATTTTACTTAAGCTGCTTTAACTGCCTTTCCTCCATTCTGCTGATAAAGGGTTTCAGATAGCTTCGTGATACGTACGCTATCTTATGACAGTTCTCAAACTCTACCTCGCTTGCGCCTGTAATATTCTTTTTTATGGAGCGTACCTTTTCCGTGTTCACAATAGCGGATTTAGACACTCTCATAAACACTGACGGGAGCAGCTCCTCAAGCTCGTATAATTTAAGTCTTGTGTAAAAAACCTGATTTGCCGAATGAACTGCCACCTGATTTTCCGTTGTTTCAAGAAAGAGAATTTCTGTAAGGAGCAGCCAGTATTCCTTATCGCCCTTCATTACCATTATCTGCTGCCTGCCCCTGACTGCTTCGGCAATGTTTTTTTGTATGGCAATTATGCTTTCATTCAAACTACTGCAGCGGATAACTACTTCGTCCTCTGTTAAATTTTCCTCGATTTCAATTCTTATCCTCATGCCTTTAATCCTCTTGGGTTTCTTCGCTACAATTAGGTTATACACAAAAAAGAGGCGTGTGTAAATAGGTTTTAGGTAAGAGGTGGTTTTTGGGAGGTGAAAGGTTATGATTTTAGGATGAAAAATTAATATTTGATATACTTTTGCTCAATGTCTTCCTTTGTTTTTAAAGCATAAAAATACAATTTGAAAGCAGTTTCTATCATTGAAAAAAGGTAATATAACAGATAAAATATAAATAATCATTCAAAAGGTCTATATGAAATTGAATGGAATGCTGCTTAAGATTTATTAAAAAAGAAATGAGGGTTTAAATGAATTTTTTTGAGAAGAGAGAAAACGAACTTATTTATCGTGAAAACGGCGAAACTGTTATAGTTTCACCTTGGGGTGAAAACAGCCTGCGTATACGTTCCGCTATATTGTCTGAGCCTGTGAAGGATAATACGGGAGCGCTTCTTCCTGTTCCTGAGCTTTCAGGTGAAATACATATAGAGGATATGTGCGCTGCCATTACAAACGGCAATATCACTGTGAGACTTGCAGTACAGCCGTGGGGAAATAACCTGCAGATTTCCTTTTTTAACGGCAGGGGTGAGCTTTTGTTAAGCGAGATAACAAACGGAAACGCCCTTGCAAAAAAGGCCCGTCACTTTACGCCTCTTGCAGGCGACAGCTTTAAGCTTAAGGCAAGCTTTATATCTAATCCTGATGAAAAGATATATGGCATGGGACAGTACCAGCAGGAAATATTTAATTTAAAGGGCTGCAATTTAGAGCTTGCACACAGAAATTCACAGGCAAGTATTCCATTTTATATGTCAAGCCTTGGCTATGGATTTCTGTGGAATAATGCTGCCATAGGCGAGGTTCATTTTGGACTTAATACTACGGAATGGGTTGCAAACGCTACCACACAGCTTGACTACTGGATAACCGCAGGAGATACTCCTGCTGATATTGAGCGGGCTTATTCAGATGTCACAGGCAGGGCTCCTATGATGCCGGAGTACGGCTTAGGCTTTTGGCAGTGCAAGCTTCGCTATTATAATCAGGAGCAGGTTTTAAAAGTAGCAAGAGAATATAAAAGACGTGGTATTCCTATTGACGTTATTGTCATTGATTATTATCACTGGAAAAGGTGCGGCGACTGGCGTTTTGATGAAGAATATTTCCCTGACCCGAAGGCTATGATAGACGAGCTTAAGGCTATGGGCATAGAAACCATGGTGTCAGTATGGCCGCAGGTTGATTACAGAAGCGAAAATTATAATGAAATGAGACAGCAGGGACTTTTGGTTAAGATTAATTCCGGCATAGATGTACAGATGCTTTTCCATGGAAATAATGTATTTATGGATGCAACAAATCCAAGAACACGTGAATATGTCTGGGAAAAATGCAGGAAAAATTATGCTGAGCTTGGCATTAACACCTTTTGG
The DNA here is from genome assembly GCA_910584685.1 of uncultured Lachnospiraceae bacterium. Taxonomy (GTDB): domain Bacteria; phylum Bacillota; class Clostridia; order Lachnospirales; family Lachnospiraceae; genus CAG-303. Next base: position 15,688 of record CAJUAO010000024.1, on the reverse strand, counting down.
CTTGACGAGGCAGAGCCTGAATTTACGGAATACGCCTTTGACAATTACCGCTACCACGCCGGAGCCGTATCAGCCATAGGAAATATTTATCCGAGAGAATATGCAAGGCTCTTTTATGAGGGACAAAAAAACAACGGACAGAAGGATATAGTTAATCTTATACGCTGCGCGTGGGCAGGCAGCCAAAGATATGGCGCTCTTGTGTGGTCTGGAGATATTATGTCTACCTATGAGGATTTTAGGAAGCAGATATGCGCGGGAATACACATGGGTATAAGCGGTATACCGTGGTGGACTACAGATATTGGAGGCTTTCACGGAGGCGACACCCGCAGTGAGGACTTTAAGGAGCTTCTCATACGCTGGTTCCAGTTCGGAACATTCTGCCCCGTTATGAGAATACACGGATGCAGGCTTCCGGGTACGGACATTTACAATAAAGAAGGTGAAAAGCGCGAGTGGACAGGCGCTGACAATGAGGTCTGGAGCTACGGTGAGGAAGCCTGTGAGATAATGGTTAAATTTATAAATGTACGCGAAGCAATGCGTGATTATACAAGAGAGCTTATGAGACAGGCCCATGAAACAGGCGCTCCTGTTATGAGAGCATTGTTCTATGAATTTCCTGATGATGAAAACTGCTATGATATAGCTGACTCATATATGTATGGCGGCGACATACTTGTTGCTCCTGTATGTCATGAGCATAAAACCTCACGCAGGGTTTATCTGCCGAAGGGCGCAAGCTGGATTTGCGCCATAGACGGAAAGAAATATGATGGCGGACAGTCATACGAGATTTCGGCTCCTTTAAATACGCTGCCGGTATTTTTGAGAGATGGCAGACAGGAGTATTTGGTTGGGAAAATTTAAATAAATTTATCTGCAGATTTAGTTTTATTCTGTTTATTTACACTTTATGTGACATCAAATATAAAGAGCCGGAAGTTCTGCTGTTTATGCAGATTTCCGGCTCTTTATTAAAAATTCAAATATTTTTGCAGTTTTTCAGCAAACAATCCAATATGTATCCCATCAACAAAGGAATGGTGCGCCTGAACTGACACAGGCATAACAACCCGTCCCTCCTTTTCATAATATTTCCCCCAGTCAAACAAAGGCGTTGCATTATCCTTCTTTCCTGAATTTGTATGGGAAATATGGGTATATGTTACCCAAGGCATGGGAGAACATTGAAATACATCATTGCCAAGGGGTCCTGTAAAATATTCCTTTTGCCCCTCTGCTGTCTGCGCCGCCAATTCTACATATTCTTTCATTGTATCCTGCATAGGAACATTAACTACCTTAAACAATTCCGTATCTTTATTCAAATAAGTAAAGGCAGTATCAATTTTATCGAACAAAACAATTTTACCATCTAAAAAACGATACCTGAACGCTTCAATCTCATTTGCGCATTTACATACTGCATAAACGAACGCAAGCGTAAAGGAAAAATTTTGTTTTCTAATCTGTTTCAGAAAATTGGTGATGTCTACATCAAAAGTTACGCAAAATGCAGGCTCAACACTGTTTCTAAAAACCATACAATGCATGCTTCTTTCCCATGACTTTTCATCTATAACCTTATATGTATTTCCATAAATTGTTTTGACCTCCTATTTATTTAAACTTGGCAATAAAAATTTTACTTACGGAAACCCGTCAAGTCTGGGCTTAAATCCCGTTAAACTCAATCCTGACGTGGTTTCCATAAGTAAAATAAATTATATCTCCAACTTATCCGCCTGTTATTCTCTCTTACACCCTCACATAAACAGTCATTTCATTTTCTCCTCTGTTTGCCCAGCTATAATATGGCACAAAGGTAAGCTTTACAGGCTTATACGTCTCCGGCTTATATTCATTGTACAGATTATCCCTGTAAAGTCCGTCCCCGCCATTTTCCGTATCTCTTCCGCCTTCCATATCACTGTCAGCCTGTGTATTCACACGCATACCGTTAGCTGTAATTACACCGTTCTCATATGTCAATTCCGGATTATCCGACAGCTTTAAAAGATGAAGATTCTCACCGTTATCAACCTCCTCAAGACAGTATACAAAAGGCCCTCTCATAACTGCCGCCTTGCCTGTATTCTCCTGCACTAAAGGACTACAGCCTACAATAACAGGCTTTATCTCATAATCTATAACGATTTTCTCATCTGAGGAAATGTCAAAATACATGTAACCTGCCTTTATGTCCAGTTCATTTTTCTCCACCGGATTTCCGTTTCTTATAACCTTAAAGCTTCTTCCCCAGTATGGAATACGCACTGCAAGCTTAAAATCCTTCCTGTGCTTCACGTCAAATTCTACCCTGCCGTCCCTTGTAAGCTCTGCATTAATATGAAGGCTTCCTTTTTCATCTCCTAAATCAATATCGCTTGCTATTAAAAGATGAGTATATACAGTATCCTTGTCCTCTGAAATTATATAATCTCCAAGTGATGATATAAGCCTTGCAATATTCGGAGGACAGCATGCGCAGCCAAACCATTTCTGTCTTACAGGCTTAACAAAGCCCATACGCTCATCACCATGTATTCTCTTTGGATTAACCTCCAGCGGATTTACGTAGAAGAAGCTTTTTCCGTCCTTTGCCATTCCTGCCAAAACACAGTTATACAATGCCCGCTCCATTACATCGGCGTATTTTACATTTACATCCATGTTAAGCATGCGGTATGCAAAGAAGATAAGTCCGATAGCGGCGCATGACTCATTATACGCCATATCGTTTGGCAAATCATAGGCTGCAGTAAACGCCTCCCCTGCCTGAGACGAGCCGATACCACCTGTTATGTACAGCTTCTTATCCGCTATATTGTCAAATAATTCCTCACATGCTTTTTTTAAGGATTCATCGCCGCTCATGGCCGCTATATCTGCCATTCCGCTGTACAGATACACGCCTCTCACCGCATGTCCAACCGCCTCTTTCTGCTTTCTTACAGGAAGATGGGCCTGATTATAATGATACCTTAAGGTTTTTTCCTCTCTATCATAGAATACTACCTCTCCTAACTGCTCCTTATTTCTTTCTCCAAGAGGAACTGCTCTCTCCACATCAAAATAATACGGCTGCTCGCCTCTGTGGTCTACAAAATATCTTGCAAGCTCAAGATATTTTTTATTTCCTGTCTCCTTATACAGCTTTGCAAGAGCCATCTCTGCAATCTCATGTCCCGGATAGCCCTTTATTCCTCCTTCTACAAACCAGCTATATATAAAATCTGCAAAACGAATAGTTACATCCAGTATTTTTCTCTTTCCCGTAGCGCGATAATATGCTATGGCGCCCTCACATAAATGTCCGAAGCAGTATAACTCATGCTTATCCCTTAAGTCAGTAAATATTAAGTCCTTGTCATTTATGGCATAAAGTGTGTCTAAGTAGCCATTGTCAAGCTGCGCCGACTCTATTATATCTATTGCCCTGTCTGCCGTAGCCTCAAGCTCCGGGTCCGGATGATTCATAAGAGAATAGCCTACTGCCTCAAGCCACTTGTACACATCAGTGTCCTGGAACACAAAGCCATGAAAGGTGTCATTTTCACTGTTTCCCGGAAGGAACTCCCACTTATCCCTTGGAATAGGGTACTTTATTTCTTTGTAGCCTGCTTCCTTTCTCTTTTTGTTTACCTCTCCTGCTATACGGAAATTCCTCATACAGTAGGACGGCGCCGCGTCCTTTACATTGTCGTTCAGCGCATCCCACTGGTAGGGTATAACCTCAGTGCGGACAAGCTCCTGCTCTGCTTTCCAAAATTCATCTGTAATTTTTACCTTGCTCATTTTTCACACCCATGCAGCTCCTGCCATATAATAAGTTGAAAGAAAGGGCAGCGTGCATTTTATCCTTTCCTTAATATAATTCTTTCAACCTTGTTTTCTCTAACCATTTCTCAATTTCCAACGATTGAAATAATTATATCATACTTTAAAGCCGATGTCTTTGGAATAAGGTTTGAATGGGTGTAAAAAAGTCAGTTGATTTTATATAATTAAATCCAATATTGATTTGCAAAATTTCCGTTTTTGTCTATATAATTCCTTGTTCCGTCTTCCCTCTGCACCTTGCCCACATCATCCGTGAAATTTTCCACAGCTATAAAATCCTCCTGTTTGCTTAAGAAGGTTCCAAATGCAGTTATATAATTCCACTTTTGATTTTCCTTTTGCACGATTCCAACGCCTTCATAAAAATCGTAGGCTGCTTCAAAATCTTCCTTTGACCTTAAAATATCTCCCTTTGATGTAATATAATTATATTTTCCATTTTCCCTTTTAACTACTCCAAAGCCCTCGCGAAAATCATATGTCTTTTTAAAATCTTCCTTTTGATTTAAAATATTGCCCGCTGCCGCAACATAATTATATTTTCCGCCTGCTCTTTGTACTGCGCCAAAACCTCCGCAAAAATCATATGCATTCTTAAAATCTTCAGACTGACATAAAATATTTCCGGCTTCTGTAATATAATTATACCGTTTGTTTTTTCTCCTTATCCTTGCAAAGCCCTCATGAAAATCAAAGGCCTCTCTGAAATCCTCCTTTTGGCATAAGACCTCTCCTGCAGGGGTAATATAATTATATTGTCCGTTTCTTCTCTTTACCCTGCCAAATCCTTCACAAAAATCATATGCATCTCTAAAATTTTCACTTGGACTTAATATGGCTCCGTCTAATGTAAGATAATTATACTCTCCGTTTTCCCTGTTGACCAATGCAAAGCCTTCCTGAAAATTATTTGCATTTTTAAAATCTTCATCAGCGCTTAGTATAGTGCCGTCCTTTTTCAAATAATTATACTCTCCGCTTTTCCTTCTTACTACTGCAAAATCTTCACAAAAATCATATGCATCTTCAAAATCTTCATTTTTGCTTAGAACATTTCCATCTGACGTGATGAAATTATACTTGCCGCCCTCAATGGCTATTCTTCTAATTCCTTCACATTCATTAAATATGGTGTTTATTATAACGCCGTTAATTTCTTTAAGTTCTTCACCATTAACCAAGATACAAATTTTTTTTACTTCCATTTGCATTTCCTCCAGAGTTAATTTTTGCTAAAATGTTTATAAGGTTAAGCATACAAAAATGCCGTTATTTATGACTTTCGCCACATTTACAATCATACCACCAATACTATGATTTTTCAATCAATCCGGGTGATTTTTTGTAACATCCTGTTCTACAGTATGCTGCGTATTACCTCCAAAAGCGTAAGAGGCGTAACCGGCTTAGACAGATAATCCTTTATTCCCATGGCTGCCGCCCTTTCTATCGTATCAAAATTTTTATCTTCAATCATAAAAACAATAGGAATTTGCCATGTTTTTTGTATTTCCCTGCACAACTCAAATCCATCCGTATCAGGCAGCTGTATATCAAGAAGTACCAGCTCTACAGGCGTTTTCATTAAGATTTGCAGCGCTTCTTTTCCTGATGACGACTTATGTACAATGTATTCCGTCTCATTCTGAAGGATATGCTCTATTATGTCTGTCGCCTGTGAATCACCATCTGCAATGAGAATATTTTTTGTCGTATCACATTTTTGTTTCATCTGATATAACACGTCTTCATCAATCATTTCCAGCATTATATCTGCAATTTGAGGGTCAAACCGGGTTCCTTTTCCGTTTTCAATTTCTTCCCTGACCTTCTCCTGGGGCATTATCTGACGGTAACTTCTGTTGGAGGTCATTGCATCATAAGCGTCCGCAACGCCTATAATCCTTGCAACCTCCGGAATACCCTCACCTGCAAGACCATTTGGATATCCGTTTCCATCGTACCTTTCATGATGCCACCTTGAGCCTCGGGCTATCATATCCATTTCATCTATATCCTTCAAAATATAATAGCCTGATATTGGATGCAGCCTGATATGGGCAAATTCCTCCTCACTGAGTTTGGAAGGCTTATGTATTATAGCGTCCGGAACATGAATTTTTCCCACGTCATGGAGCAGAGCCGCATAATAGATTTCCTTTTGTTCATTTTCCGTCTTGCCCATCCGTCTTGCAAGCTCCATGGCATATTTTGCAACTCTCTGGGAATGTCCGTTGGTATACCTGTCTCTTGCATCTATAGTCCTTGCAATGGTTGTAACCATCTTTTCATTCATATTTTCCAGTTTTCTCTGACTTTCCTCTACTTTTTTAATATGCATGCGTATTTTTCTGAAAGCGACTGTACAGAAAAATGAAGTGAGCGCAAAGACTACAACGCACAATATAATATTATATGTCAGAATAGTCCGGATGTCATGGTACAGCTTAGAATTGCTTATTATCATGGTTACAAACCAGTCGTCCATAACCGTGTCCACAAAAACGGTACATTCCTCATCATATATTTTTGTACGGAATTTTTTTTCTTTTTCATTATATATTTTGCTGATAAGCTTTTTCATCTCAGCATCTTTTACATAATTCTTTCCCTTTTCCGATTCGTCAGAATGGGCTACTACCAGCCCTTCCCGGTCAATAATAAAGCCATATCCCATTCCGTCTATATTTATATCCTGAGTAATAATCTGTATCTGGTTTAAAACTATATCAATGGATATTACGCTATCATTATCATAAAGCATCTGGCTGACGGAAATCATTATTGTATTAGTCTGCGCGTCTAAGTATGGGGACACAATAGTCGGTTTTCCTGAAGCTTTCTTTGCAGCTATGTACCATTCCCTTTCCTTTGGAACATAATCCTCTTCCGGAACCCAGCCTATGCCGTCAATGTAGTCTCCGTTGACCAAGCCGTAGATTCCTGTGAAATTTTCATCTATATCAGCCATATACCGCTCGGACTGCTCTACAAGAAAGGCTTCTATCTCACTGGAGGAAGCGCCCTTCTGCATCATATATTCTATTGTGATAACCGTTACCTGCAAAACATCCAGCCCTTTTGCCAAATACTCTTCTAAATATTCCTTTTCTTTTGCCAGACTGCTTTCGCACATCTTGTCCATATTGGAAACAGCATTTGAATAGAAAGAAGAAATGTTATATATAACCATAGAAGTCAATGCAGTAAGAGTAAACAGCAGGGTTGCTATATATGAAATATTTTCTTTTTTATGCATTTATTTATTTCCTTTCAGCGTGGACACCCTCCATTTTTCTTTTATTATAGCAGATAAACATACATCTCACAAGACTATTATTCACGAGTTTATCAAAGGGGGCTCTGCCGAAAACATCTCTATTGTTTTTTCAAGCGTATAAATTTTTTGTCTTAGAATATCAATAATTCCTTTTATACATTTAATTTTTTCATCACCACTTAAAACCTCAGCTATCATTAATTCTCTTCCGCATCTGAATGAGGGTAATTCATTAACAAGCTTTTTTGCCTTTTCATATTCACCGTTCCGGGTATACATAAGGACAAGCAGTCTTCTCGCGCCGCACTGCATATCAGGCTTATTAGACTTATTTATCTTATTGCATAACACAAAAATTTCTCCCTCTCAGATACGTTACATTCCTTTCCTCTCCCCATCAGCCGGTCTAAAGAAACCTCAAAATAATCTGCAAGCATGGGAAGCATTGATATATCGGGATATGTAATATTAAAATCCATTACTTCATCTTCCCTTCATGTTTTTATTAACACTATTTTACCAATGTATATTATAGTTTTCCATGGCGCAGGCTTAGGTAAAATTTAACAAAAGTGAGAAATCAAAAATTCACCTTCTGAATTATTTATAAACAGCTTTAAATTCATTTCCTTAAAAACCTTTCAGCCTGCAACTGAGGGTATGTCCCATTAACAGGCTCCTAGCAGTGGAACGGGAGAGCTTAAGGGGTGCAGGCAGCTAAATATAATTTTTTAAAGCATTGAGGAACATGGATAAAAATTCATCAAGGGAATACCGTCAGCTTCTTAGCGTAGAGCGTCTGTCTGAGCAGGGGGCTTGCTCTTTAGCCCCTTGCGAGTTACGCTCGCAGCTTAGAAGATGGCGGTATTCCCTTGATAGAATTTCTTCCTTGTTCCGAAGCTTTAAAAAATTATATTTAGCTGCCTGCACCCCTTAAACTCTCCCATTCCACTGCTAGGAGCCTGTTAATGGGACATACCCGGACTACATGTGAGGAAAAGTATTTTAAATATATAAATTACAATTTAGAATTAAATAAAAATCCTTTTATTTATCATATTTATAAAAGCCCTCTCCCGAAGCCATTCCAAGCTTTCCCTCATCTATATATTTCTTAAGCATTTTCTCCATCCCCTTAAAATTATACGGCGCTAAAAACGAAGGAATTTTAACATACATAAGAACAATATTATAGGTTGTGGTAAGTCCAACCGTATCAAGAATCTGAAATGGTCCCTTTGGCGCTCCTGTTCCCAATGTCCATGCTTTATCAATGCTTTCAGGGTCAGATATGCCGTTTACATACAAATCCATTCCCGAAAAAAGAAGGGGTACAAGCATTGAATTAAGCAGGTATCCTGATTTTTCCTTTTTTACAGGAAGGGGTATCATTCTAATAGCCTTTGCAAACTCAATAATATCTTCAAAATATTTATTATCAGTCTGCTTCTGCACCATAATCTCTGCAATATTATTTTTCCAGATAGAATTTGCAAAGTGAAGCGAAAGGTACTTTTCCGGTCTGCCTGTATGCTTTGCAAACTTTGACGGCAGTAAGGTGGATGAATTTGTTACAATAATTGTCTTCTCAGGAAGGTATCCTTTAAGTCTCTGGTAAATTGCTATCTTTTCATCAACATTTTCAGCCATTGATTCTATAATTAAATCGGCGTCCTTAACTGCCTTTTCTAAATCAAGCTCCAGCTTTATATCATTATATGCCGTTTCAACCTTAGCAAGACACTGCTCCTTATCAAAGGTTTCATAATCTGCAATACCTCTTGCCCAGCCTTCAGGAGTCTGCCCCTCTGGAGTTGCCATTTTATTTATGGTGTCAATATAAACCTCCTTTAGATTGTCTAATTTAGGCTGCGTACGGGTAATGCTTCCCTCGCTTCTAAGCCAGATGGTTACATCAAAGCCGCAATACGCCGATTGAAAGGCAATCTGGCTTCCCAATACACCTCCGCCTACTACTACTACATTTTTTATTTCCATTAACTGTACCTCCTATGGTTTATTTTGATTTGGTTTTAATACTGCGCTTATCAGCCTTTTAATAGGAATATAATATCATATCTAAATTATTTTTTCTACATTATTTTTGACTTTTCGTCAGTTTTTTGTTTTTCAGGCGGGGTCTTATCCGGCAAAGTCTTAAGCTTTACAACGTATCTGTAATTATGGCCTTGGCAGTTCAATAATTCTATTGCTGACGCTTCTTCCGAATCTGCTGTCATGCTCTACAAAAACTATGGTTGGCTCATACTTAAGTATAGCCCCTTCAAGCTGCTCTCTAAAATATACATCCATATAATTTAACGGCTCATCAAGGAATATTACATTGCTATCCTCTGAAAGAACTCTTGCTATATCTATTTTCTTAATTTCACCGCTGCTGTAAGTTTCAAGCGGTCTTTCAAGAAAATTATCAGGCAAATCAAATATATCACAAAAAGCAATTAGTCTTTCAAATTGCTCCGTTTCTTCCGGCAGCCTGTATCTTTCGGTTATAAAGCCCTCTGTCCATAATGGCTCCTGCCCGGATACGGAAATTTTTATTTTTTCCCCATACTCTATTGCTTCTCCTGCTTTAAGCCCACCTGACAAAAGCTTTAACAAAGTACTTTTACCTGCGCCGTTACACCCCTTTATCCATACTCTGTCACCCTTGTATAATTTCATATTAAAATTATTTATAATTTTTCTGCCCCCTGAATATCCAAAGGAAAGCTTTTTTACTTCAATAAGTCTCTCCTCCCCATATTCTGTCATGGAGCCTAGCTTTAGCTCCTTTGCCTCCTCATAATTAAGAAGCAGCTCCTTCTTTTTTTCAATATCATCAAGGGCCTGTTCCTCAAAATGCTTTGCCTGTTTCATATATGCCCTGCTTCCGTTAGTTCTCGCATTTGACACAAATTCATATTTTTGTGTATTAGCTGTTCCTGCCCAGTCACGTACCTGCTTCGATTTTCTTTCCAGCTGCTTTATTTCCCTTTCCAGCTTGTCATGCGTTCTAAATTCATACTCCTCAATTATATCCATATTTTTTCTCCATGATGTGTAGTTTCCCTTCTCAACCTTAATATCTGCTTTGTTTATGGACATAATATGATTTACTGTCTTGTCAAGAAAATCCCTGTCATGGGAAACAACGATAAAGCTCTTACGCTTACGAAGATATTCTGCTACCATTTCTTTTCCTTCCATATCTAAATGATTGGTAGGCTCATCCAGCAGCACAAAGCTGTTTTTTCTAAGAAACAGGGCAATTATCATCATTCGTGTCCGTTCACCTCCTGAAAGTGTGGAATATTCCCTGTATGCCAGTTTTTCATCCAGCCCCATATCTGCCATTTCCTTTAATATTCTTCCCTCCATCTCATAGCCGCCAAGCTCCGAATATCTTAACTGTATTTCACAGTACTCATTATAGCGGCTCTCATCCAAAGCTGCTATAATTTCTTCCATTGTATCCTCCATGGTTTTAAGCCCTCCTATATTTTCCTTTACTATATCCATGGCAACGGTGTATTTTTTGTCCGGTTCATAAGGAAAATATTCCATATTAACTGACATAGCGATACTGCCCCTTACAGGCTTAAGCTTTCCTGTAAGCAATTTTAAAAATGTAGACTTACCCCTGCCGTTACGCCCTATCAGCCCAAGGCTCCAATCTGTATCAAGCACAATATTTACATTATCAAATATAGGATTATAATAATCACAATAATAAAAGCATAATTTATTAATTGTTATCTTAGACATATTTTTACCTCCATACATTACAAAAGCATCTTCAAATGCCAGGACTTACAAGTTTTAAAAGTCTAAAAATCAGACTTAGCCAAATTTGTTGCCCTCATGAAGAACTTTTCTAAAAAAATAAAAACGGATGCAGGAAAACAGCTCCAACATCCGTAAAACATCATAGCTTTTATATATTACTTCAATAACACCTCATATTAAAAGGCTGCACTGAATCTTACTCTGTAATATATAAATGGTGTAAAATATGTCAATAATTTTTTAACTTATGATATAAAAGGAGTTAACTGTATTATTTCCTGCTTCTGTCAATTACATATAATCAGAATTTCCTACATATTAAAATACGGCTCTTTTCCAATCCGCAATAATTCTTGATTAATATGCAGTTACCTTTTTAATTAGCAGAAAATAATCACTATCTAAACCTTCTTTCATATTTTTTTCCATCTTAGCACAAAAATATTATTCGTGCAATATGTTTTTTCTTTGTAAATCCCCGGCTCTCATATTCCTATACATATATCCTTACATGCAGCTTGTTATCATTTTCTACCGCCACACTGCCATATAAACTTTTATCCTGAAGCCATGACAACTCTGCGCTGTCAGTTACTATTCTTGGAATAGTTTTCATATCGCCCTGTGAATTAACAGCTCCTTCATTTTCTATAAAAACCTTGCATGGATTTAATTTATTGTCAACACCCTTCATCATATATCTGGCTGAAACATTTCCGCCTTCTTTTTCTGAAATAAACTGGGTATCAACGCCTCCATCCATTATTTCTCCGTTAAAATATCTGCCCTGACAGCGGCCCTTAAAGCTTATCATTTTCACCGTTGCTCCGTTGCCGTTTACTTCATTGACAGATGTAATTTCTATTATTATATTAAATATCTCCTGCATTTCATCTCCTATTTGAAAAATAATGGTAATGCATTGTATATATACTTATAACAATACTCATAAGAATGTGTTCCGCCCTCTGCTACAGTGTAAATAATATTTCCATTCTCAAAGCTGTCTGAAAACTTAAATATGTCATCATTGCCCATCATTTCCTTAATCATTGTGTCTACTGCTTCATATGCTACGCCATTGTCGCCTACAAGCTGATAAATGCAAAAATCATCCTTTTCTATGCCGGATTTATACGCCGCATTCTTTAAGTAGTCTGCCGTCTCCCTTGGACACAGCTTTCCTCCCTGTACCTGTATTGCCCAGCAGTCCCCGCTCATAGGCATAAAATATTTAACCTGCTTTAAGCATCTGGCAAATATGTTCCATGTGGCCTCCGAGCCCATAGAATATCCTCCAAAGGCTCTGTGCTCCCTGCCTGTCTTTGCTCTTACTTCCCTTTCAATCAACGGAATCAGGTCATTCACAAACTCATGATGAAAATTCTGTGTGAGAAGTCCAGCCGCAGATTGTATTGTTTTTGCTTCCTCGGTTCCTTCATAATAAAATGAAGGAGCAGCCACTATTAACGGTTTTATATCGCCGTAGTAAATCATATTGTCCAATATGTTTTTAAGCTCCGTCTTTGCTTCCATGCCTCCGAAAACCTCGTTGCAGTCGCCTCCGCCTCCATGCATAAGATAAAAAACGTTATAGCTTTCTTCTGTTTTATCATAGTTATAAGGAAGATAAACCAATACCTCTTTGGCTATATCCCTGTTTTCTTCATTGTACGTTTTTGAATTATACTTAAGCTTAATTAAGCTTCCGGGCTCACTGCACTTTTCATAATACTTTTTATCCAAATCTGTAAATGCTCTTGTCATAAATTTAATCCTCCTTAATATGATGTATGCTTATAATTTTCTATAAGCTAGTTACCGAATTAGATTTCTAATTTATTATAGCATTATGGATTTGCTTTTGTCAATAAAGAGGATTTGTTTTGCCTTACCCTAAGCAATTATAAATCCTATCATTATTACTATCCACAAACTCAAATATTTTCACAGCGTTCTGCGCGCACGCCATATCCTCCTGATTAATAAACCATGCTGCAAATAACAGCTCTATGGATTTCATAACGTATGGCGCCGCAGCCTTTTCTTCTTTTGTCAATTTTATAATACTTTCATACCCTTTAAAAACATCCGTCAGCATTTTAAACCATTCCTCCCCTGTCAGCTTCAAGGCTTCCTCCTCCGACAATAAGCCTGTTAAAAAATAGCACAAATCAAAAATTCTTATATTTTTTTGGCTTAAATCAAAATCAATATATCCCGAAAATTTGCCCTCACTAAACAAAAAATTTCCGAAGTGAACGTCTCTGTGGATAAGCTGCACGTTCAGCTTATCATATACGTCCTCAAGACGCTTAACTGTCATATTAAATCTATTTTCATCAACAAGCTTCCAGCCGCCATTCTTTAATGTATCCTTAATCCACCCCTTCATTTCAGCCAAAAGACTATTATTCCAAAATTCACCTGTGGCTTCACATTTCTTAAATGCAAGGTGCAGCTTTCCTATAATACTTCCCATATCATATCCTATAGCCAAAGCCTCCCTTGCATTTACTATATTACTGCCGGGAAGCCTTTCCTGAAGAACATAATAATATTTTTCATCACAAAAAAATGCCGTATTATTCTTTCCGGTAATAATTTTCCCTACCGGAATACCCATATCCTCCAATATAGTGCTGATTTTTATATTTCTTTCCAGCATTTGAATATTATCATATACCTTTAAAACATATTTGCCGCCAAGCTCCCATACTGTGTCATATATCTGCTTTACTTCCATGCTTTCTATATTCCAGTTGCTTAAAATATCCTTTATTTTATCCTTCATGGACTCATACCTCTTTCTTTGATTAATAATAATTCTTCTTATGCTTGATTCTGATAAACTGTACATTACGGAAAGCTCTTTATTACTTACTCCCTCCAAGGCTTTTGTGTATATATGCCTGTCTCTCCTTTGCAATTCTACCTCATACTCCGTAGGTACGGTATTAACTGATTTATCCTTTATGGGAATATAAATATATTCCCCCTGGACATACTGCTGTATTGCTTCTATTAATTCTACAGGCAGTACGTTGTTTGCGTTTTTATACTTCAATCCGGTTTTCTCCTTAACATTCTTTAAATTATTAATCTACACCATGCACAAGAAAAAAATCAGCTTGCATGGCTCTTTATACCAGTATTATTATACAATATTCCTATGCTGCTTTCTGCACATTTGGCTCAGCTGCGCTGCGACTATTATATCATACAAAAAAACAAAAGAATTGTCTGTATCTTTGTCAGAATTAAGTACAAACAATTCCTTTATAATTTATCCTGCTTTATCTTCTGCTTTTATGCAGCCGCCAGCCAGCCTCTATACCTTAATTTTATACCTTAACAAATCAACGGGCTTGTTATTCTCTGATAATATATAATATATATCATATATTTATCATTGCTTCAATGGGATTTAACAAGGTATAATGTACTTAAAAAAATCGGAGGTTGTGAGATGAATATTAGCTTTACCATTGAAAATACAACAATATATGCCTTAAACTTTATTTTCAGTAAAATTCCAAACGCTATTCCTGTTCACAGCCACGGGAATAATTGTTATGAAATTCACTATATTTCCAGCGGTTTTGGACAGCTTATTGCAGATGACATAAAATATAACATAACTCCAAACACTCTTTATGTAACCGGCCCCCATATTAATCATGCGCAATTTCCCGTGGCGGATAATCCTATGGCGGAATATTGCATATATTTAAAAATAGAACATACAGACAGCCTATCCCATAGCTGCCCTATCCTTAATTGCTTTACATCAGCGCCCTTTTGGTTTGGCAGCGACACACAAAAGCTTTTATCTTTATTTTCTGAGCTTAAGAATGAATTGCAAAGCAATGAGATTGGTCACCATGAAAAAGCCAAGACCTTGCTTTGTCAGATAATTATTGGCATTGTCCGCAATTATAAAAGAGATAATACTATTGCAGCCTCACATGCTGAGACTTCCTTTTCTGATAATAAATCCCTTATCATTGAGGAGTATTTTTTATATGAATATGCCCACCTTTCCCTTAAGGAGCTTTCTGAAAGATTAAGCTTAAGCCCAAGACAGACTGAGCGTATTTTAAAAAAATATTATGGCAAAAATTTTCAGCAAAAAAAGCTGGAAGCAAAAATGTCCATTGCTGTAATTTTGCTTAAGGAAAATAATAGTATTTCACATATTGCTAATGCTTTAGGATTTTCTTCTCTTGAACATTTTTCTACTGCCTTTAAAAAATATTATCATATGTCACCAACCCAATATAAAAAGAGGGGATTGCTTTATAGTGATTTTGTATGATATGCAGGTTATATATGAGAAATGTACTATAATAAATATTAATTTGTACGTTTGAAAATATTTTTCCCTCGCATGTAGTCCGGGTATGTCCCATTAACAGGCTTTAAGCGGAGGAACGGGCTGGAGCAGACAGCCCGTTCCTCCGCTTAAAGCCTGTTAATGGGACATACCCTCATTTATATATTGTAAAGTGAAAGATAGCTTGTGTTTGTTTTAGCGTTATAAAAATGCAGTAGTCAGAAAGTGGTTAATTCTGATATTTGCATTTACTTTGTTTAAATATGACAGAGATTAAATATATTTGAATTAAATTAATTTTATTTATTCTCCAAAAAATTTGCAGAATGCAGACGTATAATTATAGTGAGTACCAGCAAATTTATATCTATTTAATACAGAATGTTGTATTTTTATTGATACGCCATCCACTTGAATTGTTTATACGAATTAAT
>CAJUAO010000023.1 GCA_910584685.1 uncultured Lachnospiraceae bacterium | reverse complement strand
TTGATAGAATTTCTTCCTCTTTTCGAAGCTTTAAAAAAATATATAACTCCCTTCCCAAGCCTCCCTGATACCCCAAGCTCCCTTTTTTCTTAAGCACCGGACAACATGCGAGGAACTTTCCTTTCACCGGTACAAATTAATATTTAACCATATGTCTCCTAACCCCTATATCCCATTATAAAGCCCCCAATCTTACTCCCTGCAAAAAAAAGTAAAAAAAATACTTGCATTATTTGGAAGAATAGTGTAAACTACTAAATGCTGTGACATTGATAGCAATGAAGCGAGAGGTTGCTGCAAGGATATTGCAGGTTTTCCGTGGAGCAAATGTCAAAAGCCGGGAGACTCCGGCTTAGTAAATTGGCGACAAGTCACTGTACAAAAGTAATAGTCCGTTACATGACGGAAACAACGGGATGAATGATTGTAAATTGAAATAACAGGCATGTGGTATGTTTGATAACGGTTTACGACACACCCGGAAGAGTGTACAGTCACCACTTGTCGAACTTAAAGCTTTAATACAAAAGGTATTAATATGCTTACAAAAAGTGCGAAAAGGAGGCGACTTTTTTTATGGCAAGTCAGGTCATGAGAATCACATTGAAGGCATACGATCATCAGCTGGTAGATCAGTCAGCCGGAAAAATTATCGAAACTGTAAAGAAGACAGGCGCTCAGGTCAGCGGCCCTGTACCACTTCCGACAAAGAAGGAAGTAATTACAATTCTTAGAGCCGTACACAAGTACAAGGATTCAAGAGAGCAGTTCGAGCAGAGAACTCATAAGAGACTTATCGATATCATCACACCTTCACAGAAGACGGTTGATGCACTCACAAGATTAGAGATGCCAGCCGGTGTTTATATCGACATAAAAATGAAAACAAAGTAAAAAAGTAACATGTTTTCATTTAAGAAGGTTTTTTAAGAGAATATTAAAGCAAATAATCCTGAAGGGTTTAGATATAAAAGCAACACTTCCTATATAAAAAGTGAAAATATTTTCTGATTTATTTTTAGCAATAAGGTATTTATTTAGCAGATATTTTTACTTTGGGAATCAACAGGCAGGGCAGAACAAACAGCCTAAAGCCTAGTGTTCCACGTATATTAGACTGTTCTAGGATGTTTTCGGTATTATAATACTGAAAACCGCTGTAGATTAAACAGGAGGTAAAAAAATGAAGAAAGCGATTTTAGCAACAAAGGTTGGTATGACTCAAATCTTCAATGAAGACGGTGTATTAACACCTGTTACAGTACTTCAGGCAGGACCGTGTGTTGTTACTCAGATTAAAACAGCAGCAAACGATGGTTACTCAGCAGTACAGGTAGGCTTCGTTGACAAGAGAGAGAAGTTAGTAAACAAGGCGGTTAAGGGACATTTTGATAAGGCCGGAGTTTCTTACAAGAGATTCGTAAGAGAGTTAAAGCTTGACAATGCTGAAGAATATTCAGTAAAGGATGAAATTAAGGCTGACATCTTTGCAGCAGGCGACAAGATTGACGCAACTGCTACATCAAAGGGTAAGGGCTTTCAGGGCGCTATTAAGAGATTAGGACAGTCAAGAGGTCCTATGGCTCACGGCTCTAAGTTCCACAGACATCAGGGTTCAAATGGCGCGTGCTCAAGCCCGAGCAAGGTATTTAAGGGCAAGGGAATGCCAGGTCATATGGGAGCCAAGAAGGTTACAATCCAGAACCTTGAGATAGTAAGAGTAGATGCAGAAAACAATTTACTCCTTGTTAAGGGCGCAGTTCCGGGACCAAAGAAGGCTTTGGTTACAATAAGGGAAACTGTAAAGTCAGGCAAGTAGGTCAGTTAAGGTAAGGAAGGAGGAATATTAGAATGTCAAAGGTATCTGTTTATAATATGGAAGGCCAGCAGGTAGGCGATATTGAATTAAACGATGCTGTATTTGGTGTTGAAGTAAATGAACACTTAGTACACATGGCAGTTTTAAGCCAGCTTGCAAATAAGCGTCAGGGCACGCAGAGCGCAAAGACACGTTCAGAAGTGAGCGGCGGCGGTAAAAAGCCTTGGAAGCAGAAGGGTACAGGTCACGCAAGACAGGGCTCAACAAGAGCTCCACAGTGGACAGGCGGCGGCGTTGTATTTGCTCCAAAGCCAAGGGATTACTCTTTTAAGTTAAATAAGAAAGAGAGAAGAATAGCGTTAAAGTCTGCATTGACATCAAAGGTTCAGGAGAACAAGTTTATTGTTGTTGATGCTATAAAGTTAGATGAAATAAAGACAAAGAAGTTTGCTGATGTATTGAACAGCTTAAATGTAAAGAAAGCATTAGTTGTATTAAATGATAATGAACAGAATGTTGTTATGTCAGCAAAAAACATTCCTACAGTAAAGACAGCTTTAACAAACACTATAAACGTATTTGATATACTTAAGTACGATACGGTAGTTATAGATAAGGCGGCTGTAGCGACAATCGAGGAGGTGTACGCATAATGGCAGACATTAAATACTACGACGTAATCCTCAAGCCTGTAATCACAGAAAAGAGTATGAACGAGATGAGCTTAAAGAAGTATACATTTTTAGTTCATACGGAGGCTACAAAGTCACAAATTAAAGAGGCTGTTGAGAAAATGTTCGAAGGAACAAAGGTAAAGAGTGTCAATACAATGAACTTAGACGGAAAGAACCGCAGGCGGGGAATGGTAGTCGGCAAGACTGCAAAGAAAAAGAAGGCTATAGTTCAGTTGACAGAGGACAGCAAGGACATTGAGATATTTGAGGGACTTTAAGATGCAAAAAGCCCGGTAAAAGCCGGAAATTAACATTATAATTACGGCTTGCAAACCGGACAGAAAATGTCTAAATGCTTAAGTTATTATATAGCCGCATGATAAAAATCTCACATATATGCGGCAAATTTTCAGAAAAGGAGAAAAGAACATGGGAATAAAGACATATAACCCATATACACCTTCAAGAAGAAACATGACAGGTCTTGACTTTTCAGAGGTTACAAAATCTACGCCTGAAAAATCATTGACAGTTTCTTTAAAGAAGAATGCAGGTCGTAACAACCAGGGTAAGATAACAGTAAGACACCGTGGCGGTGGAAGCAGAAGAAAATATAGAGTTATTGATTTTAAGAGAAAGAAGGATGGAATTCCGGCTACTGTAATTGGAATTGAGTATGACCCAAACAGAACAGCAAACATTGCTCTTATCTGCTATGCAGACGGAGAAAAAGCATACATCCTCGCTCCAAACGGTCTCACAGACGGCATGACAGTTATGAACGGCGCTGAGGCAGAGGTCAGAGTAGGCAACTGCTTACCTCTTGAAAATATCCCTGTTGGTACAGAGGTACACAATATAGAGTTATATCCTGGAAGAGGAGGACAGCTTGTTCGTTCGGCAGGAAACTCAGCACAGCTTATGGCTAAGGAAGGCAAGTATGCCACACTGAGACTTCCTTCAGGAGAAATGAGAATGGTTCCGATTATCTGCCGCGCAACAGTAGGTCAGGTAGGAAACATTGAGCATGACTTAGTAAACATTGGTAAGGCAGGACGTAAGCGTCACATGGGTATTAGACCTACAGTTCGTGGTTCTGTTATGAACCCTAACGACCATCCGCACGGCGGTGGTGAAGGTAAGACAGGTATAGGCCGTCCGGGTCCATGTACACCTTGGGGCAAGCCTGCGCTTGGCTTAAAGACAAGAAAGAAGAACAAACAGTCTAATAAGCTCATCGTAAGAAGACGCGATGGCAAGAACATGAAATAAGGAGGACTACCAATGGCTAGATCATTAAAAAAAGGACCATTTGCTGATGAAAGCTTACTTAAGAAAGTAGATGCAATGAACAAGTCTGGCGACAAGTCAGTTATAAAGACTTGGTCACGCCGTTCTACTATCTTTCCGCAGATGGTTGGACATACAATCGCAGTTCACGACGGTAGAAAGCACGTTCCGGTATATGTTACAGAGGATATGGTTGGACATAAGCTTGGAGAGTTCGTAGCTACCAGAACATACAGAGGACACGGTAAAGACGAGAAGAAGTCTAAGCGTTAATTTAAGAGATTGAAAGGAGGTTTTCATCCATGGCAAAGGGACATAGAAGCCAGATAAAGAGAGAAAGAAATGCAAACAAGGATACAAGACCTAGTGCAAAGCTTTCATATGCTAGAGTATCAGTTCAGAAGGCATGCTTCGTATTGGACGCTATTAGAGGCAAAGATGTACAGACAGCTTTAGGAATTTTAGCTTACAATCCAAGATATGCATCTTCAGTTATAGAGAAGCTGTTAAAGTCTGCTATAGCAAACGCAGAAAACAACAACGGCATGAATGCAGAGAACCTTTATATTGAGGAGTGCTATGCAGACCAGGGACCTATCATGAAGAGAATAAGACCAAGGGCACAGGGCAGGGCTTATAGAATTGAAAAGAGAATGAGCCACATTACTATCGTGCTTAATGAGAGATAGTATATAGAAAGGAGAGCACATAATGGGACAGAAAGTTAATCCTCACGGCTTAAGAGTCGGCGTTATTAAGGAATGGGATTCTAAATGGTACGCAGAGAAGGATTTTGCTGATAATCTTATTGAGGACCAGAAAATCAGAGAGTATGTTAAGAAGAAGTTATTTAACTCAGGTGTTTCAAAAATTGAAATCGAAAGAACATCTGACAGATGCAAGGTTATAGTTCACACTGCTAAGCCTGGTGTAGTAATCGGCAAGGGCGGTGCAGAGATAGAGAAGCTTAAGGAAGATATTCAGAAGCTTACAGATAAGAAGCTTGTGGTAGACGTTAAGGAAATAAAAAGACCTGACAGGGAAGCACAGCTTGTGGCAGAGAATATTGCACTTCAGCTTGAGAACAGAGTTTCTTTCAGACGTGCAATGAAGTCAACAATGTCAAGAAGCATGAGAGCCGGCGTTAAGGGTATTAAGACGGCAGTTTCAGGAAGACTTGGCGGAGCCGACATGGCCCGTACAGAGTTTTACAGCGAAGGAACTATTCCTCTTCAGACATTAAGGGCTGATATTGACTATGGATTTGCAGAGGCTGATACAACTTACGGCAAGGTTGGCGTAAAGGTATGGATTTACAAGGGCGAAATCCTTGCAAAGGCTGCAAAGGTAGAAGAGAAGGAAGGGAGCGATAAATAATGTTAATGCCAAAGAGAGTAAAGCGTCGTAAGCAGTTCCGCGGCAGCATGAGAGGAAAGGCTTTAAGAGGCAATAAGATTACAAATGGTGAATATGGTATCATCGCTTTGGAACCGGCATGGATTAAATCAAATCAAATCGAAGCTGCCCGTATTGCAATGACGCGTTATATTAAGCGTGGCGGTAAGGTTTGGATTAAAATATTCCCAGACAAACCAGTAACTACAAAACCGGCAGAAACACGTATGGGTTCCGGAAAAGGAACGCTTGAATACTGGGTTGCAGTTGTTAAGCCGGGACGTGTAATGTTTGAAATCTCAGGCGTGGCTGAGGAAACAGCAAGAGAAGCATTACGTCTCGCAACACATAAGTTACCTGTTAAGTGTAAAATCGTTTCTCGTGAAGAATTAGAAGGCGGTGATAACAGTGAAAACTAATAACTATGTAGAAGATTTAAGAAAGAAATCAGCTGCAGAATTAAATGATGAATTAGTAGCTGCTAAGAAGGAACTTTTCAACCTGAGATTCCAAAATGCAACAAACCAGTTAGACAACACCAGCAGAATCAAGGAAGTAAGAAAGAATATCGCAAGAATTCAAACGGTTATTTCCTCACAGAAGGCTGCAAATTAGTTTAACCATCATGGAATCTAAGAAAGGAGATAGTTGTCGTGGAAGAAAGAAATTTAAGAAAAGTACGTACCGGTAAGGTCGTAAGTGATAAGATGGATAAGACAATTGTTGTAGCAGTACAGGATAACGTAAAGCATCCTATCTATGGCAAGATTGTAAAGAAGACATATAAATTAAAGGCTCATGATGAGAATAACGAATGCGGTATTGGTGATACGGTAAGAGTTATGGAAACAAGACCATTGTCAAAGGACAAGAGATGGAGACTTGTAGAAATCATCGAGAAGGCTCGTTAGTAGGAAGGAGATTATTATGATTCAACAGGAAAGTAGACTTAAGGTCGCTGACAATACAGGCGCTAAGGAATTACTTTGTATCAGAGTAATGGGCGGTTCTACTAGAAGATATGCTAACATCGGTGATATCATCGTTGCTACCGTTAAAGATGCAACACCAGGCGGTGTTGTGAAAAAGGGTGACGTTGTAAAGGCCGTAGTAGTACGTTCGGTAAAAGGCGCTCGTCGTAAGGACGGTTCATACATTAAATTTGACGAAAACGCTGCTGTTATAATCAAGGACGACAAGAACCCAAGAGGTACGCGTATATTTGGACCAGTAGCCAGAGAGCTTAGAGAGAAGCAGTTCATGAAGATTGTTTCCTTAGCACCTGAAGTATTATAAGGGAGGTCGTTTGAATGTCAGCTATAAAGATTAAGAAGGGCGATACAGTAAGAGTAATCGCCGGTAAGGATAAAAATAAAGAAGGTAAGGTTCTTTCAGTAGACAGCAAGAAAGGCAAGATTATTGTAGAAAATGTAAACATGCTTACAAAGCATACAAAGCCTAATGCGCAGAATCAGACTGGTGGCATCATTAACCAGGAAGGACCTATTGATATATCAAATGTTATGCTTGTTGTAGACGGTAAGGCTACAAGAGTTGGCTTTAAGGTTGAAGACGGCAAAAAAGTACGTGTTGCCAAGGCAACAGGTAAAACAATTGATTAATTAGGAAGGAGGTTCGCAAAGTGAGCAGACTTAAAGAAACTTACAATAATGAAATTGTAAATGCTATGATGAAAAAGTTTGGATACAAGAATGTAATGCAGGTACCTAAGCTTAATAAAATAGTTATAAATATGGGCGTTGGCGAAGCAAAGGACAACGCAAAGGTTTTGGAATCAGCCGTTAAGGACCTTGAGACAATCACAGGCCAGAAGGCAGTGCTTACAAGAGCAAAGAAGTCGGTAGCTAACTTCAAAATAAGAGAAGGACTTGCAATAGGCTGCAAGGTTACTCTTAGAGGCGAGAAGATGTATGAGTTTATGGACCGTTTGGTAAATCTGGCATTGCCTCGTGTACGTGACTTTAGAGGAATTAACCCTAACTCATTTGACGGAAGGGGTAATTATGCTCTTGGTATTAAGGAGCAGTTGATTTTCCCTGAAATCGAGTACGATAAGGTTGATAAAGTAAGAGGTATGGATATTATCTTTGTTACAACAGCTAACACAGATGAAGAAGCTCGTGAATTATTGACATTATTTAACATGCCATTTCAGAAATAGTTAGGAGGAAAATTCTATGGCAAAAACATCTATGAAAATTAAGCAGCAGCGCAAAGCTAAATTCTCAACACAGGAATACAGCCGTTGCAGAATTTGCGGACGTCCACATGCTTATTTAAGAAAATACGGAATCTGCAGAATTTGCTTCCGTGAATTAGCATATAAGGGACAGATACCAGGCGTTAAGAAAGCTTCTTGGTAGGAAATAGTCTTTATAAGGAGGAAAAAAACATGGCAATAAGCGATCCAATCGCAGATATGCTTACAAGAATTCGTAATGCAAACACTGCTAAACATGATACTGTAGATATTCCGGCGTCAAAGATGAAGTTAGCAATCGCTGAGATTCTTCTTAACGAAGGTTATATCAAGAAGTATGACGTAATAGAGGACGGCAGCTTTAAGACAATCAAGGTTACATTAAAGTATGGCCAGGATAAGAACGAAAAGATTATAACAGGCTTAAAGAGAATATCTAAGCCGGGTCTTAGAGTTTATGCAGGCAAGGATGAGCTTCCAAAGGTTCTTGGAGGACTTGGAATTGCTATTATTTCAACAAACAAGGGTATCTTAACTGACAAGGAAGCAAGAAAGCAGCATGTCGGCGGAGAGGTACTTGCATTTATCTGGTAATAAATTGTCAGCAGAGCTGACAATTGCAAGTTTGGCAGAGCCAAACTTGTGGATGATAACATATAATCCCTAAAAAATTTAAGGAGGTGCGGGCATGTCACGTATAGGAAGAATGCCTATCGCTGTACCGGCAGGTGTAACTGTTGATATAGCAGAAAATAATAAGGTCACTGTTAAGGGACCAAAGGGAACGCTTGAGAGAGTGCTTCCTGCAGAAATGGAAATAAAGTTAGACGGTGACCAGGTTGTTGTAACAAGACCTAATGATTTAAAGAGAATGAAGTCATTGCATGGTCTTACAAGAACACTTATCTCTAACATGGTAATCGGTGTATCCGAAGGATATACAAAGGAGCTTGAGGTAAACGGTGTTGGTTACAGAGCGCAGAAGCAGGGAAAGAAGCTTGTGCTTTCACTTGGTTATTCTCATCCTGTTGAGATGGAGGACCCGGAGGGTCTTGAGTCAACAGTAGAGGATAAGAAAATCATCATCAAAGGAATAGATAAAGAAAAAGTTGGCCAGTATGCTGCTGAAATCAGAGACAAGAGAAGACCTGAACCATACAAGGGCAAGGGTATCAAGTATGTTGATGAAGTTATTAGACGCAAGGTCGGTAAGACTGGTAAGAAATAATTAAAGGAGTGAACAGAGATGGTTAGTAAAGAATCAAGAGCGGATATCCGTAGGAATAAGCATAGAAGATTACGTAATCGTTTTGCAGGAACAGCAGAAAGACCACGTTTAGCTGTATTCAGAAGCAATAATCATATGTACGCTCAAATTATCGATGATACAGTTGGAAATACCTTAGTAGCAGCTTCAACACTTGAGAAGGACGTTAAGTCTGAGCTTGAGAAGACAAATGACGTTGCGGCAGCCGGAAAGCTAGGTACGGTTATTGCCAAGAAGGCGTTAGAAAAGGGTATTACTACAGTTGTCTTTGATAGAGGCGGTTTCATATATCAGGGTAAGGTTAAAGCATTAGCAGAAGCAGCTAGAGAAGCTGGATTGAATTTCTAATAGGAGGAGAACACATGAGACGTACAATTATTGATGCTAGTCAGTTAGAATTAGAAGAAAAAGTAGTATCAATTAAGCGTGTAACTAAGGTTGTTAAAGGTGGAAACCACATGAGATTCACAGCTTTAGTAGTTGTAGGAGATGGCAACGGACACGTAGGTGCCGGTTTAGGCAAGGCTGTCGAAATCCCAGAGGCTATCCGCAAGGGAAAAGAAGACGCTATGAAGAAGCTTATAGAGGTACCTGTTGATGCTAATGGAAGTATTCCACATGATATATATGGTAAGTTCGGAAGTGCTTCTATATTATTGAAGAAGGCTCCGGAAGGTACAGGTATTATTGCCGGAGGTCCTGCGCGTAACGTGCTTGAGCTTGCAGGCATAAAGAATATCCGTACAAAATCTTTAGGTTCAAACAATAAGCAGAACGTAGTTCTTGCTACAATTGAAGGTTTATCAAGCCTTAAGACTCCAGAGCAGGTAGCTAAGCTTCGCGGCAAATCAGTTGACGAGATTTTAAGCTAATAGGAGGTTGGAAAAATGGCAGGTAAATTAAAGATAACATTAGTTAAGTCTACAATAGGCGCAGTACCAAAGCATGTAAAGACAGTAGAAGCTTTAGGCTTAAGAAAATTAAATAAGACTGTTGAGCTTCCTGACAATGCTGCTACAAGAGGTATGATTCAGCAGGTAAGACATTTGGTTAAAGTTGAAGAAATCTAAAGAATAAGGAGGTGCAAACATGAACTTATCTACATTAAAGGCTGCAGAAGGCTCTACACAGAATGATAATTTCAGAAGAGGCCGTGGACACGGTTCAGGCAATGGTAAGACAGCCGGTAAGGGACATAAGGGTCAGAAGGCTCGTTCGGGAGCTCCAAGACCGGGCTTTGAAGGCGGTCAGATGCCGTTATACAGAAGAATCCCTAAGAGAGGCTTCACAAATAGAAATACATTAAATATCGTTGGTATAAATGTAAGCGCTTTAGAGAGATTTGAAAACGGTTCAGAGGTTACGGTAGAGACATTGATTGAGTCAGGTATCGTAAAAAATCCTAGGGACGGCGTAAAGATACTTGGAAACGGCACGCTTACAAAGAAGCTTAACGTTAAGGTTAATGCTTTTTCTGAGGGCGCTAAGGAGAAAATCGAGGCCCTCGGCGGTACTTGCGAGGTGATTTAATGTTCAAAACTTTAAAAAATGCATTAAAAGTAAAAGATATAAGAATGAAGCTTTTATACACATTTGCAATTTTGCTTGTGGTACGTTTGGGAAGCCAGCTTCCGTTACCGGGAACAGATTCTGAGGTTATTAAAAGCATAATGGCAAGCTTTAACTCAAACGATGCATTTAGTTTCTTTAGCGCGTTTACAGGCGGCTCCTTTGAGAGCATGTCGGTATTTGCGCTGAGCATTACACCATATATTACGTCTTCAATCATTATGCAGCTCCTTACCATAGCTATCCCAAAGCTTGAGGAGATGCAGAAGGATGGAGAGACAGGAAGAAAGAAGATAGCGGAAATTACAAGATATGTGACTATAGGTTTATCTATAATTGAAGGTCTTGCTTATGCTATTGGATTTGGAAATCAGGGTATTTTCGGAAATACATCATCTATGTCCGCAGGAAGCTATTTTATGGTAATATTTACTGCTGTGGTTGCTATGACCGCAGGCTCAGGCGTGCTTATGTGGCTTGGAGAGAGAGTAACTGAAAATGGTGTAGGAAACGGTATTTCTATAATTCTCTTAATTAATATTGTTGCAAGAATTCCTGACGACTTAGTGTCATTATATGAATCAAAGGTAATGATTACAGATACAAACGGTCGTTCACCTCTTGGCGCAGTTCTTGCGGCAGTTATAATTATTGGCGTTATAGTGGCAATAGTAGCATTTGTAGTAGTATTACAGGCCGGCGAGAGAAAAATTGCTGTTCAGTATGCTAAGAAAAATCAGGGAAGAAAGCTTGTGGGGGGAACTGCAAGCCATATTCCGTTAAAGATTAACACGGCAGGCGTTATTCCTGTTATCTTTGCATCATCACTTTTGCAGTTTCCGGGTATTATTTCTTCATTATTCGGAAGAACGGCAGGAGACGGTACTGTATGGGGAAAGGTTTTAAAGCTTTTATCTTCAAATTATTGGTTTAACTTTGATATGGATAACCCAAAACAGGCTATATACACTTTAGGATTTGTAATTTATGCCGTATTGGTAGTAGCGTTCGCATACTTCTATACATCCATTACGTTTAATCCTATAGAGGTAGCCAATAATATAAAGAGGCAGGGTGGCTTTATACCCGGTATAAGACCAGGCAAGCCAACAGAGGATTATTTGACAAAAATGTTGAATTACATTGTATTTATAGGCGCAATAGGCTTGCTTATTGTGGCCGCCATACCTATTATAATGTCAGGCCTGTTCGACGCCAGGGTATCTTTTGGCGGAACGTCCCTTATCATTATTGTAGGAGTTATACTTGATACAATGAGTAAAATTGAGTCAATGATGGTTGTACGGAACTATAAGGGCTTCTTGGGTGACTAGAATGAAACAATGAAGCTTCTGCACATTGAAAAATATGCAGAGGCTTCTGCTGATTTAATCAATAATAAAATGAGACATATAGGTTAAAAAGAGTTATATATTTATTATATATAGAAAGGAAGGCATGTTATGAAGATTATTATGTTAGGCGCTCCCGGTGCAGGAAAGGGTACGCAGGCAAAGATGCTTGCAGACAAGTACGAAATTCCTCATATTTCAACAGGAGACATATTTAGGGCAAATATAAAGAATGAGACAGAGCTTGGAAAAAAGGCGAAGGAATATATGGATAAGGGACTTCTTGTTCCTGATGAGCTTACATGCAATTTAGTTGTAGACAGAATACAGCAGGAGGATTGTAAGAAGGGCTATATTTTAGACGGATTTCCAAGAACAATTCCGCAGGCTGAGGCCCTTGATAAGGCGTTGACAGAGTTAAATGACAAAATTGACTATGCTATTAACGTAGAGGTTCCTGATGAAAATATAGTAGGAAGAATGTCGGGAAGAAGAGCATGCGTAGGCTGCGGAGCAACATATCATATAGTATATAATCCAACAAAGGAAGAGGGAATTTGTGACAGATGCGGCAAGGAATTAATCTTAAGGGATGATGATAAGCCGGAGACAGTTCAAAAAAGGCTTAATGTTTACCATGAGCAGACACAGCCTCTTATTGACTTCTATAAGAATAAAGGAGTTCTTAAGGAGGTAGACGGTACTGTAGATATGAACGATGTATTTAATGCCATTGTAAAGGTGTTGGAGTCTTAACTGACTTCAAGAATCGAGGGATATTATGGTTACAATAAAATCTCATAGGGAAATTGAGCTTATGCGTAAGGCAGGAAAGCTGCTTGCGCAGACTCATGAGGAAATGGCAAAGGCAATAAAGCCCGGAATATCTACATGGGAAATAGATAAAATAGGTGAGGACATTATAAGAAGCTTTGGATGTATTCCATCATTCTTAAACTATAATGGTTTTCCTGCATCTATATGTGTATCTGTAAATGACGAGGTGGTGCATGGAATACCTGATAAGAAGCGTATTATAAAGGATGGAGATATAGTAAGCCTTGACGCGGGACTTATATATGAGGGTTATCATGCTGATTCGGCAAGAACCGTAATGGTAGGCAATGTAAGCGAGGAGGCAAGGCTTCTTGTAGAAAGAACAAAGCAGAGCTTTTTTGAAGGAATTAAGTATGCTAAGGCAGGAAATCATCTCCATGATATATCAAATGCAATAGGAGATTATTGCGAAGGCTTCGGATATGGAGTGGTAAGAGATTTGGTGGGACACGGAATAGGAACAAAGCTTCACGAGGACCCACAGATACCGAATTTCAGACAGAGAAGACGGGGCATAAAGCTTCAGGCAGGAATGACACTTGCCATAGAGCCAATGATAAATGCAGGCACATATGATGTTTACTGGAAGGATGATGATTGGACAGTAGTAACAGAGGATGGTTCGCTTTCAGCCCATTATGAAAACACAATACTTATTACAGACGGCGAACCGGAAATATTAACTATTTTATAAATAGGAGGATATGAGAATATGTCAAAGGCGGACGTTATTGAAATTGAGGGAACAGTTGTAGAGAAGCTTCCAAATGCAATGTTTCAGGTAGAGCTTGAAAACGGTCATAAGGTGCTTGCTCACATAAGCGGAAAGCTGCGTATGAATTTTATACGTATACTTCCGGGAGACAAGGTAACAATAGAGCTTTCGCCATACGATTTGTCAAAGGGACGTATTGTGTGGCGTGATAAATAAAAAAGGGACTGTCGCTTTACCGAATAAAAATTCGAGAAGCGACAGTTTCATTTTCGCTGTTTTTAGGACCAAATTCAATAAAAATTACAGATTTGTCCATTCGTTTTATAATAATGGAGCACTTTAATAAGCCATCATCGATGGTATGAGGGAAAATAAAAGAGAAGAATTTGGAACTTGTAGGGGGGTGAAACTATGAATACATCATGGTTGTTAGAAAATGCTGATATTCCCATAAGGTATATTTTGGATAAAGAAAAAAGAGATATAGAAGAGCTTTTTTTAAATGATGAAGTTTCAAGCTGGATTTCACGTATTGCGGAGCGTTCAGAGGCGGATAATATTGGAGATATTCATGGAAGCCATGATTACCGAATGGAAAATATTTTAGGCAAATGCTGGATTTTAGGGCTGTCAAAACAGTCAGACAGGTTTGCAGAACATATAACGTTCATTTTGAAATATATTGAGAGACAGATACAATCAGCTCCGGTTAATGAATCAGGTTTTGGACGGCTATATCATTATCGCGACTGCCAAAAGGTATTATGCAGTTTTTTGCCTCTCCTTGGCTTTTGCGATGAACATGCGGTTAAATATATTACAAACAAGAGAATTAATATTTTATATGAATTTACCCGTCAAATGCGTTATGACATATATATTGACGGTTCAATATTAAAGAGTGTAAAAAAGGATTGGCAGCCATATATAATTAATCCTGATTTATATGCAGACGGAAATATTTCCCTGCCGGATATGCATGATTTGCTGCTTTTTGCAGGAATGTACCCATATCAACCTATTGGATGGAGAGAATATACCAAAATATTAATATTTAAATATAAATAAGAATTTATGGAAATAAAAGTAATCTATGAGGAAGATTTAACCGGGAAGGTTTTAGAAATATAATTAAAGCAAATTTACACACAAATCATTCCTCAAATTTCCAAATGTGTTTTTGTGGTAAAATAAAAAGCATATTGCATAAGTAAAGGAAATATGATATTATAAAGAAAATATGTTCGACGCATGAAAAGATTTACAAAATTAGTTATAAAAACTATAAAAGTAATTCGGAGTGCATAATGTTTTGAGGTGTTTATAATATGGACAGGTTGACTAAAGAACAACGACATAAAAATATGAGTAACATCAAAAATAAAGATACCGGTATTGAAGTCAGACTGAGAAGGGCACTTTGGGAAAAGGGCTATCGGTATCGAAAAAATGTTAATACCCTACCGGGAAAACCTGATATAGTGCTTACAAAATATAAAATAGCGATATTTTGTGATAGTGAGTTTTTTCATGGAAAAGATTGGGAAGACTTAAAACAGCAGTTGAAGAAAGGAAAAAATGCAGAATTTTGGATAAAAAAGATTTCCCGAAACAGAGAGCATGATGAAGAAATAAACAAGCAGTTGATGTTCTTTGGATGGACTGTTATAAGGTTTTGGGGAAAGGACATAAAAAATAATGTAGAACAATGTGTTAAAGCTGTGGAAGAAACAATATTTGAACTAGAAGTAGATGAAAGAAATATATTGGGCTAAAGGAGATTTAAAATGTATACATCTATAGACCTGTTTGCAGGAATAGGAGGAATTAGGAAAGGATTTGAAAATGCTTTTGGGAAAGATATTTCTACAGTGTTTGTAAGTGAATGGGATGAATATGCACAAAAGACATATAAAGCAAATTATCATGATGACTTTGAAATAGCCGGAGATATAACAAAAATTAATGAAGCTGATATTCCGGCATTTGATATTTGTTTGGCAGGTTTTCCGTGTCAGGCTTTTTCGTTAGCAGGAAAAAGGATGGGGTTTGAAGATGATTATAAAGGAATGTGCAGAGGAACTCTGTTTCAGGAGGTTGTTCGTATTTGTGAACATCATCAACCCAAAGTAATATTTTGCGAAAACGTGAAAGGTTTAACGCTTCATGATAAAGGAAGAACTTTTAAAGTGATTAAACATGCATTTGAGCAGATTGGATATACGGTTTACGATACAGTTTTGAACAGTAAAAATTTTGGTGTTCCGCAAAATCGTGAACGTATTTATATTGTCGCATTTCGCAATGATATATACAGTGAGGATTTCAAATTTCCGGAGGGAGATAATCCTGATACAAAAATACGTGACATAATGGAAGAAGATATTGTAAGTGCGAAATATTATCTTTCAACCACTTATTTGGAAACACTAAAACGCCATAAAGAGAGACATAAAGCAAAAGGGAATGGATTTGGTTATGAAATACGTGATGTTAATGGTCAGGCAGGAGCAATTGTTTGTGGCGGAATGGGTAGGGAGAGAAATCTTATTATGGACAAGAGATTGAAGAACTTTACACCTGTTACACATATAAAAGGTAAAGTAAACAGAGAGGGAATTAGGAAGCTGACACCAAGGGAATGGGCAAGATTACAGGGATTTCCTGATAGTTTTAAACTGGAATTGGCAGATACCCATTTATATAAACAGTTTGGTAACAGTGTTACGGTTAATGTAATTGAAGCAATAGCAAAAGAAATAAGGAGAGTGCTTGAAATGACAAATAAGAATGATAGAAAAATGTCAGGAAATAAAGGAGAATGGTCAGAATTATATGCATTTATGAAACTGTTAAGTCAGGGGCGTGTTTATGCTGCAAATGAAAAAGTCGAAAAAATAGAAGATGTTTTTTATCCAATATTAAAAATTATTCGTGAAGAACATAAGGGACGCGAAATAGACTATGTAATTACGGATGATAATATTAATATTGAAGTGCAATCCAAGACAATTATGACAGTTTCAAGAAAAGATTTGGATGATAATGCTAATCGATTGTTGCAGGAAATTGTTTCTCATAGTGGCAGTTTTGAATTGGAGGAAGTAGCAGAGTTTGCAAACGGAATTAAAGTTACAAAAATAAAAGCACCATCTTCTGATACGACAGATATTTCAATGCAAATACAGGATATATATACAAATTATGTTAGAGATGTGGGATTTTCTATAAAGTCAGAAGTAGGCAATGCACCTACGTTGCTCAATGCAGGACGGACAACCAATTTTATTTATAAGGTTACGGGAATTACATCAGAACAGGCAGAAAAAATCAATGCGGTAGATACAACAACAAAGATTAAAGACCGAATGAAAGCAATTAAGGATTTTGGTGGATTTATTAGTTATAAAGATATGAAACATCTGGGGTTTAAACGTAATCTGATAATGGTAGACAGCAGCATGCCGCAAATTATAGGTAATATTCTTTTGTATTATTATGAAGAAGATATTAAGGAGTGCGGGACATTGGTCGAACTTGCAGGAAAACGTGATCCGTTGGGATATGGAGATGCAATGATGTATGAGTATAAATTTAAAAAGTTTCTTTGTTCCTGTGCGTTAGGAATGAAACCCGCAAAAAAATGGGATGGGCTGGATGAAGCGAATGGTGGTTATATTATCGTAAAAGCTGACGGAGAGATACTTGCATATCATATTTATAACAGAAATTTCTTTGAGCAGTATTTGTTGGATAATACTATTTTAGAAAGAGCGTCAACAAGCAGGCACGAATATATGAGTCTGTATGAGGAAAATGGAGAAATGTTTATTAAACTTAATTTGCAGGTAAGGTTTAGATAATATTTATTAAAATGTGGTTATTGTTCAATACATATAAATACTATGTGAAATTTATCTTTTGAAAGGATATCAAACTGAATTTAGTGGGGTATCCTTTCAGATTATTATGAAAATCAGACGAAGATTTAAGAAATATTGTATTTGATCTGAGCAAAGAAAAATGTATTAAAACAGAATTATCAATTAATGCAAACTGATTATACGGGGAGGAATATAATTGAAACAGTTGATATTTGAGGATTATATAAAATATGATGTAAGACATCAAGAAGATGCTTCTGAGATAATATCATGGGTACTTAAACAAATATCAAGAGGAAGGTTTGAAATATCCGGTAATATTTGCAAAGTAAAAATATTATTATGTGAGGAAAAAACAACAGTTATTCTATCAAATAAAACTACGATATATGAATTTCTGGAGCTGAAAGACATTGCCTTTCCTAAGGAGCCTTCATTAGATTTCTTATATAATAAAATAGAAAGATTTGATGAACCGTTACTTAAGTTCTTGAAAAATTATCAAGAACAATTTTATAAGTTAGGTATTGAGTTTGAGAATAAGTATTGGTATAAGCTTTATAGTACAATAGAAATAAAAGATGATATGCGTAAATTATATCAGGTAAAATGGATTGATTATGAAAAGCAATTTGAAAAAGAATCTATAATACATGATGAATCAGGGCTATGTGGATTATGGGCAATGCCATATAATATGGTGCATAAGTGCTTAAATGAATAATGTATAAAACGTTATGGAGATAAAATATTTGTTTTAAAAACTGTTCCGAAATGCAGATATATAGATGATGGAAAGGAAATTATTGGAGATAGATTTGAAGTTGTTGCGAGTTATGATTTAAATTTTATTGAAGATATTGGCAAGCTTATTGGATATTTGATAGATGTAAAAGCAAGTAAACATGAAAATGGAATATCTGAACTAAATACAAGAATTACGGGTTTAGAAAATGAAAATGCAAAAGTCATATATAATAAAACATACTTAAGAAGAGTAAAAAACACATATGATTGGGTTAAATGGCTATTTATGTTAATGGGAATTATATTTGGAATTATTATACACAAATTTATGTAAAAAACAGATTAATCTGTTAGTTGATGAAACTTTGTTCGTTGACATGAGTGTAAGGTTTGAACATGTTTTATAGGATTAGTGCAAAAAAATGTTGAATTCTTGTTAAAAACTCCTTTTGTAAATTTATTCCCAAAATTTCCAAAAACCGCTTGCCTATTTGATTTTTTTATGCTATATTAATAGTCGGACTTTTTTTGAAAGGAGGATTTTACTGTGAAGGTTAGATCATCAGTTAAGCCTATCTGCGAAAAATGCAAGATTATAAAGAGAAAAGGAAGCATCAGAGTAATCTGTGAAAATCCTAAGCATAAGCAGAGACAGGGCTAGTAAAAATCAATTTGCGGCTGCAGCAAGGAAACATTAGGATAAGCGGCGCATCTCATACTCTCAGGGAGGCGCAGGCGTCATATTGCGGAATTGCTTCAAATATATGAAAGCGTCAATTTTTTGACGCTGTTTAACGTTGTCTGAAAGACAAAAAGGCAACGTGCAATTATGTTCTTTCGGCTTGGAATAAAATTCCAGTGAGGGAGACAAATTAACAGGATAACAGGGATGATATATTCACCGCACACATTTCAGACGTACAGATGTACGGGCTGCGGAGAGGGTATGTTATTCCGTAGAAAGAATTTAATGGAGGTGTAATACACACATGGCTCGTATTTCAGGTGTTGATTTACCAAGAGAAAAGCGTGTTGAGATTGGATTAACATATATCTATGGTATAGGAAGAGTTAGTTCAAACAGGATTCTTGCGGCTGCCGGCGTAAACCCGGACACAAGAGTCAGGGATTTAACAGACGATGAGGTTAAGAAGATTAGTGCGATTATAGACGAAACACAGACTGTAGAAGGTGATTTAAGAAGAGAAATTGCCATGAACATCAAGAGATTGCAGGAAATCGGATGCTACAGAGGTATTCGTCACAGAAAGGGACTTCCTGTTCGCGGTCAGAATACAAAGACAAACGCCAGAACTCGTAAGGGACCAAAGCGTACTGTGGCTAACAAGAAGAAATAGGTTAGCATTGTAATGTACGCTTAGCGTACTGTAGCTAATAAGAAGAAATAAATTAATATTGTGGTGCTGGCTTCAGCGTACAGTGGCATTTTAGTACAATCTGCAAAATAATCACACAGGCGGATTGGGTGAATATATGAAAGGAAGAGGTTAGTTTAAAAATGGCTAAAGTTACAAAAAAAGTGACAAAAAAGCGTGTTAAGAAAAACGTTGAACGGGGACAGGCACATATCCAGTCGTCATTTAACAATACAATAGTTACATTGACAGACAATGAAGGAAATGCTTTATCATGGGCAAGTGCCGGTGGTCTTGGTTTTAGAGGTTCAAAGAAATCTACTCCTTACGCAGCGCAGATGGCTGCAGAAACAGCGGCAAAGGCTGCTTTAGTACATGGATTAAAGTATGTTGACGTTATGGTAAAGGGACCAGGCTCAGGAAGAGAGGCAGCTATTCGTGCTCTTTCTGCATGTGGTATTGAGGTAACAAGCATTAAGGATGTTACTCCTGTTCCACACAATGGCTGCAGACCGCCAAAGCGTCGTAGAGTCTGATTTAATCTGATAGGAGGTAAGAATAAATGGCAGTTAATAGAGTTCCGGTTCTTAAGAGATGCAGATCACTTGGTCTTGATCCTATCTACTTAGGAGTTGATAAGAAATCAAATAGAGAATTAAAGAGAGCTAACAGAAAGGTTAGCGAGTATGGACTTCAGCTTAGGGAAAAGCAGAAGGCTAAATTTATATATGGCGTGTTGGAAAAGCCTTTCAGAAATTACTTTAAGAAGGCTGACAGAATGCAGGGTCTTACTGGTGAAAATCTTATGGTTTTACTTGAGACAAGACTTGACAATGTTATCTTCCGTTTAGGTTATGGAAGAACAAGACGTGAGGCAAGACAGATAGTTGACCACAAGCACGTTTTAGTAAACGGCAAGTGTGTAAATATCCCTTCATACCTTGTAAAAGCCGGAGATGTTATTGAAATAAGGGAAAAGAGCAAAAGCTCTCAGAGATATAAGGATATACTTGAGGTGACAGAGGGAAGACTTGTTCCTGACTGGTTAGAGGCTGACCATGAAGCCCTTAAGGGAACTGTAAAGCAGTTGCCTACAAGAGAGGCTATTGACGTTCCTGTTAACGAAATGTTAATCGTCGAGTTATATTCAAAATAATCCGGCATGAATCCAAAGAAGGAGGGGCTTTATAGTGTTCGATTTTGAAAAACCAAATATTGAGATTGTTGAAATCTCAGAAGACAACAGATATGGTAAATTTGTAGTAGAACCTCTTGAGAGAGGTTATGGTACAACACTTGGTAATTCACTTAGAAGAATTATGCTTTCTTCGTTACCTGGAGCTGCTGTCAGCCAGATTAAGATAGACGGTGTTCTTCATGAGTTCAGTTCAATTCCGGGGGTAAAGGAAGATGTAACGGAAATCATTATGAACATTAAGAGTCTGGCGATAAAGAACAGCAGTGATACAAATGAACCTAAAACAGCTTACATCGAATTCAGCGGTGAAGGTGTTGTTACGGCGGCAGACATTCAGACAGATGCTGATATCGAAATATTAAATCCTGATTTGGTTATTGCAACACTTAATGGTGGTGCTGATAGCAAGTTAAACATGGAACTGACTATCACAAGAGGAAGAGGATATGTAAGTGCAGATAAGAATAAAAACGACGAGCTTCCAATAGGAATGATTGCCGTGGATTCTATCTATACGCCGGTAGAGCGTGTAAATCTTGCTATTCAGAATACCCGTGTAGGTCAGATTACAGATTTTGATAAGCTTACTTTAGATGTATATACAAACGGCACCTTAGCTCCGGATGATGCGGTAAGCCTTGCAGCTAAGGTATTAAGCGAGCATCTTAACTTATTTATCGACCTTTCCGAGAATGCCAAAACGGCAGAAATTATGGTAGAAAAGGAAGAAAATGAGAAGGAAAAGGTTCTTGAGATGAACATTGATGAGCTTGAGCTTTCAGTTCGTTCATACAACTGTTTAAAGAGGGCAGGCATCAATACAGTAGAGGAGCTTACAAATAAAAGCTCAGAGGATATGATGAAAGTCAGAAACCTTGGACGCAAGTCCCTTGAGGAGGTTTTAGCAAAGCTTAAGGAGCTTGGCCTTTCGTTAAAGTCTGACAGCGATAACTAAGAAGTTAAATAAATACAGGTGTCCGGTAAAACCGAAGAGTGCGGGCATAGTGTAAAAATATTTAATATAAAATATCTGATATTTTTACACTGCAGTCTATGTAAAGCATGTACATAAGGTAAGTGCGATATGTAGATTGTCTTAAGGAAAGGAGTTTATAAAAAATGGCTGGATATAGAAAGCTTAGCAGAACATCTGCACAGAGAAAGGCGTTAATCAGAGCACAGGTGACAAGCCTGCTTGCAAACGGTAAGATAGTTACAACAGAGTCAAAGGCTAAGGAAATCCGTAAGGTAGCAGAGCATTTAATCGCTCTTGCCGTAAAGGAAAAGGACAACTTTGAGGAGGTTACCGTACAGGCAAAGGTTCCTGTGAAGGACAAGGACGGCAAGAGAGTAAAGGAAGTTGTAGACGGTAAGAAGGTTACAAAGTTCCAGACTGTTGACAAGAAGATAAAGAAGGATATGCCTTCAAGGCTTCATGCAAGACGTCAGATGCTTAAGGTTCTTTACAGTGTAACAGAGGTACCGGCAGACGGCAGAAAGAAGGATGCAAAGAAGGTTGACCTTTGCGATAAGCTGTTCTCAGAGTACGGACCAAAGTATGCAGACCGTAACGGCGGATATACAAGAATCGTTAAGATTGGTCAGAGAAAAGGCGATGCAGCAATGGAAGTATTACTTGAGTTAGTATAGGTATAAAGACATTTATATAAAAGGAAAACGGAATTGTGGTTGCATGATTCCGTTTTTCTTTTATGCACAGGGGCGAACAGATGAAATTGTTGCTTACACAACGTGCGCCCCGCGCGGCGAGTATGGAGAAAAAGCTCCCCTACTCGATTATAGATACAGGATAATGTTTAAGCTGATTGGGGTAAAAGCAGCGGCAATATATTGAGAGGGATATAATGATAGAAATAAATAAAAATATTATTTATCAGGAATTAAAAACAAAAATCGATAAAATTTTCTCACTTCCGGAAACAAGCGCAGTGAAAATTAAAAATATTGTTATTGAAAAGACACAAGACAAGGATTATATATATAAAATGGCTAAACAGGCAGTAGAAATAAGCTACCACGATGTTTTAAGTGATATTGACATGTCTGTAATGGTTAAGCTGTCTTCTAAAGATACTATTACAAAGGAACAATATGTAAAAATGCTTGACAGATACGGAATAACAAGAGATTATTGTTTAGGACT
This sequence comes from uncultured Lachnospiraceae bacterium, assembly GCA_910584685.1. GTDB lineage: Bacteria > Bacillota > Clostridia > Lachnospirales > Lachnospiraceae > CAG-303. The sequence goes on along the minus strand of CAJUAO010000023.1, from coordinate 19,676 downwards.
TGTATACATTCCGGAAAATACCATGTATCGGATTATTTTACGGAATGGTATGCGTTATGACTTAAGCTTTGAATTTATATATGATGACAATGTAAATAATATTATAGCAATATCAAATACATTCATTGAAAAAGATAATGAAAAATGGCCTTTAGCTAATATAGACAGATTTTGGTTTGTTCAGGTGCAGGCGCTGGGAAAATTATATAGAAATGATTTTCTTATTAGTGACCATTTGGCTAACATAAACATAAATGAAACATTAGTACAGCAAATGGTTTTGAGGGATATAAAATACGGTACTAATTTTCACCTAATTTCTTGCATTGATAAGCTATGTGTAGTAAAATATTTCAAATGCAGTGATTAGCAATATAAGGAAAGAGAGGGAAAATAATGCCAAATGATTACAGCAGGGAATTATCAGTAAAGATAGATAAAAAGTACTTAAGGCTGCTGGCAGAAAAATATCCGAACGCTGCGGCGGCAAAGAGTGAAATAATAAATTTAAGCTCTATATTAAGTCTCCCAAAGGGAACAGAATATTTTTTCAGCGACCTCCACGGAGAGTATGAGGCATTTTTGAATCTTTTAAGAAGCGCGTCAGGAACAATAAGAGATAAGATAACCATGCTTCTAAGCGACTCTATGACAGAGGAGGAAATGGAGGATTTGGCGCAGCTTGTCTATTTTCCTGAGGAAACCTTAAAGGAATTTGGCAGGGAGGGCTTAAAGCCCGTTGTCCAAAAGATTACCATATACAGGCTTATAAAGCTGTGTAAGGAGCTATCCTCAAAGTATACGCGCTCAAAGGTGCGTAAAAAGCTTCCGGCAGATTATTCCTATGCAATAGACGAGCTTTTAAATGTAGATACTACAGACAGGGATAAAAAGAGGTACTTTGATGAGATAGTAAACTCTATTGTGGATACAAACGCAGGAAATCAGTTTATAATACATTTGTGCGTGCTTGCGCAGCAGCTGGCTGTAGATAAGCTTCATATTATAGGAGATATTTTTGACAGGGGTCCAAGGGCGGATATTATAATGAATGAGCTCATAAATTTCCCTGATGTGGATATTCAGTGGGGCAATCACGATATATCATGGATGGGAGCAGCCTGCGGCAATCTTGCCCTTGTGGCAAATGTAGTGCGTATAGCTGTAAGCTATAATAATTTTGATGTCCTTGAGGACGGCTACGGTATAAATATGCGTCCTCTGTCAATGTTTGCGTCAAGCGTATATAAGGATGATGAATGTAAATCATTTGCGCCAAAGACTCTTGATGAAAATGAATTTGACAATGTAGACGTGAAGCTTGCGGCAAAGATGCACAAGGCTATAGCCATTATCCAGTTTAAGCTGGAGGGACAGATAATAAAGAGACATCCCGAATACTATATGGACGACAGGAATATTCTTGAGCGTATTAACTATGAGGACTTTACAGTAGATATAGAGGGCAGGATATATAAGCTTAACGATACATCCTTTCCTACAATCAATCCTGAAAATCCTCTGGAGCTTACAGATGGGGAAAAGGAGCTTTTAAATGCGCTTGCGGCGTCCTTTAAGCATAGCGAGCTTTTAAACAGGCATGTTGAGTTCCTTTATACAAACGGCTCAATGTATTGCTGCTGCAATTCAAATCTTTTGTATCACGGCTGCATACCTATGAATGTAGACGGCTCCTTTACAGAGGTACACTTTAACTCAGGCGTATTTAAAGGAAGAAACATGCTTGACCATATAAATAAGGTTGCTAAAAACGCATATTATGGAGGCGACGAATCGTCAGTTGATTTTATGTGGTATCTGTGGTGCGGACGAAATTCCTCCGTGTACGGTAAAAGCAAGATGGCAGCCTTTGAAAATTATTTTATAGACGATAAGGATGCAAGAATAGAGGTTTTCAATCCATATTACGCTCTGAGCAACAGAGAGGATATATGTGATAAAATATTTGACGAGTTTGGTTTAAATCCTGCAAGCTCACATATTATTAACGGTCATGTGCCTGTAAAGCTAAAGGACGGTGAAAGTCCCGTAAAGGCAAACGGAAAGCTGTATGTTATCGACGGCGGCATTTCTAAAGCATACAGAACAAGAACAGGCATAGCAGGATATACACTTATATATAATTCTCATCATCTTGCGCTGGCAGAGCATAATATTAATACGGAGAAAAATGAGGCGCTCCTTGCAGGACAGAGCATTGAGAACAAGCAATATAAAATAGCGCCGAAAATGAAGATTACAGAGGCAATGCCGGAGCGTGTAATGGTAGCTGATACTGATGTGGGAGCAGAGCTTCATGAGGTTATAGAGGACTTGAAAATCCTTGTAAAGGCATACGAGGACGGTATATTGTAGGAGGAAAGAAATGTTTGGAAAAAAGAAAAAGGCGACAGCCTCCCAGGCGTTGCACTTAGAGGAGCCGGACTATACCCACATAGTAAGGGTAGAAGGGCTGGTACATGATTTTGTTGATATAGACGAGGAGGGTAAGGAAACAGAACGCTTCAGAGCGGTGGACAAAGTGTCCCTTGATGTAAGCCCGGGGCAGTTTATAGCAGTTTTAGGCCATAACGGCTCAGGAAAATCAACGCTGGCAAAGCATATAAACGCTATATTAATGCCTACGGAGGGAACCGTCTATGTAGGCGGAATGGATACAAAGGATGACGAAAAGCTATGGAAAATCAGACAGCAGGCAGGTATGGTATTTCAAAATCCTGACAATCAGATTATTGCTACTATAGTGGAGGAGGACGTAGGCTTTGGACCGGAAAATCTGGGAGTTCCCACGGAGGAAATCTGGCAGAGAGTAGAAAAAGCTTTAAATAACGTAGGAATGACAGAGTACAGACATCATTCCCCGACAAAGCTCAGTGGCGGACAGAAGCAGAGAGTGGCGATAGCGGGAGTTATGGCCATGAAGCCAAAGTGCATTGTTCTTGACGAGCCCACGGCAATGCTTGACCCAAACGGACGCAGGGAGGTAATTGCAACACTTAAGGAGCTGAACAGGCAGGAAAAGGTTACAATTATACTTATCACCCACTACATGAACGAGGTAATAGAGGCTGACAGGGTATTTGTTATGGACAATGGAAAAATAGCCTTACAGGGAACTCCCCGTCAGGTGTTTTCAAATGTTGAAAAAATAAAGAGCCTTGGCCTTGATGTGCCTCAGATTACGGAAATTGCTTATAAGCTAAAGAAAAAGGGAGTAAATTTTAAAGACGGGGTACTTACTATAGATGAGTTTATAGAGCAGCTTGAGGAATATATAAAAATAAAAGCAGCAGATAGCATAACTGTACAGCCGGAGGGCCACAGGACAGGGCAGACATGTATACATGCAGATAAAACAAAAGGAAAAGGACATGAAAAAAATATAGAAAAGGTCAACATAGAAAATATAAATGCAGAGAATATAAATGCAGAAAACATATATACGGAAAATATAAATACAGAAAATACAGAAAGTAAAGAAAAGCGACAGGTAATAATGGAATTAGACCATATAAATTATACCTACAGCGCCGATACTGCATTTCGCATACATGCCTTAAAGGATATAAGCCTTAAGCTGTACGAGGGACAGTTCATAGGAATAATAGGACATACAGGCTCAGGAAAATCAACTCTTATACAGCATTTAAACGGACTTATAAGGGCAGAAAGGGGAAGGCTTTTATTTAGAGATAAAAATATATATGACGAGGATTTTGTAATGCCGTCTCTCAGAAAAAAGGTTGGCCTTGTATTCCAATATCCTGAGTACCAGCTTTTTGAGGCAACGGTTTTAGAGGATGTAATGTTCGGCCCCAAAAATCTTGGAAAGAGCGAGGAGGAGGCAAGGCAGACTGCGATTGAGGCCCTTAAGGCAGTAGGCGCAGATGAAAGCCTTTGGGATAAATCACCCTTTGAGCTTAGCGGAGGACAGAAAAGGCGTGTGGCAATAGCAGGAGTTCTGGCTATGGAGACAGAGGTGCTTATACTTGACGAGCCGACGGCAGCCCTTGACCCTAAGGGCAGGGATGAAATACTTGGACTTATAGACAGGCTTCACAAAGAGCGTAAAATAACAATAATACTTGTCTCCCACAGCATGGAGGATGTGGCAAAGTATGCAGACCGCATTATTGTAATGAATAAGGGACAGGTATCATATGACGGCATGCCGGAGGAGGTATTCAGCTATTATAAGGAGCTGGAGGAAATAGGTCTTGCCGCTCCCCAGGTCACATATCTTGCGGCAGAGCTAAGGAAAAAAAATATAGAATTAAGCAGCCATGTGACTACCGTAGACAGGATGGCAGAGGAGCTGCTTAAGGTATTGGAGGTGGGTTATAATGCTTAGGGATATTACCATAGGACAATATTATCCGGCAGACTCACCGGTACATTCACTGGACCCAAGGGTTAAGCTGTTTGGCACAATGATTTTTCTTGTATCATTATTTGTAAACGATACGGTATATGGATATATTATTGCTACCGTGTTCTTAGGAGCATGTATTAAGCTTTCCGGTGTTCCCCTTAAATATATGATAAAGGGGCTTAGGTCAATACTTTTCCTGCTTGTATTTAGCGCTGTATTTACGGTGTTTTTTACAGACGGCGACGTATTGCTTAAGCTTGGATTTATAAAGATTACGGACAATGGTCTTATAAGAGGCGCAAAGGTTATTGTAAGGCTTATTTATCTTATTATGGGCTCCTCGCTTATGACGCTGACCACCACTCCTACAGACATAGCCGACGGACTGGAGAAGGCATTCAGACCTTTGTCTTATATAAAGGTGCCTGTCCATGATGTGGCAATGATGATGTCCATAGCCTTTAGATTTATTCCCATTCTTACAGAGGAAACAGACAAGATTATGAAGGCGCAGATGACAAGAGGAGCAGATTTTGAAACAGGAGGCTTTTTAAAGAAAGCAAAGGGAATGATACCTCTTATTGTGCCCCTTGTGGTATCGGCGGTAAAGAGAGCGATGGATTTGGCTACGGCAATGGAGGCAAGGTGCTACAGAGGAGGAGACGGAAGAACAAAGATGAAGCCTCTTAAATATAAAAGGGCGGATTATATGGCATATATTATATTTGCTGTTTATCTTGGAGTGATGATAGCTGTACAGATACTGCTTAAAAAAATATAGGGGTGAAATAAATAATAATTTGTCGATAAAAATGGAGGAAATTATATGGAACAGATATGGAAAGAAATGTTTCAGGCTGCAAAAGCCGTACAGAATGGGCGGAAAATATCTGATTATGTAGATGCGGGCGGAGTTGCTGCTGCAATACTGTCATCATCAGGAAAAATATACACAGGCGTCTGTGTGGATACCTGCTCTACATTGGGGATTTGCGCTGAAAGAAATGCAATTTTTAATATGATAACAAATGGAGAACAGGAAATAAAAAAAGTGCTTGCAATCATGCCGGATGGGAAATCCGGAGCTCCATGCGGCGCTTGCCGGGAATTGATGGTTCAGCTTATGCCTGACAGTTATCAGGAAATTGAAGTGATGATGGATTTTGAAGCAGAAGAAATAGTTACTCTTGGTGAACTTACTCCCAAGTGGTGGATATAAACAGCTTGAGCTCTGCAGAATTTGCAGGCGCCGGCTTCACAAATAACTTAAGTTATTTAAACTTAAGTTATTTAAACCTAAGTTATTTAAACTAAAGTTCTTTAAGCTAAAGTTCTTTAAGCTAAAGTTCTTGACACTTTTTTATTAGGTATACTTTTACATAGAGAGAGAAACATTATCTGTGGCAGGAGGATAGGATTTGAGAAAGCGGGTTTTTCTTAGAATAGCATATGACGGAACGAATTACTGCGGCTGGCAGATACAGGACAACGGTATAACTGTGGAGGAGGTTATAAACAGAGAGCTTTCAAGGCTGTTAAACGAGGATATCCATGTGATAGGCGCCAGCAGGACAGATTCGGGAGTTCATGCCCTTGGAAATGTTGCGGTGTTTGACACAGAAACAAGAATACCGGGAGAAAAAATATCATTTGCCCTAAATCAAAGGCTTCCAAACGATATTAGGATTCAGGAGTCAAAGGAGGTAGACGAAAGCTTCCATCCAAGATTTTGCAGCAGTATAAAGACATACGAGTATAAAATTTTAAACAGAACCTTTCCAATGCCTACGGAAAGACTGTATTCCCATTTTGTTTATATGAAGCTTAACGTGGAGAAAATGCAAAATGCAGCGGAATATATAGTGGGGGAGCATGACTTTAAAAGCTTCTGCTCCTCCCACAGTCAGGTACAAAGCACGGTACGTACGGTGTATTCCATAGATATTACGAAAAACGGCGATATGATAAAAATATTAATAAGGGGAAACGGCTTTTTATATAATATGGTGCGTATAATTGCGGGGACTCTTATTAAGGTGGGCTTAGGCGTATATCCCCCTGAGCATGTAAAGGAAATAATAGAGGCAAGGGACAGAAGGATGGCAGGGCAAAAGGCGGCTGCCTGCGGGCTTACGCTTGTAAAGCTGGAATATGAGGGTATGGATTATTAAATCAGCGCCTTATGAGGAGAATGTAAAAATGAAGGTATCAAAAATTTATTCAAAAAATGCTGCCTATCAAAAATTTGAGGTATTGAAATCAAATAGAAATAAAAGATATAAGTACAATGAATTTTTGGTTGAGGGAGTCAGAAATATTAATGAAGCCATAAGAAACCACTGGGAGATAGCTTCTTTTATATATAGCGGTGAAAATAAGCTGTCAGGCTGGGCAAAGGAAATTTTGACGAATGTAGAAACAGAAGTGAATTACCAGCTTACACCACAGCTTATGGCGGACATAAGCGGCAAGGAGGATACGTCGGAATTACTGGCAATAGTTAAAATGAGAAAGGATGATTTGTCGGCGCTTTATGAAGCCGAAAATCCCCTTATTGCAGTATTTGACAGACCATCTAACAAAGGAAATCTTGGAACAATTATCCGTTCCTGCGATTCCTTTGGAATAGACGGACTGATTATTACGGGACATGCAGTTGATTTGTACGACTCAAATGTAGTAACCTCGTCAATGGGCTCATTTTTTAATGTGCCTGTATTTCGTGTTTCGGATAATAAAACCTTGTTTGATTTCTTTGATAAAATGAAAAATAAATTTCCGGGCTTTCAGATAATAGGAACAACGGCCCACAGGGAGAAGCCTATATTTCAGGTGGATTTTACAGCTCCCACGGCTTTTATGATTGGCAATGAAACAGACGGGCTTAACAGAGCCTTTAAGGAGCGCTGTGATGTTTTAATGACTATTCCAATGTCGGAAAGGTCGTCTGCGTCCTCCTTTAATGTAGGCTGCGCTGCGACGGTATTTTTTTATGAGGCAGTAAGACAAAGAAGCTTTAAAGAGGCATAATTTATAAAGCGTAATGAGTGTTGATTTTTGTTGAAATTATGGGATGCACTTTTATAAACTAAATTTTTTTGCGGTTTTCCGAAAAGTTATGCCCCTAAACTATTGACATATATTTTTATTTAGGCTATAATACCAAACGTTGGCAAGATGCAGATATGGAAATATACATGTGTAATGCCCTATGTATAAGGATTTTATTAGGGCATAATGAAACCATAATAAACATCTTGCAGATGAATTGCAAAATCTTTAGCCCCGATGGAGCATTCATTATATGTTTGGGAATTATCTTAAAAAGAAATCCTGATTAAAAAGATTTTATTATTTATAGGAGGAAGACCGATGAAGAGTTTTATGGCTAGTCCGGAAACAATTGAAAGAAAATGGTATGTTGTAGATGCAGCAGGATGTACGTTAGGACGTCTGGCATCAGAGATAGCTAAGGTATTAAGAGGAAAGAATAAGCCAATCTACACACCGCATATGGACACAGGTGATTACGTGATTGTTGTAAATGCAGATAAGATTGATGTAACAGGAAGAAAGTTAGATCAGAAGATGTATTACAGCCATTCAGATTATGTCGGCGGATTAAAGGAGACAACTCTTAGAGAGATGCTTGCTAAGAAGCCGGAGAAGGTTATTGAGCTTGCAGTTAAGGGCATGCTTCCAAAGGGACCTTTAGGAAGACAAATGTTCACAAAGCTTCATGTATATGCAGGAGCTGAGCATCCACATGCAGCGCAGAAGCCGGAAACATTAACATTCTAGGAAACTTTGAAAGGAGGAAATAAAAGTGGCAAAGTCAAGCAATAAATTTTACGGAACAGGAAGAAGAAAAAAGAGCATAGCAAGAGTATATTTAGTACCGGGAAACGGTCAGATTATTGTAAATAAAAGGTCTTTAGACGAGTACTTTGGACTTGAGACATTAAAGGTTATAGTTAAGCAGCCTTTGGTAGCTACAGAGACAGAAGGTAAGTTTGACGTATTGGTAAACGTACATGGCGGCGGATATACAGGTCAGGCAGGCGCTATAAGACATGGCATCTCAAGGGCATTGCTTCAGGTGGACGCTGACTACAGAGCGACTCTCAAGAAGGAGGGATATCTTACAAGAGACCCTAGAATGAAGGAGAGAAAGAAGTACGGCTTGAAGGCAGCGAGAAGAGCTCCGCAGTTCTCGAAGAGATAATTACAAGCAGAATAAGAGATTTTATAAAACCCTTGAAAATCCGGTGTTTTCAAGGGTTTTTTTAATGTCTATGTTTTCTGAAATTGTGGTAAAAAGTGCTGAATTTCGATGTGTAACACACAAATAGCACACGAACAAGAGCGTAAAAACCATGTGTCTTGTGTAAGACTTTTGTATAATGCGGTTATTAAGAAAAGGGCTATGTAAATGATATGACGGGCAGCAGGAATATACATTGCATAAAGATATCAGAGGTAATGTGGATTATCGGGAAAACGCATAAGCGGTAATTCGTTAAGTGATTTCAACGGTTTGCATTAACGGAAAAATTTCTTGAATTTGTCTGGGGAGTATGCTATATTATAGATACAAAAGAGGAAACAACCGCCCACAAAGTGGTTGCCCTCACATGATTAGACGATAAGCCTACCTGTTCCGCCAAGATACAAGGTAGGCTTATTTATTTTCGCTTGTTCCTCTTATCGAGAAAGGCAAGCAACGCTATAACAAAACTACCAAAGGCAATCAGCAGAGCCAATATACCTATGAAAATCGAAATGATTTCAAAAGCTGTCATTTGCGCCACCTCCCCTCTTATGTATTCCAGTAAACTGGGCATGAAGTTTTGGGAGGTTACCACCTTGCAACACGATTGTTCCTCTCCGATATTCTATCATATTCTTTCTTTTGTGACAATTCTCTATTAAATTTTATTATTCCTTCTTTTGTGATGTGTAAACCGTCAAAATATATTGACAAGTAGATTAAATGACAGAATAACAGAACTATCAAAATATCTATAGTTTATTTGACAAAAGAAAGGTGGTATTATTATGTGTAATGTATATAGTTATATGAGAATAAGCACATCATAAGAAAGAGATTTACAGAAGTTTACCCGTCAAGAAAGTGCTTTAAAAAGATATGCAAAAGAAAATGATATTTGAAACAAGGATAATATTGACAAATTAAAAATGCGTAGTAAAATTTAATTGTTCTAAAGAAGAAATTAATTACGTTAAAGTAGCTGAGTAATGTGATTTGTTTATGCTTTTTATGCAAGTGGGAAGTATAAGCAGAAAGTTTTACAAAAGTTATTTTGATTTGATTGGGACTTTTAATTCAAAGTAAGCCATTTTTATGAAATTGGCTTTTTTGTATTGTAGTGGTCTTTTTCTTTTTTCAGACAAACATTAAGTTTGGAGGAAAATATCATGAGAAGAACAAAAATTTTTAGGTCAAATGAAAGGATTAAGATTAAAAAAATTATCTGTGAAAAAACCGGATATTATATTCGGAGCAATACTCTTGTTAGTCAAGCATTTACAAGAAGTTCATATTCTGCTGAACAGGGTGGAGAAAATAACGAGATTCTTGAATTTATAGGAGATCAGGTTTTAAGTTATTATGTGGTAAAGATTATTGCCAGATATTATGGCGCATTAAATAGTAATTGTGAGTATGCATTTAGAGTTCGGGAAAACAATTTTACTGCGCTAAGGCAAGAATTTATAAGCAACGAAGCACTTGCAAAAATTATTGATGAATGGAAACTTACAGATTATTTGATAGTAGGTAAAAGCGACTACTTAAATGAGGTTGATAAATATGTGAAAATTAAAGCTGATTTGTTTGAGTCAATATTAGGCGTGATTGCTGTAGAAAGTAAATGGGATTCTGGTGTGCTTGAAAAAGCTGTTAGTAAAATGATGTCTATTGATGAAAAGTTAAAGTCAATTATCGAAGAAGATTACCGACCTGTTCAGTTTAATATTGAGAATGCAGTCAATACATTAAAAGAGTTGGCAGAACATGGCGTATGCTCAGTTCCTGAATATAAATATAGTAATCCTGACAATTTAGGATATGATCAAGACGGAAATCCAATATGGGTTTGTACGTGTTTTGTTACAAATGATAATACAGGGATTGTACGACAGGTTTGGGCATCATCCAAGAAAGCAGCAAAGAAAGCAGCGGCATATTTAGTTTTGTGTGAGCATTTTGAATTGCAAAATCGATATGGAGTTAATGGAAAGTATATCGTGTGGAAATATAAAAATGGCAGGCTTATGCCAGATACCACAAATGTTTAAAGAGAAGTTGTATCATTAGAAGTGATGCCAGAAAAAGCCGAATAACTGTATTTACTAAATAAAAGTTAATATGGAGAAAAAAGAACATATATGATAAAATAGTCTCAGCAAAGCAGAGCCATGCAAGCTGCCTAAGCAACCAGAGGAAGTGCAAAAACCGCACAGAAACAGGGGGAATTCCTAATGAAAAATGTATTAGAGAACAGACTATCACCATTAATTAAATATCCGGGCGGTAAAGAAAAAGAACTGAACTATATTTTGCCTGCGCTCCCTTCTGAAATTAACAATTATTACGAGCCTTTTGTCGGCGGCGGGGCAGTTTATTTTTCAATTAAAGCTAAAAAGTACTATATTAACGATAAGTCTGACGAGTTAATCTCTCTTTACGAGATGGTTAAGGAACAAAACAGGGAATTTCTTGATAAGCTTAACGCCATTAATTATAATTGGAATATTATAAGTAAGGTAGTGGATTATCATGAGAAAACAATAGCAGATATTTATTATAAATATAAGGCCGGAAAATTTAATATACAGCAGCTGGGAGATAAAATTGCAGAATTTGTACTTGCAAATGCGGAGGAATTTAACGGATTGCTGACAACAAGCTTCAATTATCAGATTGAAGAATTTGTTTTAGAATTATGCAAGAGCATAAAAAGCAAAATGATGCGAATGTATAAAATAGAAGGAGAGAAGGGGGAGTTGATATATGAGGATGTTGTATCAAACATAGAGTCTTCATTAAAGGCCGCATTCTATACGCATTTTAGAATGTTGATGAATAATAAAGAAGAATTAGGCATAAGCAAAGAGTTTGCAGCGGCCATATATTTTTTTATCAGACAGGTGTGCTATTCGTCTATGTTTAGATATAACAAGGAGGGTAAGTTTAATGTTCCTTATGGAGGCATTTCATATAACAGAAAATCATTTGCAGGCAAGATAGAGTATTATCAAAATAAGGATGTAATTAAACATCTTGCGGCTACGACAATAGGCAATATGGATTTTTATGATTTTATGAATAAGTATACGCCTAAAAAGAATGATTTTGTTTTTTTAGACCCTCCATATGATTCTGAGTTTAGTACATATGCTAAAAATGAATTTGGAAAAGCCGACCAGGCAAGATTAGCTGATTACCTGATTAAAGAATGCAGGGCTAATTTTATGATTGTTATAAAAAATACAGAATATATTTCATCATTATACCGTGAGGGTACTAAAGCTGCTAATGGAAAGCAATTATATGTATCATGCTTTGATAAGAAATATTTTGTAAGCTTTCAGGATAGAAACAATAAAAATGCACAGCATTTGCTGATTACTAATTATAAGATAGGAGAATAGGCAATGGAGGAAGCAAAAAAGGTTGCAATACAAAATATTGTAGATAGAGAGATAAAAAGATTTGCCGACAGCTATAAGACAAGATTTACTAAAGAGGTTGATAAGCCTGACGGTGTAATTAACAGCAAAAAAAATAACTGTTTTGTTGCAGAGCTTGGTAAAGAATTTATGTTTTACAGCGCATTTGTAAGAAGCTTTGACAGTTCCTTTGGGAAGGTGTTAGAAAGGATAGGAAATGAGGTTGCGAAGCTGTCATATGATGTGCTGGGCAATATAGATTCCTTTTTGCTTCCACAGCAATCACAGCATATGGATTATATTATTCTGGAATATGAAAAGCACAGAAAGCCTAAGGTTTCCGATTATTGCGACTTTGTATGCATGATTCCGGAGGATACAAGAAGCTTTCAAAAATCCCATGTCACAGACCACTATTTTTACAATAAAGATAAAAAAGAGCATTATTTAATTGAGCTGAAGGCCGGAGGGGATTTAGATAATAAAAAAGCAAAAACGGAGAAGCTTGCTTTGCTTCAGGAATACTTTATTTTGAAAAATTCCTTAAAGGACAGAAATGACGAAAAAATAAAGCTATATTTTGGAACTGCCTATAACAAATATGGTGAAAATTCAGAATGGAGACAGGAGCGGGTTAAACAGTTTTTTGCAGAGGAGGAGCTCTTGATAGGAAAAGACTATTGGAATTTTGTCTGTGATGACCCAGAGGGCTTTAATATTGTATTTGAACAGTACAGGAAAAGCGCGGAATATATTAAGACTGTATTGGAATGCATTAAAGAGCTGTATTTTTAACAATATATAAGCATTAGGACTGTCAAATGTCTTACATATTATTAAAAATAATTATAATCAGGAGGTTTATTAAGGTGGACACAAAGAAGAAAAATCAGGTTTTAAAATTAACTTTAGCAGCCATGTTTATGGCTATAGGCTTGGTACTGCCGTTTTTTACAGGACAGATTCCAAGAATTGGGAAAATGCTTTTGCCTATGCATATACCGGTGCTTTTATGCGGACTTATCTGTGGGTGGCAGTATGGTCTTGCAGTGGGATTTATTCTTCCACCTTTAAGATATGTATTGTTTGGAATGCCTGTGATGTTCCCTACGGGAATAGCAATGGCGTTCGAGCTTGCGGCATACGGACTGGTTGTTGGACTTATGTACTCGCGTTCACGCTGGAAATGTGTGATTGCGCTATACCGCAGTATGATTATTGCAATGCTTGCAGGACGTGTGGTGTGGGGGATTGTTGAAATAATTCTTCTCGGCCTGGGAGAAAATGGGTTTACGTGGAAAATGTTCCTTGCAGGCGCTTTTTTAAATGCAGTTCCGGGAATTATCCTGCAGCTTGTCTTAATTCCGACGGTTATGGTTGCCCTTAACAAAACAGGGCTGGTGCATTTTACACAAAAAGCGCAATCACCGCAGAAGGTGAGGAGTTAAAAATATGGATAATGGCTTTTCTGAAATTATGCGTTATATTAAAGAATGTGATAAGGCTTCAATGCTGATTGCTATTGACGGAAGATGCGCAGCCGGAAAAACAACCCTTGCCGCATTGTTGAAAAAAGAGATTAACTGTAATATAATACATATGGATGATTTTTTTCTCCGTCGGGAGCAGCGTACCCTTGAGCGTATGCAGGAGCCGGGAGGAAATGTGGATTATGAAAGAGTGCTAAGGGAGGTAATGGTTCCTATAAGTCAGGGAAAATCATTTTCCTATCAGATATTTGACTGTCAGAAGATGAAGCTTTCTTCCAGGATTTATGTAGAGCCTAAGCCTGTTACCATTGTTGAGGGCTCCTATAGCTGTCACCCTGTTTTGTGGGATTTTTATGATTTACATGTGTTTTTAACTATTGAGCCACATAAGCAGCTTGAACGCATACGCCAAAGAAATGGGGAGGAGGCAGCTTTAAACTTCAGTAATCGCTGGATTCCTTTGGAGGAAAGCTATTTTACTGCATACAGGATACAGGAGCGCTGTGACGTTGTAGTAACCATATTATAAATAAAAAATTTACAAGGAGGAATTAAAATGGAGCATTATTTTGGAGAAGAAACACCAAAGCTTGGATTTGGACTTATGAGGCTGCCAAAGCTGTCAAACGGAAAAATTGATATTGAGCAGACAAAAAAAATGGTAGACATGTTTATGGATGCAGGTCAGACTTATTTTGATACGGCGTATGTCTACGATGGAGGAGATTCCGAGCGCGCCGCAAAGGAGGCGCTGATTGACAGATATCCACGTGAGAGCTTTACAATAGCTACAAAGCTGTGCGCGTGGGCGGGAGAGCACAGTGAGGAGAAGGCTAAGCAGCAGTTTTTTACAAGCTTAGAGCGTACAGGCGCAGGATATTTTGACTATTATCTGCTTCATGCCCTGCAGGCAGGAAATTATAAGCTGTATGACGAATATCACATTTGGGATTTTGTTAAGGAACAGAAGGAAAAAGGTCTGATTAAGCACTGGGGCTTTTCTTTCCATTCAACTCCTTATATTCTTGATAAAATTCTTACAAGCCATCCTGATGCGGAATTTGTACAGCTTCAGCTTAATTATGCAGACTGGGAAAATCCTGACATAACATCAAGGGAGAACTATGAGGTTGCAAGAAGACATGGAAAATCCATTATTGTCATGGAGCCTGTCAAGGGCGGAGCATTGGCAAATCCTCCTGAAAATGTAAAAGAAATTTTTGATGAGATAAATAAGGAGGCATCCTATGCATCCTGGGCAATTCGTTATGTTGCTTCCTTAGACGGAATAATTACAGTGCTTTCAGGGATGTCAAATATAGAGCAGATGGAGGATAATATTTCTTATATGAAGGATTTTAAGCCTCTTAATAAGCAGGAGCAGACTGCAATCCAAAAGGCGCAGGAGGCAATTAACGGCGTAAAGTCAATTCCATGCACCGGCTGTCATTATTGTACTGCCGGCTGTCCTCAGCAGATTCCTATTCCTGAGATATTTGCGGCGCGGAATAAGCAGCTTGTATTAGGGCAGCTTGAGGAAGGAAAGGCCGAGTATAAGCAGGCTGTCGCAGGGGCAGGAAGCGCGTCTGACTGTATAGAATGCGGTCAGTGTGAGAGCGCCTGTCCACAGCAGATAAAGGTCATTGAAAGATTGAAGGATTGCGCAGAGGTATTTGAAAAATAGTAATTTGCCATATACAATGAAGGAAGTGATGAAATGACAGAAATTAAGTTTTACGAAAATGCAGCTGACGAATTGCTAAAGTTTGCCGTAATAATATCTAAAGCGCAAAATAAATATGTATTTTGCAAACACAGGAACAGAGATACATGGGAAATTCCCGGTGGTCATAGGGAAGCCGGAGAAAGTATCATGGATACAGCTAAAAGAGAACTCTATGAGGAAACGGGAGCCTTGGAGTATACTATAAAACCTGTCTGTGTATATTCCGTTACGGCGCCGGATAATATGAATAATGGAAAAGAATCCTTTGGAATGTTATTTTTTGCCGATATAAAGCATTTTGAGGCAGAACTGAGCAGTGAAATTGAAAAGATTGTATTAACAGATGAACTTCCAAAGAAGCTTACATATCCTGATATTCAGCCTTGCCTGATAGAAGAAGCAAAGAAAAGAGGATATTTATGAAATGAAAGCAAGGTGAGAAGCAAATGATATATTTATTAAAAAATAGAAAATAGTTTTTAATGTACTTTTAAATTTAGGTATAGACACAATTAATATCCTTTGCTATAATGACAGTCAAAGGCAATGAAGAGAAGAGTAAACGGCTGGATATGTCACAGAGAGTCTGATTTGGTGAGAGCAGGCACAGAAGAAGCTGTTGAAAATGGTCTCGGAGCTGCGTACCGAAGCTTTAACGCCAAGGCTACGACGGGTGCACCCGTTACAGTGATAGACTATCGATGAATCATTTCTCATCCGTAGTTGATAAGGCCTGTATCGTGAGGTATAGGTAAATTTAGGGTGGTAACACGAAGCGCAGGCTCTCGTCCCTGAAAAAGAAATTTTTCAGAGAGGAGGGCTTTTTTTAATGTATAGGAAAGTTCGCTAAGCAAGTTACAAATTCGGAAGAGTCGGATTAATTTAAAAGGAAATGAGGTATAGTGTGAAAAATACTTCTAAGGCAGCAAAAGACGCTGCCTAAGAAGTATTAAGTTTCACACTGGAAAAACGCAAAAAGCAGCGTTTTTCATTATTATTTGTGCCGCCAACTGAAAGGCGGCGGAATGGAGATTATTATGAAAGATATTTTAATTGGCGGGGCATGGCCTTATGCAAATGGCCCGCTGCACATAGGACATATTGCAGGCTTGCTGCCGGGAGACGTATTGGCAAGATATCACAGGGCTGTCGGCGACAATGTATATTTTGTGTCAGGAAGCGACTGCCACGGAACTCCCGTTGCAATAAGGGCAAAAAAAGAGGGAAAAACCCCTGAGGAAATCAGCAATTTTTATCATGAGGAATTTAAGGAATGTTTTGAAAAGCTAGGCTTTAGCTATGACGTATATACAAAAACATCATCAAAGGAGCACGAGGATTTTGTAAGAAAATTCCATAAGAAATTGTATGAAAGCGAGTATGTCTATGAAAAGGAAGCTCCCTATGCATACTGTGAAAAATGCGGCACGTTTCTGGCAGACCGTTTTGTGTTAGGCAGATGCCCAAGCTGCAATAAGGATACACGTGGAGACCAATGTGACGCCTGCGGCGCAGTCCTCGAGCCGGAAAATCTGCTTGAGCCGGTATGCGCCATATGCGGCAGGAAAATAAGCTTTAAAAAGTCAAAGCATTTGTATATAGCTGTTTCAGCCTTGGAAAAGCAGCTTAAAGAGCTTGTAAACGCTCACCCTGACTGGAGAAAAAATGCAATAGCATTTACAAACAAATATATAGGCGAAGGCTTAAGAGACAGGGCGCTGACAAGAGATTTGGACTGGGGAATAGAGGCGCCAAGGGAGGGCTACGAAAATAAAACAATTTATATATGGGCAGAAAATGTGTTAGGTTATTTGTCAGCGAGCAAGGTGTCGGCAGATAAAAGAAATACTGACTTTAATTCGCTTTGGGGAAAGGATTCCAAGCATTATTACGTACATGGAAAGGATAATATTCCATTTCATACAATTATTCTGCCGTCGCTTTTAATAGCCAATGATACAGGCTGGCATCTGCCGGACTGTATTGTGTCAAGTGAATATCTTACGTTAGAGGGACAGAAAATATCCACAAGCAGGAATTATGCAATCTGGGTAAAGGATTTACTTAAATCCTATGAGCCGGATTCTATCCGGTATTATTTTCTTGCAAAGGGACCAGAGAAGAAGGATGCAGATTTTTCGTGGAGGGAATATGTATATAGTCATAATGGAGAATTGCTTGGAGCCTATGGAAATTTTATTAACCGTTCCCTGTCATTTATTATTAAATATTGGAACGGTTATATACCTGAAGGCGTAGATAATCCGGAAACAAATGAGAAAATAGATGAATTGTTTAAGACCACAGGCAGTCTTATAGAAAAGGGAGCCTTTAAGGAGGCCTTAGGGGGAATTTTCGATTTTATAAGGGACGCAAACAAATTTTTTGATGCAGAGCAGCCATGGATTACAAGAGAAACAAATGTAGCTGCGTGTAAAAATACACTTTACAGGTGCGTTCAGATTATTTCCAATTTAGCGGCGCTTCTGTATCCGTTTCTCCCGTTTTCTTCGGAAAAGGTGTGCAGATGGCTGAATATAGATAATAAATGGGAAAGAAAATCAGTTCCGGCAGGGAAGCGCCTTCCCGAGATTGAGATTTTATTTCAAAGGATAGATAAAAGTGTCATTGAGGAAGAAACGGAAAAGCTGAAAGCATTGTTATAATTAGGGCTATAATAAATATATAAAAACACGACACAATATTATAAAATCAGACATATAATTCTCTAAAAAAATTTTGCCTGAATAGCTATAATAAACAAAAAAGTATTGGAGGGATTTTACATGTACGATATGAAGCCATATTTGAAAATCATTGACAAGGTAATTGAGGAGGGCGAGTATAAGGATAACTGGGAATCATTGTCAGAATATGAGGCGCCGAAATGGTACAGGAAAGCTAAGTTTGGAATTTTTATTCACTGGGGCGTATACAGCGTTCCTGCGTTTGGAAGCGAGTGGTACTCAAGAAATATGTATATTCAGGGCTCTCCTGAATATGAGCATCACATAAAAACATACGGAAAGCATACGGAATTTGGCTACAAGGATTTTATACCAATGTTTAAGGCAGAGAAATTTAATCCTGATGAATGGGCGCAATTATTTAAAAAAGCCGGAGCGAAATATATAGTTCCCGTAGCAGAGCACCATGATGGCTTTCAAATGTATAACAGCGATATTTCAAGGTGGAACGCATATGAGATGGGGCCTAAGAGAGATGTGCTGGGAGAGCTTAAGGCAAGCGTTGAAAAGGAAGGAATGAGCATAGGCGCGTCAACTCACAGATTTGAGCATTGGTTTTTTATGGGACACGGAAAGGAATTTGAAAGCGATATAAAGGAGCCTATGGAAAGGGGCGATTTCTATTGGCCTGCCATGCCGGAGCAAAACCATCATGATTTATTCAGCAAGCCGGAGCCGTCTATTGAATATAAGGATGACTGGTTAGTAAGAACCTGTGAAATAATTGATAAATACAGGCCAAAGGTATTATATTTTGACTGGTGGATACAGCACAGCTCTTTAAAAAAATATCTCCAAAGGCTGGCGGCGTATTATTATAACAGAGCAAAGAGCTGGGGGCAGGAAGCGGTAATATGCTACAAGCATGATGCATTTATGTTTGGCACTGCCATTCCTGACGTGGAAAGAGGCCAGTTTGCAGACATGAAGGCGTATACATGGCAGACAGACACGGCTATAGCCCTTAACTCATGGTGTTATACGGAAAACAATATATTTAGAAGCTCAAATGAGCTGATACAGGATTTAGTTGATATTGTAAGTAAAAACGGCAATCTGCTGTTAAATGTAGGGCCAAAGGCAGACGGAACAATATCAAGGGAGGACGAAAAAGTATTGCTTGAGATAGGGGAGTGGCTTAAGGTAAACGGAGAGGCTATATATGATTCCTCTACATGGAGAATTTATGGCGAGGGACCTACACAGATAGTAGAAGGTCAGTTTGCAGACGGCATTAAGAAGAATTTTACATCGGAGGACTTTAGATTTACAAGGGGACACGGATATCTTTATGCAATAGTAATGAAGACAAATGAAAAAGGGGAGTATTGTATTAAGTCCCTTGGCGTGCAGGATATTTCAAGACAGGCTAATTTTGGAGGAATCATAGATGATGTAACAGTGTTAGGTTATGACGGGGAGGTTAAATTTGAAAGAGGGGAGGAGGGCTTAAAAATATATTCAAAGGTGCAGAGCGATAGGCCGGTGACATTTAAGATAAAGCTGCGTTGAGAAAATATAAAATATTAATTTGTATGTTTGAAAAAAAGTTCCTCACATGAAGCCCGGGGCTTAAGAATAAAGGGAGTATAAGACCTTAGGGTGGTGGCGGGGACAGGGAGTTA
>CAJUAO010000022.1 GCA_910584685.1 uncultured Lachnospiraceae bacterium | reverse complement strand
AAGCCCCGGGTTTCATGCGAGGAACTTTCTTTTCACCTGTACAAATTAATATTTATTCACAAAGAATTTCCCAACTGTTCTTTCCTTTCGTTAAAAGTATTCTTAAGAACTCTGCTGTTTTACTGCATATACAATGAAGAGAGGTTTAGTAAATACTATATTTGTTTAAAAATGATTTAGAATATGTAAAATTTAGGTAAAATTTGGATAAAATACTTTACAGATTATATTTTTTCCTTATAATTAGGTATGTAAAGATTAAACTTAATATTGTTTATTTTTCCATAAATATATAAGGAGAATAGGAAAATGCTAGTGTATGTTGTAGAGGACGACCCGGGAATAAGTGAAATTGAGTGCTATTCCCTAAAGTCAAATAACTACAAGGTAAAACCTCTTTTTACGGCTGAAGAATTAAGAAAGGCAATTAAGGATAAAATTCCCGATTTAATAGTACTTGACATAATGTTACCGGATGATGACGGAATCAGTGTTGTAGAGAAGCTGAGAAAAAACGAAAAGATGAAAAAAATACCTATAATTTTTGTATCTGCTAAAAGTAGTGAAATTGAAAAGGTTAAGGGCTTTGATGCAGGCGCCGATGATTATCTTACAAAGCCTTTTGGAATTATGGAATTTAACTCAAGAATAAAGGCGCTGGCAAGAAGAGCAGGCATAGAGGATTGCGATAATAATAAAAAGAAGGAGTATTTGTCGGCAGGCAATATATTTATAGACGAGGGGAAAAGAGAAGTTTACTGTAATAAAGAGTTAATTGTTCTTACATATAAAGAATTTGAATTGTTAAAATATCTTATTATTAACAGGGGAATTGTCCTGTCAAGAGACAAAATTATGGAAAATGTATGGGGCTTTGATTTTCAGGGAGAATCAAGAACAGTAGACATGCATATAAAAACACTCAGGGCTAAGCTTGGTAAGGAAAAGGAAATTATTAAAACGGTGAGAAATGTGGGATATAAGATAATATAGCATTACCGGCAGTAAATTATCTTATATCAGGGGATGGAAGGTAAATATAAAAATGGACAATAAAGAAATAATTAAAATGTCAGCACATGAAATGAATTCTCCTATTTCGGTTATTCACGGATATGCTGATTTGATTGAATGTGGAATTATTAAGGGCAATAATGCCATGACTATGGCAGGAAAGATAAAAAAAGAGGCTAAAAGGCTTTCAAGGTTTGTCGACGAAATGTCGGTTTTTACAGGAATAATGGAAGGAACTGTCTATGCTGAAAGGCTATGGATTAATATAGAGGATGTATTGGAGAAGGTAATTGAAAAGGTAAGGGAAGACATAAAAAGTGATTTTAATGTACAGATTTTGGGAAGCGGCAGGATATATGCAAACAGGGAATTGTTTAAAATACTTATAACGCATATTTTTGAAAATGCAATTATTTATAATGAGAGCAGCAATATAAAAATAATATGTAATATATGCTCCCATGATGACAGACTGCTGCTTACATTTGAAGACAACGGCATAGGAATAGAGGAAGAGGAAAGGAAAAAAGTATTTGAGTGCTTTTACAGGGAAAATAAGGAATATTCAAGAAAACTGGGAGGTAACGGAATGGGACTTGCCATATGCAGGGAAATAGCAGAGGCTGAAAATATGAATATTTCAATTTCAGACAGTACTATGGGAGGTATAAGTGTTGTTATAGAGAAGCTTTTTTGAAGGATAATAAATAATAAAAAGTTAAAACTTTTAGGTTAAGACGCTTAAAGCCTGCATATGCAGATTTGGTATAGTTGAAATTGCCTTTTGAGTGAAGCAATAATAATGGAGGAAAATTTATGTACGAAATAAACGAGGAGCAGGAACGTGTTATATTGGTAGGAGTAAGCGAAGGAAGCGACGATGGTACGGCGGAGTCATTGGATGAGCTTCAAGAGCTGGTAGCTACTGCAGGCGGGGTTACTGTTGGAAGGCTTATACAAAACAGGGAGAAGCTTCATCCCGGAACATATATAGGCAAAGGAAAAATAGAGGAATTAAAGGGATATATAAGCGCTCTTGAGGCTACAGGAATAGTGTGTGATGATGAATTGTCTCCTGCGCAGTTTAAAAACCTTGAGGAAGCGCTTAATATAAAGGTAATGGACAGAACTCTTGTTATTCTTGATATATTTGCAGGAAGGGCATTGACAAGGGAAGGAAAGATACAGGTAGAGCTGGCGCAGCTTAAATACCGTCAGGCAAGGCTTGTAGGACTTAGAAGCTCCCTTTCAAGACTGGGAGGCGGTATAGGTACAAGAGGTCCGGGAGAAAAAAAGCTTGAGATAGACAGGCGTCTTATAAACAACAGGATAGCAAAGCTAAAAAGGGATGTGGATGAGCTTGCAATGCACAGGGGGCTTGCAAGGGAAAAAAGGAGCCTAAATCCTATTCCTATAATAGCAATAGTCGGCTATACAAACGCAGGAAAGTCAACGCTTTTAAATTCCTTTACAAATGCAAGGGTGTTAGAGGAGGACAAGCTTTTTGCAACCCTTGACCCAACCACAAGAAATTATAAGCTTCCCAGCGGTCAGGAGGCGCTGCTTACGGATACTGTAGGCTTTATAAGAAAGCTTCCCCATCATCTTATAGATGCGTTCCGTTCTACTCTTGAGGAGGCAAAGTATGCCGATATAATACTACATGTCATAGACAGCTCAAATCCTCAGTATGAGTCGCATATTGAGATAGTGTATGAAACCTTAAAAAAGCTTGGGGTTAATGATAAAAAGATTATAACCTTTTTTAATAAGCAGGATAAGCTTAGCAATGATTGCAGCTATATATTTAAAGATGAAAGGGCAGATTACACCATGTCCGGTTCTATAAAAACAGGAGCAGGAGTAAATGAGCTTATATCTGTTATAGAAAGGATACTAAGCGAAAGGGCAGTGTTTATTGATGTTACGGTGCCATATAATGATGCCGGTAAAATACAGCTTATGAGACAGTATGGACAGGTTATAAGCGAGGAGTATGAAGAAAACGGTATTCATATTAAGGGAAATATTCCTAAGGAATTTGAAAGGAGATTTACATGAGCTTAGCAGATAATATATTTATAAATATGTGTAAGGATATACTTGAAAACGGAGTAAGCACAGAGGGGGAAAAGGTACGGCCAAGGTGGGAGGACGGCTCTCTTGCATATACGGTAAAGAAATTTGGAGTGGTAAACAGGTACGATTTGTCAAGGGAATTTCCAGCCATAACCCTTAGAAAGACAGCATTAAAGTCATGTGTGGACGAGATTTTATGGATATGGCAGAAGAAGTCAAATAATATAAATGAGCTTAACAGTCACATATGGGACAGCTGGGCGGATAAGGACGGCTCTATAGGAAAGGCGTACGGATATCAGCTTGGAGTAAAGCATAAATATAAGGAGGGTGAGATGGACCAGGTAGACAGGGTAATTTATGATTTAAAAAATAACCCTTACAGCAGGCGAATTATGACAAATATTTATGTTCATCAGGATTTGCATGAGATGAATCTTTATCCCTGCGCCTACAGCATGACCTTTAATGTGACCGGAAATAAATTAAACGCCATACTTAATCAGCGTTCAAACGATATACTTACCGCAAATAACTGGAATGTTGTGCAATATGCGGTGCTTGTGCATATGCTTGCGCAGGTATGCGGCTTTGAGGCGGGGGAGCTTGTTCATGTAATAGCAGACGCGCATATTTATGACAGGCATATTCCTATTATAAAGGAGCTTATTTCAAGGGAAACATATCCTGCGCCAAAATTTTTTATAAATCCTGAGATAAAGGATTTTTATGATTTTACGGTAGACGACGTGAGACTTGATGATTATGTGACGGGGCCTCAGGTAAAGAATATACCGGTGGCAGTTTAAAAAGGTGTTAATTGGTTAATGTATAATTATGTTTAAGCTTATGAAAAGGAAGTATTTTAAGAATTTAGGGATATTTCCCTATGATTTATTATGAAGAGTAAAAGCTTTAAAATTTTTATTTTTAAATTCCGGGTTTGCGTCTGCATGGCATCCGCAAACCTTTAAGTGCTAAATTCGCTAAATGTGCAATGCACGTCTAGCGTATTTTGCACTTTATGAACTTGAAGCCGTGCAGAATAGAGGTAAAATATGAATTTAGTAGCAGCAGTAGATAAAAATTGGGCAATAGGCAACAAGGGGCAGCTTTTAGTCCATATACCAGAGGATATGAAGAATTTCAGAAGGCTTACGGAAGGGCATACGGTTATACTTGGAAGAAAGACCCTTGATACCTTTCCTAACGGAAAGCCCCTTAAAAACAGGGAGAATATTGTATTGACAAGGAAGAATATAGAGCGGCATGAGGGAATGAGAGCGGTGGGAAGCATAGAGGAGCTTTTTGCCATTGTAAAGGAGTATAAGGATGAGGAGCTGTATATAATAGGGGGCGCCAGCGTTTATGAGCAGCTTTTGCCATATGCGGATAAGGCGTATATTACATATATTGATTATGCTTATGAGGCGGACGCCTTTTTTCCTAACCTTGATTTAGATGAGAGCTGGGTTATGACAGAGACAAGTGAGGAGCAGACTTACTTTGATGTGGAGTATTATTTCAGGAAGTATGAGAGAAAGAAATTATAATAAAATAATTTATATAAGAAAGAAATTATTTTAAAAAAAAACATGAGGAAAGGTAGTATCCATAAAGAATATGGCAAAAAAGAATTATTTAGCCGGACAACTGGACAACATAGAGTTTGTGGTGATTTTTACAAAATATCAGGACAAGTGGGTGTATTGCTGGCATAAGAAAAGGGAGAGCTATGAGCATCCGGGAGGACATGTTGAGAAAGGTGAAACGCCTTTGGTAGCTGCAAAAAGAGAGTTGTATGAGGAAACGGGAATAACAGATTGCGATATTATACCATTGTGGGATTATGAATTTATCTGGGACAATGGCATGGGACAAAATAATGGAAGGGTTTATATTGCGTTAGTACATTCCTTTGGAGAGATGCCGGAAAGTGAAATGGACAGAATAGAATTATTTGATACTGTTCCGGAAAAATATACATACAGTGTTGAGGAAGAAGAAGGAGACATAAGGATTATTGAAAAAATGCTGAGGGCATACAGGGAGTGACATGCATTTATGATGCAGGCGGCAGCAGGAGTGAACAGGGTAATTAATTATGGTGGGGTTATTGAGCTAAAATATAAAAAGTATATATAAGGAGAAGAGTAAAGGTATGTATAAGCATCACGAGGAATCCTTAGAAAGATTAAAGGAATATTTTTCAGACAAGACTGAGGTAATTGCAGTAATTTTCGGCGGCTCTGTGGCAAAGGGCTGCGAGCGTATTGATTCTGATTTAGACGCAATGGTTGTCATTACAGACGAGGCATACGAGGACCGCGTTAAAGAAAATAAAACGGCAGAGACAATAGGAGGATACTGCACCTATGAGGGCGGGTATTTTGACATAAAATATATGACTAAAAAATTTTTACAGGAGGCGGCAGAAAAGGGAAGCGAGCCGGCAAGAAATGCATTCCTTAAATCAAGGGTGCTTTTTACAAGGGATTCAGAAATTTCAGAGCTTGTAGAAAAAATACCAATTTTCCAAAGTCAGGAGAAGGAGGAAAAAATGCTTTCTTTTTATGCGGATTTTTGGCTGAATTATTATTATTTTATAAAGTCATGTCCCATTGACGGTTATATGAAGCTTCATGCTGTTAATGAGGTGATTTACAGCGTTTACCGTATGGTGCTTCAGGAAAATGAGATTTTATTTCCAAGCAACAGGCGGCTTGAGGAGTTTGTGGAGAAAATATCTGAGGACACAAAGGCTTTGGTCAGTCTGGGAAGAAAAGCGGCAAAATCTCAGGAGATGTCAGACATTGATAACTTCGTTGATTGCTTTCTTAAGCTTACAGCGTATGAAATTCCTACGGATATTGGGAACGTGCTGTCAAGGTATACGACGGATTTTGAACAGTGGTGGAGGGTGCCAAGACCGAATATTAATGAGTGGTAGGAAAGTTATAATGCAATGTTAGTTTTTTGCAATTATATTTTAAATGCTTTGTATTGATATATTAGGTTTTCACAAGTTTTTCCTCCAAAGTATTGACATATCCTTCCATAGAAATTAAAATACTTATTTAAGGCAAATGTTTTTTTAGCAGAATACCTGCCAAAATAAATATAACCCCAAGAGATTATCTCCGCTTTTACAACGGAAGTGAAATGGAGGCAGAAAAATGGAAAAAAAGAATATCGACTGGTCAAATTTAGGATTTGGCTATATTAAGACAGACAAGAGATACATATCTCTTTATAAGGATGGAAAATGGGATGACGGAGTTATGTCAGAGGATGACACTATTAAGCTTAGCGAGTGCGCGGGAGTGCTTCAGTATGCACAGACTATATTTGAAGGACTTAAGGCATATACTACAGAGCAGGGAAAGATAGTCACGTTCAGACCGGACTTAAATGCAAGCCGTATGAAGGATTCAGCGGCAAGACTTGAAATGCCTGTATTTCCTGAGGATAGATTTGTTGATGCTGTAGTTAAGACAGTTAGGGAAAATGCAGCATATGTACCGCCATACGGCTCAGGGGCTACCCTTTATTTAAGGCCGTATATGTTTGGCTCAAACCCGGTAATAGGCGTAAAGCCTGCCGATGAATACCAGTTCAGGGTATTTGCCACTCCTGTAGGCCCATACTTCAAGGGGGGAGCAAAGCCTATTACAATTAAGGTTTCTGATTTTGACAGAGCAGCTCCAAACGGCACAGGAAATATTAAGGCAGGACTTAACTATGCCATGAGCCTTCATGCCATCGTTACGGCTCATAAGGAAGGTTTTGACGAAAATATGTATCTTGACCCAGGGACAAGGACAAAGGTAGAGGAGACAGGCGGCGCAAACTTCCTGTTTATTACAAAGGATAAAAAGGTGGTTACGCCTAAGTCAAACAGTATTTTACCGTCTATTACAAGACGCTCTCTTGTTCATGTGGCTAAGGAGTATTTAGGACTTGAGGTAGAGGAAAGAGAAGTTTTATTTGATGAGGTAAAGGATTTTGCAGAGTGCGGACTTTGCGGAACGGCGGCAGTTATCTCTCCTGTAGGAAAAATTGTAGACCACGGAAAGGAAATATGTTTCCCAAGCGGAATGGAGGATATGGGAGCTGTTACAAAGAAGCTGTATGATACCCTTACGGGAATCCAGATGGGAAGAATAGAAGCTCCTGAAGGCTGGATAAAGGAAATAGAGCTATAGGATTTATTATATTGCTAAAAGGCAGTAAAGATTTTACGGTTAAATATATAAATCGGCGTTTGTGGGTATATCAAATTTGGGATTTATCAGGGATACTATAAATGGATTTTAAAAAGATATGGAGCGAAGACAGCGTATGTGGGTATCAAAGATAAGAAAAGAAGACCTGACGAATGATGTGGTAGACCGTCTTTTATTTGAAGGCTTGAATGATAATGGAGCAAGTGTTGACTGTATTATTGTTTTGGGCAGTATAAAAGCGGCAAAATATAGAATTCCTGTAGCTGCTAAGGTGTTTTTTTCAGGAAGGTCTGAAAAAATAATGTTGTGCGGAGGAAAAATAAGAAACTTTTCAGGTGAAAGTATGGCAGAAGCAGATAATATGTATAAAAAAGCCTTAGAATTAGGCATTCCGGAAAAAAGCCTTATTCTTGAAAAAAGTTCTCAAAACACGATAGAAAACATATTGTGTTCACTTTTAGAATTACAACGTTCAATGTGGCTTAATAGAGTAAAAAGCGTATTATTGGTGACGACAACATATCATATGCGCCGAAGCCTGCACATAGCAAAATATCTTTTCCCATCTCATATAAGTGTATATCCTTGTCCGGCAGATGACACAATGACAAAAAGGGATAATTGGATGAACACAGCTGAAGGAATCGACAGGGCAAAGGAGGAGACGTTGAACATTGTAAGATGTGTTAATAACAAAGTAATTCCTGATTTTGAAATATAAACGATAATACGACTTCTAATTTTACATACTAAGAATACTTATTTTTAAGGATGCGGCATAAAACATTGCGGCATCCTTTTTTATATAATAGGAAATTCCGTCATGCAATCCACAAATGTGGCTCTGCCGAATTTGCAAGCGTCGGTTTTATGAGTTTTAACTATTTTGGCGATTATTTAAAAAGCTATAAATGTAATATATTTTTTTTAAAAAGCATATTATCATATAAATAAGAAAAAATAAGGAATTAATATATGGATAATAATCAAAGTCCTTCTTTTAATGAATTGATAGACAGAGGAAAGCTTCAGCTAAAGGTGGTAAACAATTTTAACGTGCCTATTGAAAATGCAACAATCAATATTTCATATACGGGAAATCCAACACAGATATTAGAAACAATAAGCACCGACAATTCAGGACTTACTGAAAATGTTGAGCTTGCAGCTCCGCCAGTAGAGCTGTCCTTAGATGAAAATAATATAATACAGCCATATTCAGAGTATACGGTACTTGTAACGGCAGATGGCTATGAGCCTGTAGATGTGTCAGGCATAGAAATACTTTCGGGAACAGAGTCCATGCAGAACATTACTCTTACGCCTGTTACACCTGACGGCAGGGGCGAGGATATTGTAATACCTGCTCATACCTTATATGGAGATTATCCTCCTAAAATACCTGAGCCTGAGATTCAGCCTGTAAGTGAAAGCGGTGAAATTGTCTTAAGCCGTGTGGTTGTGCCGGAGACAGTAGTAGTTCATGACGGAGCGCCAAGCGATTCCACGGCAAAAAATTATTATGTAAGCTATACCGACTACATAAAAAATGTTGCAAGCAGCGAGATATATGCCACATGGCCTGAAAGCACAATCACGGCAAATGTGCTTGCAATAATGTCCTTTACTCTTAACCGTGTTTATACGGAGTTTTACCGAAATAAGGGCTATGATTTTACAATAACCTCCTCAACAGCCTATGACCATAAATGGATACACGGCAGAAATATATTTGACAGCATATCACTTATTGTAGATGAGATATTTGACCAGTATCTTGCCAGACCAAACGTAAGGCAGCCTATCCTTACGCAGTATTGTGACGGAAGAAATGTGGTATGCTCACAGAGAGGCTGGATGAGCCAATGGGGAAGTAAATCCCTTGGGGACAGGGGATATTCCCCTATTGAAATTATAAGAAACTATTATGGAAATAATATGTTTATAAGCACCGCCGAGCAGATTTCCGGAATACCTGCATCATGGCCGGGATATAATCTTACCATTGGCGCGTCAGGCGATAAGGTAAGACAGCTTCAGGAGCAGTTAGATGCAATAGCGGAGGTATATACGGCTATACCGAGAATTGCAGCCGACGGAATATTCGGGCAGAGGACCCAGGCGGCAGTATCAGCATTTCAAAATATATTCGGCCTGCCTCAGACAGGAGTGGTGGATTTTAGAACATGGTATAAGATTTCCCAGATATATGTGGGAATAACAAGAATTGCAGAGCTGTATCCATAATTTTATGAAAAAGTACTGCCGCCGTAAATGCCCTTTATCCTCTATAACGATTTAAGCATGCAAAAATCTCCTGCTCTCTGGGCTTTGCAAGACCACATGGGATATAGGCGCCGCAGAAGGGAGCCCAGCCTTTTTTGTCAAGAAGCTCATATATAATATGAACAGTCTGTCTGACAGTATGGCTGCCGTCTGCAAGCTGCTTAAGACCATAGCCAAGCAGGTGGGCAAGGGCGGCAGTCTGTTCAAAATCCGTAAGCTGCTCCACATAGCGTAAATCTACGGTTTCCTTATCTATGGAAAAGGCGTCACGGCTTATGGTTTTTATTTTCATATGCTCATTGCGGCCGCCCTTGTCACTGTTATTTTTCTTTTGAAGGCTGTTACTGTCAGGGCGTCTCTTACATGCAGAAAAGGCACGCTTAAAGTCAGGAGCAGCATAATTTTCTCCATAAATTCTTGGCGCAGTTCGCTCCATGCACAGGGCCTTTACATGGTCTGTAATATCAACAGGACGGTAGGAATCCATTTGTAAAATCTTATCAGCAATAAAGAAGAAGGCGCCGGAGCTTCCGGCAACAAGTATTGTAGAAATTCCCTCCTTTTCGTAAAGCTCTCTGGCCCGCTCTAAAAAAGGTGTAATTGGCTCCTTATTGCGGCTGATAACCTGCTGCATAAAATCGTCGCGTACCATAAAATTTGTGGCGGAGGTATCCTCATCAATAAGAAGAAGACGTGAGCCGGCCTCCATGTTTTCAACTACGCCGGCGGCCTGAGAGGTGCTTCCGGATGCGTCAGGTGTGGAAAAGGATGAGGTATCCTTTTTGTTTGGAAGAGCGTTTATAAAAAGTGATATATCAACATTTCTGATGGAACGGCCGTCCTCCGCCCGGAGCTTAACGGCAGTATCCTCGGTAATAACGTATTCCCGTCCGTCGCCGGCAATATGATTGTATACGCCGTTTTGCAATGCTAAAAGAAGCGTTGATTTGCCGTGATAACCGCCGCCTACAATAAGTGTGATTCCCTGAGGAACAGCCATTCCCGTGATTTCGCCATAGTGGGGAAGAGTAAAGGTGCGTTCCATTGATGATGGAGATGTAAAGGGAATACTGTCATCTAAAGGCAAATCGGAAACTCCGCTTTTGCGGGGAAGAATAGAGCCGTTAGCCACAAAGGCAATAAGCTTTTCTTCACGAAGAAGCTTGCGGAGATAATCCTGGTCTTCAGATAAAAATACGGCAGCCTCCAGCTCGCTTTTGTTTGTTTTTTTGTAATAAAGGCTTTTTTCCACGCAGTAAGGAAGGAAATCAAACAGGATTTTTTCTGCCTCGCCTGCGTTAATTGTGCGTCCAAAGGCAGGAAGACCTATATGGAAGCGTACAATAATTTTTGTATCGGTAATTTCACATGCGCTTCTCTCTAAAACTGTCTGCCCGCACCGCGTTATGGACAAAAGACCGCTTTTCCCGGAGCCCTTTGCCTTAAAATTATAATCCTCAAAGGAGGAGGCAAGGCGTCTTGTCAAAAAGTCCTGAAGGGCAATACGGGAGCATGTCCTTTTATAATATGCTTCCGGAAAGTCTGCGCTGCCGTGGGGTATTTCCACATGAAAAGCAGACGGGGAAGCAAAAGGGTCTCCCTGAACATGGTCGATAAAAAGAGTAAAGCTGTCAAAATCATAGCAGCCGGCTAATGATTTATATGCGGGATAGCTTTTACGGTCAATGGAACGAAGGATATTTCTAAGCTCATTTGATGATTTCATATTTTTTCTCCTGATAATATTTTATTAATTTTATTTTTATACCTTATTTTTGGCGTGTATTTTAATACCATAAGTATATCAATTAAGATATCTTTTAGTCAATAATATTGTAAAACGGCTTTTGCCAAGTTTTCCTAAGTTTTATAGAAAACACTTTACAAATAAGGCTGACTTGGTATACAATTAGTAATTATATACTATACTGGCAACATAAGGAGCATAATATCATATGTTAATGGAAGACAATATGAAAAAAGAAGAAAACAGTGAGGAAAAGGAAGCTGTTTCTAAAAACTTCATTGAGCAGATTATAGAAAAGGATTTACAGGATGGAACTTACGACCATGTTATGACAAGGTTTCCCCCGGAGCCAAACGGATACCTTCATATAGGACACGCAAAATCCATTCTGTTAAATTATGGCCTTGCCAAGGAATATGGTGGCAGGTTTAATATGCGTTTTGACGATACAAATCCTACAAAAGAAAAAACGGAGTTTGTTGACGCTATTTTAGAGGATATAAGATGGCTTGGAGCAGACTGGGGAGACCAGGTATATTTTGCTTCAAATTACTTTGACCAAATGTATGAGGCGGCAGTAAAGCTTATAAAAAAAGGCAAAGCTTATGTATGCGACCTTTCTGCCGAGGAGATAAGAGAATACAGGGGAAGTCTTAAGGAGCCGGGAAGAAACAGTCCCTACAGAGACCGTTCCATTGAGGAGAATTTGCAGCTTTTTGAGGATATGAAGGCAGGAAAGTACAGTGATGGAGAAAAGGTATTAAGAGCTAAGATTGATATGGCGTCGCCGAATATTAACATGAGGGACCCTGTAATATACAGGGTAGCCCATATGTCTCATCACAATACAGGTGATAAATGGTGCGTATATCCGATGTATGACTTTGCCCATCCTATAGAGGACGCAATAGAGGGAGTTACGCACTCTATATGCACACTGGAGTTTGAGGACCACAGGCCTCTTTACGAATGGGTTGTAAGGGAGCTTGAGTATCCTATGCCGCCGAAGCAGATAGAATTTGCCAAGCTGTATCTTACAAATGTGGTTACGGGAAAGAGATATATAAAAAAGCTGGTTGAGGATGGAATTGTGGACGGCTGGGACGACCCAAGGCTTGTTTCCATATCGGCTCTCAGAAGAAGGGGCTTTACGCCTGAATCCATAAAGATGTTTGTTGAGCTTTGCGGAATTTCAAAGGCAAACAGCTCAGTAGACTATGCAATGCTTGAGTATTGCATAAGAGAAGATTTAAAGCTTAAGAAAAACCGTATTATGGCTGTTATTAATCCTATAAGGGTGGTTATAGATAATTATCCTGAGGGACAGGTGGAGTACTTTGACGTACCGAATAATCAGGAAAATGAAGAGCTTGGAATGAGAAAGGTTCCCTTTAGCAGGTATATTTATATAGACAGGGATGACTTTATGGAGGAGCCTCCAAAGAAGTATTTCAGGCTGTTTCCGGGAAATGAGGTCAGGCTTATGAACGCATATTTTATAAAATGCGTAAGCTATGAAAAGGACGAAACAGGCAGGGTGACAGAGCTTCATTGCACCTATGACCCGGCTACAAGAAGCGGAAGCGGCTTTACCGAAAGAAAGGTAAAGGGCACTATTCATTGGGTAAGTATAGAGCAGGCAGTAAAGGCTGAACTCAGGCTATATGAAAATATAGTAGATGAGGAAAAGGGAAAGCTGAATGAAGACGGAACCCTTAATCTTAATCCTAACTCACTTACTGTTATTGATGAATGTTATATTGAGCCGTCTGTAAAGGGAGCAAAGGTATATGACAGCTTCCAGTTTGTAAGAAACGGATATTTTTGCGTAGATTCAAAGGATTCTACAGATGAGCATATGGTGTTCAACCGTATAGTATCACTTAAAAGCTCATTCAAGCTGCCTAAATAAGCTTATATATTTAAACGACAATATAGCTTATAATGAGGTAGGCTTACTATATTTAATAATTAAGGCTATGCTGAAAATGGAGGGATAAAATTGGCAGAGAATTTATTTGGAGACCTTGGGAAGGTTGGTCTTGGCATGATGTCAGATATGGATATTTACGATACTGAGGAATCAAAGGATACGAAAGGGGACAATTCTGAGGCAGGAGCTGAAAAGGTTGTTTTGGAAACGGATTATACATTTGATAAATCCTACAAATGTCCTGTATGTGAAAGTGATTTTAAGGTTAAATCAATCAAGACGGGAAAAGCAAAGCTTTTAGGAGTTGACGATGATTTAAGACCAAAATATCAGGGGGTGGATTCGCTTAAATATGACAGCATAGTTTGTTCAAAGTGCGGTTATGCAGCGCTGGGCAGATATTTTAATTATATAAGCGGCCCTCAGATAAAGCTTATCAGGGAAAAGATTACGCCATATTTTAAAGGCGTTGATACAAATTGTGAGGTATACAGCTATGATGAAGCTATAATCAGACATCAGCTTGCTTTGGCAAATGCGGTTACAAAAAAGGGTAAGGTAAGCGAGAGGGCATATATATGTCTTAAGCTTGCATGGCTGTTTAGAGGAAAGGCAGAGTCGCTTCCAGAGGATGAGAATAACAGAGAAAAAACCTTTAAGGAGCTTAAGGCGGTGGAGAAGCAGTACATAGCAAAGGCATATGAGGGACTTGGAAGCGCTATGTACAAGGAGCCATATCCTATAGCAGGTATGGATGAGTGGACATGTGCTTACCTTGTTGCAGATTTAGCCATACAGTGTGAGGATTATGCAAGGGCAATGAAGCTTTTGTCCGATATTATCGTATCCAAGGCAGCGTCCTCAAAGCTTAAGGACAGAGCAAGAAATCTTAGGAAGGATATACACGGAAAATTATAAAAAAGGAGCTGTTATTCAATGGATAATTACCAATCTGTTGAATAACAGCTTCTTGTAAAATAAACTAAAATACTGACTATAAATTAAAATTAATTTTCTTCTGTGTCTGATGAAGTATCCCCATCCTGAGCGGCTGACTGTTCCGTTGCCGTTTCTGCTTGAGTATCAGCTTCTTCAGGAGAAATAGATGTATAGCCTCTGTTTTTTATATCCATATCATCAAAATCATCGTCGAAATCATCATCATCAAAATCCTCGAAGTCATCGAAATCCTCGTCGTTTCCCTGGCATTTTTTGTAAATTGCCATACCTCCTGCTACAGCGGCAGCAGCCACTGCAATAAATCCAAACACTTTACCTAGCTTTTTAAACATATAGTTGCCCCTTTCGTTAATTGATATGTTTAGTATATATCTTTTTTGAATAAAAATAAATAGTAAAATTTAAAAAAATATAAAAATTTTTTTAAAAACGTGGTATAATAGTTTCGGCATAGCCGAAACATGCAAGTTTGCTTTGCAAACTTTTTTATGTGCAAAAAGCAGCACAATAATAAGGTATAATAGTTTCGGCGCAGCCGAAACATTACAATAAATTTTCCTAATCAGAAGGGAGCCAGGCTATGAAGCAGAAAATATTTCCGGTTATTTTTACCTGCATAGTTGCGGCGTTTGTAGCGGCAAATGTTAAAGCAGAAAACAGCTATCAGGAAAATATAAACGCAGAGGAAAGCAAGGTAAATGAAAAGGAAGAAAAATTAAACGAAATACAAAGCCTTCTCGGAGGATTAAACGAATCCAAGAGCAATTTGGACGAATATTTAAACGGCTTAAAAAACAGCTATAACGCCATATCAGAATATATGGAAAACCTGAATGGTGAGATTCTGGAAAAGCAGAAGCAGATAGATGATATAAATATGGAGCTTGAAAAAGCTAAAATAGAAAGAACAGAGCAGTATGAGGCAATGAAGCTACGTATAAAATATATGTATGAAACAGGGGATTCAAGCTTTATAGAAGTGATTTTTTCAGATGCGTCACTAAGTGAGATATTAAATAAGGTAGAGTATACGTCAGAGCTTTTGGAATATGACAGAAGCAAGCTTCTGGAGTATGAGCAGCTTCTAACCTACATAGAGGCTGCAAGGCTTGAGCTTACTGCTGAAATGGAAAATTTAAATATACTCCTTAAAGACCAGCAGGAAAGGCAGAATGAAATGTCATCAATGATGTCAGATGCATCCGCCAATATAAGAGATAAGGAAAATGAAATAGATGCGGCAGAGGAAAGAGCAGAGCAGCTTGCTAAGGAAATACAGGCAGGTAAGGATACCATAGAGGAGCTTAAGGAGGAGGAGAGCCGCAGAATAGCAGAATCAATAAGACAATCTGTGGAGCAGGCGTCAAGGGAGGCAGCAGGAGTTTCAGATGCAACGACAGAAAGCTTTACATACAATCCTGACGACGAGGACCTTATGAGAATGGCTGCAATTATGTACTGTGAGGCCAGAGGAGAGCCTTATGAGGGAATTCTGGCAGTAGGGACCGTGGTTATGAACAGGGTAGAGGACCCAAGATTTCCAAACACCATAGAGGGGGTTATAATGTCTCCAAAGCAGTTTTCACCTGTGGCAAGCGGTCTTTATGCCATAGCCTACGCCAAGGGGGCCAACGAAACATGTATAAGGGCTGCAAACGAGGTTATTTACGGCGGAGTAAGAACGGGAAACTGGCTTTATTTCAGAACGGTAAATAATATTATACAGGGTACCGTTATAGGAAATCACGTATTTTATTACAGGTAGGGCTGTAGGATTTGAGTATACAATTTGTAAAAAATACCTAAGAAATACATCTTTTTTGTCAAAAAAACAGGTTGAATAAACATTCAATATAATGTATAATATTGACAATTTGAGCACAAATTTAAGCACAAAAAAGCGTCAAGAGCGTTAAACTTGCGTACTGACCGGAGAAACTTATTGAATAAATGAAATATAAGGAGGAATATATGAAAGCTTTTCTAATTTTGGAGGATGGACACGTATTTGAGGGGACATCAATTGGCTCTGCAAGGGAAGTGATAAGTGAGATAGTTTTCAATACTTCCATGACAGGATATTTAGAGGTACTTACGGACCCTTCATATGCAGGACAGGCAGTATGTATGACATATCCTCTTATAGGAAACTATGGTATATGCTATGAGGACATGGAATCAAAGAGGCCTTGGCCAAAGGGATATATAGTAAGAGAGCTGTCACGTATTCCAAGTAATTTCAGAAGCAGAGAAAGTATACAGGAGTTCCTTGAAAAATATGATATACCTGGTATTGCAGGCATAGATACAAGAAGCCTGACAAAGCTTCTTCGTGAAAAGGGAACCATGAACGGCATGATTACAACAAATGAAAAATATAATGTTGACGAAATTATACCAAGACTTAAGGAATATAAGGTAACAGGCGTGGTTATGGCTACTACCTGTAAGGAGAAGGAGCATCTTTTAGGTGAAGGCTTTAAGGTGGCGCTCATGGATTTGGGAGCAAAGAATAATATAGCAAGGTCTCTGAATGAGAGAGGCTGTGACGTGACGGTATATCCTGCGGACACAAGGGCTGAGGATATACTTGCGGCAAAGCCTGACGGCATAATGCTGTCAAACGGACCGGGTGACCCTAAGGAATGTACGGGAATCATAGAAGAAATAAAAAAGCTTTACGAATCAAAGGTTCCTATGTTTGCCATATGTCTTGGGCATCAGCTTACGGCTCTTGCAACAGGAGCAGATACACATAAAATGAAATACGGACACAGAGGCGGAAATCATCCTGTAAAGGATTTAAAGAGCGGAAGGGTATATATATCATCGCAAAACCACGGTTATGTGGTGGATGAGGAAACCATAAATCCGGATATTGCAGAGGTAGCGTTTATTAACGTAAATGATAAAACAGTTGAGGGTCTGAGATATAAAAACGGAAACGTGTTTACGGTGCAGTTTCATCCGGAGGCATGTCCGGGACCGCAGGATTCAGGCTTGCTGTTTGATGAATTTATAACAATGATGGAAAGCAGGAGGAAATAAGGATGCCTAGAGATAACAGTATTAAAAAAGTATTAGTGATTGGTTCAGGACCTATAGTTATTGGACAGGCAGCCGAGTTTGACTACGCAGGTACTCAGGCCTGCCGTTCTCTCAAGGAGGAGGGTATTGAGGTAGTTCTTGTTAATTCAAATCCTGCAACTATTATGACTGATAAGGATATAGCGGATAAAGTATATATAGAGCCTCTTACTGCCAAGGTTTTAGAGCAGCTTATTATTAAGGAGAAGCCAGACAGCGTTCTTCCCACTCTTGGAGGACAGGCAGGCTTAAATCTTGGAATGGAGCTTGCAGAATCGGGATTTCTTAAGGAGCAGGGAGTAAGGCTTATAGGAACCACTGCAGAGACAATAAAAAAGGCGGAGGACAGGCTTGAGTTTAAAAATACAATGGAGAAAATCGGCGAGCCTGTTGCCCCGTCTCTTGTAGTGGAAAATGTTGAGGATGGCATAGCGTTTACAAATAAAATAGGCTATCCCGTAGTTCTTCGTCCCGCTTACACCCTTGGAGGAAGCGGCGGCGGTATTGCCCATAATCTTCAGGAGCTTACGGATATTCTCGAAAACGGATTAAGGTTAAGCCGTGTAGGACAGGTTTTGGTAGAGAGATGTATTGCAGGCTGGAAGGAAATTGAATATGAGGTTATGCGTGACGGCGCAGGAAATTGTATTACCGTATGTAATATGGAAAATATAGACCCTGTAGGCGTACATACTGGAGATTCTATAGTAGTGGCGCCTTCCCAGACGTTAGGCGATAAGGAATATCAGATGCTTAGGACGTCAGCCCTTAATATAATAAGCGAGCTGAACATAACGGGAGGCTGTAACGTTCAGTATGCCCTTCACCCGGAGTCCTTTGAATATTGTGTTATAGAGGTGAATCCTCGTGTAAGCCGTTCTTCGGCTCTTGCGTCAAAGGCTACAGGCTATCCTATAGCAAAGGTGGCGGCAAAGATAGCCATAGGCTACACTCTTGACGAGATAAAAAATGCCATTACAGGTAAGACATACGCCAGCTTTGAGCCTATGCTTGATTACTGTGTTGTAAAGATACCAAGACTTCCCTTTGATAAGTTTATAACGGCAAAGAGAACTCTTACCACACAGATGAAGGCAACAGGAGAGGTTATGAGCATCTGTACAAATTTTGAGGGAGGCCTTATGAAGGCTATCCGTTCTTTAGAGCAGCATGTTGAGTCACTTCGCGATTATGATTTTACTGCTCTTGATGATGAACAGCTTAATGAGCAGCTCTCAAAGGTAGACGACAGAAGGATATGGGTTATTGCAGAGGCCTTAAGACGAGGCTTCGACTACGAAAAAATACATGAAATAACAAAAATAGATAATTGGTTTATTGACAAGCTTGCCATAATTACAGAGATGGAGCATAAGCTTGAGACAGAGGAGCTTACGGAGGAATTATTAAAGGAAGCAAAGAGGATAGAGTTTCCTGACAGCTTTATAGGAAGGCTTACGGGAAAAACGGAGGAGGAGATTAAAAAGCTAAGAGAGCAGTATGGCATTACCGCAGGCTTTAAGATGGTAGATACCTGCGCGGCAGAGTTTGAGGCTGCAACTCCTTATTATTATTCAGCATACGGAGTGGATAATGAGGCTGTAGAGACGCATCCTGACAAGAAGGTGCTTGTTCTTGGCTCGGGACCTATACGTATAGGTCAGGGTATAGAGTTTGACTATTGCTCGGTACACAGCACATGGGCCTTTAAAAATGCAGGCTATGAGACTATTATAGTAAATAATAATCCGGAAACCGTAAGCACTGACTTTGATATAGCCGACAAGCTTTATTTTGAACCTCTTACGCCGGAGGATGTAGAAAATATCGTAAAAATAGAAAATCCTGACGGCGCAGTAGTGCAGTTTGGAGGACAGACTGCCATAAAGCTTACGGAAGCCCTTATGAAGATGGGAGTGCCTATTCTTGGAACAAAGGCGGAGGATGTAGACGCAGCGGAGGACAGAGAGCTGTTTGATGAAATTC
Organism: uncultured Lachnospiraceae bacterium; assembly: GCA_910584685.1. Taxonomy (GTDB): domain Bacteria; phylum Bacillota; class Clostridia; order Lachnospirales; family Lachnospiraceae; genus CAG-303. The sequence continues at coordinate 27,556 of CAJUAO010000022.1, read as the reverse complement.
TGGAGCAGTGTAAAATACCAAGACCTGCCGGACAGACTGTATTTACTACGGAGGAGGCGTTAAAGGCAGCCCGTGGGCTTGGATATCCTGTGCTTGTAAGACCTTCCTATGTTTTGGGAGGACAGGGTATGCAGATAGCCACTTCAGATGAGGAAATCGCCGAGTTTATGGAGATAATCAACCGTATAGCCCAGGACCATCCTATTCTTGTAGATAAATATCTGGTGGGAAAGGAAATAGAGGTAGACGCCATATGCGACGGTGAGAATGTACTTATACCAGGAATAATGGAGCATATTGAGAGGGCCGGAGTACATTCCGGCGACAGTATTTCCGTGTATCCTGCCCAGTCCCTTACAGAAAAGACTATAGACGTTATAGAGGAATATACAAGAAGGCTTGCTATGGCTCTTCATGTAAAGGGAATGATAAATATTCAGTTTATCGTCTGCGATGAGGAGGTATACGTTATTGAGGTAAATCCCCGCTCAAGCCGTACTGTGCCTTATATCAGCAAGGTTACGGGAATACCTATTGTTAAGCTTGCAACAAGAGCTATAATAGGCGAGAAGATTACGGAAATGGGCTATAAGCCGGGATTACAGCCTAAGGCAGATTATATTGCAATAAAGATGCCTGTATTTTCATTTGAAAAGCTTAGAGGGGCAGAGATAAGTCTTGGCCCTGAAATGAAATCTACAGGAGAATGTCTTGGCATAGCAAAGACCTTTGAGGAGGCTCTTTATAAGGCGTTTTTAGGAGCAGGAGTAATTCTTCCAAGGCATAAAAAAATGATTATAACGGTAAATGATGCGGATAAGAAGGATGCTATTTCAATAGGCAGAAGGTTTGAGGCCTTAGGCTATGAGGTATATGCCACAAGAAGTACGGCAAAGGTGCTTAAAGAGCATGGAGTAAATGCCATAAAAGTAAATAAGCTTAATCAGGAGCCGCCTACTGTCATAGACCTTATTTTGGAGCATAAGATAGACGTGGTGGTAGATACGCCTACACAGGGAAGGGATAAGTCAAGAGACGGCTTCCTTATAAGGAGATATGCCATAGAGACAGGTGTAAACTGCTTTACCTCCCTTGACACCGTAAATGCCCTTCTTACAAGCCTTGAGAGTACTGCAAGGGACGAGCTTACCCTTATAGATATTGCTACCGTAGGGTAATAAGCTAAAGCGCCCTTTACGGCGAAACTTTGGGGTTGCAGTATTTGATATAATATGTTATCTTTGAAGAAGAATATAAAAAAGAATGGAAGGTATAGATGAACAGAAAAACTGCTCTAAAAAGAACTGCAAGGTTTGCAAAGGACCATAAGCTTAAAAAAAGCACTATTATGGTCCTGTTTGCCGTTATTATTTTAAGCTGTTACCTTAAGGATTTTATCTTTAAGCTGACAGGTTATCTTTTTGCACCCTTAAGGTTTGTATGCGTGATGATTGGAGGCTTTTTTAAAAGGATATTCTCTCCACTTTATTCATTTTGCAGAAAAAACAGAGCCGACATATTAAAGTTTGAATGTACTTTTCTGGCAGTGAGCTTTATTTTATTGTATATGTTTAATAAGAATTATCTTCAGAGCGTATGGGGTGATGAAACCGGAGTTTCGGCCCTTGAGCCGTGGGATAATTACCCGGTGGAGGAAAATACCATAAATATTGGCGCTGTTACATGGAATACATCTAATGAAGATAACAGAGAGGACGAAACTGATAAAATAATAAATAACGAAGAAAATGATGATAATAATATAGAGGATAAGCTGCCGAAGGTTTTACTTAACCAGCCTCTTTATTCTATCAGCTTAAACAGGCTGTTAAATACGGTTACAATTTATACCTATGATGAGACGGGCAATTATAATGTGCCTGTTAAGGCCATGAGATGCTCTACGGGAGGTGAGAACACTCCTCTCGGCACCTTTACCCTTAGCGACAAGTTTAAGTTTGCAACATTGCAGTTTAGCTCCTACGGTCAGTATTGTACAAGGATAACAGGGGCTATATTGTTTCATTCATCAACGTATACAGAGCGTAAAAAGGATACACTCAGCGCCGAGGATTATAACAAGCTGGGAGAGAGCGTGTCCCATGGCTGCGTGAGGCTTACTACGGCAGACGCAAAGTGGATATATGATAACTGTGGTGAAGGAACGGTAGTAACCATATATGACGGAGAGGATGAAGGCCCTCTTGGCAAGCCTGAAACAATAAAGGTTCCTGAGGGAACGCTTTGGGACCCTACGGACCCGGACCCGGAAAATCCATGGAATGATAAGCTTCCTGTTATATCGGGAGCGTCAAATAAAGTTGTTTATGAATATGACGATTACACCGTTATGAAAGGAATCACCGCAGTGGATACATGTGGAAATGATATTACTGACCATATAGTGGTTGAGGGGGAGGTAGATGTAAATATACCGGGAGTTTATACCGTGACATATAAGGTAAAGGATGTTCTTGGAAGAGGCGACGAGATAACCGTAGAAATTACCATAAAATAACTAATATGTAATATAAATACAGGAGATACGCAGGTGGAAAGAGTAAGCGCATGGAAAAAATATAAAAATAAGCAGATAAAAGAAATTGAGTCCTTATGTAAAGCTTATAAGGACTTTCTTAATGAGGGAAAGACAGAGCGGGAGTGTGTCAAGGTTTCAATAAAGCTGGCAGAGGCTGCAGGCTACAGGAACATAAAGGAATACATTGAAAAAGGAAAGAGCCTTACCCCGGGAGATAAAATTTATGCCGTAAACATGGGAAAGTCATTAGCGCTTTTTATTATTGGAACAGAAAATATAGAAAACGGCATGAATATACTTGGAGCCCATATTGATTCTCCAAGGTTAGACGTTAAGCAGAATCCAATGCTTGAGAAGGAAGGCTTAGCTTATTTTGACACGCATTATTACGGAGGAATAAAAAAGTACCAGTGGGCTGCTACGCCTCTTGCAATACACGGAGTAGTGGCTAAAACAAACGGAGAGGTGACGGAGGTTGTTATTGGAGAGGATAAGAAAGGCCCCGTTGTGTTTGTTTCAGATTTGCTTGTCCATCTGGCAGGAGAGCAGATGGACAAAAAGGCAGCAAAGGCTGTGGAGGGAGAAAATCTCGATATAATTGTAGGTACGAAGCCTCTTTCCGGTGAGGAAAAGGATGCCGTAAAGGCAAATATATTAAAAATATTGAAGAAGAAATACGATATGGATGAGGCTGATTTTATTTCTGCGGAATTTGAGCTTGTTCCGGCAGGCAGGGCAAGGGATGCAGGTATAGATGAGAGCATGATTATGGCTTATGGACAGGATGACAGGGTATGCGCATATACATCACTTGCAGCTATGCTTAAGACTGACGGAGTAAAAAAGACAGCATGCTGTCTTCTGGTGGATAAGGAAGAAATTGGAAGTGTGGGAGCAACAGGCATGATGTCGAGATTTTTTGAAAATACTGTTGCCGAGATAATTAATCTTATGGGAGATTACAGCGAGATAAAGCTTAGAAGATGTCTGGCAGCCTCAAAAATGCTGTCTTCAGATGTAAGCGCGGCATATAACCCCATATACTGGCCTTATTTTGAAAAAAACAGCTCGGCGTATATGGGAAATGGAATGGTTTTTAATAAGTTTACCGGCGTAAACGGGAAGTACAACTCAAATGATGCAAATGCCGAGTATATTGCCAAGGTGAGAAAAATAATGGAGGAGAATGACATATCAATTCAGACAGGAGAGCTTGGCAGGGTAGATGCAGGCGGCGGAGGTACAATAGCTTATATACTGGCCTTATATGATATGGAGGTTATTGACTGCGGGGTGCCTGTATTAAACATGCACGCGCCATATGAGGTTACATGCAAGGCAGATATATATGAGACAATGAAGGGCTATAAGGCGTTTATTAAGAATGCATAGAGCCGTGGGGAAGTTAAAGAAAAGTGAAAGGAATTATTACGAAGGAAGGAAAGCGCAGGCTGCCCGTTCTTTCACTTTTATATGCTGGGCAGTATTGCGGGGTAATATAAATGGATATCAGTATTGTAAAGAAAAAGCTTGAAAAGTATGGACAGACACATCTTCTTAAATATTTTGACGAGCTGACAGAGGATGAAAAAAATGAACTTCTTACCCAGATAGAGGAAACGGATTTCTCTATGGTGGAATTATGTGCAGATGGAGGAAAAAGCGTAAAAAAAGGCAGTATAACGCCTCTCTCTGTAATGCAGCTTAGTGAGATAGAGGAAAATAAGGAATTGTATTTTAATGCAGGTGTAAGCGCCATAAAATCAGGCAAGGTAGGAGCAGTGCTTTTGGCGGGAGGCATGGGTACAAGGCTTGGCTCCGATGCTCCAAAGGGTATGTACAATATAGGAGAGACAAGGGATGTATATATTTTTGAGCGTATAGTAAGAAATTTAATGGATGCAGTGGATATAACAGGCTCATGGATACATCTTTTTATTATGACAAGTGATAAAAATCATGAGTCAACAATAGGTTTTTTCAAGGAAAAGAATTATTTTGGATATAATAAGGAATATATAACCTTTTTTAAGCAGGAGATGGCTCCGGCGGCAGATTATAACGGAAAGATTTATATGGAGTCAAGGAGCAGAATGTCAACCTCTCCAAACGGAAACGGCGGATGGTTTATATCCATGGACAGGTCAGGAGCTTTAGAAAAGGTAAAAAATTCAGGAATAGAATGGCTTAACGTATTTGCAGTAGACAATGTGCTTCAGAGAATTGCCGACCCTGTTTTTGTGGGAGCAGTGATAGAAAAAGGTTTTGCAGCAGGCTCTAAGGTAGTGAAAAAGGCAAGTCCTGATGAGAATGTGGGAGTAATGTGCCTTGAGGATGGAAAGCCTTCTATAGTGGAGTATTATGAGCTTACGGAGGAGCTTATGAACGCAAAGGATGAAAAGGGAGAGCCTGCGTATAATTACGGCGTAATACTGAATTATCTTTTCAACGTGAAGGAGCTGGAAAAAATTATGGAGGAATCAATGCCTCTTCATGTTGTGAAAAAAAAGATACCTTATATGGATGAAAACGGACAGCTCATAAAGCCCGACAGTCCAAACGGATATAAGTTTGAGACACTTATTCTTGATATGATACATCTTATGAAAAGTTGTCTTCCTTTCGAGGTAAGAAGAGAAAAGGAATTTGCGCCAATAAAAAATAAGACAGGTATAGATTCAGTTGATACGGCAAGGGAGCTTTTAAAGAAAAACGGCGTAGAGCTGTAGACAGATTTAGGAGGCAGATATGGATTACGGATTTGTCAGGGTAGCCGCCATAACGCCTTATTTAAGGGTGGCAGACGTTGAATTTAATACGGAAGAAATATTAAAATGCATAGATGAGGCGGTGGAAAAGGAAGCAAGGGTAGCTGTGTTTCCTGAGTTGTGTATTACAGGGTATACATGCGGTGATTTGTTTTTACAGTCGGCCATGCTAAAGGAGGCAGGCTGTGCCGTAGAAAGAATAGCGCAGTATATTACTGATAAGGATATTGTGGTGATTGTGGGATTTCCTATGATAAATGACAGTAAGCTGTACAATGCTGCAGCCGTACTATATGACGGAGCTGTACTTGGAATAGTGCCAAAGACAAATATTCCTAATTACTCGGAGTTTTATGAGGCAAGGCATTTTACGGGAGGCTTCAGGAAGATAAAGGATATTGAGTTTAACGGACAGACCGTGCCCTTTGGAACAAATATTATATTTGATTGCAAAAATGTGGAAAATATGAAAATTGCTGTTGAAATATGCGAGGACTTATGGGTGCCTATACCGCCGTCTATGTCCCACGCCATAGCGGGAGCAACCATTATAGCTAATCTGTCTGCCGGTGACGAGACAGTATGCAAGGATGTATACAGGAAAGGTCTTGTGTCAAGCCAGTCCGCAAGGCTTGTGTGCGGATATGTGTACGCCTCCGCCGGAGAGGGTGAGTCTACTACTGATATGGTATTCTCAGGCCATAATCTTATATGTGAGAATGGCAGTATTATGGCGGAAAGTACAAGATTTATCAATCAGTCTGTATTTGCAGATATAGATGTGGACAAGCTTTCGGCAGAGAGAAGACGGATGAACACATATCCTGACAACATGCAGGAAGCGTCAGACAGTATATATTCTATGGCAGGAATAGCAGACTACAGAGTAGCAGGCTTTTCATTTAAGAATTTAAAGGACAGAACGGAGGAGACTTCTCTTTTAAGGAATATTGACAATGCGCCCTTTGTGCCGTCAAATATGGAGGAAAGGGAAAAAAGATGCAATGAAATACTTACCCTTCAGGCTATGGGACTTAAAAAAAGGCTGGCTCACACTCACGGGGATACGGCAGTGATAGGTATTTCAGGAGGTCTTGATTCAACGCTTGCTCTTCTTGTTACAGTGAAAGCATTTGACTTTTTAGGAAAGGACAGAAAGTCTGTTATAGCGGTAACCATGCCGGGCTTTGGCACTACAGACAGAACATATAACAATGCGGTTACCCTTATACAAAAGCTTGGGGTGTCCTTCAGGGAAATATCTATAGCAGATGCAGTAAACAAGCATTTTGAGGATATAGGACATGACAAAAATATAAAGGATGTAACCTACGAAAATGCCCAGGCAAGACAGAGAACATATCTGCTTATGGATATTGCAAATGAAACAAACGGAATGGTTATAGGAACAGGAGATATGTCTGAGCTTGCCCTTGGGTGGGCAACCTACAATGGGGACCACATGTCAATGTACGGAGTAAATTCATCCGTGCCAAAGACGCTGGTAAGGCATTTGGTAAGATATTATGCAGATACATGCGAGGACGACACACTGAAAAAGGTGTTGTATGATGTCCTTGACACGCCTGTAAGTCCTGAGCTTCTTCCACCAGAGGATAATGGGGAGATTGCGCAGAAGACAGAGGATTTAGTGGGACCTTATGAGCTTCATGATTTCTTTATGTACAATGTTTTAAGATTTGGATTTGAGCCTGGGAAGATATATTATATGTCATTAAAGGCGTTTGAACTGGTATATGATAAAAAAACCATATTGAAATGGCTGAAGGTGTTCTACAGAAGATTTTTTTCCCAGCAGTTTAAGCGTTCATGTATTCCTGACGGCGTGAAGGTGGGAAGCGTAACCGTGTCGCCGAGGGGAGATTTGAGAATGCCTAGCGACGCCTGCGCCGCCCTTTGGCTAAATCAGCTTGAGAAATTATCCGCAGAGTAGAAAGGGGAAAAGATGAATACAAGCTTAAAGGATGTAAGAGAATACTATGGAAAAATGACAGGTCTGCTTAATTTTATGAATTTAATTTTTATGCTGGTTATAGCAGGGCTTGGAATATATATTGCAGATATAATGAATGAGGCTGACGGGGAGGATAATAAGATATTTGCTCTCTATACAGTGTTTGTGACAGGTATTATACTGGTATTTCTTCTCTTTATAGGCTCGCTTATGGGAAGGAAGGGGGAGTATGAGGGAGCAGTACGGATAAGAAGGGTGCTTTCAGTACTTTCTTTTATAGTCGGAGTTATAAGCCTTTATGTATCTGCCGTAACTGTAGCCGGAACCTGTAAGGAATGGGAGGACGGCTATACTGCCGCCATATTTATTATCCAGCTTATTGTAAGCTTTCTTGTAGTAATTACAAGCATTTTAACATTTGTCCTTGCATATAATGGAAATAAATATTTTGACGGCAAAAGACTGGCAAAGGATATTCCGGAGAAAATGACAAATGAAAAAAATACGAGAAAATATATTGCAGCTATAGGAATTGCATATTATATTATATCGTTGTCAGCCTTTATGCTGTCTTACTATTTTGCATCAGAGATAGAGTATTTCAGCAGGTTTGATTTAAGTGATAACAGTATGTATTCAGGTATATATAATGCTGTTTATATAGCAGGGACAATAACGTCCATAGCTGTGCTTGCAGTGTCCGTATGTATGGCGTTGATAAGCAGCAGGCGAATGCATTTAATAAGCAGAATAGCCTATGGCTTAAATACATTGGCGCAGCTTTTCTTTGTGGTATATTCCCTTATTATTATTCCGAGGGATTTTGTAAAGTCGTCTCATCCTGACACAGCATATATTATATTTGGTTTGGTTTTGGTGGCGTTAAGCGTAATACTTGCCATGAAATCAGAAAAGACAGTGAGGCATCTTAACGCTAATGAGAGGTAGCTTTGCTTAAGGCAGTGCTGATGGCGTCCATCAGCACGTTATATGTATAAATACTATCTGAGGTCAGATATATATTCTCAAGGCTTTGAGAGGATATTATCTGGTCTTTTATATTGTTAAGGGAGGACTGTAAAAGGGGATACATGGTTTCTACAGTATCCTCTACAGGCATTAGCTCAATATCAATTATTCTGTCAGAGTCAACCTTAACGGAAACCTCCACAGGAATACTTCCTATTGTCATGGCAGAGGAGTATGTGCCGGGTGTATATGAGGTATCGGCGGCTTCTTCATCATCATTATGTAAAAACATATAAACTAAAAGAAATATTAAAAGTATTCCAAGTACAATAAATATAAGCGTGTATATAAGCTCCTTGAGCTGAAAGACCATTATCTTAGGATTGTCACTCATATAGCCTCATTTCTGTGCAGTTTATGCACGATTTTGATTCTTTATATATTGTATTTTTTTTGGACGGTAAATATGATAGAATATTATTAAAACAGCTTTTAAATATTAATGGAAGGGTATTGGAAAATGGATAAAAATAAAGGCTCCATAAGGCTTGTACTTGGCGGGAGCGGCTATGGAAAAACTACATATGTTTTAGATAAGGCGATAAGGGAAGCCGGAGAGCATATAAATAATAATTATATTATAGTAGTTCCTGAACAGTTTACAATGGAAACCCAGAAGGCTGTTGTAGACAGACATTCTAATCACGGCGTGCTTAACATAGATATAGTCAGCTTTAACAGGCTTGCATTCAGGGTGTTTGAGGAGCTTGGAATTTCAAATTTATCTATATTGGATGACACAGGAAAAACCCTGATTCTTAAGCGTGTAATAGAGGAAAACATGGATAAGCTTAACATATACAGGCGAAAGGCCTGCCAGCCGGGATTTGTGGAGGAAATGAAATCAGCCATATCGGAGCTTTATTCCTATGGAATAGATTTAAGCAGCTTTGAAAGTATTATGGAGCACACAAAGGAAAAGCCCTACATGGACATGAAGCTTAAGGATATAGGACTTATATATAAGCTGTTTAGGGAGGCTTTAGGGGAAAAATATATCACCAAGGAGGAAATATTAAAAAAGCTGTGCCAGGTTATGGAAAAATCCCAGCTTATGAAAAACAGCGAGTTTTTCTTTGATGGCTTTACGGGCTTTACACCAGTACAGGAGGAGCTTTTAGGGATTCTTCTTGACAGCGGAAGAAAGCTTACCGTTACCATAACTATATCTCCGGAGGAGGCATATAAGCTTACAGAAACAGGCTTTAGGGAAATAAAGGAGCAGGAGCTTTTTAACCTGTCAAAGACAACCATAAATAAGCTGTACACACTGGCGGCAGACAGACAGGTATCAATAGCCGGGGAGGACGTAATTATAACGGGAGAAAACAATAGCTACAGATATAATGAGGACAGGGAGTTAAGCTATATAGAGAGAAATATATTCAGAAGCAGCGGATTAGAGTCCGGCTGTGACAGCAGGGGAGAGGTAAGAATAGCGCCCCTTGATAATCCCATAAGAGAAGCGGAGGCGGCAGCCGCATACATTAACAAAAGGGTAAGAAACGAGGGCTTAAGATACAGAGATTTTGCCATAATCACAGGTGATTTGGACACATATAGAAAGCTTATAGAAACAGCCTTTAGGGATAATGATATACCGTTTTTTATGGATAATAAGAGAAGACTTATATTTAATCCCTGTGTAAATGCAATAAGACAGGCGCTTTTAATGATATCAGACAATTTTTCCTATGAGAGCGTGTTTGGATTTTTAAAATGTGGAATAAGCGGAATAGAAAGAGAAAAAATTGATTTGCTTGAAAATTACGTGCTGGAATATGGAATAAGAGGCTTTAACCGTTATTCTCAGGACTTTACAAAGTTTGGAAAAGGTCTTAGAGAGGAGGAGCTTTGCGCAATTAATGATATAAGGGAAGCATTTTTTGAGATTATAAGGGACTTTAAGGAAAGCGTAAGCGGAAGAAACAAAACTGTTAGGGATTATACTAACGGAGTGTATGAGCTTATGGAAAGCCTTGATATATATAATATTCTAAAGAAATATGAGGAAGGCTTTAAGAAGGAGGGAAGACTGTCCTTAGCAAAGGAGTATGAGCAGACCTACGCCCTTCTTATAAATCTTCTTGATAAGCTGGCAGAGCTTATGGGAGATATAAAAATCAATATTTCGGAGTATGCAAGGCTTTTAGATTCAGGTCTTGAGGAAATAAAGGTAGGTGTTATCCCACTTAATGTAGATACGGTAGTCATTGGAGATATAAGGAGAACAAGGCTGGCAGATATAAGGGAGCTTATAGTTTTGGGGGTAAATGACGGCATTATTCCAATGGTATCAGACAAGGGAGGATTATTTACCGGAAAGGACAGAAGCTTTTTAAAGGGAATAGGAGTGGAGCTTTCGCCGGGAGCAAGGGAAAATATATTTATACAGAGATTTTATCTTTATCAGAATCTTACCAAGCCTTCCGACAGGCTTATATTAACCTACAGTCATACGTCGGCCTCCGGTAAAGCATTAAGACCGTCTTATCTTATAAATACCATAAGGGATATGTATACAGACAAAGATGCTCTGCCGCTTCATATGAGGGAGGATAATATTTATACAAAGGAGCTTGGAATAAGGTATATAGCTGAGAATTTTTCAGGGGATAAGGAAATGACACTGCTTCAAAAGGAGCTGTTTACATATTTTTATAAGGATAAGGAGCTTAGGAAAAAGCTTATGAAGGTAGTAGAGGGAGGGGATTTTTCCTGCTATACGGGCAGAATAGACGAGGCTGTGGCAAGGGTATTATATGGAAAGGATATGGTAAAGAGCGCCACGAGGCTTGAAAGATATGCAGCATGCGGCTACGCGCATTTTATTATGTATGGGCTAAAGCTGGCAGAGAGAAGAATATATGAGGTAAGCGCGGCAGATGTGGGAATAATGTACCACAGGGTAATTGAGCTTTTCTCAAAGGAAATGAAAAAGGAGGGCTTAAGCTTTAGAACTGTGTCTGACAGGGAAAGGGAGGAGCTTCTTAACAGATGCATGGAGCAGGTTAAGGAAGGGGCTTATGGAGATGTATTTTTTGACACTGAAAGAAACAAATATCTCCTTAGAAGAATAAGAGAGGTTTCATCAAAAACCGTATGGGCGATATCGGAGCATATTAAGGCAGGAAATTTTGAGCCAGAGGATTTTGAGCTTACTTTTTCAGACGGACGCATAGACAGGGTTGACGCTTTGGAGCAGGACGGAAAATGCTTTGTAAAGATAATAGACTATAAATCGGGAAGCAAAAGGTTTGATATAGACGAGGTTATGAGCGGCTTACAGATACAGCTTATATATTATATGGGAGCAGTCCTTGACATAGAGCAGAAAAAAAGGAAAACTGAAACGGTGCCGGCCGGAGCCTTTTATTTCAACATAAAATCACCATATATAGAAAGGCTTCCTGACAGTGACGGCGACGATACGGATAATGAAAAGTATAGAAGGGCTCTGCTTGAGGAGTACAGGCAGTCAGGTCTTGTAAACAGCGACAGTCAGGTGGCGTCAGAAATGGATTTATCCTTAAGGGAGGGAAACAATAAGTCACTGATTATACCTATAAAGGCGCAGGAAATGAATATAGGTATAGGAAAAAGCTTTATGAGCGGCAGGAACTTTAACGATATTATAGAATACGTAAGAAGTAAAACTGAAAAAATGTGCGATACCATATTGGAGGGGGATATAGAGACAAATCCCTACATAAAGGCAGGAAGGACGCCCTGTGATTATTGCAGCTATAAGGAAATATGCACGTTTAATGAAAAATATACAGGCGGAAGACACAGGAAGATAAATAAGCATGAGCCGGAGGAGATACTTGATATATTAAAAAGGTATCCAAAGAGTTGAAACTCTTAAAGTTAAAACTCTTAAAGTTAAAACTCTTGAAGTTGAAATTCTTAGAGTTGAAATTATTGGAGTTGAAACTCTTAAATCTGACACCTGTTGCGGTTGTAAACTAAAAGGAGAAAATATGGAAACTAAATGGACTAAGGAGCAGAGCAGGGTACTTAAGGTAAGAGATAAAAATGTGCTTGTGTCTGCGGCGGCAGGCTCGGGAAAGACGGCGGTGCTTGTTGAAAGGATAATAAGGCTTGTGACAGAGGAAAATGTAGATGTGGACAGCCTTGTGGTAGTAACCTTTACGGAAGCGGCAGCAGGGGAAATGAGAGAGCGTATTCTTAAGGCAATAGAGAAACGCTCAAAGGAGGAGCCGGATAACGACCATCTTCAAAAGCAGATTTCATATATACATAATGCCAGAATAACAACTATTCACAGCTTCTGCCTTGATATAGTAAGGCAGTATTTCAATGAGATAGATTTAGACCCTTCCTTTACCGTAGGAGAAGAAGGAGAGCTTACTCTTATAAGAGAGGACGTAATGAAGGAGCTTTTGGAAAATAAATACAGGGAGGCTGATAATGAGTTTCTTGATTTTGTTGATGATTATGCAAGGGGAGGAAATAAAAGCGACAGGAATATTGAGGAGCTTATTTTAAAGCTGTATAAATTTTCAATGAGCTATCCTTACCCGGAAAAATGGCTTGAAGAAAATATATCATACTATGATACGTCAGATGGAATAGAGGAAAAGCCATGGTATATTTTTATTATGGAAGAAATAGAGCATACCCTAAAGGAAATATCAGAGGAGCTTATGGAGGCGGTAAAGCTGTCGGAAGCCGAAGACGGACCTTTTACATATGAGGAGGGCTTAAGGGAGGATTATAAAGCCTTTGAAAGGATTGTCTTGGAAAAGGATTATGACAGAAGAGGAAGTCTTTTGTCAGAATATAAATTTATACCACTGTCCAGAAAAAAGCTTCCTGACACTACAGATGAAAAGAAAAAGGAAAGAATAAAAGCCATAAGGGATAACGTGAAAAAAGATTTAAAAATCCTAAAGGAAAAATATTACGCATATAGTATGAAAACCCTAATGAGGGACATGGAAAAATGTAAAAGGCAGATTACCGTCATAGTAGAGCTTACAAAGGAATTTATAAACCGTTACAGAGAGGCAAAGCTTGCAAAAAATATAATTGATTTTAACGATATGGAGCATTTCGCACTTGATATTCTCACAGGAAGGGATGCTTCGGGAAATGTGGCACCATCACAGGCGGCGCGAGATATAGCTGACGATATATATGAGGTTATGATAGATGAGTATCAGGACAGCAATCTGGTACAGGAAACTATACTAAGGGCAGTATCGGGAGTATATGAGGGCAGAAATAATATTTTTATGGTAGGAGACGTAAAGCAGAGTATTTATAAGTTCAGGCTGGCAAGACCGGAGCTTTTTTTGGAAAAGTACAATAGATATTCCACAGATGACACGAAAGAAGAGGTACGGATAATTCTTTCAAAAAATTTTAGAAGCAGAAGCAATGTTATTGACGGAACAAATCTTTTGTTCAGGCAGATAATGTCAAGAGAAGCAGGAGGCATAGAATATAACAGTGAAAATTTTCTTAATACGGGAGCAGAGTATGAGGATTACGGAGACGATACGTCTGTGGAGGTAATGATTGCAGATACAAAGGAGACGGATGAGGAATATGAGGATATTGCCGGCAAGGAGCTTGAAGCGTATATGGTGGCAAAGCGGATAAAGGAGCTTATGTCAGGATATATGGTAAGGGATAAGGAAACGGGAGAAAAGCGTAAGGTAAGATACAGTGATATTGCCGTTCTTTTAAGAAGCTTTGGCTCATATGGCCGGATATATGCAGATATACTGGCAAAGGAGGGCATACCTGTAAAAAGCCCTACAGACTCAGGCTATTTTGATACCTTTGAGGTAACGCAGATTCTTAATATGCTGTCAGTCATAGACAATCCTAGACAGGACATACCTCTTGCGGCAGTACTTAAGCATCTTTATGGCTTTAGTGATGAGGAGCTTGCAAAAATAAGAGGAGAGTCAGATGAAAATGCAGTAAGCTTTTATGATTGTGTAAAAAGCAGTGAAAGCACAAGGGATTTTGTTAAGGAGCTTGATAAATACAGGGAAATGGCGCCGTATACCTCCATAAGGGATTTAATAGAGGAGATTTTACAGGCTACAGGCTTTGGATATTTTGTAGCGGCTATGAAGGCAGGTGAGCTTAGAATGGCAAATCTTGAAATGCTTAAGAGCAAGGCGGAGGCATATGAGAATACAAGCTATACGGGACTCTTTAATTTTGTAAGGTATATAAGGCTTTTAAAGAAATACAATGTAGAGCAGGGGGAAGCAGATATAGCGGGAGGAGGAAATTACGTAACCCTTATGACAATACATAAAAGCAAGGGCTTGGAATATCCGGTAGTATTTGTCGGAGCCATGTGCAAGCAGTTTAACAAAATAGATGTAAGAAGCCCCATTGTTATGCATCAGGAGCTTGGCATTGGCATAAGGTATATGAACAAAGCTACAGGCATAAAGGCAAATACCTTAATAAAGGAAAGCATAGGAAGAAAGCTTGACAAGGAAAATATCGGAGAGGAGCTCAGGGTTTTTTATGTGGCAATGACAAGGGCAAAGGAAAAGCTTATATTGGCAGGTCATGGCAATATATACGGAAAAATCAGCAAATACCTTTATATAAGAGACTTAAAGCCTGAAAAAATAAAGCCGTCCGCAGTGCTTAAGGCGGCAGACTATATGGACTGGGTTATAATGTCTCTTATGAGGCATAAGTCCTTTTCACCTATACTTAAATGTATTGGGGAAGCCGTACCCTTTAATAATGAAATTTTTGAGGCGGCAGCCCAGTTTACCGTAAAAATACAGGGAGCTCAGGATATAATGACAGACCGTGTGGAGGAGGTCATTGAAAAAAATAATGAAAAACAGGTATATTTACATTGGAATGTAAATCATACCTATGATGATGATATAAGAAGAAAAATAGAAGCCATATATTCATATAAATATCCTTATGCCGCAGATTTAGAGTTAAGGGGCAAGGTGAGCGTATCAGATATAAAGCATATGTTCATGCAGATGTATGATGATGAGACAGAGCCGGACGAGAGGGTAAGAGGCTTTGAGACAGAAGAAAAGCCGGTTCCGTTTTTTATTTCAGGTGATAAAAAAATGTCAGGAACACTTAGGGGTACGGCTTACCACAGGATATTTGAGCTGATTGATTATTCAGTCTTTTGTGGTATTGAAGATAAGGAAAAAATCCATGAGGAGATAAAGTCGCAGCTTAAGAGGCTGAGGGAGGAGCGCCTGGCGCCGGAGGAATACTTTGAGGTTATTGATATTAATAAGCTGTATGGGCTTATAAGCTCTGAAACAGGAAAAAGAATGACGGCGGCGTCAAAGGAGAATAAGTTTTACAGGGAAAAACAGTTTGTTATAGGAATACCTGCCGGACTTGTTAAGGAGCAATCAGCTGAGGAAGACGCTTCTAAGGAACTGGTTTTAGTGCAGGGCATAGTGGACGCATATTTTGAGGAGAATGACCAGCTTGTTATAGTTGATTATAAGACTGATAATGTAGCAAATATAAATGATTTAAGGGCAAGATATGCCTCACAGCTTGAGTATTACAGCAGGGCTTTAGAGCAGATTACGGGAAAGAAGGTTAAGGAAAGAATATTGTATTCGGTAAAGTTTAACAGAGAGCTTAGCATATAACGGCAATGAAAACGGCGACGACTTCTGCAGACAAAATATAAGTCTGAAAGAGGCATCACCGTTTTTGGGTTTACAAAAAAATGTTTAAATATTGTTTTAATGCAGTTGCTTTTTATATATAGAAAAAATATATAAAAATGCTTTAATCAGTTGTATCGGTTTCTGTTCCTTCTGTTGCTGATGTTTCCGGTGAAACTGTGGCAGTTTCCATAGTTTCAGTGATTATATAAGACGTAGTCTCTGCTGGTGCAGGAGCTTCTGTGGCAGTAGTAGTTTCAACAGGAACAGAGGATTCCGCCGGCGTAGTAGTTTCAGGCGGTGTGGTAGTTTCCTCCTCAGCTATAATTATAGTGAGGGAGACAGAAGCGGTAAGTCCTTTTCCGTCATCGGCAGTAAAAGCTATGGTATATGTACCGGCTTTGACAATACCGGAAGCTATCATTTGTTCAAGCTCATTGTCCGGCAATATCTTTACGTCTGATGAGATGTCATTGCCTTCAAAATCAGTGGCAGAGCCAATATATGTCATAAGCGTTTCATTGCTGAAAGAAGCAATAAAAGCGCTTCCCTCATCGTAGCTTAAATTTACTGTATCAGCCGTAAGGGTAAGTGCAGGAATATCCCGTACCGTTAAAGTCACATCTGCAGACTTGCTTGCTCCCGTAAAATCTCTCAGCCTGTAGGTAACGGTATAAGCTCCCGGAGTATTAAAGGCTATATCTTCACTGACAACCTCCCCTGCGCTGTTTGTAACAGTTACTGAAATAGAAGCTTTATCCTCAAGACCTGCCGTGTTAAAGCCGGTAACGCCATCCATAAGGTCTATGGCAGTACCTAAGTTTGTTGTAAGGCTGTCCTGTGAAAGCTCCAGTCTGATAGCTGTAGTAGGAACCTCTGTGCCGCTGTAGCTAAAGAAGCTTACATTAACGTCAACGTTGCCGTTTATTCCTGCAACGGCTCCGTCGCTGCAATACTGCCACATCTGATAGGTAGACGGAATATTTCTTCCGCTTGGGAGAGAGTCTCCTACCTTATATCTTACAGTACCGCCGTATGGGGCCGGATATCTTGCAAGCCAAATTTTATATTTTGCGCATAATGAATCAAAATTATATCTGTTAGTTAAGTCCCATCCGTTTCCATATACCATAGGGGTATATCCGGCAGCCTGTACCATATCGCAGAAGGTAGAGGCAATGGAATTCATCTTCTCTCTGGACAGCCCTGAGCTGTATGTACGGTATCCGTTTGAGGTTTCCCAGTCAAACACAACAGGAAAGGTAATCTTATAATCCTTTATTAATGCAAGAATAAGAGAAGCCTCTTCCCTTGCCTCCTGCTCCGTTATAGCCTGGGAGAAAAAGTAAACACCTACAGGAATTCCTGCAGCAAGAGCGCCCTCAATATTTTCCCTGTATGCTGAATCCTCATATAGTGAGCCGTCTGAGCCTATGGAACGTCCGGCGGCCTTTATAATTACATAGTCAATTCCGTCATTTTTAACCTTGTTCCAATCTATTTTTCCCCTGTCACTCTGCCAGTGGGATACGTCTATGCCGGTGACAATCTTTGCGGTTTCACTGACCTTAGGCGGCTCTGTAGGCTTAGGGGACTGTGCAGACGTATTTTCTTCAGGAGCCTTTGCAGGAGGTTCCGTATCCTTCTCAGCAGCCATCTCCTTTCTTGCTTCCTCCTGTGCGTCAAACTTTTCCGCTTCCTTTTGGGCAACGGTGCTTATCTCCTCAATAGGAATAGTCTCAGGAACTGTTTTTGCTTCTGTAGGGGGCTCGGTAGGAGCTTCCGTGGCAGGCTCCTCTGTGGTGGTTTCCGCCTCTGTAGCAGGCTCTGTGGTTTCCGCCTCCGTGGTAGTCCCTGCTTCTGTAGTTATTTCCTCAGTGGAAGTTGTTTCAGTTATAACTGCAGGCGTAGTGCTGGCAGTAGCGTCTGTATCAGAGGTGGTTACCTTAATAATGATTATTCCTGTTACGGATAAAGCAATAATACCGGTAATGGTGATTACAGCAGCCAGTATATTATGCTCCCCGGCATATATGGCTGTAAGCTTATCCTTGATTTTCAAAAAAAACTGTTTGAACTTTTCCATAATAAGTTATACTTCCCTCCTAAAAAATTTTGATATAAGTATAGCACAATAGAGAATAAATATCGACAGTTTTCTTTAGTATTTTTTAATGTAATTTTTGGAATTGATAGAATATGTAGGAAACTTTTGAAGAAAAAAGGACTGTAAAAATTTAAAAAAGAATACAGTTAATGATAAATAAAAGAAATATCCACATATTGTATAGAAAATTAATAAAAAAACATGAAATGACTTGAAAAAAAGAGTATTAATAGTATAATAAAAATATAAAATACATGTCAGATAAAATACTTATAATTTAAGTAAAAATTCTAAAGAGAAAAATATTTTATATAAATTTATTTAATTATGTAGAATATTGTAAACTATCTATTTATAAGAATTGTAAATATGGAGGAAACATTATGAGAAAAAGGAACAAATTATTTATGTTAGTTGCATTTTTTGCAGCATTACCTAGTATGAATTTATTTGTATATGCGGAGGAAAATAAAAAGCTGTCTGAGATGACGAGATAAGTTCAAATATTTGGAGACATAAGCCTGGAGATTCAGTCGAATTACAATATAATTATTCATCGCCTGCATCAGAAAAATGGACCAATGAAGGTATAGGAAGATATGGCCTGCAAGGAGGCAACGTAGAATATAATAGTAATATAATGTATATAAAATATAAATTAAAATAGGAGGTATGTATTATGAAAAGAGTAAAAAGATTATTAACAGCAGTATTTGCAGTATTTGTTTTAAGTAATTTAGTGATAATGTCAGGCTGTGGTACAGAAGATGAAAAACCAAAGACAAAAACATCATCAGCAGACAAGGAGGCAGTTAACTCAATAAAGGAGACTAAGCTTGAAAACTATAAAACAAATATAAAAAGCATATATATCCATGAAGCCAGCGGAATGGTATTGTTTTCATTTGAAATAAAGTTTAATGGCATATCACCTTCTTATGAAGCTTATGTATGCAATGATATGAGTTCACTGATTGATAAAAAAGTTCAGGAAGAAAACAGTAAAAATTTTAATGCTTTTAAAGAAGAAAATTCTGATATTTCTGAGGAGGAGCTTAACAAGGCATATAATTCTATTTGCAAAACCGTTTTTTTTATGAATGTATCATATGATGCAGGAGAAAGTGTAGAAATAGATTGGGTGCCTCAACCTACAGAGGAAAACAGTTCAAAATATTCTTCTTATGAAGAAGTTTTAAAGACAGGCTACATGTACCTTGTACTTAAGGATGGGGAAAATATAACAGGCTTTATGGTTTTTGAAATTCCTGTATCTGTCACCGATAAAGGCGAATATAAAAAAATATCATATGAAACCGTAAACGTTCTTGAGGCGGTGACATTTGAAAAAACAGATGGAAAATATCAAAATGTAAGTCTTGATTATGTAAAGTCAAGGGTAGATAATATATTGGAAAATAAGTAAGAGATATGTCATCAAGTAATTAAAAAAACATTATGAAAGGAAACATTATGAGAAGACAAAGAGGTTTATTAATTTTGTTAATGGCATTTATTGTAACATTGATATGTATGAATTTGTGTGCATATGCTGAGGAAAATAAAAAGTTGTCTGAGATGACTGAAGATGAATGTATTAATTTTTTAAAGTCACAGGGAACGGAAATTCCTAAGGAATATATAGATTATATACAGCTTGGCTATACAGTTAAGGAGATGATTATATATATTGAGGAGCATCCTGAGGCAGAGCATATATATAATTATACGGCAAAGGATGAATTATTTACAAATGTACGTGAAACGGTATTAAAGTATTACGATATAAAGAATGAGAATAACGGCTTTATATCAGCATACAGTACGGCAGCAGTAACCTTACAATATAGTAAAGCTCTGTATTCTTGGAATGAAGGTTTTAGAAACTATAATTGCTATGGTTTTGCGATTGATGTAACAGCTATAATTAATCCGGGATATAAATTAGGCGTTGTCTATGATGCAAATACAATAAGTATGATGACAATAGATAGAATGGCTAATTTAGCAGCGTCAGATTTAAGCAGTTTAGGATATACTAACGTTACATATGGGAGAACACGCCCATCATATCAGTCAGGGTATAAGGTTATTGCCATTAGAAAAAGTTTGGATGACTTTCACTTTATGGTGGAAGTTAGTTCGAATGTTTGGAGACATAAGCCGGGCTTAACAGTTGAGTTGCAATATAATTATTCTTCACCAGCATCAGGAAAGTGGATAAATGAAGGTATAGGCAGATATGGCGTAGAGGGAGGAGACATTGAATATACAAGCGATATAATATATATAAAATATAAATTAAAATAAAATAGGAGGTATATATTATGAAAAGAAAAAAATTTATAAAAAAAGTGCTGGTAATAGCGGTTTTATGTAGCTTGTTGATGATTTCTGGCTGTGGAACACAGGAGGATAAGCCAAAAGCAAAAATATCATCAGCAGACAAGGAAGCAGTTAATTCTATAACAGAAACTAAGCTTGAAAAATATCAGGTGGATATAAAAAGCTCTTATGTTCATGGAACAAGCGCATTTGGTTTTGCATTAAAGTTTGAAGTGAAATTGGATAATATGTCGTCTTCATATGATGCATATGTTTGTAACGATATGAGTTCATTGGTAGATAAAAAAATTCAGGAGGAAAACAGTAAGAATTTTAATGATTTTAAGGAAAAAAATCCTGACATTTCCGAGGAAGAGCTTAATGAAGCATATAATTCTATTTATAAAACCATTTATTTTATGAACGTGACCTATGCTGCAGGAGAAAACGTAGAAATTGAGTGGGCGCCATATCCTACAGAGGAAAACAGTTCAAAATATTCTTCCTATGAAGAAATTTTAAAGACAGGTTATATGTATCTTGTACTCAAGGAAGGGGAAAATATAACAGGTTTTATGGTTTTTGAATTTCCTGTATCTGTTACCGAGAAAGGCGAATATGAAAGGATATCATATGAAACCGTAAACGTCCTTGAGGCGGTGACTTTTGAAAAAACAGACGGAAAATATCAAAATGTAAGTCTTGATTATGTAAAGTCAAGAGTAGACAATATATTGGAAAATAAATAATAACGTCATTATGCTGAAAAATTATATTATGCTTAAGATGTAAGTGATTAGACTGCCCTATTAAGGCTGTGTTATACAATATATAATAAATTGTATAGCTAACTGCTTTTGGGCAGTCTCTTTTTAATATAAACACATGCCATGGTTTGTATGCTTAAGGTAGTTTTACATGCTTAAAAACTTGAAATAAACGTCATTTTGTTTTATACTATGATTAATATAATGAAAAGAAAGGACATAATA
Source organism: uncultured Lachnospiraceae bacterium (assembly GCA_910584685.1). GTDB lineage: Bacteria > Bacillota > Clostridia > Lachnospirales > Lachnospiraceae > CAG-303. The sequence continues at coordinate 6,154 of CAJUAO010000022.1, read as the reverse complement.
GTGTGAAAAATCACAGATTTTTCACTTTCTATTTAGGTAGTATCGCAGACATATCTGCGATATGCAAGGGTATTAATATGAGATTTACAAAAATGCAGGGCTGTGGCAATGATTATATATATGTAAACTGCTTTGAGGAGACAGTAGAAAATCCAAGTGATATGGCAATAAAGGTAAGCGACGTGCATTATGGTATAGGCTCTGACGGATTGATACTTATAAGTCCGTCAAAGGCAGCAGATTTTCGAATGTCAATGTATAACGCTGACGGCTCAGAAGGAAAAATGTGTGGAAACGGCATAAGATGCGTTGCAAAATATGTGTATGACTTTGGCCTTACAGAAAAAACAACAATTACTATAGAAACCTTATCAGGAATAAAGACACTTAAGCTTTTTGTAAAGGATAAAAAAGTACAAAGCGTAAGGGTAGACATGGGAAAGGCAATCTTAAAAAAGGATGATATACCGGTTATATATGAGGGAAAGGAAATTATTGTAAACGAGCCGGTTAATATAGACGGAAGTGAATATAAGATAACATGTGTTTCAATGGGAAATCCTCACTGCATTACATTTGTTGAAGACGTAGGAGATATAGAAATAGAGAAGATAGGACCGAGGTTTGAAAAGCACGATATGTTTCCCGACAGGATAAATACAGAGTTTATTCATGTGGTTGACAGAACACATATAGACATGAGGGTATGGGAAAGAGGCTCGGGAGAAACCCTTGCCTGCGGTACGGGAGCCTGCGCCAGTGTAGTGGCGTGTGTTCTAAACGGACTTACTGACAGAAAAGTCACGGTTCATCTTTTAGGAGGAGATTTGGAAATAGAATACATAGATGATGGTACCGTATATATGACAGGACCGGCGGCAGTTGTATGCACCGGTGAAATAAACTTGCAGCCGGAATAACGAAATTGTCCATTAGTTATTATAGAAAGGAATATTAATTAAATTATGAAAAAATTAGAAGCCTTACTTGAAAAGCTAAAGTATAATGTGATTTGCGGAGAAACTGATATAGAGATAAACGGACTTAAAATGGATTCACGCAATATAACAGATGGAGATGTATTTGTATGCATACATGGCGCAAAATTTGACGGGCATAATTATATACGTGAGGTTATAAAAAATGGTGCGAAAGCTGTAATAATAGAGCAGGATATTGATTTGACGGATATTATAAATAGCGGGTGCAGGACAACCGTCATTAAGGTTGAAAATACAAAATACGCCCTTGCCTGCATGTCGGCTGCATACTTTGATTATCCGGCAAAAAGGCTTAAAACCATAGGAATTACCGGAACAAAGGGAAAGACTACAACTGCATATATGATGTATGAGGTTTTGTGCCGGGCAGGAATAAAAACAGGACTTATTGGCACCATAGAAACTATAATAGGAGATGAGCATATACCTTCAGTAAATACTACTCCTGAATCCTATACGGTACAGGAAACCTTTGCAAAAATGGCTGAAGCGGGAATAGAAGCGGTTGTCATGGAGGTTTCATCACAGGGGCTTATGCTTCACAGAGTATCAGGCTTTATCTTTGATTACGGAATATTTACAAATTTGGGAAAAGACCATATATGCGAAAATGAGCATAAGGATTTTGAGGATTATATGCATTGTAAATCGCTTTTATTTAAGCAGTGTAAGCATGGCATAATAAATACGGACGATAAGCACGCAAAGGATATGATAAAGGATGCCGTATGTGATATAGAAACCTTCGGTATGGAAAAGGAGGCTAATCTTAGGGCAGAAAATATAAGCCTTTACAGGGAGCCGGGAATCTTGGGAATATCATATGACCTTACGGTAAATGGCAACAAAAAACACCATTTTAAGATAGACGTTCCAGGAAAATTTAATGTATATAACTCCTTAACAGCCATAGCAATATGCAGGCATTTTGTGGATGATATGGAGCTTATAGAAGGAGTGCTTTCAAATATAAGAGTGAGGGGCAGGGCGGAGATAGTTCCCGTATCAAAGGATTTTACCGTAATGATAGATTATGCCCATAATGCAATGAGCTTAGAGAGCCTTCTTTTATCCTTAAGAGAGTACAATCCTAAGCGGATAGTTACCATATTTGGCTGCGGAGGAAACAGAGACAGAAACAGACGCTTTGAGATGGGGGAAGTGTCCTCAAGGCTGGCTGATTTTACTATCGTAACATCTGACAATCCAAGACATGAGAAGCCGGAGGCTATAATTAAGGACATTGTGGAAGGCATAAAAAGAGCCGAAGGAAAATATATTGCCATTATTGACAGGCAGGAGGCAGTCAGCTACGCAATAGCAAACGCCTTAAAGGGCGACGTTATAGTTATAGCGGGAAAAGGACACGAGGATTACCAGATTATAGGCGATATAAAATATCATATGGATGACAGAGAGCTTGTAGAAAATGCAAAAAAACAGAATATACAAAAAATATCAGAAAGGACACAGGAAATATGTGTGGATTTAGCGGATTTATAGGAGAGACGGAGGGTGACGGCGAAACACGCAAGGCCGTTCTTAAGAAAATGATGGATAAAATTGCCCACAGAGGACCGGATTCAGAGGGTATGTTTGTGGATGACAAGGCAGCGTTAGGCTTTAGAAGATTAAGCATAATAGACCTTGACAATGGCTCCCAGCCTATGTTTAATGAGACAGGAGACGTAGCGATTGTATTTAACGGAGAGATATATAATCACCTTGACATAAGAAAGGAGCTTATAGAAAAGGGACACGTATTTGCAAATAATGCAGATACGGAGGCTATCATTCACGGCTATGAGGAGTATGGAGTTGATATACTTTATAAGCTTAGAGGAATGTTTGCATTTGTAATATATGATATGAAAAGGGATTTGTTATTTGCCGCAAGAGATTATTTTGGAATAAAGCCCTTTTATTATTCAATCCAGGATAAAAATCTTATTTTTTCATCGGAAATAAAGGGTATACTTGAGTTTCCAAATGTAAAAAGGCAGTTAAACGAGGAAGCGCTGGAGCAGTATCTTTCATTTCAGTATTCTGTTCTCCCTGAAACATTTTTTAAGGGTATATATAAGCTTCCGGCAGGTCACTATATGATGTACAGTGAAGGAAAGCTTAAGCTTGTAAGATATTTTAATCCTCTTATGGAGCCCCGTAAGGAGACAGATAAGCCTTTAGAGGAAACTATAAGCGAAGTGGAAGCAATAGTACATGAGACAGTTGACGCCCATATGATAGCAGATGTGGAGGTTGGCTCCCTTCTTTCAAGCGGTGTAGATTCAAGCTATGTGGTTTCGGAATTTCCGGGAAACAAGACCTTTACGGTTGGTTTTCTTGACAAGAACAGTAAGTATAATGAAATAGGATATGCGGAAGGGCTTACAAAGGAATTAAATAAGGAAAATTACAGCAAAAATATATCAGGTGATGAATACTTTGATGTTATTCCAAAGGTTATGTACTATATGGACGAGCCCTTAGCCGACCCTGCATGTATAGCTCTATACTTTGTAGACCAGCTTGCAAGCAGTCAGCTTAAGGTTGTCCTTTCAGGAGAGGGAGCAGACGAATTTTTCGGAGGCTATAATATTTACCACGAGCCAATATCACTTAAAGGCTATCAGAGAATACCAAGGTTTTTAAGAAAGGCATTGGCGGCGGTAGCAAAAAAGCTTCCTGATTTTAAGGGAAGAAACTTTATAATAAGAGGAAGCAGGACGGTAGAGGAGCGTTTTATCGGAAATGCCAATCTTTTTTCGGTGGAGGAGAGAGAAAGGCTGTTAAAGACAAAGCTAACCCATTTAAAGCCGGCAGAGCTTGTAAAGCCTTTTTATGACCAGTGTAAGGGATTAAATGATATTGCCAAGATGCAGTATATAGACATAAATTTCTGGCTCCAGGGGGACATACTTTTAAAGGCGGATAAGATGAGTATGGCGCATTCTCTTGAATCCAGAGTGCCGTTTCTTGACATAAATGTGTTTGATTATGCAAAGAAAATACCCGTAGACTACAGGTGCAATGATAAGGCCACAAAATATGCATTCCGCATAGCGGCAAAAAGACATTTGCCGGAGGCGACAGCAAACAAGAAGAAGCTTGGATTTCCTGTGCCAATAAGAGTGTGGCTTAAGGAGGAAAAATATTTTAATAAGGTAAAGGAAGCCTTTACGGGAGAAACTGCCAAGAAGTATTTTGATACCGAGATACTTGCAGGGCTTTTAAATGACCATAAGGCAGGCAAGGCAGACAACAGCAGAAAAATATGGACTATATATGTATTCCTTATATGGCATAAGATATATATTGAAGCAGAAAGTGTAGAAATTCCGGCATAAATATATATTAGCGCAGATATAAGGGTGAGAAGATGAGAGATATTGCCACAAAAATTTATGCTGCCAATGTGACGCCCCTTAAGGATGGCGCCTTGTATAATGCAGCATACTATATGGCCACGGAGGAACGGAGAAAAAAGACTGACGGGTTTCGCTTTGAAAGGGACAGGCGGTTATCTGTCGGCGCTGAACTGCTGCTTATGAAAGGACTTGAGGAGTGGGGTATAAATCCTAAGGAAATAAAATATTATTATGGAAAAAACGGGAAGCCCTGCCTTGCCGGAAAACAGGATATTTATTTTAATATATCCCATTCAGGAGAGGCTGTCATATGCGCAGTTTCCTTATTTGAGGTCGGGTGTGACATAGAAAAGGTTTCAGATGTTAATTTGAAAATTGCAGAAAGGTTTTTTTGTGAGGATGAATATGAAATGATTATGTCCCAGAAAACAGAGGAATTAAAACGGGAAATGTTTTTCCGCCTGTGGACATTGAAAGAAAGCTTTATAAAGCTTACAGGCATGGGAATAGGCATGCCCATGAAATCCTTTAGCATTAAACCGGACAAGGATAAAATTATTGTAAAGCAGGAGCATGCTTTTAACGCATGTTATTTTCAGGAGCTTTTTTTATGGAAGAATTATAAATGCTCCGTGTGTGGATTTGATAGTAGTATCGGCATAAAAAGCGGAGTAAGCTTTGAAATATTAAATTTTTGTGATATGCTGAAATAAAAGTATATCTGCATTATTTTATTCAAAAAGAAAAAAAGAGGTTGAATATTTTACCATGAAAAATAAATTATTTAAAATACCATGTATTGTTGCCGGAGCGTTTAGTATATTTATGGCGTCAGGGTGGTCTTTCTTTGAAATAATGGTTCATTGCAAGCAAAAAAATAATCTGAATAAAAAGAAATGGTTTAGGCTGTCCCATACGAAGATTAATCACCCAAGACATAAATTTGAGAAGGAGTATGAGGAAGGAAAGGCATGGTGCAGAGAGCAGAAAATGCAGGATTGCTATGTTAAAAGTGACGACGGTCTGCTGCTTCATGGTCTGTACCTGCCCGCAGAGAAGGGGGAAAGGTTTATTCTGTTATGCCACGGTTATAAGGGCAGCGGATTTGGAGACTTTGCAAATATTGCAAGGTTTCTTCATGAAAATAATTGCAATCTGCTTTTTATTGACGAGAGATGCTGTGGGGAGAGCGAGGGTGAATTCATTACCTTTGGAGCTAAAGAGCAGTATGACATAGTAAAATGGACATATTTTATTGATAAGAGGAATAAGGATAAGCTCCCTATATATCTTTATGGAGAATCCATGGGAGCAGCCTCTGCGCTTATGGCGTCAGGACATAAATTGCCGGCGGAGGTAAAGGGGCTTATTGCAGACTGCGGATTCCGTTCAATGAAAGGGCAGCTTCAGGATATTGCAGCTAACTGGTTTCATCTTAACCATGTTCAGTTGCTTTTGTTTAGGGTAGATTTGTTTTGCAGGCTTTTAGGAGGCTTTTCCATGAAGGAGGCAGATACGGCAAAGGCAATGAAAGAAAATAAAAGACCTGTATTGTTTTTTCACGGTGATATGGATACATATGTAGTTCCGGGAAATTCAAAAATAAACTATTCTCTTTGCAAGGCGCCTAAGGAGCTTGTGATTATACCGGAGGCAAGGCATCTTTGCAGCGCATATGAGGCTCCGGAATTGTATAGGGAAAAGCTTTTGATGTTTTTTGGAAAATATGATTAAAATATGTTTTTCCTCACATGGAATCCGGGTATGTCCCATTAAAAGGCTCTA
>CAJUAO010000021.1 GCA_910584685.1 uncultured Lachnospiraceae bacterium | reverse complement strand
AAGAAATTCTATCAAGGGAATACCGCCACCTCCTAAGCTGCGAGCGTAACTCGCAAGGGGCTGAAAAGAAGCCCCCTGCTCAGACAGACGCTCTACGCTAAGAAGCTGACGGTATTCCCTTGATGAATTTCTAACCCTTTTCTCAATGCTTTAAAAAAATATATAACTCCCTTCCCAAGCCGTCCTGCCGTCCCAAGCTCCCTTTATTCTTAAGCCCCTCATTGGGAGAAAGTTACATTTTTTTAATTTGTACCTTTTAAAGCCTCATAAAATTAATGTTTTACATAAAAGGCTTAATCACAACTTACAATTACCTATTCGCTTTGAATTTATGTGAATTTGCATATATGTATCTTACAAATTTTCCATTGAAAATAAATAGATTCAATCTAATTTCCATAATTTGATATTTGTCATATACCTTATACAAAGTAAGTGCAGCTGTCATATCTACTCTCTAACTACTATACTTTTAAGGTAGTAAAATAAGCACAAGATTTCTTCTACTAACAGCATATAAATGAGGGTATGTCCCATAAACAGGCTCCTAGGGCTGGAACAGGGAGGGCAGGGAAAGGGCGGTATATATAATTTTTTAAAGCATTGAGGAACATGAATAGAAATTCATCAACGGGGTACTGTCAGCTTCTTAGTGGAGAGCGTCTGTTTGAGTAAGGGGCTTGCTTTTCAGCCCCTTGCGAGTTACGCTCGCAACTTAGAAGATGGCAGTACACCGTTGATAGAATTTCTTTCATGTTTCGAAGCTTTAAAAAATTATATATACCGCCCTTTCCCTGCCCTCCCTGTTCCAGCCCTAGGAGCCTGTTTATGGGACATACCCGGACTACATGTAAGGAAAAAGCATTTTAAATGTACAAATTAACATTTATTCTTTTAAAATCACCCAAGAAACTTCTTCAAAACACGTATACACTCCCTTGTATCCAGCGGCTTCGGAATATGCGCATTCAGCCCGCATTCTATACATTTCTGACTGTCATCAGAAAACGCGTCTGCCGTCATCGCTATAACAGGAAGATTGTTGTCCTCGCGCTTAAGGTTTCTTATTGCCAAAGTTGCCTCATACCCGTTCATTATCGGCATACGTATATCCATAAGAATCAAATCGTAATAGCCCACCTCTGAGCTTTCAAACTTTTCAAGACATTCCTTTCCATTGACTGCACGCTCTATATTAAGACCGTATATCGACAGAATTTCATATGCAACCTCCCAGTTAATATCTATATCCTCTGCCAAAAGGACATTTTTATTCTTGAATTCAATATCCTGCTGCGTTGCTTCCTTGCTGTCCTCAGACTCATCCTCCGTATATGTTCTCAGACTTTCATACAGGGTAGACTTAAAGAGAGGCTTTGATATAAAGCCATCAATCATCATATTTCCTGCCTCATCCTCAATATCGCTCCAGTCATACGCTGAAATCAGGAATACAGGAAGCTTTTCCCCTACCTTTTCACGAATTCTGCGTATCGTCTCCAGTCCGTCCATATCCGACATCTTCCAGTCAATTAAAACACAATGGTAGTCGTCATTTTTCTTATGGTAATCTTCTATAATCCTTATTGCTTCCTCTCCGCTAAGGGCATAATCTGCGTGAACACCCAGCTCCTTGAGATTTGCTGCCGTGCTGACACACAACAGCTCATTATCATCAACCACCAAAACCTTCCATTCAGGAAGCTTCATATATCCCTTGTCCTCATTAACCTTCTTTAAGTCCACGATAATATGAAAATCACTTCCCTTACCCTTTTCGCTTTTAAGGTCAATAGTTCCCCCCATTTTGTCAATAATCTTTTTTGTAATTGACATACCGAGACCTGTTCCTGTGATATGCGCCACCTGTTCTGTATCTTCCCTGGAAAAGGTTTCAAAAATCTTCTCCTGAAACTCCTTTGACATTCCGATTCCCGTATCCGATATCTGAAAATGTGTTCTGATATATTTATCCCCCATTGGAGAACACTCCTGGTATACATGTACGTCAATTCTGCCCTTCTCAGGAGTAAACTTTAATGCGTTAGACAAAATATTAAGAAGCACCTGATTTATACGCACAAGGTCACAGTAAACCTCCTCTGTCTCAATATTCTGAATATAGATATCAAAAAACTGATTTTTTGCCTTAACCTGCGGCTGTATAATATTCACAATATCATCCATTATTTCTCTGATTGATACCAGCGCATTATTTAACGTCATCTTTCCGCTTTCAATTTTGGACATATCAAGAACATCGTTAATTAAGCTAAGTAAATGATTGCTTGAAAGTCTGATTTTGTTAAGACAGTCTGCCACACGCAATTCATCCTTTTTATTCTTTAATGCAATTTCCGTCATGCCTATTATAGCATTCATAGGCGTTCTTATATCATGACTCATGCTGGATAAAAATTCGCTTTTCGCCATATTTGCCTGCTCTGCTTCTTTTTTTGCGTTTTCCATCTCGAGAATCTGCTTTTTTGATAAGGCCGTATATTGCATAAAAACAACAAGTATTGCAGTAATAATAATAAGCATTGATGATATCATAAGGACTATTCGAAGCCTATCCAGACTTGTAACAGAATTAACCATTGTGTCATCAGTCATGGCGCAGATAAGATACCACTTAGATTCAGTGGAAATTGGCGAACAATATATATGTCTCTGTTCTCCGTCTATGAAAAAATCAGTAAAATAATTCTGCCTTGTAGATATAGCCTTCTTTAATTCATTTACATAATCCTCTGTTGTTTTTCCATCAAATTCGTCATACATTTCAGTAATACGCTCAAAGTAATTTTCACGAAAAGCGTCCTTACTTCTTATTACAAAATCTCCGTTTACATCTATAATATGATAATATACGTTATCATTATCATCATATGTAAAAAGAACCTTGTCTAAATATTCCATCTCAATTCCAACAATAAGCGCTATGCTTTTATCTCCGTCAGACATGGCATATTCTGCTTTAATACCAAGCAAAAGCATTTTTTCTCCATCTATGGTATGACCCTGCGCCACAATCCTGCCATCCTTATTTAAATCTGCAGTCACATCGTCGGTATTTCCAATCTCTATATCCTCACCAAGAATTTTCTCTATTTTACCGTCATTACCTAAAAATGACATATAGGTAAAGTTCCTGATTTCAGCGCTTACCTTAAGCTCGTTCAATAATTCATCAATATTCTTATCAGTATCAAAAGGTGTACGCAGTATAATTCCTTCTACCTGTTCCTGCCTCAAATTAATAATAGCTTCAAACTTCTGCTGAATCTGCTTGCTCATTTCTGACATGTAGGAAACTGTAATGTCGCCAACCGTCTCCTCCGTTTTAACTCCCAGAAAAACAACCATACTGGTAATTGCCAGCACACATATAATAATTATACAAACAAATCTCCGTACAAAAAAACCTAATATTTTCTTATTCATAATTTAATTCCTCATTAATATCCTTAAATTTGAAGTATTCTTCAAACCGTTGAAGCTAAATATCTTATTTATAATAGGGGCTGCCGTACTAAGAAAAGCCTTATGCAAATATAAAACACTCCGTAACTATGCTCTATATACTGCAAATTGTCCTTCAGTACTGCATCCCCAAAAATAAGCTTAAAACAATACTTTTTTATTTTCCATTAAGACCGGTGTTCCTTCTTTATTCTGTCTACAACCATATCAAAGGCTTCTAATACCTTTGGATTAAATATGCCGCAATCTCCGTTATGTATCATCTCTACCGCAGTTTCATGGCCAAATGCCTTTTTATATACTCTGTCTGCCGTAAGGGCATCATATACATCTGCAACTGATACTACCTGGGCCCAGATAGATATGTCGTCTCCCGACAGACCGTCAGGATATCCTCTTCCGTCCCACCGCTCATGATGATGCCTGCATATATCATAGCTGTAATCATAAAGCCCCTGGTCCATAATATGAGGTATCTTTTGAAGTATCTCGCAGCCCTTTGTGGTATGCTGCTTCATAATCTCAAATTCTTCCTTTGTCAGTCTTCCCGGCTTATTTAAAATATTGTCAGGTATGGCAATCTTACCTACATCGTGGAGTACGGACGACGTAACAATCTTGCCTATTTCCTCCTTTGAAAGACGATACTCCGGATACATGCTGCTTACCTGCGTCATCAATATTTTAGTAAGACCGCAGATTCGCTTTACGTGCTCCCCCGACTCACAATCTCTGAACTCTATCAGTGTTGCAAGAGTCTCCACCATGGAATGATTCATCTTATTTATACTCTCTACCTGCTTTGCAACAATGCTCTCCAATTCATTCTGATACCTGTACAGTTCAATAACATTGCCTATTCTGTGCTTTAAAAAGTGCGCCATAAAAGGCTTTGTAATAACATCCACCGCTCCCAGATGATATCCCTCAAGAAGCATATCCTGACTTTCCTCAGCCGTTATTAAAAATACGGGAACACTTTTTATTTTTCCTGTTCTGCTCATTTCCCGAAGAGTCTCAAAGCCGTTCATTTCCGGCATAACTAAGTCAAGAAGCATGGCAGATATTTCAACATTGCTGTTTAAAATCTTTAACGCCTCTAATCCGTTGCAGGCTTCAATTGTGTTGTACTCATCCTTAAAAATCTCATTAAGCACAGCACGGTTAATCTCTATATCGTCTACAATTAATATTGTTTTCTCTTTATCCATCTATATCCTCTTTCTTCTGATGTTATCAAGAACAGCATTTGCTACATACATTTATTAATACACTCTATAATTTTATCCTGAATAGGAATAATATTTTTAAGCAGCTCTCTTGCCTGCTCCGGCTGGTCCTTTCTCAACAAATCCACTATCTGTGTATATGCCTCATAAATTGGAGTTATTGAAAGATTTCCGGATGCGCCCTTAATCGCATGAGCCCTATCCGTTGTTTCCTTATAATCATTGCCGTCAAAATCAGGCTGAACATAATACTCGTTTATTGTCTTTACAAAGGAACCAAGCAGCCTTGTGTAAAGATTTTTATTTCCGTTAAGACGCTGCAATCCTGCGTCAACATCCACATCCAAAGCCTTTAATTCATCAAACAAATCCATTATCAGCACCTCTCCTTACCTTTTAGTCCTAATATTATTATTTACCTATTTTAATCTATAGGAAATTACTCCATATAAGCCTTAAAACAAAACTTAAAATCATTTTACTTTATATTATTATTTAAGTCAATACTTCTTAGTGTTTAATATGGTTAATTTTTATTTGATTTCATGCATTTTTTACATTATTCCTATAATAAAAATAACCAGCACTATAACAGGAAGCACAAACATCATATAGCCACGCATCCAGCCGGCTACCTTTATACCCTTTCCCTCGTTTGCCTCTGCCATAAAATTCTTAAAGCCCCAGCCATAACGGCTCACACAGAACAATACAAACACAAGGGAGCCTAATGGAAGAATAATATTGCTGACGAGAAAATCCTCCAAATCCATAATCGTACTTCCCTCTCCCATTGGCTCAATATCCTTAAGCACATTGAAGCCCAGCGCACATGGAAGGGACAGGACAAAAATCATTATGCCGCTGATAATACAAGCCTTCCTTCTGCTAAAGCCAAAAAGGTCAATGGTACATGAAATAATATTTTCAAACACTGCCAGCACAGTAGAAAAAGCAGCAAAGGTCATAAAAATAAAAAACAGGCTTCCCCATAATCTTCCCAGAAAAATATTATTAAAAATATTAGGAAGAGTAACAAATATAAGACTTGGACCGCTGTCTACCTCCACGCCGTAGGAAAAGCATGCCGGAAATATAATAAGCCCTGACGCCACTGCCACAACGGTATCTAAAACAGCCACATGCACCGCCTCTCCCATAAGGGCTCTTTCCTTGCCTATATAGCTTCCAAATATGGCCATTGCGCCAATACCGATACTTAAGGTGAAAAATGCCTGATTCATGGCTGCCACCACAACATTTCCAACACCAATTTTATTCATCCGGTCAATATCGGGCAAAAGATAAAATTTAAGGCCCTCGCCTCCGCCCTTCATAAATATGCTGTGAAATGAAAGGCAAACCATAATTGCTAACAATGCAAGCATCAGTATCTTTGTTATTCTCTCAAGTCCCTTTTGTACGCCTATCGAGCATATGCCAAAGCCTAAAACAACTACAATTCCCATACATACAACCATGGAAACGGGATTTGACTGCATATCGTTAAAAGCAGTTTTAATCTGCCCAACGCTTGCTCCCGAAAAATCGCCTGCCGCTGTTTTTACAAAATAATACATCATCCAGCCTGCCACTGTAGTGTAAAACATCATAAGAATATAATTTCCCGCCATTGCCACATATCCGTGGATATGCCATTTGCTTCCCTTTTTCTCAAGTGCCTGATACAATTTTACAGGACTTTTCTGGCTTGCGCGTCCCAGCGCAAACTCCATTGTCATTACTGGAATTCCTATAATAGCAAGAAAAAACAGGTAAATCAGTACAAAAATCCCTCCGCCGTTCTGACCTGTTATATATGGAAATTTCCACACATTTCCAATTCCAATGGCGCAGCCTGCGCTTAAAAGTATAAACCCCAGCCTGCTTCCCAATCTTTCTCTTTTCATACCTTTCCTCCTTAAAAACGTTTTTCAGACTATAAAAAATCACACCTCACACTCAAGCTGACAGTCATAGGGCTCCTTTTCCACATGCTCCTTATTGTATTCCTGCGCTTCTATGCAGCCCATACTGTTGTAAAAGGCCTGGCTTTCAACTGCCGAATGAGACGATATATATAATTTTTTTGCCCTTCTTTCCCTTGCAAACCTCTTTGCAGTTAAAAACAGCTCCCTTCCTATGCCCTGTCTGCGTACATCCTGCGATACATGTATGCTTGATAAATCCATATACTGATTATCACTGCCTATAGGCTTACCCTCAACGGATACAAAGCCCTTTAATTCACCGTTTATAAATGCTCCATATACAAGTCCTCCTGCTGTAATTGTATTTTTCAGGCATCCTATAAGCTCCTTATAGTCGCTGTCACTCCAATCGTCTATAAAAGGCGCATCCTTAACAATCCATTTATCCTTTTCTTTTCTCATGCATTTTGTTACAATCTGCCTGCGTATAAATCCATTAAACATACTTGGATTAATTTCGTCTGCATTTAACTCTCTATAGCATACCTCTCCTTTTAATTCCTCCATAAACACCTCTTCATAACACAGAAATTTCTCCTGTTCTTCCCATATAGAAAGCCCAATATAACTAATGCTCTTTCATCCATTTAATAAATTCGTTAAGCTCAATAGGCTTACTGTAAAGATAGCCCTGAAAAATATCGCAGCCCAGCTCCGCAAGCTTATCTCTCTGCTCCCTGGTCTCCACATACTCTGCAACAGTCTGGAAGTTCAGGGATTTTCCCAAATTGACAATCGACTCTATAATATCATTGTTCCTGTTATTTATGAGAACATCTCTTGTCAGGGAGCCGTCAAGCTTCACTATCTCAAAATAATTCGTCTGCAGATATACAAGAGAGGTATGTCCCATTCCAAAGTCGTCTATTAAAAACTTGTGTCCCCTCTCTCTTATCCGGCATATCTTATCTACAATTTCATCTGAAAATACAAGGGCCTCCTGCTCCGTAACCTCAAGCCACAGCTTCTCAGGCTGTATATGATATTTCTCTATCCGGTCCGCCATACAGCTTTCAAAGCCCTCCCATGCAAGGGACGCATTTGTAATATTGACAGATATCTTAAATTTCCTGTCAATCTCTTTGCCGATTTTTGAAATGGCGCACGCAGACTCGTCAAACAAATATTCCTCAATATCACGAAGCATATTTTCCTCTTTGGCAAGCCTTATGATAAGCGGAGGATATATAGCTCCTGCAATCGGATGCTTCCACCTGAGCATTGCTTCTCCGCCTATGCATTTACCCTCTCTGTCAACCTGAGGCTGATATAACAGAAACAGCTTTTTATTTTTTACGGCTTCCTTTAAATCAGCCGCCAAAACCCTTGCTACATTTCCAATAGAATCGCTCCGGGCCGTAAGACTTGTAAAGTTCTTTGACTCCTCCTGCCTTTGAAGCTCTGAAACAAGCTCCTTTACATTCTTTATAAGCCTTATTCCGTCTCTCTCCTCAAACATTCTCAAAAAAGGCAGATAAATTATTACGCCTACACAAAGACATACTGCCTGTAAAATACTTCCTGCAATGGAGCCTGTTGCCTGATAGCCGCTTAAAAACACAGGTGACGTCCATTCTACGGTACGCACCACGTGGGGAACAAGTCCAAAGGAAATGGCCCCATAGGCAATAACGCAGTTTACAACAGGCACAAGCATATATGGAATAAAGAAAATCGGATTTAAAATAACGGGAAGCCCAAAAGAAATTATTTCACTGATGTTAAATATTACTGTCGGCAACGACAGCTTGGCAATGTTTCTTACGCCGCTCTTTTTTGAAAACAGAAGAATAGCTATAACAAGGCACAGAATAGAGCCTGTGCCGCCCATTATTACAAACACGTCCTGAAAGGTCTTGCTATATATCGTTCCGGCGCTGATTACCACAAAATTCTGCTGCATTATCGTTTCAAGAACATTATTTCCATGTATGCCTACAAACCACATTCCATGTATAAGCAGCAGTAAAATAAGAGCTATTCCGAGACCGTTTCCAATCTGTTTAAACAGACTGTTTACTCCAATCTCCAAAAGCTCCTGAATTGATTCCACATGAAAAATAAGCTCAAGCAGCTGTCTTATTACTGCAAAAATCCCCACAATTAACAACGCCGACATAATTCCCGACACTGCGTCAGAATACAGGCTGTCAGCCTCCATTCCTCTCTGACGGATTTTAAAAAAGCCCTTTTCCTTAATTTTAAAATAAAACCAGCCGGTAAAAAGAGTGATTGCCAACGCAGCAAAAATATTTGTATTTCCAAGCTTTGTCACGGAAAAATCATCATATTGAATACCTGAATATCCTGCCAGTGAGGCAATAGTGATGAGCATAACAATCACACAGTCGCCGCTGTCAGCCTTTTCATCCTTAACCTTAATTTTTCCATAGCAAAAGCTGGTTGCCAATGCTATGGCAACAGCAAGTAAACTAAAGGCTGCGCTTTGAATAAATGAAAAAATCTCCACAAGTCTTCCGTCTAAAAGTTTTGGAAGAATTTCCTGATAGGCAGGAACAGGCAGGCTTTTAAGCATTAATGCCATCGAGCCCACAACAAGCAGGGGTATTGTCATAATCATTCCCTGCCGTACTGCTACAAACGCATTGTTCTCGTCAAAATAGTCGGACACCTTAAACAGTCTGCTCTTAACTATATTTTCATTTTTACCTGAAGCTTCCGCTTTTGCTCCACCTGTATGCTGATTCATTTTTTAATCCTTTACCGCAATATATTTATATAAATGCTATGGCTTCATAATTATAACACTCCGCCAAAAAGCAAACATAATCTATATCTTTTATCGGCAAACTCTTATCATTTCCTTAATGATTTTTATAATTTCGCACACAAAACCAGTCAAAATCTCCATACCTGCCAAATCCTGTTAAATCCTGACAGCAGATTCCTATCATTGCGCCGGTAAACCAGCCCTCCTTGCAGGCTTCATCAGACAAAAAGCTTATATTTACAGCTTCTCCTAATTTCTGCATTGCTTCCCCTCTCCTGTTCCCACTGCTGTCCATGTGAAAATCACCATTCCTGACAGAAGCATCATATCCGGTGGTATCACCGTATTCAACATCATCACGATACCCGTAAAAAAACTGCCCTTCGGTTCCCCTTACACTAAGCCCCAGAATTACATCCCTTTCCCTTTCAAGGGGTATATAATCTGTAAGATACTCGTATTTCTTATTTTCTGCTTTCAGCAGGGTAATGCATTTTCCTATATCCTCATCATAAGAAATATGTAAATAAAGATAATTTTCCGTATCATACATTAAAATCATTCCTGCCATCTGCTTAAAAACCTCCGGCTCAAAATCCAGACAGGCTTCTGCGTCCATATTGTACTCCGTCATTCTTCTGGCAATCAGGGTTTGGGAAAACCGTGAAGCCAAGCCGCTTCGTCCGTACATTCTAAGCCATCCGGGACGTTCCGATAATGATATATGGTATCCGTCCATGGGGATTCTTAAGGACTGGTACTCAAGATTTAAAGCGTTCCCATCAAAGTCATCCCATTCAAATACTACGCTCCCGCTCTTTTCTTCACATATCCTTTCTTCACATATGCTTTCTTCATATAATAAAATATTTTCATCAGGCTGTCTTTTGCTGCATGCCGGCGGCTCAACCTCCTCCTTAGGAGTATTTCCCCCGTCTGCAAGCACTAGCCATCCGTCGTCTGTCCATCTCATTTTCTGTATGGCCGTCTCCCTGCCAAGCACATATCTCCTGTCTCCGGCAAACCTCTCTGCATCCTTAGGATTTCTGTCATTTGATGCCCTTCCGCACAGATGCACGGCATACCATTCTCCATCTTTAGTTTCTACCAAATCGCAATGGCCTGATTTTTGCAGAAGGACCTCCTCATGGTGACGCGAGGTCAGTATGGAATAAGCCTCTCCTGGCTGCCTTTTTTCATCATAGGGCTTATACATCTCATAAGGTCCCCATATATTCTCAGCTCTTTGAATTGTCTGTCCATGTCCTTCCCCCGTTCCGGTGTCCGCGCTGAACAGATAATATAAACCATTGCGCTTAAAAATATGAGGCCCCTCGAGAAAAATCCCGTCTGCCCGGTAAATATCCTTTACAGGGCCTGACATCTTTTTCTGCCTTGAATCAAATTCCTGCAACACAAGACGCCCAACATATTTTTTAGGAACTCTGTGGTCTGTTACCATGCTTACTATATACTTTCGTCCGTCATCATCATGAAACAGGGAAGGGTCAAAGCCAAAATTATTAAGGGCCGTGGGCTCTGACCATGGACCATGAATATTTTGCGCCGTCACAAGATAGTTTTCCGTATCATACATATTGCAGTAAAAGGATTTTACCACCGTGTATACCAGATAAAAGGTTCCCTTATCATAGCTAAGACATGGCGCCCAAATACCCTGGGACGGTCCGACGCCCTTAAGATTTAACTGTGAAATCCGTGATAACGGGTATTCTATCAACTCCCACCTGACAAGGTCCCTTGAGTGATGAAGACGGACTCCCGGCCACCACTCAAAGGTTGATGTTGCAATGTAATAGTCGTCATCAACACGAATAACAGACGGGTCAGGATGAAAGCCTCTTAGTATCGGGTTATGTATTTTTTCCATAATTAATCTCCCTTATTGCCCTAAACGGCTAAAATAAAAGCACTTTCTTATATTGTAAAGCAATATATCATACAGCGGTGCTCCCTGGCTGTATGATATATCTATATACAACGATAATACTGTTACTTTTAATTGTATCATCAAATTGAATTACTGTCATTCTGTTTTTTAATTTATGTCTGTCCTGTTTTAATTTATGCCTGTCTGTTCCTGCTATTTTTAAAAATAAGCGTTACCAGTTCCTTTACATCATCCTCATTCATAAAAGGCAGATATATCTCCACACCTTCTCCTCTTTCTATTGCCTTTACCGCAAGCTCTCTTACATCCTCCTCTTCCATAAACGGCAGATAGGCGCTTACTCCTTCTCCCTTTTCTACTGCCTTTCTGGCAAATTCGTTTACTGCTTCCTCGTCCATAAACGGCAGATACATATTTACGCTTTCCCCTTTTTCCCTTGCCTTTTCTGCAAGCTTTCTCACGTCATCCTCCTCCATAAATGGCAGGTATCCGCTTATTCCTTCTCCCTTTTCTACTGCTTTTCTGGCAAATTCGTTTACCGCTTCCTCGTCCATAAACGGCAGATACATGTTTACGCTTTCTCCTCTTTCTACTGCCTTTTCTGCAAGCTTTCTCACATCATCCTCCTCCATAAATGGCAGGTATCCGCTTATTCCTTCTCCCTTTTCTATTGCCTTTCTGGCAAATTCGTTTACTGCCTCCTCGTCCATAAACGGCAGATAAACATATATGCTCTCTCCTTTTTCTGCTGCTTCTTCTGCAAATTCCTTTACCGTATCCTCATCTAAAAACGGGAGATAACTATTTATATTTTTTGCTAAATCACTGATTTTTGTCAAATTACTTAGCTTAACCAGACTACTTACCTGCTGCGGCTTTAAAAGAGGAAGCACATTGCCGACATCCTCCCCTGATATATTGTTAGCTTCAATACATTCAGCTACATTGTCCTTTACGACAGCCTCAACAAGAGTTGATTTTCCTCCAAGCAGTTCATCCAATGATACATTAAATATCTCCGCCAGCTCGGGAAGCTTTGAAATATCCGGCATGCTGTTGCCTCTCTCCCAATTTGATACCGCCTGATAGCTGATATTAAGCTTATCCGCCAATTCTAACTGTGTCATGTTATGTTCTTTTCTTAATGAGGAAATTTTTTTTCCAATTTTTTGCATATCAAACATAAAACCATCCTTTCTTTGTTATAATTTTGAAAAGCCTTTTCATGCCATAATTTTAATTCCTTTGCTTTTCAAAGTCTATCAATAGGTAGTTGATATTTTATGTTTTACCTTCTCAACACCGGGTTGAGTACTGTCAGACCTTCTTTTTACATCCGCAGCGTCCTTAATATTTTTCAATCGTTTCCAAAACCTCATTTTTCCCAGGCATTACTTTTAACGCTCCCTTGCGGGTTGTAATTATAGAGGAGGCGGCATTGGCAAACCGGAGCATCTCAAGCAGCTCCTTCTCTGACAGGGCTTCCAGTCCCTTCTCCAATACAGTATTCAATACGCATGCCATAAACGTATCTCCCGCTCCTGTTGTCTCAATGGTATCATTTCGCAGAAACGGCTCGCAAAAAACACTTTTTCCATTGCAGAACGCCTTGCTTCCATTTTTTCCCATAGTTGCGCAGACTAATCTGGGATTGCTGCGCGATAATATTATTTCTATTCCTCGATTAATATCCTGCGTTCCTGTCAGAAAATAAATCTCGTCGTCCGAAATTTTAAGAATATCACACTGGCCGATTCCATACCACATTTTATCCTTCGCATCCTCCAGACTCTTCCAAAGGGGAGGTCTGAGATTAGGGTCAAAGGAAATAAGCGCGCCTTCACTTTTAGCTCTTTCAACTGCTTTCTTTGTCACATTCCCAATCTGCCGTTCTGTCATTGACAAGGTTCCAAAATGAAATATTCTTGTATCCCCAAGCATCTCCTGATGAACTTCATCCCAACGCAGCATCATATCCGCCCCCGGATTACGATAAAAAGAAAAGCTTCTATCTCCCTCCCTGTCCGTATGAACAAAAGCCAGCGTAGTATTCACCACATCATCTGTCAACAGATTATCTGTATTGATACCCTGAGCCCTTACAGCCTGTATCAGCATCTGTCCGAATGCATCCGCTCCTACCTTCCCGATAAATGCAGTCTTTTTTCCAAGGTTTTGAAGCATGGACAGCACATTGCAGGGTGCTCCGCCGGGATTTGCCTCCAGCAAGGGATTTCCCTGTTCGCTTATTCCATTTTCTGTAAAGTCAACCAGTAACTCTCCCAATGCAACCACATCAAACTTCTTCATACAACCGCCTCCTTAATCAACTGCAATTTCATATTTCTGAATATTGACAACAGCCTTACCGTCACACCCAAAGCTGATTTCTTCAGCCTCTGCCGGGGTGTAAAAGGTACAACTGAACGCCTGCTGTCCGTCGTTTAAGAATAATTCGGCAGAATATTTATCTAATATTAATCTCAGCTTTAATTTTTCCGCAGGCGTTTTTATCCTTGCTTTTCTGATAGAAATTGCATCGCGGACCATTCCTGAACAGGTACGGTCAATTTCTATCATATTACTATGTTTTAATATGGTAAAATCTGTATGGTATCGCTCATTCCGCGCCAAAGAAATTGTAAACTCACGAAAATCTCCACTAACAATTTCTACTGTCATATCAAGGACCCGTCCGCAAATACCTTCTATCTGACAATTCCCGCTTATTTCCTTATTCGTATAGCAGACGGCATTTCTGTAATACTTTTCAATTTCCCTAACGGGATTCTGTAATATTTTTCCCTGTTCAATTCGTAATTCTCTTGGCAGTGTCATCATACAAGACCACTTCTGGCCTGAAGGACGTATATTAGAATCCCATGACTGCATCCAGCCAATCATTATGCGTCTTCCATCCGGCGCAAGCATAGTCTGTGGCGCATAGAAATCCAGACCGTCATCCAGGGAATACACATTTTCATAATGAAATACATGCTGCTTCTTATTATATTTTCCCATATAATACACAGAATTATTTCCATTGTGAAACTCCTTATCCGCACATAAATCCTGCGGTGATGTAATCAGCACATACTCGCCGTCTAAGCAAAAGAAATCCGGGCACTCCCACATTGTTCCGAGAATTCCATCCCTGTCACTTGCCAAAACAGATACATAATGCCATTTTATGGCGTCTTCAGAATGAAATAACACAACCTGGGGAACGCCTTTATCCGTTTTATTCCCCACTGCCATATAGTATCCGTCTTCCTCCTTCCAAATCTTCGGGTCCCTGAAATTCTCTCTGCTAAAATGTTCCGGCAGCATATTCCCAGTTATTACGGGATTTTGTTCTAACTTTTCATACGTTTTTCCGTCACCCAGTGCAAGGCACTGCTTCTGATACGCAACCTTCTTATTGTTTATTTCTTTTTCCATAACCCCTGTATAAACCAGAAGATGACCTTTCTCTGTCTCAATTCCGGAGCCGGAAAAGCATCCGGCTTCATCATAGCTTTGGTCAGGAGCAAGCGCAACAGGCAATTCTGTCCATTTTATAAAATCCTCCGTTTCATAATGTCCCCAGTGCATTGGTCCCCAGACCTGACTGTATGGATGAAACTGGTAAAACAAATGTATCTTTCCCTGATAAGCAGAAAAGCCGTTTGGGTCATTCATCCAGCCGCAAGGCGGCGCAACATGGAATACCGGCAGTTCCTCTCTCGGTATGCGATTCTCATCAATATATGTATTTGCATTTTCTATTTTATCCATATAATCCTCCTACAATATAATTGCTTCCTCTGTCTCACAATCAAAGAAATGCATTCTGTGGGGAACAAATACAAATTCTACTTCATCCCCAACCTTGCACAATTCATATTTTGAAACTCTGGCTACCATTGTAGCATTACCGAATTCAAAATACAAATTATTTTCATTTCCCATGATTTCTGTATTGTCTACAACAGCGCTCATCCTGTTATCCTTATAAATATCAATATTCTGAGGGTCAAACTTAATATCCTCGCCTCTGATTCCCAGTATCATTTTATTACCATGCTTTTTCAATTTATCTGCCGCTTCTTCTGTTATATTCATTCTGTTGCCATCAGAAAATACAAGCTGGCAGCCATTAATTGTAATATTAAAGAAATTCATTTGCGGCGAGCCGATAAATCCTGCAACAAATTTATTTACAGGATGCTCATACAATTCTATTGGTTTTCCAACCTGCTGCACTACACCGTCCTTCATGATAACAATCCGGTCAGCCATTGTCATGGCTTCCACCTGGTCATGGGTGACATAAATAGTTGTACTGCCAAGACTGCGATGAAGCTTGCTAATCTCATTTCTCATGCTGACTCTAAGCTTTGCATCCAGATTAGACAAGGGCTCATCCATTAAAAAAACCTTTTGATTCTTTACAATCGCCCTGCCTAAGGCAACTCTCTGTCTTTGTCCTCCTGATAAATTCTTAGGCTTGCGCTTACGAAATTCTTCCAGCCCTAAAATATTAACAGCCCAATCTACCTTTTTCTTAATCTCCGCCTCAGGCACCTTCATATTCTTAAGACCATATCCAATATTTTTTTCCACTGTCATATGGGGATATAACGCATAATTTTGAAATACCATAGAGATTCCTCTATCTCTTGGGGCAATTTCATTCATTCTTTTTCCGTCAATAAATAAATCGCCGCCAGAAATCTCTTCAAAGCCTGCAATCATTCGAAGCGTTGTAGATTTGCCGCAGCCTGACGGTCCTACAAAAGCAATAAATTCCTTCTCGTTTATCTCCAGATTAAAATCTGTTACCGCTTTTTTATCTGTATTGGGATACTGCTTACATACATTTTTTAATTCAATAAAGCTCATAGCTTAACCCTCCTTTGAACCTGTGGAAACAACGCCCTCCACAATCTGTTTTGAAAACAATGCATAAATAATAATAACCGGTATTGTAACTAATGTAATGACTGTTAAAGTCTCACCCATTGTAGTATTTTCATTTGACGTGATAGCATTCAGACCAATCTGTGCAGTTAAAAGGTCGCTGGAAGTAAATACCAGTGACGGCCACAAGTAATCATTCCATACATTTAAAAACGTAAATACGCTAACTGTTGCAACAACGCTCTTTGACATTGGAAGCACCATTGTAAAGAAATATTTAACAGGACTGCAATAATCCAACTGTGCCGCCTCATATACATCATCCGGAAGACTCACAAATACTTGCCGGAATAAGAAAATGTTAAACGGATTAACAATCATAGGAAGAACATAACCTATAATATTGTTCAACAGTCCCATTTTCGCAATGAACAGAAAGTGAATAGTGATAATTGTTTCCATAGGAACAATCATAAGGAGCATAATAATCAGCAGCCAGCGCTCCTTAAACGGAAATTTAATCTTTGCCAGCGCATATCCTGCCAGACCATTTACTATTATTCCCAGCACAATCAGTACTGCCGCATAAAACAATGTGTTTACCATATATCGGATAAAATTTGTATTCGTCAGAATGGTAATATAATTATCAAAAAATTTTCCGTCTAACGCCGGAGGTACAAATGCCGCCAAAGAATTCATATCGCTTGTAATCGCCCCGTCTGTCTTAAACGAGTTGGCAAGCATCCATATTACCGGAAAAAGGAAAAACAGTGACATAATAATCATAACTGCAACAAGGATAATGTTAATTCGTTTTTGCTTTTTTGTTAACATGCTTTTTTTCCTCCTTATCTTTTGTCACAATAGTCTGTATTACTGTAAGTATCATGACAAAGAATGCAAATACAATCGCCATTGTGGACGCTAATCCTATTTCCCAATTTACCGTACCTGTTTCATAAATGTCGTAAACCATTGTGTAAGTTGAGTGGGATGGTCCGCCTCCTGTCATAACCATTGGCTGGACCAGCATACGAAATGCGCCAATTGTAATTGTTATCAGTACAAAAATACATAAAGGCTTTAGCTCCGGCAGCGTTATATCCTTAAATTTCTGCCATCCGCTTGCGTGGTCCATTTCAGCGGCCTCATAAAGAGCCGGATTTATCTGCTGCAATCCCCCTAAGAAAATCAGCATTTGGTATCCCATACCCTGCCATGCGCTCATAATGGCAATAGAAGGAAGCGCCTGTTCAGAACTGTTAATAAACGGCTGCGCGCTAATTCCAAAATTTGCAAGAATGGAATTCAGGATTCCCTCAGGACTATAAATCTGCATCCAAAGCGCCGACACAACTGCAAGCGACATGACAACTGGTATAAAAAACGCCACCTTAAAATATGTTTTGCAATAGGTCACCTTATTAATCAGCATGGCAAGCCCCAATGCCCCAAGACTCTGCAGCGGAACAATGATAATTACAAACTTCAAAGTATTTGCAAATGCCTGGCGGAAATCATCATCCTTCAAAACCTGAAAGTAGTTATCTAATCCGACAAAATGTGTCAGGCTTGGATTTAAGGCAAAAAAGTCTGTAAAACTGAATATTAATGTCAATATCATTGGTAAAAAAAGAAATAATGTCAGCAGAACCAGTGCCGGGCCGAAAAAGGCCATTCCCATAATGGATTCTCTTTTCTTTTTCATCGCTCTATTGTATAACGCTTCAGCTTTGCGTTAATCCTTTCTACAGATTTATCCAGTTGTTCCTGCGGCTCATAACCGCTTAAAACAGAGTTCTCCAGCACCTGCTGAAATGATGCGCTCACCTGTGGATATGCAGGGGTTTTTGGTCTTGGATGACCATATGTACTTAATTGATAATATAATGCTTTATAGTTTTCATCTGTTTGAAATACGTCAATCGATTCAAAAGCTTCGTAGGTAGACGGAAATGATTTTGCCTTTTCCCATAATCGCTTTCCACTGTCAACACCGCTCATCCATTTTACAAGCTCTGTTGCTCCATCAATATCCTTTGTCTTT
The DNA here is from genome assembly GCA_910584685.1 of uncultured Lachnospiraceae bacterium. Lineage (GTDB taxonomy): Bacteria > Bacillota > Clostridia > Lachnospirales > Lachnospiraceae > CAG-303. Next base: position 30,186 of record CAJUAO010000021.1, on the reverse strand, counting down.
GATGAAGCTGCAAAAGCCCATGAGCCTGTAGGCGTATAGCGCTCTCCACTCCACTGTTCTCCTACCACATAGGGAGCAACGCCAAAGGATATATCCGGATAGCTTGTGTAAAGGGTATTGACCTCCCACGCGCCATCAATTTTAAATGCAGCTCTTCCGCTTTCAAACAAATGCTCAATCGGAACCTTCGACATATATCCGTTTTGCAATAAAGTTTTAAAATAAAACACGGTCTTTACATTCTGTTCAGAATTAAATATTCCATCCACCGACAGACCAGTCTCGTCTGCAAAATCTCCTCCGTTGGACCAAAAAAACGGAGCATAGTAATAAATAGTCGCTTCTCCTACCGGAAATGTCATATCAAGCGCATATCCATTTTTTTCCTCCATTATCGGCTTTAGCTTTTCTAAAACCTGCAAAAACTCTGTCTGCGTCCATGGATGCTCAGCATCCGGTATCTCGATTCCGGCTTCTTTCAAAAGCTTTTTATTATAATACAGTCCCACGCTGGACTCCATTGCGCCTAACGCATACAATCTGTCATTATATGTTCCCTGCTCAATAATAGATTCAAGATACGCTCCTTTCTCATCCTCTGACAATTCAGCCAGAGGCTGTATAATTCCGTTTTCTGCATACGCCGCAATATTAGGACCATCTACGGTAAGCACATCAGGAAGCTCACCTGACATCACAGATGCGTTAATCTTATCTGAATATCCTCCGCCGCTGTCGTTTCTTGGAATAAATTCTATGTCCGCAAAATACTGTCCATTATATGCGTCATTGAATGCCTCCACAGATTCCCTGTAGCATCTGCCCTCTTCCGTATCCTCTATAGAATGAACCCATATAGATAGATACTGTTCTCCCTCGTCATATCCGGAAATACTTCCGGGTTTTGGCGTTCTGTTCCCGCATCCGCTTATGCTTACAACAAGCAATGCCACCGTCAGAACAGCCGTTATTCGTTTTTTCATTCCGATTCTCCTTTCTGGCAAATTTTATAATATTGTTTTTCAAGTTTTGTAACCGGTAAAGTAACCGGTTAATTTATAATTTATATCATATCTTCTTTTATATTATTTGTCAATACTTTTTAAAAAATAAATAATCGGTTACGTAACCAGTTATTTTATAATTGAATTTCTTACTTTTTTCTGATATACTTAATGCGCTTAACGCGGCTTATAAGAACTACTTTTATTATATTGGAGGCATTTGTTATGGAAGATAAAAAAAAGAAGGTAACCTTTGATGATATTGCAAAATATACTAACTTTTCAAAAACAACCATATCCAGATATTTTAACAATCCTGATTCACTCACCTTAAAAAATCAGGAAATCATTGCACAGGCCTTGATTGATTTAGATTATCAGGAAAACAAGCTTGCTAAGGTTCTTGCAAACGGTAAAAGCGAATTTGTTGGAATTTTGCTTCCCAATCTGTTTTTGCACTATTACTCCGAAATGTTAAATCAGATATTATCCACTTATGAGACATTTGGTTATAAATTCCTTGTTTTTACAGGTACAAGCTCTGAGGAAGCAGAACGAAAGTATCTTCAGGAATTACTGGCATACAAAATAGAAGGACTAATTGTGTTAAGTCACACGATTTCCTCTAAGGATCTGGCATCCTACAACATTCCTGTTGTGACGATAGAGCGGGAAGATAAATATGTGAACAGCATTAATACCGACAACTATATGGGAGCCGTACAGGCTACCAGTCTTTTAGTAAAAAACGGCTGCGATATTCTGATTCATATAAATTCAGACGTGCCGCCTGCAATCCCTTCCTATGGCCGAATCAAAGGTTTTTCTGACATATGTGAACAGTACAATATCAAACATGAGCTGTTTCTTACAGACCTTGGGAACAGCTATAAAGAAACTCAACAGCGTATCAGCGGTATTTTTTCGACTATCAGTGAAAAATATCCCAATATGAGAAAAGGAATATTTATGTCAAATGATACCCATGCCAACATTTTTCTCAATCTTCTCATGCGTGAATACGGCTGTCTGCCAGATGACTATCGTATCGTAGGCTTCGACGATTCGCCCATTGCCTCGGAAGCAATCGTTCCAATCACCACAATCGGACAGCAGATTGACAAAATAGCATATGAGGCAATGAAATTGCTTGTTTCTCAAATGAATGAAAGAAAAAAGAGAAAGCCTGCGCCTCAGGCTGAAATAATTCATAAGGTGATTACTCCTATTCTGGTCAGAAGAGATACTACCACATGAATTTTACTCTTTGTAAAAAGAATTCGATTTTTGCGTTTTAGGCACAGATTGATTTCTTCAATATAATTTCATAATATTTTATTCCTTACTGCCGGACGCTGCTCCCCTGCGGATTTCTATCAGACGCATTGTATCATCAAACATTTTATCTCTGTCCTCTAAATCAATCATAAGCCATTTCTGACCATTTCCGGCTTCGGTTTGGTTGTAAATCTCTCTAAGCTTGGGAGTTAATTTGGGTAAAATGCGCTCTGCGGAGTCCTTTTCTTTTGGTCCGATTACAACAAGAACTGTAAAAAACCCCTCACGGGGATATACCGTACATAGATTTTTACCAGACTTTTTAAATTTAACATTCCAGCCATATTCCCAACTGCACGAACTGAACTCTATCTTTTCACTGCAATGATATTTTTCCTTGATTTGACTGCAAAATTTCATAAATAAATGATTGTTAATGTAGTTGCTCAATTCGTCCAAAGCAGGGCAATACTGCCTGTCTCTTTCTCTAATCTGCTCAAGCAAACGGTCGAAGTATTCTGTTGTAAGTATTGAACCGCCATTCTTCAAGCGTTCATCATCCATGACCCAGCCTTTGATGGTGTAGTCCTTGGCAATCTGATTTACCCACTTACGGAACTGTACTGCTCGCTCAGAATTAACTTTAAAACCAACTGCAATAATCATTTCCAAAGAATAATGATTTGTGCTGTAGCTTTTTCCATCAGCGGCAGTTATTCGAAATTTTCGAATAACTGAATCCTCCTGTAGCTCACTATCCTCGAATATCTTTTTAATATGATAATTGATTGTATTTGTTCCTACATCATACAACGTGGCCATCATCTTCTGCAGCAACTATAATTGTACCTTTCTTATGCTGCTTTACAAACTGTAACGCTTTAGCCCCTAGGCCTTGTGCCTGCTCAGCAGCCTTTAAATCAATCGGATTTAAGTGCTTTACAATCTGGCCTTTATTTGGCCCTGTTGCATATCTTACAACACTACCAATTCTTCGATAAAGGCCTGTTGCTAATCCTGTTGCTATATCATCAGGAATGAAAAATGCATCTTGTGCTATCGCCATAAAATACCTCCTATTGTTTTCTGTAATAGACTTTGTAAATTTCGCGAATCAAATAACATCATTTAGATTATTGGACATAGAGACTATTAGTTCTGTCTTGTGCTCATAAATCATTCTATTAAATTTCTTAATTGTATCAGTGTTGGCAAATCGGTGGTCAACAACATTAATTCCTTCATTTCCTTTGGCAATAAAAATTAAATATTTAGGGGAAATAGGAAAAACAAGCCCCGTACTGTTATTTTTTTCAACCACAGTAGACCTATGCTCAAATGCAGGGTTATCAGAAGTAATAAATGTACCAGCATTTTCATAGGCCTCAAAAAGAATCATCTGACATCCTTTTAGCGCCAAGTTAACTACATTATGGTAAAAACCACCAGAATTTTTAAAGAACATCTTGTACAGCTCTGAATACCATATTCCTGTCATTAATTCGTCTGCATATTCTTTCCCCTCATTGTTTTCGATATCATGTTTTTCTGATTCTTCATCTTCCTTGCACATCGAATCGAACACAGGATATAGAATATTGTCTTTTATTTGTGTGTAAATCCCCATTGCATCAAATTTAGGATTTCGACAAAGTAGGATAAAAAAAGAAGCCAACATACTTTTTGCTATATCTTCAGATATTATCCTTTCGCTCCTTCCGATAGCTACAGGCGTTCCATTATGAACACTATCTACAAAGCTGTTTAAAATATTTTCCCAGTTTTTTTCAAGATAGTCATCGAAGGCATCCTCCAAAACATATGAATTTAATGCATCTATCTGACTAAGAATAGCTGCTTTCTTAGCAATATTGCCATCCTCATAATAAAATTCCCAATCATCTATCTCATAGAGATGTTTCTGAATGCTCTTTTTAGTTTTGATGGTGCTATATCCTATTTTCCCATACACTGGTTGCTTATAACTTTTTTTAAGTAAATCAAAAATCATATCTACAAACTGCGACTTGACTTTTGAACACGAATTACAGATAAACAAATACTTAAAATTAATTGTATATAAATGTGGCATCCATAGTACTGAATTTCTATTGGCACCCTCACCCTTTTTTCCATCTTTTATTACATATATACCTTTGAATTTTTTGTCAGGTTCTTTAAGTGTTTCAACCTGAGTTTCCCATGCTTTCAAATAAACACGGGGAACAAAATGTTGTTTTTTTGTCGGCATGCTTCTCAACTCCATTCAATGTTATCTATTCCACTGCCCGAAAATGCTATTAGTATCGAGTTGCCGGATTTGTTGTCAACTTTTTTCCTCTTTTAAAAATCACTTCAAAATCCCTGACATCTAATCCACTAACTCAATTTGCGTTATCTAATCCGAGGTTACAACCTGACACATATTTTCGTAGTAGATATGTTTCCATATAATAAAACCGAGCTTTTTCAGAGGTTAGGCTTTACATCCCAACTTCCGAAAAAGCCCGGAAATACGCCGCTTTCTGGCACTTATTTATCTTTCCTTGACATCAAGACTACTGTCTCAACATGCACCCCCTGCGCAAACATATCCGCCGGCTGCACCTCCTCCACCCCAAATCCATTCTCGCTTAAATACCTCAAATCCCTTGCAAGTGTAGCCGAGTCACAGCTTACATACACCACCCTCTCCGGCTCCATCTTTACAATCGTCTCAAGGAGCCTCTCATCGCAGCCCTTTCTCGGCGGGTCTACAACTACCACATCTGCCTGTATCCCTTCATTCTCATACAATTCCGGTATAACCTCCTCAGCCTTGCCAACAAAAAACTCCACATTATCTATGCCGTTAATCCCTGCATTAACCTTAGCATCCTCGATTGCCTGGGGCACTATCTCCACTCCGTACACCTTCTTAGCTGACCTTGCCAGAAACAGCGAAATTGTCCCAACGCCGCAATACAGGTCAAACACCGTCTCCTCCCCCGTAAGTCCCGCATACTCTAATGCCTTTCCATACAATACCCTTATCTGGGCAGGATTTACCTGATAAAAGGACAATGGTGAAATCCTAAACTTAACGTCACCTATAAAATCCGTAATATAACCATCTCCATATAAAGTAACCACTCTGTCCCCAAGAATAACGTTTGTTCTTTGTTTATTTATGTTAAGGGAAATATCCTTCATCCCCTCTATATTTTCCAAAAGCGTAGCGACTAGCTCCTCACAAGCCATTATCTTATCACCGTTAATAACCACCGACACCATTATTTCTCCTGTGGCAAAGCCCTTTCTTATAAGCACATGACGCACCAAGCCCTTATGTGTCTTTTCATCATATGGCTCTATTCCGTATTTTTCCATATGGCCTATAATAATTTTAAGTATTTCCTTATTCTCCTCAATCCCGATTGCACAGTCCTCACACTCTATTATCTCATGAGTCCTTCCCGCATAAAACCCGGCTATTATCCTTCCTTCTTTATTTTTTCCTATGGGAAACTGGGCTTTATTTCTGTACCTGTAATGATTTTCACAGCCAATGGTATCATGGAGGGTATACCCTTTCAGCTTTCCTATTCTGTCTAAATTATTTCTTACCTTTTCTCTCTTGTAAACAAGCTGCCTTTCATATGACATCTCCTGAAGCTGACAGCCCCCGCATCTTTTAGCTATAGGACACAAAGCCTCCACCCTGTCCGGCGACGGAGTAATAATTTTTAGCGCCCTTCCGTAGCCATATTTACTTTGCGCCTTTGTAACTATTCCCTGTACAATATCTCCGGGAACAGTATCCTTAATAAACAGGGGATAGCCGTCTGCCTTGCCTATCCCCTCTCCATTCACTCCTATATCCTCTATTAAGACAGTAAATTCCTGATTTTTCTTCATTCCATTCTCCATTACCAATCAGTCCTTCTAAGATTTGTCTCCAGCCTTTTATTATAGCCTATCCACTTTCCGTTTTCCTGTATGCCTGTTCCGGAAAAAAGCTCCTTCATAGTCTCCAGCTTTGCGTCTGTGTCATCTGCATAGCAGAGGGCCAAAGCCTCCATAAGCGCAGGCTTCTTAGGGGAGCCGTACTCAAGCTGTCCGTGGTGGGCAAGTATACAGTGCTGAAGCTGGCTTCTTAGCTGTCTTGGAAATCCCTCTATGGTGTCTGCCATTCTTCCTGTCTTTTCACTTCCCATGACTATATGTCCAAGAAGATTTCCGTCGTCAGTATAATCATTTACGGGGAACGCTTCTATTTCCTCTGTCTTTCCTATGTCATGAAGCATGGCTGCCGTAATAAGCAGGTCCCTGTTCAGCATTGGGTACATTTTAGTATAAAAATCACAAAGCTTTACCACTGAAAGGGTATGCTCCAAAAGTCCGCCAATAAATCCATGATGAACGCTTTTAGCAGCCGAATGTGTCTTAAAGCATTCGGAAAACTCTGCGTCCTCTATAAAAAATCTGCTTAGCAATGTGTGTAAATACTTATCCTTAACAGATGCTATGTACTTCTTTAATTCCTCAAACATTTCATCTATGTCTTTTTCACTGACAGGAAGATAGTCCTTCGGGTCATAACCACCCTCCAAAACCTTTCTTATCCGCTTTACATTAAGCTGGGTGACGCCGTTAAAGACAATAACGTCTGCCACTATATCCACATAGTCAAGGACCTCGAAATCATCTATTCCCAGCGAGCCCGGCTCCCATATCTTTGCATCCACCGTGCCTGTCTTATCCTGCAAAATCGCGGATTCATAAGGCTTGCCATTTTTTGTAACGGCTGATGATTTAGATTTGCACAGGTAAACCCCTGCCACCTTTTCCCCCTCGCGGAATGATTCAATATATTTCATATTCTTTTCCTCCATTTTTTCTCATATATATAACTTTATTAGTATAACGTCCGCTAATTAACCGGACTTTATTATGCCTGAAAACGCTAGAAAATTTAATACAGCAAGGTTCCCTTCGACGATTCAACCGGCACCTTTATTGTAAATTCATTGTAGCTTGTTCCTATCTTCCGCTTTACCACAAGCGTAATATCCGAATTTTCAGAGGCCTTTTCCAATGCCTTCTGTATATCCCTAAGCTTTGACGCCTGCTTTCCGTTTACGGATATAACTATATCGCCTACCATTATTCCCGACCTGTATGCGGAGGATTCCCTTGCCACATCCGTAACATACATTCCGTCAGGCATGCTCTCTCCCGTAAGCTCCCTCATGTCATCCGTCACGGTCTCCCCCTTTATTCCTATATGCTTTATGGAGCTTCCGTCTACTATAGCCCTTAATATAAATATAATATCCTCCATACAAACGCCTGCAATATTTTTTCCAAGGGTTAGATTCTCATCTACTCCACCTACCATTGCCACTATATCGCCATTTTTGTCAAAAATAAATCCGTCCTGTATATCCTCATTTCTTATGTCCGTTATGACACCTCTGTAAAAGGTATCATAATTACAATGGCCCGTATCAACTCCCGCAAGGGTTCCCGTATACATAAGCCTTCCGTTTCCATAAGGATTTCCAACATATACAAGCTTATCTCCATCATTCATTTCTTCTATATTCTTTAAGCTTGCCGGCTTAAGGCTTTTCTTTATCTCCTCATCTATATCCTTGGCATATACCCTTAAAACCGCAAGACCGCTTATGGAATCATATCCATACACACTGGCCTTTACATAATTTCCCCCCTTCAAGGAAACAAGTATATCTCCTCCGTCGCTTATCTTATCCTTTTCTATACAGATAAACACGTCGCCTACTGTAGCTACCAGCAGTCCCGTATAATGCCTCTTTTCTTCTATGCGTCTGTTTTCGTTTCCTGTTGTGGTTTCGTCTGTACTGCTGCTTTCCTTTTCCGTTTTTTTCTCCGATTCCTTTTCTGCCGGTGACGTGGTTGTCTGAATCTCCTTATTGTCTGAAATATCTGCCGTCAATTCCTCACCCTGATAAATAGTATTTACCTCCGGCTTACTTTCCGCTTCTGTTTCGGAGGTTTCCTCCTTACCGTAATAAACCACTACAACATCCGCAAGCTGCAGCTCCAGCTTCTCGTCAAGCTCCATATTCTCCTGGCCTGATACGGTAGTGTCATTCTCAGCGCTGTAATCCCCGGTATTTTCTATGCTTTCACCGTTGTCCTTATCTCCCGTAAATATATCCCTCATATCCTTGTCAAAAATAAGAAGCACAAGGCACACTCCTGCTCCGAACGCCGCGCCCATTCCAAGGACTTTTCCTGCCCTTAAAAGCACACGTACAAAAGCAGAAGGCTTTTCCTTAATAGTTTCTCTCACAAAGGTATATTCCTCCTGTAAATTATCCTTTTCCCCCGCTATATCCGCCTGATTTTTTTTATCTTCGCTCATAAAATACCTCTAAATGCCATTTAAAGCCGCTACTTTAATATTACCCACAATTAACTTATATATTATACATTACAAATATGAACATTTTATGACATTCTTAAACTTTTTATACCATTTTTTCTTTAGCCGGACTTGCTATTCCCATGAGATAATTTTTCATAGGGATTTAGGCGTTAAAAGGGTAAAAACATGCTGTACTTAAAGCACTTTATTATTGAACACCCCTGCAATATATGTTATTATCATGTATATATGCGCAAAAACAGCCTGCCTTATGCTCATAGCCCACACAAAGAAATGAGGATTAATTAAATTATGAATAGCAAAGTTTTAAAAACGTTAGAATATAACAAAATTATAGAAAAGCTTACCATGCACGCATCATCTCCTTTAGGTCAGGATATGTGCCGTAAGCTTACCCCTATGACTAATCTAAAGGAGATTAAAAAAGCGCAGACCGAGACAAGCGACGCCCTTGCAAGGCTATGGCACAGCGGAAGCGTATCCTTCTCCGGCACAAGAGACATCGGCGCCACCCTAAAGAGACTTGAAATCGGAAGCTGCCTTTCCATTAAGGAGCTTCTTGATATAAGCTCTGTTCTTAACGTTACCTTAAGAATAAAATCATTTTCCAGAAATACGTCAGGAAAAGCCTTATCAGGCGGCAGTCCTCTTGATGAAAATTCCCTTAGGGAGAATAAGGCAGAGGCTGATAATACAGACTCCGATGAAAGACGCGATTCTCTCTCTGAAATGTTTGACGGACTTGAGCCGTTATCAGGATTAAACAACGAGATAAAAAGATGCATTATCTCTGAGGACGATATAGACGACAATGCCAGCAGCGCCCTTTCGTCTATCCGCCGCTCCATGAAAAGAACAAATGAGAAAATCCACAACCAGCTTAACTCTATGGTTAATTCACAAACTGTACGGGCTAACCTTCAGGATTTTGTTATCACCATGAGAAACGGACGGTACTGTCTTCCCGTTAAGGCTGACTGCAAGGGAAATATGCCGGGTATGATACACGACCAGTCGTCCACCGGCTCTACCATATTCGTTGAGCCAATGGCTGTAGTCCAGCTTAACAATGAGCTTAGGGAGCTTGAGATAAAGGAAAAAGCAGAAATAGAAAAAATTCTTGCTGAGCTTAGCAATATGTGCGGGGAGCATACGGAGGAGATAAAGTATAATCTTGAGACTCTTTCCCTTCTTGATTTTATATTTGCAAGAGCCGCTTTGTCAAAGGAATACAAGTGCTGCGAGCCTGTTATTAATACTGACGGCATAATAAACATTAAATGCGGCAGGCATCCCCTTTTAGAGCAGACTAAGGTTGTGCCTATAAACATCCATTTGGGAGATACATTTGACCTTCTAATTGTTACCGGCCCAAATACAGGCGGAAAAACCGTATCCCTAAAAACTGTAGGACTGTTTACGCTTATGGGCCAGTCGGGACTTCATATCCCTGCTGACGACGGCTCTGTTCTCAGTATATTTACCGAGGTATATGCCGATATCGGCGACGAGCAGAGCATAGAACAGTCTCTTTCCACCTTTTCCTCACATATGACTAATATTGTAAATATACTGGAAAAGGCTGATGATAAGTCCCTTGTTCTCTTTGATGAAATATGCGCGGGAACGGACCCTATAGAGGGAGCCGCCCTTGCCATAAGCATCCTTACGTTTCTCCACAATATGAAAATCCGCACAATGACTACAACCCATTACAGTGAATTAAAGCTGTTTGCCCTATCTACGGACGGCGTGGAAAATGCCTGCTGTGAATTTTCTGTAGAGACGCTCAGCCCAACCTACAGGCTGCTTATCGGTATCCCCGGCAAGAGCAACGCCTTTGCCATAGCAGGCAAGCTGGGTCTTCCTTCCTATATTATAGACGACGCAAAGACAAGAATAGATTCTGACAGCGAGGCCTTTGAGGATATAATTTCAGACCTTGAGGAAAGTAAGCTGGAAATTGAACGGGAGCATACTCAGATTAAGGCCTATAAGGAGGAAATAGAAAAGCTTAAGGCTGAGCTTGAGAAAAAATCTGAAAAGCTTGATGACAGACGGGAACGCATTTTAACGGAGGCAAACGAGGAAGCCCGAGCTATTTTGCAGGAAGCCAAGTCATTTGCAGATGAGGCAATAAGAGAAATAAATAAGCTTTCAGCAGGCGGCTTAACAAAGGATATGGAAAAGCAGCGGACACGCCTTCGGGAAAAGCTTGGCAATACGCAGGAAAGCTTAACTCTTAAGGGCAAAAAGCCGAAAAAAGAGCTTACCCCTAAGGATATAAAGCTTGGCGACGCCGTAAGAGTCCTTAGCCTTGGTGTAAACGGACATGTGTCAGGCCTCCCTAACAATAAGGGCGAGCTGTTTGTTCAAATGGGTATTTTACGCTCCCAGGTAAATATCCGGGATATAGAGCTTATTGACGAGCCTGTTATTACGGGGCCAAACCTTACCAAGACAAACAAGGGAAAAATTAAGGTTTCAAAATCAGCCTCAATATCCTCAGAGGTAAATCTTATAGGCATGACAACTGACGAAGCCGTTGCCGCCCTTGACAAATACCTTGACGACGCATATCTTGCCCATCTGAAAAGCGTACGTATTGTCCACGGAAGAGGTACGGGGGCCTTAAGAAACGCCGTACACAAATATCTAAAAAGACAAAAGCATGTGGATACCTTCCGTCTGGGAGTTTTCGGCGAGGGCGATACAGGCGTAACTATTGTTGAATTTAAAGACTAGCTTGGCAAGAGACGCCTCAATAAAAATGCGGGGCCTCTCTTAGCAGAAAGGATAAGTATTATGGCAGCGAAGCAAAGAGTTCTTATAGTAGATGATGATACAAATATATCAGAGCTTATCTCCCTTTACCTTACAAAGGAATGCTTTGAAACTATGTGCGTGGAGGACGGGGAGGCTGCCCTTAAGGCTGTAGATTCCTTTAAGCCTGATATTATGCTTTTAGATATTATGCTTCCCGGCCCTGACGGCTATCAGGTATGCAGGGAGCTTAGAAAAACCTCACATCTTCCTGTTATTATGCTTTCTGCCAAGGGAGAGGTTTTCGATAAGGTGCTTGGCCTTGAAATGGGAGCCGACGACTACATTATTAAGCCCTTTGACTCAAAGGAGCTGGTTGCAAGGGTAAAGGCAGTTCTCCGCCGGAGCTCCTACGCCTCTGATGAGAAAAAACCAAAGGATAACGGCATACTTTATTTTGACGACCTTATTATAAATATAACAAATTATACCGTTTCCTATATGGGCAGACAGATAGACATGCCTCCTAAGGAAATAGAGCTGCTCCATTTTCTCGCCGCCTCTCCAAACCAGGTTTTTACAAGAGAGCAGCTTCTTGACAATATCTGGGGCTATGAATATATAGGCGATACCCGTACCGTAGACGTGCATGTAAAGCGTATCCGTGAGAAGATAAACGACCACCCTTTATGGTCCCTTGCAACCGTGTGGGGTATTGGCTACAAGTTTGAAACTAAGGTCTAATCAATTAATCAAAACATTTGTCAGAGAGAGTATTAAGTTTCACACCGGAAAAACGCAAAAACGGCGTTTTTCATTCATATTTGAGCTGCCAAAACGGCATAGGGGGGGATTATTATGAAGCGTACTATTTATCTTAAGCTTTTACTTGGATACGGAATTTTTATCGCTCTTTCCCTGCTATACATATATAATGGCTATGAAAAGGCTGCCGAGGATAAGCATATTGCCTCATATGCCCTGTCCCTGTATAATCAGGCCAACGGAATATCCGGTTACTATAGCAAATATCATTATAATATAAGCAGGCCTGATGATAGTTACAGCTTTAGCGGCGACATAAAGACCTTTATGCTTCCTGACGATACCACCCTCTGGCTTGTGTCCTCCGACGGCAAAATACTATACAGCTCCCGCTACAGGGATACAGGCAAAATACCAGGTGATTTATCGTCATATTTTGACTCCGGCATTTATACCACCACCACCTATAACAACATTATGGAGGAGGAGGTTTTATCTGTCTATTCCCCTATTGTAAACACATATAAAACCTATGGGTATGTTATCCTAAGCAGACGGCTTGAAGCTGTTGTTTCAGACTTTGCCCCTCTTTCCAACTTTAACTACAGCATATTTCTTCTTATGCTTATCTTTTCCCTGTCAATCCTTATAGTTTTTCATATATTTATATTCCGTCCCATAAGAAATGTTAAGCGCGCTGTCAATGAATATGCCAAGGGTAATTTTGATTATAAGCTGCCTAAGATTTATTATAAGGACGAAATAGGAGATATTGGGGAAAAGCTTAATTTTATGGCGTTGGAAATGAAGGAAAAGGATGACGACCAGCGAAAGTTTATTACAAACATATCCCATGATTTACGCTCTCCCCTTACGTCAATAAAGGGCTATGTGGAGGCCATGCTTGACGGCACCATACCCCCTGAGCTCCATGAGAAATACCTTAATATACTTCTTTTTGAAACAGAGCGTTTAAACAAGCTTACAGAAAGCCTTCTGCTTCTTAACACATGGGATTACAAGGGAATGCGGCTTGATATAACAGACTTTGACTTAGTTTCCCTCACAAGAAATATCGTCGCCTCCTTTGAGGGACAATGCTCAAGAAAAAAAATTACCCTTGACGTGTTTTTTGGCAGCAAAGCATACATAGTAAACGCCGACAAAACAAAAATACAGCAGGTAATATATAATCTCCTTGATAATGGAATTAAATTCAGCCACAATAATTCTACAATAAACATTAAGATAACTGATAAGAACGATAAAATATTTTTCTCCGTAAAGGACAGTGGTATAGGCATTCCAAAGGAAAATCTGAAAAAAATATGGGACAGATTTTATAAGACGGATTCCTCCAGAGGAAAAGATAAGACAGGCACCGGTCTGGGCCTGTCCATCGTAAAGGAAGTAATAAGCAGCCATAATGAAAATATAAACGTCATAAGCACCGAGGGGGTGGGTACTGAATTTATATTTACCCTCCAGCGTTCAAAAAAGGCCTCACTTCCAGTCATATCCTCTTAAATGTCCCGTAAGCTCCATTCCAGCAAAGTCATTCTGCCTCAACGCCTCATATAAAACTATGGCTGCTGAATTTGACAGATTAAGGGAACGGATATTTTCATTCATTGGAATACGTATACAGGTCTCCTGATTTTCCACAAGAATTTTTTCAGGTATTCCTGCGCTTTCCTTTCCGAACATAATATAGCAGTCAGGCTCAAAATGAGCCTCACTGTATATATTTGGCGCTTTTGTGGTAGCAAAATATATTTTTGCGCCGGGATTTTTCCTTAGGAAATCCTCGTAATCATCATAAACGAAAACCTCTAAATCCTTCCAGTAATCCATTCCGGCTCTCTTTAATGCTTTTTCACTTAAGGAAAAGCCCAGAGGCTCTATTAAGTGGAGCCTTGTTCCTGTGGCAAAACAGGTTCTGCCTATATTTCCCGTATTTGCCGGTATCTCCGGCTCTAATAATACAATATTAAGCATTATCCACCTCTAGCTTTTCTACAAAGCTTGAAAGCCTTCCCAAAGCCTCCTTAAGCTGCTCTATGGAATAAGCGTAAGATATTCTAAGGAAACCCTCTCCGCTGTCGCCAAACGCCGTTCCCGGCACCACGGCAACCTTTTCCTCCTGCAAAAACCTGTTTGCAAATTCATCAGAGGTAAGTCCAAATTTCTTTATATTAGGGAAGGTATAAAAGGCGCCAAAGGGCTCAAAGCACTCTATTCCCATTTCCTTAAAGGAATTAAGCACAAAGCGCCGTCTCTGATTGTACGACTGGGTCATTCTTACAACGTCGTCGTCGCCATTTCTGATTGCATCTATAGCCGCATACTGGCTTGTAGTCGGCGCGCACATAATAGCAAACTGATGTATTTTTAACATCTGTGACAATATATTTTCAGGAGCGCACGCATAACCGAGCCTCCAGCCTGTCATGGCATATGCCTTTGAAAATCCGTTTATAAGCACTGTCCGCTCTCTCATTCCCGGAAACTCTGCTATAGTTACATGCCTTTCGCCTGTATATGTAAGCTCTGCATATATCTCATCCGATATTACAAAAATATCCCTCTCTATGCATACCTCCGCTATATCCTTCAAATCCTCTCTTGTCATAACCGCTCCTGTAGGATTATTTGGAAAAGGCAGAATAAGCACCTTTGTCTTATCCGTAACGGCGTCAAGGAGCTCCTTTTTTGTAAGACGGAACTGGTTTTCCTCCTTAAGATTTATTATAACAGGCTTTCCGTATGTAAGCTGTACGCAGGGAAGATACGAAACATAGCATGGCTCAGGAATAATAACCTCGTCGCCCGGATTTACCATGGCCCTCAGGGCAATATCTATTGCCTCGCTTCCTCCTACCGTTATCATTACCTCACTTTTATAATCATAGCTTACATTAAAGCGTCTCTTAAGATATCTGCATATTTCCTCTCTAAGCTCTATAAGTCCTGCATTTGACGTATATACGGTTTTTCCCTTCTCCAACGTATATATAGCCTCCTCCCTTATATGCCAAGGAGTGTCAAAATCCGGCTCTCCTACGCCTAAGGAGATTGCATCCTTCATTTCGCTTACAATATCAAAAAATTTTCTTATGCCTGACGGCTTAATATCTATTACAACATCTGATAGCGGGTTTCTCATGGCGTCACCAACATCCTTTCATCATGCTTTTCCTCGTTTAATACTGCTCCGTGGTCCTTGTACTTCTTAAGTACAAAATGTGTCGCCGTACCTCTTACCTCCTCTAGGACAGACAGCTTTTCAGATACAAACTGGGACACTGCCCTCATGGTTTTTTCCTCAAGCATAATAAGGAAATCATAGCCTCCCGACATAAGGTAAATTGCCTTAACCTCGCTGAAATTGTAAATACGTTCCGCAATGCGGTCAAAGCCTACGCCTCTCTGTGGCGTAACCATAACCTCTATCATAGCCGTAACCTTTTCCTCACTTGTATTTTCCCAGTTAATAAGCGTGTGATAGCCGCTTATAATATTTTCCTTCTCCATACCGGCTATTTCGTTTGCTGCTTCCGCCTCTGTAGTTCCTAATAAAACCGCAAGCTCCTTTAAGTCTATACGGCTGTTTTTTTCTATAAGTCCAAGTATCTGCTTTCTTATTTCACTTAATTCAACCATTCTTATATCCTCCATTTCCATAAACCATTAAATATATGTCTAAATCCTTTTTTCAATCAATTCCTCCGCCTTGCCTGATTTCGGCGGCTCAAGATACCTTTTTTCGTCATTGTTGACAATAGTCCTCTGATGACCTCTGTCAGTGCGTCCTATAACCGCCGCCGTCTTCCCCATATTCCTTATCTTACCTGCAAGGCCTTCTCCATCCTCCGTCACCACAAGCATGCCTCCAAGGGAATTTATAAAATAGGGATTTAAGTCAAAATATTCGCAAAGCTCTACTGTCTCCTGTCTTATGGGAATGCTGCGGAGATTTATTTCCATTCCGCATTTTAAATTTTCTCCAAGCTCCCATAAAGCCCCGAAAACACCGCCCTTTGATGTGTCATGCATGGCCTTCATGCCATGCGTAGCCGCGGCTGCAGCCTCCCTTACTATTACAAGCTCTTTAATATACGCCTTTGCCTTATCTATATATGCTCCTGTAAAACGCTTATGAAGCTCCTCTTCATTTTCCACGGCAAGAACTGCCGTGCCTTCAAGCCCTGTATCACCTATCATAACTATATCATATTCATTATCAGGCTCCTGACAGTCTTTTCCATTATACAGCTTCCCGTAAGAAAGCCTTTCCACAAAGCCATATGAGGTCACAGTCACTACGGGCCTTTCTATGCCCGCCGCCGTCTCCGTATGTCCTCCGGCTATCTGCACTCCTATGTCCTTTCCCATATTGTGCAATTCTATCATAAATGCTCTCAGCATACTTTCCTTTGTACTCTCAGGCATAAGCACGCAGACCTGAACTGCAAAGGGCTCTGCCCCCATTGCCGCCAGACTGTTTACTGCGCCTGCAAAGGCGCGTCTGCCGGACATAATAATCTCTCCGGTATATGCAGAAACCGACGACGCCATATCCCTGTCGTCTGTGGCAAATACCGCGCCGTCTCCTCCGGCTGCCGCGCCCTTTTTTACGGTCTTGTTCTTATATTGAATTTCCTTTATGACAGTCCTTTTAAGTACGGACTCTGAAATTTTTCCTCTTTTCATAACAATCCCCTTGCCGCCTTATGTAAATGCGTTTTCAAAGCTTCTCAAAAACACATTGTATCCACGCCTTAGCTTAACATAGCAAGAAGGGAGGTGGCGACCATAGCCACAATAAGGACTATGCATATAATCATTGTTAATTTTCTCTTACTTTTGCTGTTATAAATATTAAACATTTTTTCCTCATCTCTGTACGGCCTTTGCCGGTACTTTTTTTTATTTTATATTGCATTATACTCTTTTTTAAGATAAAATCAAATATGATTTTAAATAAAAATATATAAATGGAGTTTGTTTATGAATATTTCCCCTTTTGCTTTCCCCCTTTTCGGCTGCTTTATCATATTTATTTTATGGTTTAACTATGAACGGAGAAAGCATGAAAAAATTGAAGAAAAGCGTGACGAGGATTTTTGGAAGCGTGAGCATGACGCTAATTTTACACGCCGTAAAAACCTTGACGCCATAGAATATATAAAAATACCCTACGACAGCTTTCCCATGGAAAAATATGCCGATTCGGAAACTATTTCCCAATCTGAAATCATACTTCTTGACCTTAAGGATAAACGTATTTTAAACCTTACGGGAAAAACAGCCACGGACATTAAGCTGGAATATGGCGCTTCAAACCTAAGCGTCCTGACGGAATATGATGAAAACTATATCCTTTTGGTCAGAACTCTCCAGCAATATGCCGACGCTCTGTGCACTCTGGGATATACAGAGGACGCCCTTCCCGTGCTGGAATATGCAATAAGTATAGGCTCTGATATAAAAGCTACCTATATGCTGCTTGCGGATATTTATCACCAGCGGGGCCTGTATGATAAAATAAGCGGGCTTGCAGACAATGCCCAAAAGCTAAACTCTCTTATGAAGCAGCCTATAATTAACGCTCTTAACGAGCTGTTGTCAGAACATTCCCCTTCATAAACAGGGGCGTTACGGCAATCCCTATTATAATATCAAAAAATCCTGCCATGTTCAAGAATTATATTATCTATCAGCCGTGACGCCTGACTCTTTGTCAGCTTATCAATCTCACAATCAATATTAATATTATGAAAGCTTACAAGGGCTCTTAAATATTTTATCTGCTTATCTGTTATAGGGCTTTGTTTTTTTGCGTTATATATAAGCTTCGCAGGTTTAAACACTTCATTTTCATTCTCAAAGAGCTTACAAAAAAGCTTATAAAGCTCATATGCAGCCTTAGCGTCATTTACCGCCCTGTGATGGTTTTCATCAGGTATGCTGAAATACCGGCACAGATAATCAAGTCTCCTGCTGGGCAAATCCTTAAGCTTTTCCCTTGCTATCTTAAGGGTATCAATTCCCTCTCTCTCAAAGGTCAGCTTATTATTTACCGCATTTGCCTTTAAAAAGCTGTAATCAAACAAAAGATTGTGACCTATAAGGGGAAGCTCCTCCGAAAACTCAATAAACCTTACTATCTCCGTCTGTATATACGGAGCCTCTGACACCATGCTGTCATTAATCCCCGTAACCTCTGTAATCCTGAACGGTATAGCGCACCCGGGATTTACAAATGTCTCAAAAAGCTCCTCCGCCTTTCCTTCCTTTATCTTTATAGCTCCAATCTCTATTATTCTGTTATCCTTAGCACTTAGTCCTGTGGTTTCCAAATCAACCACCACATAATCCTTAAGCATTTTTCCTCCTAAAATTTCTCTTAAAAGCTCTGTACTTTTAAATAATTATTTCTCTTATATTGTAATTATAAATATTGCCGATACAGCCGGAAAATGCAT
Source organism: uncultured Lachnospiraceae bacterium (assembly GCA_910584685.1). Taxonomy (GTDB): domain Bacteria; phylum Bacillota; class Clostridia; order Lachnospirales; family Lachnospiraceae; genus CAG-303. The sequence goes on along the minus strand of CAJUAO010000021.1, from coordinate 11,473 downwards.
CAGCATAATACTGTCCTACCCTTTGCAAAGTCATCCGCCTGAGAGCTTTGCTGTTTCCTTTAGAGTATGGCTGTATTATGCTGATATATTTTTTACCGCCTTCAAAGCATTTAAAATTGTTAATAATTTCTTATAATTCAGTTTTTCTGGAAATAGCAAATGCCAGAGCGCCCGGTCCAATATGACAGGAAACGCTTAACGACAAAGGATTTATTACTATATCCTCCGCCGGATATCCCGGAAAGGCCTCCAAAATCTCCTTCTTGAAATTCTCAGCCTCAGCTTCATTTTCCGTATGGGCTATCTCAAACCACACATTATTCATGTCCCCGCCAAAACGCTTCTCTATATCGCTCTTTACTGCATTTATCATCATTGATTTTGCCTGGCTTACCGTTCTTGCCTTTGCAAATGCATCCAGCTTTTCTCCCTGTATCTGAAGCACCGGCTTAAGCCGCAGTATAGTTCCAAGGGCGGCTGCGGCAGGAGTGATTCTCCCTCCCTTTTTAAGATACTTAAGAGTATCTACCATAATATAAATACTTGCCTCAAGCTTATCCCTCATAAGAATATCATAAATCTGCGAAGCCTCCATACCCTTGTCTGCCATAAGCTTTGCATCTAAAACCGACTGACGCTGGGTAACGGATATACGCTGATTATCCGCCACAAATACCTTTCCCTCGTATTCCTCCTCCTGCGACAGCATAATGGCTGTCTGGCATGAGCCTGAAAGCCCGCTTGACATAGGTATATGAACAATACTGTCATACTCCTCCAAAAGCCTGCTCCACAGCTTCATTACCTCATCAGGCGATGGCTGTGTGGTAGATATTTCTACATCACTCTTTAATCTCTCATAAAAATCGGTCTGTGAGAGATTTATATCCTCATAGTATGTATCTCCCTCTATGACAAACGGCATAGGAAGCACATACACTCCATATTCCTCTCCCTGCTTCTGCGTAATCCCACTGTTGCTGTCTGTAGTTACCGCTACTTTAGCCACTTTAATACCTCCATAATTTTATACGAATATTTGATTAATTCTATCACAATCTTTAGCGATTGTCCACCTTTTCCGGGTACAGGTCATGATTTGCCAGTCTTTCAAAGGCTACCTTTTCCCACCTTGTTCCCGGCCTGCCATAGTTACAGTATGGGTCAATGGAAATGCCTCCCCTTGGGGTAAATTTGCCCCATACCTCTATATATTTAGGCCCCATAAGCTTTATCAGGTCCTTCATAATTATATTTACGCAGTCCTCGTGAAAATCACCATGATTTCTAAAGCTGAACAAATATAGCTTTAACGACTTGCTTTCAACCATACGAACGTCAGGTACATATGATATGGTAATGGCCGCAAAATCCGGCTGTCCTGTAATGGGGCATAAGCTGGTAAACTCAGGACAGTTAAACTTTACAAAGTAATCGTTATCCTGATGCTTATTTATAAACGTCTCAAGCACCTCCGGCGCATAATCGTCAGGGTATTTTGTTCCCTGATTTCCAAGAAGCTTCAAGTCCTTTACTTCTTCCTTTTTTCTTCCGCTCATATCTTTTTCTAACTCTCCTTTATACCGTTTGCTTCAAATGCTTTTCTTCTGTCTATACATGTTCCGCATACTCCGCAAGGCTTATCCTTACCCTCATAGCAGCTCCATGTCAGCTCATAGGGAACCTTAAGCTTAAGTCCTTCGGCAACCACATCTGACTTTGGCTTGTTCACAAAAGGCGCATATATCCTTAACTGCTTTCCGCTTCCAATATATATTGCATCACCCATAGCCCTGTTAAACTCATCAGAGCAGTCGGGATATGCATTTCCTGCCGCATCATCCCCATGAGCCCCATAATATATCACGTCACAATCCTTTGATAACGCTATGGCTGCTGCCGATGATAAAAACAAACCATTTCTAAAGGGAACATAGGTGCTTACGGGAAGTCCTCCTGTACCTTTAAGCTGATTCTCATACGTATCCTTTGGTATTTCTTTATCTGAACTGCTTAAAAGGGAGCAGTCGCTGTATTCAAATATTTTGGATAAATCTATGGAAATATGCTCCACTCCATAATATTCTGCTATTTTGTCAGAAGCCTCTATTTCCTTTACATGCTTCTGTCCATAGGATATGGATAAAGCAACCACTTTATCCTTTCCATATTTATCTATTGCCATGGCTAAGCAGGTAGTGCTGTCAACTCCGCCGCTGAATAATACTAACGCTTTCATTTTTTCTCCTTTTTATTAAATAATAAAGTCTCAAGAATTTTAACTTAAAGAGTTTCAACTCAAAGAGTTTCAACTTAAAGAGTTTTAACTCTTTGTGAAGCCGGAAATTTTAATCCCCCTATAATGATGCTTTGTTGCCATATAGCTGAATTTTAAGATTTATGTCTTCCTTAAATCTTCCTCTAAGGGTTGAGGTATATGTCACTGCATTTGACTTTTTTATGCCTCTTGCCGTCATGCAGCTGTGACAACCCTCTATAAGCACTGCCACATCCTCCGAAGCCGTAACCTCTGAAATAATATCAGCTATATCGCTTCCTATACGCTCCTGAAGCTGAAGCCTTTTTGATACCATATCAGCTATCCGGGCTATCTTGCTAAGCCCTATAACCTTTCCTTTTGGCACGTACGCTACGGTAACCTTCATATCATACATTAACGCCATATGATGCTCGCAATAGCTGAAAATATCAATATCCCTGACAATTACCATATCATGGCCTGTCTTTGAAAGCTCTAAATCCTCCTCAAAGGTTTTATTAAACATCACGGCAATGTCATGGTTTGTATATTGTATGCCCTCAAATATTTCTTCATACATCCTTGCCACCCTGTCCGGCGTTTCCCTTAAGCCTTCCCTGTCGGGATTTTCACCTATTGCCTCTAACAATCCTCTTATGTGAAGCTTTACAGCCTCTTTATCTATTTTACCCATTAACTGCTTTCCTCCGCTTTTAATCAGTTTATACGCCTCTTGTATCCTTATCCCATATAAATTTATGAAGCTGCAGCTGTATATTTACATCGTTCATATTGTTTTCAATAAGAAACTCAACCATATGAGACGGCTCTATGGCTCCGTACATAGGACTTAGGATTACGCCGCATCTTTCAGTCAGCTTGTATTTTTCTATTATTTCCTTAGCCCTTTCTAAATCCTCCCTGCAGCCTGACACAAATTTCACCGTATCATTTTCCTTTAGCAATTCAAAATTTGAAAGGCACATCTGCCCCTCCATGCCGCTTGAGGGCTGCTTATAATCCATGGTAAAGTACGGCCTGTTTTCTATATCTGCAAAGGGCTTTAAATCAATGCTTCCATTTGTTTCTATCTCTGTTCTCAAAGCCTTATCCTGCGCCAGAAGCTTAAGAAGCTCTCCTATGTTATCCTGAAGCAGCGGCTCTCCTCCTGTAAGAGTACAGTTCCTTACCTTTGTTTCCTTAATATAATTATATATATCCTCCCCGGTCATAGAAGCATAGCTGGCGTTCTTTTCATTTGCCCACCTTGTATCGCAATAGCTGCAATTTAAATTACAGCCCTTAAACCTGATAAATACTGCAAGCTGTCCCGCCCTTCTTCCTTCACCGTTTATACTTACAAATTTTTCTACTACCTTATACATATTTTCCTCGTTTTCCTGTATGTTTCCCTAATTTTACCGTATGCTTTCCTCATTTTACTGGAAAAATTCACTCGCAGTATACGGCGCAGTTTGACGGCGTCTCATAGACTGTCGCCTTATTTACCTGATATCCCATAGCCTTAAATCTATCGTAAAAATATCTGGCAAAGTTCTCCGCCGTAGGTCTGAAATCCACTATCTTAAGATTAAATTTTTCCTCCTTAAGCATCTCCATTGTCTTTTCCATCAGAGCGCCCTTTTCTATGATAAGAGCATGGTCAAAAAAATCCGTCTCCTGCTCAAGCTGGCTTTTCAGGGTTGAAAAATCAACACACATGCCGCGAAGCTGTCCGTCTTTAACCAGCTCCTCGCTTTTAACCTCTATTTCCACACTCCATCTGTGTCCGTGAATATTCCTGCATTTTCCCTCATATCCTGCCAGAAAATGAGCCGAATCAAAGCTTTTTTCCGTTTTTAAAATGTACATTATAGCCTCCGTTTTTTGCTGCTCCTCTAATTGTTTTTAGTTTTAAAGAAATTTCTTATATGTAAAAAGGCTTAGCACATTGTACTAAGCCTTTTTATTATTATATGCAAAAATGCATACTTTCTCCAATAATAAACAGCCCTGGTTTTGTTTATAGACAGGATGGTACAAATGAACTGTCTGTTTTAAATGTAAATAACATAATGCCCGGTTCCGGAATCGAACCAGAGACACGAGGATTTTCAGTCCTCTGCTCTACCAACTGAGCTAACCGGGCATTGCTTTTACGCAAGTGGTATTGTACTAAAAATAATCTGCGATGTCAATATTTTTCTTCCATTCCTTCCGTTACCTTTTCCACTATATATTTCCTGACCTTATCCTTGTCTATATCAAGGGCTATTGCAAGCTCTCCATACAGATAGTCCTCCGCCGCCTTAAGATATTTTTCATCACTGTTTATGGTTTTTTTACCGCTGTTTCTTCTGTCCTGTATTCTTAAATAGGAGGTGCGTATCAGCTTTACCCATTCGGTACATTCGCAGGTGCGAAGCGCCTGCTTGTAACACTCCTCCCTTTTCTTTTCATCATCTATGGATATGGTTTCCACCGAGCTTATATTTTCCACAAGCTTCTGGGCTTCCTCCTTTGAAATAAGCCTGCGCATAACTACCCTTTCATTGTCAACGGGAGTGTATACCGTGCTTGCCCGTGAATAAATCGGCACAAGTGTATAGTATAGCTTATCATCATTTGATATGGCAAGCTTTCCTACAGAGGAAACCTGACACACACCATTGGTACCATAAATAATATACTCACCTACATCAAACATTTTACTCATCTTTTCCTCCATTTCAGGGGCTGTCCCAATAAGTTTTAATCATACAGTATATGGTATTGATACATTGTTGTATTATACAATATTTAATATATGCTTTTCTTATTGCACAACTCCTTTATTCTCAAGTCACCTTAGCTACACCTTACATCCTACATATATATTTTATCAGATCTTTTAATAAAATGTAAGCAAAAATTATTATTATTTACATTATTTACTCTTTTTGATATAATTTTTTCATAAACAGTATTGCCAAAATTAAGGAGGTTTCAAACATGAGCAACAAATATGAGGGAACTCAGACAGAAAAAAATTTACAGGCTGCTTTCGCAGGCGAATCTCAGGCAAGAAATAAGTATACGTATTTTTCTTCCGTAGCAAAAAAGGAGGGTTACGAGCAGATTTCTTCCATATTTCTTAAAACCGCTGATAATGAAAAGGAACATGCTAAGATGTGGTTTAAAGAGCTTAACGGTATAGGAAGCACCGCAGACAACCTTGCCGCTGCCGCTGACGGTGAAAACTATGAATGGACAGATATGTACGACGAATTTGCAAAAACCGCAGACGAGGAAGGATTTCATGAACTGGCGGAGAAATTTCGTATGGTTGGCGCCATTGAGAAGGCTCACGAGGAAAGATACAGACAGCTTCTTCATAACGTTGAAACTTCAACTGTCTTTGAAAAGAGCGAGGTTAAGGTATGGGAGTGCAGAAACTGCGGCCATATTGTAGTTGGAACAAACGCTCCTGAGGTTTGTCCTGTATGCGCTCACCCTCAGAGCTATTTTGAGGTTAGAAGCGTAAATTACTAAACGAAAATCTAGGGCAGCGTTTTATCGTAACATAAAATATGCTGCCCTTTTTATTTTTTATACCATCAATCAAGCTTATTAAAAATAACTGTCTTTTCCTTCATAGATATTTTTCCCACTTGATAGCCGTATTCCATAAGCTCTTTTTTATATTTTAAAAAGTAATGGTCTATTGGTATCCCTGCAATATTCTCTATTTCTTCAAATGTTAATTTAAAGGACTGGGTTCCTTTGCCTTGTACATATTCCCATAAAATATTATATTTACTCATTGTGTTTTACTCCTTATAAAAGCCTCAGGCTGTTTATTATCCTAATTTTCTTCTTTTGCCTGTCATGGTTTCCACTGTAAGCTTAAAAACATTTGTCGCCGGTATAACTGCCCTGTTAAACAAAAAATCCTCCTTATGATAATGCTGCATAATTGACTTAAGTCCACGCTCCTTTTCATTATCTGCAAGTATTTCCACCCTTCCCCTGCCTATAACGCTTTCATAAGCCATACTGCAGTTTCCTTTTTCCTCGTCTGTAAAAAGAGCATGTCCGCAGTCCATTTCAAAGGAGGCCTTATTATTCTTTCTCATAAGCTCATATTTTTTCCCCTCACGGGCTCCGTGAAAATAGAATACCAGCTTATTATTCTCTATTTCCATACCGAAGTTTAAGGGCACAACGTAGGGATATTCACCATCGTTTAACACAAGACGGCATACGTCGCATTTTCTTATAACCTCCAGCATTTCGTTATAATCTGTTATTTCTCTGTCACTTCTCCTCATTTATATATCCTTTCGTACAGGAATATACCTTTTAACAGGTGGTACATTTTCTTTGTTCTGTCATAATTTCTCTGCTTACAGGCTTACCCTGTCAGTTGCTCGCATATATATCCACTATATTTTTTATAATATTTACCGCTTTATCCATGCCCTCCACGGTAATATGCTCAAAAGGACCGTGGAATGCATAGCCTCCCGTGCCGAGATTTGGACACGGAAGTCCCATAAAGCTAAGCCTTGCCCCGTCGGTGCCGCCTCTTATAGGGGAAACCTTTGGCTCTATGCCCTCTTTTTTTATTGATGTCTTTGCGTTTTCTATAAGTTGCATACATGTTTCTATCTTTTCCTTCATATTTCTGTAGGACTCCCTTATTTCAAGCTCTACAGTTCCCTCGCCATGCTTTTGATTCATAAGCCTTTCTATACTGCGAAGCCTTTCCTCTCTGTCAGAAAATAATTTACCGTCATGGTCCCTTACAATATATTTAAGCTCTGCATGCTCAACATTTCCTGTCATATCGGTAAGGTGATAAAAGCCCTCGTAGCCCTCCGTATGACGCGGCGTTTCATTGTCCGGCAGCATTTTATTTATTTCCATTGCAATCAGGGAAGCGTTTACCATTATATTTTTTGCCTCACCGGGATGGACATTTACGCCATGAACCTTAAACACAGCCTCTGACGCATTGAAATTTTCATATTCAATTTCTCCCTCCTTAGAGCCGTCTACCGTATATGCAAAATCTGCTCCAAAGCCTTTTACGTCAAAGAAATCTGCGCCCCTTCCTACCTCCTCATCAGGAGTAAAGCCTATGCAAAGTCTTCCGTGAGGTCTGTTTTCCTTTATTATCTCATCTATTGCCGTCATAATATCAGCTATTCCCGCCTTATCGTCCGCCCCTAAAAGCGACGTTCCGTCTGTCGTAATAAGAGTTCTTCCCTTAAGCTCCTTCAAATGAGGAAAATCTGACACTGACAATGTTCTTCCACTGTCCCCGAGACATACATCCCCTCCGTCATAGTTTTCTATAAGCTGAGGCTTTACGTCCCTTCCGTTAAAATCCGGCGCAGTATCCATATGGGCAATAAAGCCAATGGCAGGCTTATCCTCCATGCCTTCTGTAGCCTTAAGAGAGCCATATACATATCCCTTTTCATCCACACGGGCATCCATAACGCCTATAGCCTTCATTTCCTCTACCAATATTTTAGCCAAGTCAAGCTGTCTGTCAGAGGAGGGTACTGTTTCACTATCCTCATCGCTTGTTGTCCATATCATTACATAATTTAAAAGACGCTCATATGCCCGCATTATAAAATTCCTCCTTAAATTTCTTCCTTATATTTTCTTTAATAAATATATTATTTCTTTATATTATTTGAAAAGGTCAGCTTTTTAATCATTGCAGCCGGCAAAATTGGAATTTGTTAATCGGCTTCACAATAGAAAAGAATGTCTGCCTTTCCTTCTTGCTTCGTGTGCCGATATACATTGGTATCAAGTCCTCCAATATAAAAGCCAGAGTTCAGATAAAATAAGCAAGCACCTGGATTATTGTCTTGACCTTGCGTATAAAGTCCATAATACCCATGTTGTGCGGCAGTTTCTTTTGCTTTTGCTATCAACGCTTGTCCGACATGTTGACCACGGTACTTTTTATTTACTTTCAAGTCATACAAATACATATACTTGAAAAATCCGGGCTGTAAAATAGCCAATCCTACACATTTTTCACCATCATAAGCGCCGAGAAATACACTGTCTTCCATATCCTCGTAAACGTAGTCCTCGTCTGGAAAAGTCATTTCTGTGACATTTTCAGGGTTATACCGCTCCAACTTATAAGTCCAGTGTCCATTATTAAAGGACGGGATAATTCGTCCAAACATATGAAATGCTTCGTTGGGAATATTTATATCTGATTTATGCTGTGCATCAATACGTCTAATTTCAATCATCATATTCGCTCCTTTAAATCCCGATTTTCCGGTTTCGTAAATTTTAATTTACAGCAAATAACCCATAGCGATAAAAAGATAGCTATACAGGTATTTCCTGTTTAACTGTAAATACATTACACCGCTAAGAACAGAAAATATCATGGTAGAAATTCCGTTCCATATTTCAAGTCCTGCTCCTCTTGATACGAAATGAAACCCTCCCCATGTCACAGCCAGTATAATGCCGCCAAAAGGAATTGAGCTTTCTTTTTTCAGCAAGGTTTCAATGGCTTTTTGCCCATATATTATAATTAGAACAACAAGCATCACTTCAAACATATAGTATAAATATTGCGCACAAAATTGGAATACTGTTTTACCCTGTGCTTCCCCGACAACCTTTAATGTATGCCAGTCAATGAAAGTGATAATTTTGCAGCCAATGAAGCAAACAAGCGTTACTATCCAATTTTTCAAGGAAAGCTTGTCTCTTTTATCTCCTCTTACCGGAAAATAATAATATTTCCTTGAAAAAAGCAAGAGAGCACCAATGAAAAACGCCCACATAAAAATCATTATGATGCAATGAATGCTTCTTTGATGCGTTGTATAGTTCTGTATATCCATACGCAGAAATATACCTTCAATTACGAATATGGACAAATATTCAAGCATAAATGCTCCAAATGAGAGCAGGCTCAGCCATAAATATTTTGTCCATTTTACTTCTCTAACCATTATCCTCTCCTTATAAACACAGATTTTCACTCTATTTAACACCCAATAAATTGGAATTTATTGAATTCATCATCCTGATAAAATATCAAGTGCACTTTACATCATTAATGTATCAGAGATTGACATCCTTCCCATTTCTCCAAAATCATTCTCTGTTTTTTCAAACTCATAAATCATAAGTTCTGATTTATTTCTAACACATTCTTTTATGCACTGACCCGATTTTCCAAAAACCATTGTCGGAGCCGTTTGAAATGGTGAAATAGAATTCACAGAAATAGTGGTAGTAACATTTTCAACTGCTCGGGTTTGTAAGTGTCCTCTAATCATGTTATATCTTTCTTTATCATCTATATCTGCCACATCATAAAACAGTACCAGATTTATATCGGTTTTGCTTTTGTATAATTCTCGAAAGAATTCAGGAAATCTGATTTCAAAACAAATTCTGATGCCAAATAGTATCCCTTCCATTTCAAATATTCCATCCATACTGCCTTGCGTGAAATTATCCTTATCCCATCCCCACAGAGCACGCTTGTCATAGAATTTGATTTGACTATCAGGCTGAAATAACATAGCTCTATTATAAATTTCCTCTTCTTTATATATAGTTCCAACAATAAAACAAATCTTATTCTCGTCAGCAATTATTTGAAGTTTATCACACATTTCATGAACAAGATTAAAATCAATGCAAGACGAATTAATTATGTCCCTCGAAGGATAACCTGTTAATGAACACTCAGGGAATATGAGTAACTGAACATTTTTGCTTTTTGCGAGATATATTGCATTTTCAATTTCTTTAAAATTTTCAATAATATTTCCAGACACAGCAAATTGATATGCAGCAATTCTCATTTAACAATCATCTCCTTTCTACTAACGAGCAAAAAACTTGTATTTTCTAACTCTACAAATCCCCATTTTTCTTTATATATAACTTCCCAACAAAATCCCCATTTTTTTGCATGCAGCTTTTTGATAAATGAGAAGCTGTCAGATTGTGTACTTCATAGGGGTAAACCTAATTCCATCTATTTCCTGCTCTTCAGATTGAGGCTTAAATCCTATATGAAGATAAAACGGCTTCCCATATGGCGACGAATTTAAAGTAATCTCCTTCGGTGCCGGTTTATCCTTCAAAACATCTGCTAAAAGAAATTTAAAAATTGAAGAAGCCACACCCTGGCGGTGATATTCCTTCTTGGTAAATACTAAGTTAATATGCGTTCTGTTTGAACGCATACCTATAATTCCAATGATTTTACCTTTATCAAATGCCGCATATATGGGACAGATACCCTGCTGGCATTTTGAAATAAATTCATCATTTTCAATTATATCCCGCTTGAATGTATCAATTCCCTCCGGCTTATAATCCGGCGCTTCAAACTGCAAAAAAACTTCTAATGCTAATGCAAGGGCTTCTGTTACTTCATCGCTGTGTATTTTCCTTATTTCATACATTATATTCCTCTTTCTACTCCTCTTTCTCCTTCTCCGCCTCTGACTTTGGCATCATCTTCGGAAGCTCTGACGTACAATGTGGACATCTTGTAGCTTCTATGGATATTTCACTTAAACAGTATGTACATTTCTTTGTTGTAGGCTCCTTCGGCTTCTCCTTTTTTCCAAGGGAGGTTACTTTATTTATACTCTTAATAACTGCAAAAAGTACAAAGGCAACTATCAGGAAATTAATAACCTGCATAATAAATGAGCCGTACGCAATATTCACGCCAAATAAATTTACGCTTAGGTCTGTAAAATCAGTCCTTACAAGCAGACCGATAATCGGCGATATAATATCGTTTACAAGAGAATTGACAATAGCGCTAAAGGAAGCGCCGATAACCACAGCTACTGCCATGTCTAATGCATTTCCCTTAAATGCAAATTTCTTAAATTCTTCAAAAAATTTTTTCATATGTTTTGTCTCCTTTTTAATTTATGTTTTCTCGCCGCCCACGTTTCACAATAGCAGATAAAACGAGGACAATCCTACTTTTAATTATATTCAATCTTGCAAAATTAATCAATCTTTTTATAGTCAAAATTAGCTACAGGATTTCATAAAATACTAATTTGTACAGGTGGAAAGAAAGTTCCTCGCATGTTGTCCGGGGCTTAAGAATAAAGGGAGCTTGGAGCGTCAGAGCAGCATGGGAAGGGAGTTATATATTTTTTTAAAGCTTCGAAAAGAGGAAGAAATTCTATC